>CBFGOY010000003.1:0-184534 GCA_965650515.1 uncultured Cellvibrionaceae bacterium | reverse complement strand
TAAACACCCCACTATCAGTGGCAGTTTAAATTAGAGGTTTCCGGCGGTTGGGTTTTGGCCAGATATTCCCAGGGAGTTAAATCCCCGAGTGAATCATGTGGCCGTTCTTCGTTGTACTCTCGCATCCAGTTTTCAGTTAACTCACGAACCTCATTAAGCGTTTTAAATACATACATATTTAAAATCGCTTCGCGGTAGGTACGATTAAAGCGTTCGATAAACGAATTTTGTGTCGGCGTCCCCGGCTTAATAAATTCCAGTGCAACCTGATTTTGCTCGGCCCACTCTGCTAATGTTAATGAAATATACTCCGGTCCATTATCCATTCGCAATTTTGTTGGATAGCCACGCCAGGCGATGATTCGCTCTAACACGCGAATAACTCTTGCCGCTGGTAACCCCAAATCAATTTCAATGGCCAAAATTTCACGATTGAAATCATCGACCACATTAAAGGTTCTGAAACGACGCCCACACATCAATGCATCGCTCATAAAATCCATTGACCAGCAATGGTTGGCGGTAGAAGGAACCATCAACGGCTCAGGATTTCTCGCCGGTAAGCGCCGTTTTCCTTTGCGTCGCCTGTTTAAATTCAACTCGCAATAAATACGGTGTACACGCTTATGATTCCAGCGATGTCCATTGCGACGCAACACCTTCAGTAATTTGCTAAAGCCATAAACAGGATAGCGCTCACTGGCCTCCTGTAATGCAAGAATTACCGGATCATCGCGATGCCTGTCCGGCTGATAGCGATAGACCGAATCGCTAATACCTACGATGTGACAGGCGCGTCGCAAGCTAACATCATGCTGTGCTTTGGTGTAATCCACCAGCTCTCGTCGCACAGCAGGTGCTACAGCTTTTTTTCAATAATATCCTTCAGGATTTTATGATCCAGGCTTAATTCGGCATACATCTGTTTAAGCCGACGATTTTCTTCTTCCAAATCTTTAAGCCGCTTAACATCTGAGGCTTCCATGCCACCGTATTTGGTTTTCCAGTTGTAGTAGGTCGCATCCGAAATGCCGTGCTCACGACAGACTTCTTTTACCAACCGACCACTTTCAACTTCTTTCAAGATTTTGACGATCTGGGTTTCTGTGAAACGTGACTTTTTCATAAGGTGCTCTCCGTTTGGGACAGTGTAAGCCGGAGAACTCTATTTATGAATGCCTCGATTTTAGGGGATGGTTACAAATTGCTTCAGCGACCTCATTGGGGCAGCCTAATCTTGATAACCCGGTGCGAACTGCGCGTCGCAGATCGTGTGGCGTCCAGGCTTCAATATCCAACACGCGACCATCCGTTCTCAAGCGCCATGCTTGTTCAGTGAGTTGTTTTTGTTGCAGAGGTTTTTTGCCTTTTATTGAGGGAAACAAATAATCGCCGGTGGTTAGTTTTAGCATTTTTAGGAATTCAACGGCTTGATTAGATAATTGCACATGACGCTCCACACCCGTTTTAGTATCACGGAGGTGCCATGTCCTTTTATCAAGATCAATATCTTTCCACTCTGCTGCACAGACCTCACCTGTGCAACAGCCAGTCCACAAAGTAAATCTGAGAACATTTTTTTGGGTAGCGGAATAAGCGGAGCCTGGCAACCATTGCAGCAGCTTTTTTAACTCCGCTTCGGAAGAACGCGTTTGCCGCGCTCGCTCGTTAATTTTACTTTTGCCTGCCGTAATCCCGCCTTTGCGAGCAATGCTGGATTGGCAAATGTATCCGGCAATTTTTCCACACCAATTGCGTATTCGTACGCAGCTAAGAGTTCCCGCAATACGTTTCCTGCTTGCACCTTGGCGCCGCGCTCGATAATCGCCATCACCATATTGGTAATGTCTTTGCGAGTAACGTTTACCGCAGGCATATCACCCAGCACTTTTACCGCATCTCCATAAAGTGTGCGCCGTGTTTCAGACTGGCCTTTGGGCTTGCGAACGCCAGAGATGATTTTTCCATTCACCGTGCGATCTTCAATATGCTGGGTGAGATAGAGCTCCATCAGGTCCTTTACAGTAAATGCGCTTGGTTGGTTTTGGAGATCTTGTTGAACCCTCTGCTCCTCCGCCTTTCGCTCGCGTTGCTCAGTGGCGGGGCAGCTGCCATTGGCTCGCATCAACTTCAATTCGGAGCATTTGAGGCGCGCCTCTGCCAGCGAGACGTGGGATAATGCCCGATACTTATTTGCACCAATTTATTAGTAAGCGGGCTTCGATAGCGATAAATAAAGGTTTTGACACCTTTTGCACCACAACTTACCCTCAAGCCGCGATTCTCACCCGAATCGGCCAGCTCTTTTGAGCCAGGCTTCATGGCTTCTATGGCTCTGCTAGTGAGAGCCTTGCCAAGCCCTTTATCTTGAGCGGTAATCTCCATCGTCAACCCAAGCCTCTGACTTAGTGAAGGATTTTCAAATTAGTATAGGTTGTTCTGTTAGAGAGATCATACGCCAAAAAACCTATACTTCAACCTATACTAATTGGTGCGATTACAGGGTGTATCAGGGAGTTTCATGATGTATCACACGAACCATCAAAGCCACTTTATTTACACTAAATCAATAACTTAAAAGACATTTAGCCAATGAATGCAATAGAACCAACAGACCAGCACACCCCCATGATGCAGCAATACCTGCGCATAAAAGCCCAACACAAAGATGAGTTGGTTTTTTACCGCATGGGGGATTTCTATGAACTCTTCTTTGACGATGCCAAAAAGGCCTCGGAGTTACTGGATGTCACGCTAACCGCGCGTGGCAAGTCCAATGGCGATCCGATTCCGATGGCAGGCATTCCCTTCCATGCCGCCGATGGCTACCTGGCCAAGTTGGTAAAGGCCGGGGTTTCCGTCGCGATTTGCGAGCAAATTGGCGACCCGGCGACCAGCAAAGGGCCGGTTGAACGCAAAGTGGTGCGTATAGTGACGCCGGGCACCGTCAGCGACGAAGCCTTGCTGGATTCGCGCCGCGATAACTTGCTTGTGGCTTTACACCAGGCCGGTGATACCTTCGGTATCGCCTCGCTGGATATGGCCAGCGGTCGTTTCCTGGTGCTGGAAGTGGAAGGGTTGGAATCGGCATTGGGCGAATTACAACGTTTAAGCCCTGCTGAATTGCTAATCAGCGACCATACCACTACGCCCGCTTTGGTCGAAAACCGTAAAGGTTTGCGTCGTCGCGGCCCGTGGGAATTTGACCTGGAAACAGCCGAGCGCCTGTTGACCCAGCAATTTGCGACCAAGGACCTGGCCGGCTTTGGTTGTGCTCACTTGAAAACCGCGATTTGCGCGGCCGGTTGCCTGCTAGGGTACGCACGCGAAACCCAGCGCACCGCCCTGCCCCATGTGCGCAGCCTTGCCCACGAAAACCGCGATGAAGCGGTCATTATGGATGCGGCCACGCGCCGCAATCTGGAGCTGGATACCAATCTCACCGGCGGCGATGAACATACCTTGTTTTCGGTCTTGAATCGCGCCGCCACCAGCATGGGCAGCAGGCTATTGCGTCGCTGGTTAAATCGCCCATTGCGCGACCTGGATGCATTAATTAATCGCCAGGATGCCATCGCGGAATTGCAACAGAATTACGCGTTCGAAATTTTCAATGGAATTTTAAAACGTGTCGGCGATATGGAACGTATCCTCGGACGACTCGCATTACGCTCCGCACGCCCACGCGATTTATCGCGCTTACTGATGTCAATTGCGACTTATCCTGAACTGCAACACGAATTAGCGGGCAAAAAGTCTGCGCAATTAAAAAACCTTGCACAACAAATTTCAACATTCCCCGAGTTGGTGGATTTGTTATCGCGGGCAATTGTTGAAAATCCTCCCGTAGTGATACGTGATGGCGGAGTGATTGCCGAGGGTTACGATGCGGATCTGGATGAGTTACGCAATATCAGTACTAACGCTGGCCAATATTTATTGGATTTGGAAACCCGCGAACGCGAACGCACAGGTATCCCAACATTAAAAGTTGGCTACAACCGTGTCCACGGTTATTTTATTGAATTGACCTCCGCACAATCTGAAAAAGCACCGGCGGATTACATTCGGCGCCAAACACTTAAAAATGCCGAACGTTACATCACGCCGGAATTAAAGGAATTTGAAGACAAAGCGCTTTCTGCACAAAGCCGGGCACTTGCGCGCGAAAAGGCGCTTTATGAAGAATTGATCGATACCTTAAATGCGCAATTAATTCCCTTACAGGATTCGGCCAACGCGGTGGCTGAACTGGATGTGATTGCAACACTTTCCGAACGCGCCGATGCCCTGGGTTTTTGCAAGCCGACAATATCATTGGATGCTGGAATTCATATCATCGGTGGGCGCCATCCTGTCGTCGAGCAGGTTACCAATGCTCCTTTTGTCCCTAACGACCTGGAATTCAATCCGCAACGCCATATGTTGATTATCACCGGTCCGAATATGGGTGGTAAATCAACCTATATGCGACAGGCGGCGTTAATAACCTTGCTCGCCCATATTGGTAGTTTTGTGCCGGCGCAAGCAGCGCAAGTTGGAATTGTCGATCGAATTTTTACGCGCATCGGTTCTTCCGATGACTTGGCTGGCGGCCGCTCTACATTCATGGTGGAGATGACGGAGACAGCAAATATTTTGCATAACGCTACAGCGCGTAGTTTGGTATTAATGGATGAAATCGGCCGCGGTACCAGCACTTTTGATGGCTTGTCGCTGGCCTGGGCATGCGCGAAACACCTCGCCGAAAAAGTGCGGGCATTTACATTGTTCGCTACACATTATTTTGAAATCACCAGCTTGCCGGAGACAGTCCCCGGCATTGTCAATGTTCATCTCAATGCAACGGAACACAAAGACAACATTGTATTTTTGCATAAGGTACAAGAAGGTCCAGCCAGTAAAAGTTATGGTTTGCAAGTTGCGAAATTGGCGGGTATTCCTGCGGCGGTATTAGCGGAAGCACAACAGCAATTGCATTGGTTGGAAAATGGTGAACATCCACATTCTATAAAATCGATATCGCTTATCGAACAATCAGTGATAGCCGCTTCGCCAAATCCGGTTACGGCAGAATCACCGTTACAATCCGGTTTGTTTGATGCGTTGCCAAATCCAGCACTCGATGCCTTGCGTAAAATCAACCCGGACAACCTCAGCCCGCGCGAAGCGCTGGAGCAATTGTATCGTTTGAAAGAACTTTACTCGCGCGGAAAATAATCCCGAAAGAAAATCGCTGCTGTTTGTAATTAAAATAAATGGACACTTAAAAAGAAATATTCTCAATTGCAGCATTTACGGTGTGATTTGAGTTGTTTTCTAAATGGTTTAAAGGGAAAAAGCCTACCCAAACAGGATCGGGCTGTTTAGAATGCGCGCTCTTGCGTTGCGCCAGCTTTGCGCGCACTGATTATCGATTTCTATTACCAGTGGGAGTCTCCTATGACGTTTGTAGTTGGGGAAAATTGCATCAAATGTAAACACACTGACTGTGTGGAGGTTTGCCCGGTAGATTGCTTCTACGAAGGCCCCAATTTTCTGGTGATTCACCCGGACGAATGTATTGATTGCGCCCTGTGCGAACCAGAGTGCCCGGTGGGCGCGATATTTTCGGAAGACGAATTACCGGAAGACCAAGCCGTATTCCTTGAGTTAAACGCCGAACTGGCACAGGTATGGCCAAATATTACCGAGATGAAAGACGCTCCTGCCGACCATGCCGAGTGGGATGGTATTCCTGGCAAGCTGCAATACCTTGAGCGTTAATCGCTCGCTTTTCCAAAACCGCGCACTGCGCGGTTTTTTTTCGCCTTCATAATCAAGAATTTTCAGGATTGACTGAGCGATCCTGCACCTGGCCTGGTTATATTGCCCCCTGTGCTACACTCAACAAAGTTTTACCTGCCCTGGAAGTTCGCACCCGGGCACCGGGGATTAACGCGTGTAAACAACCGATAACGAGGAATAAGCCATGGGGATGAGCGATAGGCCATACAGCGAAAAGCGTGATTTTATCCGGATGAAAATCGGTGCCCCCTTAAATGCCAGGTTGGCAGCTGCATCCGACCTTATTGAAGGTTTATGCCTGGACCTGAGCGGCGGAGGCCTGCAAGTTGAAGTCCCCCAACCACTGGCTGTCGGAACCGAAGGCGAGGTGGAAGTGTCTTCGGGGCACGGTCACAATCCCACACTGAAAGCCAGGGTCCGCGTAGTACGTAACACTCCCGGCGAATCCGGCAACCACTTGCTGGGCCTGGAAATTATCCAAATCCTTCCCTGAGCTTCCCATCAATAAAAACGGCTACCCAAGGTAGCCGCTCACATCTCCCACTGCAAAAATCCCGCCCTATTCGAAATCCTCTTCACTGAAATCTTCGGTACCGAAATCGTCATCTACCTTACCGTTGTTAATCAAATAATCGCGGCGTTGCAGATACACATCACGGATAAATATGTATTTGTCCCCGGTAATATTTTTTTCCAGCGGCAAAAGCTGGGCGCGGGTATTTAACAGCGATACGCCCTTCACTGTGTTATCCGTGGGCACATGATCGATATAGTTGGTGGGATCGGTATACCAATCAACCGGTTTGGCAAATCCATCGCGGACCGTACTTGGGCCGAGTAACGGCAACACCAGGTAGGGGCCCTGCCCAACGCCCCATACCGCCAGGGTCTGGCCAAAGTCCTCGCGCTCGTCGGCGGGAAGGTTCATATATTTAGCGACATCCAGCAAACCGCCAATACCCAGGGTGGTATTTACCAACAACCGCCCGGTGTCATGCCCCGCCCCTTTGAGGTCGCCCTGCAGGACACCATTAATGACATTGGGTACCTCCAGCACATTGGAAAAAATATTGGCTACACCGGTTTCCAGCGGGTCGGGCATTACTGCCTTGTAACCTTTGGCAAGCGGCTTCAGGAACCACCGATCCACCCTGTCGTTAAAGCCAAACATGGCCCGGTTAAACCCTTGCCAGGGGTCAGGGTTGGAAGCTTCCTGGTCTTCCTCGGCATGAAGGGTAATTGGCCCCAAAAGGCTAAAGCTTAATACCAGCAAGGCGGATTTGATTAGCGGTTTCATAAAGTCCCTGGAGGTGATGACGATAATTAAATCGTCTCTGTGGATGGATGTCGCCGGGTATGTGTCATTCACAGTAATGATCAAATGGATTTGCCACTTTAGCGAATCGCCCTCCGTCGAACAATCATCTTTACCGATAAACCCCTGACCCGGTTACAAATTGCAACAAACCCTTGCAATAGCACCACCCTTTGGCCCGCAATAAAACTTTCATACAACTGTCGTCTAAATTTCATATTTGTCATCAAAGATAGCGCCACAAACGCAAAAGCGGATGGACATCACAAAAGCCGCGCGTTCCCTATTCCCCTTACCAGAAAGAGAGTGGCCCATGAAACTGAAAAATCTTTTTGTATTGAATGTGCTTGCCGCAACCCTGGCTGGCTGCGGTGGCGGTGGCGACATCAACCTGAAGCCAAGCAATACCATTACCGATTCAAACAACAACACGACCAATAACAACGGTGCCAGCAGTTCGTCAGTTGCCGCTAACCCTTGTGCCGCCTATGAACTGGACGGCCAAACATTCCAGGGTTCATTCAGCGGTAACAACTGTACGTATGGCGTGACTTTTGTAAGCGACACCCGTCCATTGACAACCGACCTCGAAATCCCTGCCTTGGCAAATGACGGGGTACATATTTTCCAGGACAGCCTTTTTGTCGGTGAAGATGTTGATGCAGATGACGTTGCCGCCGGTGCTAAAGTGCCAGCAGCAGGCGCAGGTCCCATCCTGACCATTAAAGCCGGCGCCAAACTGGCATTCAGCAACCCGGTAGATTACTTGCGTGTTGCCCGCGGCTCGCAAATTTTTGCGGAAGGCACCAAAGAAGCACCCATCGTATTCAGCGCTACCAAAGACCTCATTGAAAAATCGGCCACCGAAGGCGATCGCGGCTTGTGGGGCGGCATTCAAATCCTGGGGCAAGGTTTAACCAACAAATGTACCGATCCGAATAACTGCCATGTAACCTCCGAGGGCCGTCCAGGCACTTACGGTGGCAATAACAACAGTGAATCCTCAGGTGTATTGCGCTACGTTGTTGTTAAACATGCCGGTTATGAAGTCGTTGATGGCAACGAATTGAATGGTGTCACCTTTTACGCAGTGGGTTCAGGCACCGAAGTGGATTATGTTCAAACCTACTCTACTCGTGATGATGGTTTTGAGATGTTCGGCGGCGCAGTTAACCTCAAACACGTCGTCGCAGTTAACGTTGCAGACGACTCCTTTGATTTTGCCGATGGTTACGTAGGCAATATCCAATTTGCGTTGGCAATCCATACTTCCGGTGCCAACCGCTGTATCGAAGGCGACAACACCGGTGAAGGCCGTGGCGATGGCATTTTGCCAATGACCCACCCACGTATCTCCAACCATACCTGTGTAACCAGCGCAGTAGACACTAACCAGGGAACCTTCCCAACCTCAAAAGGCGATTCCGAAGGCCCCCTGTTACGTGAAGGTGTGCAGTTTGAAATATACAACTCGATCATCACCTCAAACGCAACCGGCATGTCATCCAATGAGTGTTTCGAACAAGACGATACCGAAGGGCCGGAAACCGTTGACGCCATGCAAGCCGGTATTTCCGTGGTCAAGAGCACCCTGGTGGCTTGTACCGAAGCCATCAAAACCGGCAAGGTTGACCCCAGCAACGCCGATTTCAATGCTAAAACCTGGTTCACTGCTGCGGGCAATAACAACCTGGTTATTGATTCTGCGGTAACCGGCGGCCTGCCAGCTAATATCCTTAAAGAGCTGGCAACTAACCCCCGCGCTTACGTCACTATGGCCAGTATGACTGACGGCAATGGTGCTGCGATCACTATACCGGTGACTGATGTCACCACCCTTTCGGAAACCCCTTCAACCACCACCGCACCAGTGGCTGGTACTAACAATTTCTTTGATAGCGTGGATTTCATCGGTGCGGTCAGCGAAAGCAATGATTGGGTTTCAGGCTGGACTGTAGGCATGACTGCCAATTAATTCAGGGCTCCTATACGCCTTGTTGCTGGCAACGGAAGAGAGGCGCCCATGGGCGCCTCTCTTCTTGGTAACCCCGCCTTTGCAGACCAACGAATCAGAAAGGTTATGACCATGCAAAAATGTTTACTCAATCATCACAAATTATTCCTCGCCATCTCTGCCGCCTCTTTTTCCGTATTGGCACAGCCTGGTTTCGCACAGGAAACCAACCAGCAGCAAAACGTCCCAATGCCGGCAATAGAAGCCCCGGTATTGGAAGAAATGCTGGTAACCGGCCGCCAGCAAAGCGGTGCGCAAACCATTGTGCAGGAACGTATGGAAGATGCTTTCGCTGCTGACCTGATGAGCTCGGACCAGATTTCCCGTACCGGTGACGCCAATGTCGCGGTAGCACTCACACGCGTAACCGGTGTTACCCTTAACCAGGGTAAATACGTTTACGTCCGCGGCTTGGGTGAACGCTATGCCAGCGTACAACTCAATGGCGCGCAGGTCCCATCGCCGGAACTCACCCGCAATGTATTACCGCTGGATATCATTCCCGCCTCAATTGTGGACAGCCTCAAAATTCAAAAATCTTACTCCCCTGACCTGCCCGCACATTTCGGTGGGGGGAACGTTGATATACGCACTAAAAGTGTTCCGGATGAATTTGTTTTTAATATCACGCTGGGTACTGGCACCAACACTAATAATGGCGATGGTGATATCACTTATTCCGGCGGCGGGAAGACCGACGGCTTACCCCAAGCAATAGAACAGGCGCTGGATACCTATCAAGGTTACCCCGACATCAACGGCATCCGCCGCATTTTGAGCACCGAAGTAGATAACAGCGTAACACCGGAACAAGCACAGGAATCGATCCTGATCAACCGCAACCTGGCCCTCTCGTTAAATCGCAATATTGCTATCCGCGACGATGACTCACCGCTGGATCAAAACGGCGCTATTGCCCTTGGAAATTCCTGGGATATAGGCGAAGACTGGAGATTGGGCAGCATTATTAACTGGTCGGAAAAAACCGAGTGGCGCAACAAGAACCAAACGCGCCAGGGCGTGGGATCACCCGACGTTACCTACTCATCGACCCGCCGCACACAGGAAGATACCAGGGAGCTGGGTGCAATCGGTGTCGGCATTGATTATCAGGACATGCACAACATCGAAGCCAGCTACATGATAATCGGCAATGAAACGGATGAAGCGGCAATTACCTTTGCACAAAACAGTAACAACAACCTGGCCGATGGCAACCAGAAAGTCACTTACGAAACTCGCTACCAGGATCGTGAAGTGGAAATCACCCAGGCACTGGGTAACCACAAGTTCGACCAAATTTCCGGTGGCGCACTGGGTGATCTTAGTGTTGATTGGTTCTATTCCGATTCCACAGTGGAGACCAATATCCCCGGGGCCACCACCATCGGCGGTGACAACACCGTCAATCCGGAAACCGGTGAAGTGCTCAGCACCCGTATTACGTCCAATTCATCCGCACAATTTGCATTCCTGAATTTGAAAGACGATGTAATCAGCCACGGCTGGAACGCCAAATTACCGCTGATCTTTGAAAATGCCGAAGTGACTCTCAGCGGCGGTTACAGCTATAACGACAAATCCCGCCAATACTATGGCTACACCGCGTTGATTGACGTGGGTGGCGGCAGCTTCCTCGAAGGAAAGCCGGGCGATGTATTTACCGATAGCAAAATCAATGACCTCAGCAATGATTTTGAATTAACCATGAGCCGTGGTTTCGGTACGGAAAGTTATATTGCCGGACAAATAACCGATGCGTTTTACGGAATGATCGATGCAACGCTTAGCGATACCTGGCGCATCACAGCGGGTGCGCGTTACGAAGATTTCCGCACCGCACTTTTGCCCATCGATTTACTCGACTACACCGGCATTACCCTGGAAAACCTGATTAAGGATTTGCAGGATAAGGAGCAAACCTATGCGCGCCGCAACGATGATGTTTACCCGTCCGCTGCAATGACGTACATCAACGACGGCTTCATGGGGTCAGAAACATTCCAGTTGCGCTTGGGTTACGCACAAACCCTAGTGCGCCCCGACCTGCGGGAAATGGCCGATGTGGTTTACATCGACCCTGAACTCAATATTCGTGTGCGCGGTAATCCCAATTTGCGCGATTCCATACTGGATAATTTTGATTTACGCGGTGAATGGTATTTTGATGGCGGCAACAACCTGACCGTTTCCCTGTTCTATAAAGATGTTACCGATCCTATCGAACAAAAGCTGGAGCCAGGTTCAGACAGCGACATCATCATGAGTTTTGAAAATGCGCTCTCCGGTGAACTCTATGGTGTGGAAGTTGAAGCCCTATGGAACCTTGAACACGGCTTCTTTGTATCAGGCAACCTGACCCTGAGTGATTCGGAAGTCATTTCACCGGCTAATAGCGGTTACACCAACAATGTACGCACCATGAGCGGCCAATCACCTTATGTGCTGAATGCGCAATTGGGTTATGACTCGGATGATGGCAAACACGCCGCAGCGCTTTCTTATAATATCGCTGGTAAAAAACTGGCATTAGTCTCGGTAGATACACTGCATGACGACGCGTTTGAGAAACCGTTTAGCTCGTTGGATTTTACTTATTCCTATTATCCTATTGAGCAATTAATCCTCAAGGCAAAATTGCGCAACCTGTTGGATGAAGATCGTGAAATCACCCAAACCAATGTGCAAGGGCGAGATGTCACTATCCTCAGCCAGGAAGTAGGCACCAGCGTAAGTTTTGATATCAGTTATAACTTTTAAAAAAGGTACATCATAAAGTCACCACCAGGTGACTTTATGATGTACGCCACCACCCTCTTTTCCGCATCAACAAACTCGTTGTTCATGCCGATAAAATAAAAAACTTAAAAGTCCAAATAACTAAAAATTTTCAGGTATTTCCGTTTATGCCCGAAATTGTCACAAACTATTCATAATAGTGTGTTAGGGCGAGTGCTAATCTGACAATGAAACCGGAGATCGTTGACCCGAAAGGGAGCAGGTTGCCGTTTTATTGATTCACGAGGAGCACAAGAAATGACAAACAATATATTTAAAAAACTGATTCGCTCATTGGCAATTCTAGCAACCGCCACCCCGTTGGCGAGTTACGCAACCGCTTATACTCCGGCCAAGTTTGGCAATTCGGTCGATACCTTAGCCAAACAAATTACACTTCCCTCTTCGTTTGGCGAAGGCGTAAAAACTGTTGCCGTTTATTGCCAGGCCGATGTCACGACAACAGGCAGTATCAATGCTGTAGCCTGTTATGAGCATGGGGCTATAGTTTCCATGCAAAAAGTTACCGAATCTGCACTCAAATCTGCAACATTTGAACCGGCAACTATTGATGGCAAAGCAGTTCCGGTGAGAATGCAATTGCGCGTGGTTTACTCATTGGGCGGAACCCAGGCACCGATCGTATTACTGCCTAACCTTGGCACATTGCAAGCAAAACACGGTATTGATTATTTCGCTCCGCAAGAGCGCCTGGATACAGGTGATTGGTACGCGCACTACACCACCAAAGAGCGCGGTGATGGAAAATTGTTTTTCGCTCAAGGCAAGAATACACGGGTGATGGCTAACGTAGAGGCTGACGGAAAAGTGGAAACAGTAAGCACAATTGAAGCAGCGCTACGCAAACAAGCAGATGCGACCAATATTGAGTCGGCGCTTAAAAAATCCAGGTTCATTCCCGGTTTTGTAGAAAACAAACCAACTGCCATGCATTACATTGCCGTGGTGAATTATCAAAAATAATATCGATCCGGTTTATAACAAGGGCCACCATCATAGGTGACCCTCGTTTTGAATAAATTTGCAACTATTTATCGCACTGAAAACTTAACGCCAATTCAATCCGGCCCATTGCCAAAGCGCGATAATGCTCACCGACAATTGAGAAGCCCGCACCGCATTTTTCCAATGCTTTAGGCAATAACTGCGCACGGGCAACAGGCAAGTTTGCCCATTGATCCACCTCCACCCGTAGCCTGAAATTCCTGTCGGTATCTTTCGCCGCACCCAGGGTTTGCACAGGCTGTGCGGTAGCCGTGCCAGCAGCATCCTTTTGCGTAGCGGTTTCCAACACCGCACCATCCTCACCTTTTTTAAATGCCTTTTGTAAAAAACCGTTTAAGCCTTCATCACTGTAATCACATTCTTTTTGATTCATATTCATCGAATCCGCAGCATCTACCGCAGCCACGCAGCCCATATCAGTTTGATCGTCAGCCTGCGCCGAAAATGCGATTAGCAACATTAGGATTGCTATAGGTTTCATGTTTATCTCCCGCCTGTTTAACATCGCATTCAAAACAACAAAGGGTGCATATGCACCCTTTGTTTGTAAAAACTAATTCAACCAGCGAATTAGAATTTAAAGTCTACACCCACACCAACATAGGTATCGTCACGCTCGCCCGCTACATCAACCAGTTCATTTTCTACTTTGGTTGCGTAAGAGAACAACGTTGCACTCTTGGTCATTTTGTAATCCAAACCAATACTTGCAGTTTCGCTCTCAATGCCAGGAAGTTTAACATCAGACTGACCATATTGGCCTTTCAGGGCCCACTTATCAGTGATGTTCCACAGTGCAGACACAAATGCACCATCTTCATCCGCATCGGTATTTTCGTTTTCGTATTGTTCAGCCAATACACCTAATTGCACTGCACCCAGGGTCAAACGGGCAACCGCGCGAACCAGGTCAACACCTTCCGCTTCTACGTCCTGGTCCACCGCAACACCGGCATAGAACATTGCGCTGGTGTAGCCGAAAGATGCGGAAACACCATTACCCGGTTCAACGCCTTCCGGATTGTTTTGTCTGAAAGTACCGTCGTTCTCTTCAGTTACATAAGCAACAGACGCGGCAAATCCACCACCGAACGTTGGGGTTGTGTATTGCACGATGTTACTCGCGCGAATTTCGCCTCTGAAAATATGGGCAATGTCGCCTTCCAAATCATTGAACAGGTCAACTTTTTCCTGGGCAACTTTGGTCGGTGTATCGAAATGGCCACCCATCAAAGTACCTGCTGTACCTTGCAGACCCAGATAAATATTACGTTGGCCGAAAGTTTGGGAACCATTGGTACCGTCATCTACTTCGGTTTGGTATTCAAATTGGTAAATGACTTTCAGGCTTGAATTAACTTCTTCACCGCCTTTAACACCAATACGTGATGCATTGCTAACCAGCTCTACGCGGCTATCGTCCAATGCCGCTTCATCAGCATTTTGTACAGAAACATTGGCCTTACCGTAAACCACCACGTCGGCAACAGCGGCCAACGGGAAAAGGGAAGCTAGGGTCACGGCTAATAATGTTTTTTTCATGGAGTTATCTCCTGGATGTGTGTGTTTGATGCCCAGGATGGGCATCGGTGAGTCAGGTATTTCTAAATAAAAAGAAGTGACAATTGGATGTCAGCGTGGTTGCCATTGTGTGACTGGATAGTTACAAAAATATGACAACCCTGTGTGTCTTATGACGGGACGGGATTATATAAAGAAAATTAACGCTTTTTTGTGATAAAACTTGGCTTTAAATCAAAAATTCACATTTTTTGCACTATTTTTGCGCTTCTAATCGCATTTAAAGTACAAATATCATTCATGAAATTACGCATTGGGGCCAGGGTTTACTCAAAATGGCTGATGACGCTATCGCGATATAAACTTTCCAGCAAGGAAATAGCCTGTTTTTTAAGCAAATAAAAATCCGGATGTTGTAGTTCATGGGCAATGGTGTGCAAATGGTCGTTCAAAAAACAAGCATTTGTCTGCAATAAAAATAACAACCGGGCCGTTAGGGGATTGGCGGCGGTAAAACATACTTTATCCAAACGATTTCGATAGACGATTAATTGCGTCGCTTCCGGTTGCCACTGCGGATGGGATTTGGATATTTTTTGTACTGGATATTGGTAGGAAAGGCAAACAGCCAAAGGTGATACACGCGGACGGGATTGCCCCATATTCGCGGGCAACTCACCCGCCCCAGGGAGGGTTTCAGTGCTGACATCCAGGGCCAATTCAATCCATTCATAGTGAACCAACTCCAATAAATACGACGGATCACCATCGCGCAGCCCACGCTCCTGCAAAAGGAACTGAACAAATTCATCGCTTATTTGTAAAAAATATGGCGTTTGACAGTAATGATCCCGGATGAAATCCCGCACGAGGTTATGCCATTGCCCGTCCGTTAAAACCGCGCGGGCAACAGGGAACACATTGGCAATAAAATTTTCAATATTGTTATAAATTAAATCGCGATAAATATGTAACCGGCGTTGCTCCACATGCGCTGGTTCCGGATTGTTTTCCGGCGCACGCAAATAACCGGTGAGTTCCAGTTGGGTTTGCTGAAAAGTTTTCATAATATTTGCCGCTGGCGAATTTTTATTTCATTTAATTCAGCCAACAATTCCGGTAGTGGTGGAATATTGAAATCCCGTTCCAATAAAGTCGGTTTTACACCGAAGGTTTCGTATGCTTTTTCCAGCAATTGCCATACCGGATGAATCACCGCTGCACCATGGGTGTCTATACGCAAATCTTCTGCTTCCTCATAGTGACCGGCAATATGGATATAGGCAGTGCGTTCACCCGGCAAGCTCGCAAGGAATTCATAGGGATCGTAGCGATGGTTGATACTATTAACGTAAATATTGTTCACGTCTAATAAAAGTGCGCAATCCGCTTTTTGAATCACCGCGTTGATAAATTCACTTTCCGTCATTTCTTGCTGTGGGGCGTAGTAATAAGAAGAGTTCTCTATGGCAATACGTTGCCCCAGGATATCCTGCGCACGCATAATCCGATCTGCGACATAATCAACAGCCTCTTCTGTAAAAGGAATTGGCAGTAGATCGTAAAGTTGCCCCTGGTCACTACAATAGCTCAAATGTTCAGAATAGTAGCGAATGCCGTGCTCATGCATCAGTTTTTTAACCGCCAATAATAATTCCGTATTAAGCGGGGCCGGGGAGCCGATAGAAAGGGATAAACCGTGGCAAACAAAAGGAAATCGCTCAGTATAAGCGCGGAAATTCTTTGCTAAACGACCGCCCACCTGAATCCAGTTTTCCGGGGCTACTTCCATAAATTGTATTTCGTCGAGCGTGGTGTTTTCGAGGGTTTTCATCAGAGTCCGGCGCAGGCCAAGGCCCGCACCGGAAACAGCCGCTGAATAACTCACAGCTGTATCAACCATACCGATTACTCAGCTTTTTTCTCTTCTTTTTGTGCTTTTTTATCAGATCCACATTTTCCTTCACCACATTTGTGTTCGCCTTCCGATTTTTTGCCCGCACCATGCTTTCCTTCGCCGCACTTTCCTTCACCACATTTCCCTTCGCCACACTTCTGCTCACCTTCGGCTTTTTTATCGGCACCGCACTTGGCTTCACCGCATTTGTGCTCCCCTTCAGATTTGGCGGAACTATTGTCAGCCAAGGTATAACCTGCCTCCATTGTGGTTGCACTGAAAGTGGCATCCGCTGCTGACGCCACGGGTGCCAAGGTAGCCGATGCAACAAATGCGGCACCAATCATTGCAGATAAGTTGGAAATTTTATTGTTCATGGTAAAGCTCCTTTAATAAGAAGTTAGGGTAAAAACAACTCATATCTATTGTTTTGGGTACTGATGCAGGCTGAACATAACATAGCCAACGCAGCCCCGCCAGCGCGCGAATATTGGTAATCCAGCTTTGTTGCCGCTTGAACGATTCTTTGTTACAGGCACAACACATCTTAACCCGAATTTACCCCTGGGCTTGCAACATCGCATGCTCCCACTGCTTATCCAGGCGTTTATCCGATACGGGAACCTGGGTTTTCAAGGTTTGGGCGAACAGGGAGATGCGGAATTCCTCTATCCACCAACGGTAATCCGTTAGCGCCGGCAATTGGCCGAGTCGATAATTACCTTCCTTTTGCAGGTAATCCACTAACCGTTGCCAGTGTGGACCAACTTCCGCCAATTGCAATTTATCTTTTTGCGGGTTCAACGCAGCTTTTTCCAAACGCTGCTGAATACCCCGCATATATTTGGGATATTGTTGCAACCATTGCGGCGGCGTGTTGTAAACAAGGCCGGGATAAAACAGTTGGCTTAATTGCTGGTTTATATCGCTGATGGTATAGGCAAGCACCAACATATTTTTTTGTTGCTTGAGTTGCTTTTTTATTTCTACCAACAGTTTCAAACTGGTAATCAAATGGTTGGCTAAATCCTGCGTATAAGGAATTAATTTGTCCTTTATTGATTGGAGCGCTGATTCAAATACGGGTTTCGTACGTGGCAATTGCTGTTGGTCAGGTAAAGCCAATTGTTTAATCGCGGCCATAATCAAATCATCAACAACCTGGTCACGGCTGCCGATACCCGCCAGGGTAAGCGCAACTTCTTGTCCTTTTAACAGTTCTTTTTGCAAATATTTTGTCGTTTGCCCAAGTGATATAAACAGTAAGCGGGTTAAGCCGCGCCGGGTTATATCCATAGCCTGCAAAGGATTATCCAGCACTTGTAAGGCGATGCTGGTTTGTTGATCCACTAAAGCGGGATAAGCGCGGATATTGATGCCGCCACGCGGTAATTGGATCGATTGCGGTAACAAATCAAAATCCCAACCGGTAATACCCTCGCGCTCAATATCGGTAGCGGCCGATTGGATATTTTGTTGTACTTTTTCTCGATATTTTTCTCGCAGCAGGTTCAGGTCCCGACCGCTGGCAATTATTTTCCCCTTGTCATCCACCACATGGACATTGAAGCGATAATAATCATCCACATTGGCTTCCAACCAGGCTTCCCGGGGAATATCCACGCCGGTTAAACGTTTTAATTGCAGGCCCATGGCTTCGGTCAACGATTTATTATCAGGCGTTAATACCCCGAGCAATTTATCGACAACATCCGGTACCGGGACAAAATGCTTGCGCAAGTTTTTAGGCAAGGATTTAATCAATCCGATACATTTATCACGCAGCATACCGGGCACCAGCCACTCAAGGCGCTGCTCGGGAACCTGGTGCAAAATGCTCATAGGTACATGGATGCTGACACCATCGAACGGATGGTTCGGTTCAAAATGGTAACTTAATGGGAATACCATACCGCGCCATTCCAATTCATTGGGAAATTGCGCTTCAGTCACATCCCCGGCCGCGTGACGCATGAGGGTTTCGCGAGGAATGTATAACAGTTGCGGATTTCCCTGTTCCGCTTTTTTTCGCCAGGCCTCAAACCCTGCAAGGTTCACCACCTGCTCTGGAATCCGCTCATCGTAAAAATCAAAAATAACCTGCTCATCCACCACAATATCGCGACGGCGGGATTTCGCTTCCAGTTCCTCCAATTCCCACAGCAATTGCTGTTGGTGCGTGTAAAAATCCTTAAATCCTTCGCGCTGTTGCAAATGCTTGCGTTTGGGATGCTGCGCATACTGCCCTTCCACCAGCGCTGAACGGATAAATACTTCGCGCGATTGTGTTGGATCTGTATGGCTATAGCTAACCGACTTTTTCTCAACAATCGTTAAGCCATAAAGCGTAATTTTTTCGTAGGCCATTACCTGGCCTGAGCGCGAATCATAATGAGGTTCAAAATATTGGCGCTTGATCAAGTGCTCCGCCGCGGCAATCACCCACTCAGGTTCAATTTTGGCAAGGGTATGGGCAAACAATTTAGATGTTTCAATTAGCTCGGCGGCCATTACCCACTTGGGTGTTTTCTTTGCAAGCGATGAGCCAGGGAAAATCGAAAACTTTCGATTGCGCGCGCCCAAATATTCACGCTCTTCATGGTTAAAACCCAAATTACCTAACAAACCGGTAAGCAGTGCCCTGTGCACCGCTTCATAATTGGCGGCCTCGGTATTAGCGCGAAACCCCAAATCCTTAACTGCAATACATAACTGGTGATGGACGTCGCGCCACTCGCGCAAACGTAGATAAGAAAGGAATTCCTTTTTGCAAACTTTGCGCAGCTGGTTTTGGGAAAGCGCTTGCCGCTGTGTTTCAAAATAATCCCAAAGGCTGACATAGCCTAAAAAATCCGAGTGCTCTACCCAGAAGCGACGATGCATTTGGTCAGCGGCTTGCTGTTTTTCCACAGGCCGTTCGCGCGGGTCTTGCACCGAGAGCGCACTGACAATAATCAACAATTCGCGAATACAGGATTGCGTTTGCGCCGCCAATAACATGCGCGCAAGCCGCGGGTCCACTGGCAATTTCGCCAGTTGCTGGCCGATAGGTGTCAATTGGTTCCTGGAATTGACCGCATGGAGTTCTTCCAGCAATTTGAAACCATCGCTGATTAAACGATGATCCGGTGCGTCAATAAACGGGAATTTATGGATATCACCCATACGCAATTGCAGCATTTGTAAAATAACCGCTGCGAGATTGGTGCGCAGGATTTCCGCATCGGTAAATGCAGGACGCGAATTAAAATCCTCCTCGCTGTATAGGCGAATACAAATACCTTCCGCCACGCGACCACAACGGCCCTTGCGTTGGTTGGCACTGGCCTGGGATACAGGCTCAATGGGTAAACGCTGTACTTTAGTGCGATAAGAATAACGACTGATGCGGGCAAATCCCGGATCAATCACGTACCGGATACCTGGTACCGTGATTGAGGTTTCAGCCACATTCGTGGCCAACACTATGCGGCGACCGGTATGCGGTGCAAATACTTTCTGTTGCTCGGCCAAGCTCAGACGTGCATAAAATGGCAGCACTTCCATATGCGCAAACTGCGCTTTGCGTAAAGCCTCCGCCGCTTCACGAATTTCACGCTCGCCGCTTAAAAATATTAAAATATCGCCGCCGCGCACACCGGTTCCGGTTTTTTCATGCAATTCAATTTCATGGACTGCCTCCACTATTGCGGCATATTGATCCGGTTCGGCATCCTCACCATCATCATTTTTAAATTCAAACAATGGGCGATACCAAACCTCCACCGGATAGGTACGCCCCGATACTTCAATGATCGGTGCATTGTCAAAATGCTGCGAAAAACGTTCGAGATCAATCGTTGCGGAGGTGATAATTAATTTTAAGTCCGGGCGCTTCGGCAGTAGCTGTTTTAAATAACCGAGTAAAAAATCAATATTCAAACTGCGCTCGTGGGCTTCGTCGATAATCAATGTATCGTATTTATTCAGGAACGGATCGTTCTGGATTTCGGCGAGCAAAATTCCATCCGTCATTACCTTGATTAGCGTGTTTTCATTGGATTGATCGCTAAACCTGACCTGGTAACCCACCTTTTCACCCAGTGCAGTTTTTAATTCCTCGGCAATCCGGTTTGCCACTGTATTAGCGGCAATGCGGCGCGGCTGGGTATGGCCGATTAAGCCTTTCACCCCGCGACCGATACTTAAACAAATTTTGGGAATTTGTGTGGTCTTACCCGAGCCGGTTTCACCCGCAAGAACCACCACCTGGTTTGCAGCAATAACCTGCGCGATTTCCTCACGCTTTTCACAAACCGGTAACGCTGGAAAATCAATGTCGGTAGGGACAAGTTGCTGGCGGCGCAACACCTCTGCTTGTGAGTGGGCAAGTTGTTGCTGCCACCTTTCCATGGCTTGCTCGTGGGGCTTGCCAGCGCGCGCCAGTTTTTCAATTTCATTTAAACGCCGGACAAGTTTGTGATAGTCACGCCCCATCACACCAATAATGGATTGTCTGTAGCTGGACCAGGGATTTACCATATCAACTCAACATGCAAGCCAGCGTGACAAAAGATAGACACCGGCAATCAATTCGAAGGAAAGTGGCCGTGGATGATAGGTAACACTGCCAGCCCCTGCAAGTAAGTTTTATAAGGGTTTAAGGCAAAACCCGGTGCGCATTTAACGACCTACAGCGGGAGTTTAGCGATTTAACCGGTTGATCAACCAGGCCCTCAACTGCCGCGATTGCAAATCATCCATTGGAGCAAGGATACCCTGGGCAGTTGGAGGAATATTTTCACGCGCTTTGGACGGATCACCGAAAATATAAAAATCGAACAGGGACTTCCATGCCGCTTTTTCTTTTTCCGGTAAATCGCGCATGCTCAGGATTGCGTGCTTAAGCACATTAATGGCCGGCCCCATAAATTTGGGGACTGTGCGCCACCAATAATTGACTAACACATTAAAATTACCCAAGCCTTCCACATGGTGCCACCACATACCTGGGATAAAGAGTGCGTCGCCCGGCTCCAAATTGGCCACCTGGCCGGCGGCCATGGCCTCCCGGAAACGCGGGAATTTTTCGAAATCGGGATTGCTAAAATCAACCAGGCTGATTTGCTGGCCGGCCGGATTGAAATCCAGCGGACCGGGATAAAGATTTGCCACCTGCTCCGGCGGAAACACTGTAAAACGGCGCTTGCCGACGATACTGCATGCCAGGTTATCCGGTGCATCGTAATGGCAGGCGATACGGGATTTATTGCCAATCCAGATACTGACCAGCGCATCGTCAAATGGCAGGGGAATATCATTGCCCTGCGCACGTAAGCCCGGCAGGCATACATCCACAGTAGTGGAACCAACGTAAAATGTCGGCGGTTTCGGGTGGTCCAGATACGCCTCGAGCTGCCCCAGCACATCATCCAGGCGCACCCGCTCGCTGCGGTAGTTGAGCGCACTCATGTCCGGGTTGTAAAAATAAAAACCCTCATTTTCGGGACTACCGAAAAAAGTACCTACGGTTTTATCCTCATAAAATGACTTCAGGTAATTGATCGCCGTTACCGGCGATTCAACACCCGCGCGCACCAAAGGCCATTGGGCTGCGATAGCTTTCAAAACCAGGGGCTGGTCGGATGACAATATTTCCACAGGGATGTGTTGCGGGTCTAAACCCTGGATTTCTTTAACCGGTGTTTTAATGTCGAGCATGAATGCCTACTTCGTTTGTTATAAACCAATCTACTGCCGCTGAGATGTAGATTTGACCATTAACAGGCGATAAAGACAATTGCTTTGGATCAGCAACCGGGGCCCGAAAATCCGGCCACGGCGCTGTAATCGGTGAGTTCAAACGTTTATAAAGTCGGGAGTCCTTGCTTACTTATTCCTTTTTTACCTTATTAATCTTTGCTTACCTTGTTAATTGTTTAACTGTTCGGGTCGATTTCCTGGCTGACTTCCCCATATTTTTTTCCCAAACACTAAAGACAGATTCAAACCCGGTAAAAATATCATCGATCATTTGATCCATAACCGGATAACGAAGCGCTCCTTTTGCCTGCCGCGATTTTTGCTTTTTGGTGTCCGCCGTGTTTAACCAACTGCCCATGGTATGTTCGGCTTCCTTATCGTAATGATGCTCACCGAAATAAACCAGTTTGTGGTAGGTACCCAAGCGTTTTGTTAATACATTCAAGCTTTCGATAAACGCAGCGAAGGCGGCTTCGAGGCACTCAACGATTATTAATTTTTCCTGCGCGTTTTTACAATTGCTTATCATTACAACAATGTCATAAACCTGGCGGCGAACCGCCGCATTTTGCGGTGACCAGATTAATTTTAATGTATCGGATACATGATTCCCGCCCCAGGCTTGTTGCGATAATTGTAATGTTTCCAAATCCTGTAAAAACCACAACCAGTGGTCGCTATCTTCGCTGCAATGTTCGTTAAGCATAAACTCAGCGGAATTACTGGGAAAGGGAACACGCAGGTATTCCAACAAATCACGAAACCCCAACACGAAAAAGGTCATATGGGGAATGAAAAAGAAAACGGACTTATCGGTAGACTCGCAATTTCTCAGCCGCTGGCAAAAGGAATGATCAAACAAACGCTGTTTATGATTTTCAATCAACGCGAAAATAGTATTCATTGGAGCACCTCTTATCAGTTATTAAGGGCGTATTTTCTTGTGACGCACTTTTTTACTGCAAGACTCTCTCCAACTTGGCGTTTATTTGAATATTAGTGAAGCAATTTGCTGACAGGAATGCCCAAATCATCCAGGGCGTTTTTGAATTCATCAAAATGGTACGGCTTACGTAAATAAGCATCCGCACCCACATTTATAGCGCGGGCTTCGTCATCGCCAAAAGTAAACGCGCTGATGACCAATACCGGAACCTGATCACCTTGCTTACGAATTTTTTCAACCAAGTCCAGCCCATTCGCATCAGGCAATTGCACATCCATCAATATACATGCGAGTTGCGCCTGGTGTTTGTAATAAAGGTCCATCGCCTGGGCGCCATCTTCCGCCATGCAAAAATCGATAGCGAGTTTTTTTAACATACCGCTTATCACCATGCGGTTAACGAGGTTATCCTCTACCACCAAAACCAATGAGCGTCCTTCACGCAGCGAGGATTGCGCTGCGGTTTTTCCCTCGGGTGTGTGGCTTTTATTTTCCATTGTTGATGGTTCAGATGAGTCACTTGCTGAAAGCGCAGCAGCGGAAGGTGTTACATGTTCACCCTGCAGGAGCTTGACAGGTATTTGGCAACACGCGCTGAAACCATGGCCGGGCGTTGACTCAAGGCTTAACTGGCCGGACATCAGTGCGACCAGCTCGCGGACGATACTTAAACCCAACCCCATCCCACAATGGATCGATTGCACATCCTGTTTAAAGGGCAAACGCAAAGCAGCCAGGCGCTCCGCTGAAACACCTACCCCATCATCACTCACCCTGATTTGGAGATTCGAATATGGATCATTCGAGTCGTCGGTATCCAGTTTTATGCTCAATGTAGCGCGAGTGCCCGCGCTGTGCCTTAACGCGTTATCAATAAGGTTTAAACAAATCTGCCGGATTTTCAGTGCGTCCGCATAAACCCATTGCTGGTGACTTGCGTTCGGCTGATTGATCAAGCGCAACCCTTGGGGTGCGTAATGGGCATAATAATCAAAGATATCGTTAATAATTTGCTGGAGGCTTAGCGCCTTGGGATAAAGTTTTACCTTTTCTGACTCCAGCAGTGAAATGGTTAATACATTATCAACCATGTTCAATAATTCATTACTGGACGCATGTACTTGCTGCACCAGGTTTCGCTGAACGGAATCCAGATGTGATTCGAGCAGCAAATCATTTAATCCCATAATGCCGTTAATAGGTGTGCGCAAATGATGGCTAACGTTTGCCAGGAAAACAGTTTTGGCACGGGAAGATTGCTCGGTGACAACTAACGCCTGCTCAAGTTCAAGTGCGGTTTTTTGATGGCTAACCACCTCATCACGTAATTGCCGGTTCAATTCATCGGCTAGAAAATTATTAATAACGCAAGGTAATAACACCCCAAACAACATACTTGTTGCGATTACCAGGCTATACCCGAATATTGCCGCTTCGGGAATGGGGCGTAAAAAGGGATAATCAATAAAATGCAAGCCATTGATCAGCAATACAATCGCAAAAATACGCACAAGGCTTTGCAATTGGCTGTTCATGAGGGTTAGGAAAGCAAATTTAATTTGCGGTATTGCGACAGCTATTGCAACGGGCAATGCTACCCACGGAAATCCGACATCGAAGTAGTGGACCGCTACGCTGGTGAATAACGCGAGCAGGTAAATCCCCCAATAAGAACGAAAGGAAAATAGTTGATGGGTGATGGTGCACAGGATTTTACATAAAAACCAGGCGGTCACGATATAAGTCGAAAACCCCAGGACACTGGCCAGGGAAGATTCAAGGAAAGCCCCTTGCAGGGAAAAATTAACCAGGGTGCTGGCCCAGACTCCCACCAGCAAACCAAAAATAGATTTACGGTAAATAGTCCAAAGCGCAACCGCGATAAAGCCATTCAGCAAGAGCAACAGGGGATATACCCACAGTAAAGTTTCTAACGGCCCCACACCTGAATCTCCTGTGAATTCTCTGTGAAATTCTAGCAGCAGATTTAAACATCAAGGCTTTCTGCGGATAAAAACACATCATTTAACTGATAATACAAAACATTATCTACAACACGTGACCAGCATCACAGAAAACTTAGGCGACAGATTAAACACCGGAAAGCAGTTGGGCAACGCAAGCAAGGCAAAACAAGGGGTTATCAGGCGACACCATGAGCCCCGCCCTCCCAATTATTATTGTTACTCTTCACTGATTAATTGGCTGGCCAATACCTTATCAACGCGGCGCCCATCCATATCGACGATTTCAAATTCCCATCCTTTCAATTGGAGTTTATCGCCCGCAGCGGGCACACGGCCCATAACCAGCATCATTAAGCCATTAAGTGTTTGATAACTACCTTCCTCCGGCAAATCCTCAATATGCAGGCAGTCTTTGAAATCCACAATCGAAAGCATGCCGTCCAATAGCAACGAACCGTCATCGCGGCGAACTATATAAGCGTCCTCGCCTTCTTCACCGATAAATTCACCAGTCAAGGCTCCCAATAAATCTTGCAAGGTAACCAAGCCGCGCAATTCGCCATATTCATCGACAACAAAAACCATTTGCGTGCGTGAGCGACGGAAAAAATCCAGTAACTCCATTGCCGTTAGCGTTTCAGGCACCGCCTGGCAGGGCTTGGCAAGTTCAGCGAGGCTCACTTTATCGCCCCGGATTGCAGCGGCCAACAATTCTTTCGCATTGATTACGCCGACCAGATTATCGTTTTGTTTGGTACATACCGGAAAACGGGAATGGGGTGATTGCATGACGCGTTGATAATTTTCCTCGACTGATAGGGCGGTATCCAGGTACACCATATCTGATCGCGGCACCATCAATGACACTATGCTGCGATCTTCCAAACGCAGCACATTTTTCACCATAGTGTGTTCCTGCTGCTCAAGGATACCGGTGCTGGACCCTTCATCGAGGATCGCATGGATATCCTCTTCCGTAACCTGCTGTGATTGGTTGTGGTGAAAGCCCAGCAAACGCATCAGCGCCCGGGTTGAGGTCGATAACAAATGCACAAACGGCTTGGTACAAACGGCGAGTAATTGCATGGGCTTAGCCACAATACAAGCAATGCGCTCCGAGCTAAGCTGCCCGATACGCTTGGGCACCAGTTCGCCAACCACGATGGATAAATAAGTGACCACCACAACTACCAGGATGGTGGCGAAGTTGTCGCTGAAACTTACCGGTACACCAAAGGTTTGCAACCAAAGCGCGAAGGGTTCGGCCAGGATCGACTCGCCGAAAATACCGTTCATGATACCAATGGAAGTAATGCCGATCTGCACAGTGGAGAGGAACTGGGTAGGGTCCTCGGCTAGTTTCAATGCTATGTGCGCCGAGCTGCTGCCTTTATCGGCAAGGATTTGAAGGCGGGATTTTTTAGCAGTCACAATGGCGATTTCAGACATGGCAAATAGGCCATTCAACAAAATCAAACCCAGCAATATAAAAATTTCCATGAATTCCTATGGACTTCATCAATAAGGGACGGCGAGTATAACATCTTGATGTAGAAGGCAAAGCCTTATGAAGGTAAATGTAATCTGTTGAAGTAAGCGGGATTTTTTATAGAAGGAAACGATCCGCCGATGATCGTGTCACGCAACTAGACTGAGACAGGAATTTGCGTGTGAATCCCTATTAGAATCAGGACGGACCATGAAAGCCCAATCCAATTTCCTGTCGCCATCCATCAAACACCCCCTATCCCGATCGCAACTGGCCAGCGACGAAGCGTTAATCATCGCCCGTCACTTCTCCCAATACCTGCAACCTGAAATAGCATCTGATGACAGGTTAAAGCATGAGGTATATACGTTGCGGCATCAGGTGTATTGCGAAGAACTGCATTTTGAAGAGGAGAAACCAGAACAAATAGAAACTGACGAATTTGATGGACAATCAATCCATTGTTGCATCCGCCACCTGAGGTCGCGAAGCCTGGCGGGTACATTGCGGCTGATCACCAGCAACAGTCCGGCGGAAAAGCTGCCTATCCAGCACTTTTGCAACCATGCGCTGACCCATCCCAACCTGCATCCTGCGCGGTTCCTGCCTTGGGAAATTTGCGAGATATCCCGCCTCGCCGTACCCGCCGCCTTTCGTAAACGCCAGATCGACCAGTTCGAAGGAGGGGCCAACGGGGTCATTAACGAAGCGACATTTTCCGCCCAGGAGCTGCGCTTTTTTCCTTATATAGCGATCAGCCTCTATCTCGCCGCCATCGCCATGACCTATAAAACACGCCGGTACCATACTTTCGTGATGATGGAACCGCGCCTCGCACGCAGCCTCCACTTCATCGGTATTCACTTCCAACCAATTGGCCCGATGATCGAATATCACGGCAAACGCACCCCCTTTTACATAGACTCACGCCAAATCAGGCCAGGTTTGGCCCCTGGATATCAACATTTACTGTCGATGATTGAAAATTCCCTATTCAAAAAATAAACAGGTCATGCACGCTCAAGAAGTTAATTGCATTTGCCAATGAGAAGAATTATCATTGGCACACTTTTCAATATTCCTTCGATTCGGCTTTATCCGCAGCATGCAATCCAGACAGATTTCCATTACTTCACTGCTGTTAGTGACAAGCCTGCATGTTAGTGTCCTGGCTGCGGTGGTTATGGCGCCATCGAAACCAAAGCCGATTGAAATCGCGACGCCGACCATCCAGGGGGTCATTGTAATGGCGGCGCCGGAGCAACTACCGCCACCACCGCCCCCCGAACCGCCCCCACCTCCGCCACCGGAGCCGAAGCCGGTACCAAAACCCAAGCCCTTGCCCAAGGCTCCACCATCGGAGCGGGCGGTAAAGGCCCCGGAGCCGCCCCCACCGCCGCCAGTCGAGCCAAGCCCTCAGCCGCAGCAACAGGCTGAACCGCAGCCAGCACCGGTGGTACCGCCAAGTGCGGAAGCCAGCGAGTTAAATAACCCTGCACCGGCATATCCAAAACTGTCGCGGCGGCTGGGTGAAAAAGGCACTGTTACTTTAGCGTTACTGGTGAAAGCCGACGGTACTGTGGGGGATATAAGGGTAAAAAACTCGACCGGTTACAAGCGCCTGGACGATGCGGCGGTAAACGCCATTCGCCGCTGGAAATTTGTTCCCGCCAGCCAGGCGGGGATTGCAATTGACTATTGGTATGAAATTGATTTTGAATTCAATTTAAATAAAAAACGATAATTTATTTAACCTACATTTTTCGCAGGCACAAACAACGAGGTTGTTATGGAATCACCCTACGGGATTGCGGCCCTTTGGACGCAAGGCGATTTTTTAATTAAAAGCGTGGCAGTAATCTTGCTGGTTATGTCCATCGCCAGTTGGTGGGTAATAGTTGTGCGCGCCTGGGGCTTATTGCGTTTGCGCAAATCCGAACAGGGCTTGCACGATTTCTGGCACGCCCAAAGCTTTGCCGAAGGTTTGCGTACCCTGGGGGAAGATCGCGCCACACCATTTCGCCATTTGGCAGAAGAAGGCCAGGCCGCGCTTGATCATCACAGCAATCACAAAACCGATCTGCATGGCCACTTACCCCTCGCCGAATGGTTAACCGCCTGCTTGCGCGGCTCCATTGATGAAAGTGCCGAACGTTTGCAACGCGGCCTCGCCATACTGGCGTCTGTCGGTTCTACAGCCCCTTTTGTGGGATTGTTCGGTACCGTCTGGGGGATTTACCACGCGCTGGTCGGTATTGGTGTAAGCGGGCAAGCAAGTATCGATAAAGTAGCAGGCCCTGTGGGTGAAGCCCTGATCATGACGGCCTTTGGTTTGGCGGTGGCCATTCCGGCGGTACTGGGTTACAACGCCCTCACCCGCGCTAACAAAGGGGTACTTAACAAATTGAACCGGTTTGCACACCAGTTGCACGCCTATTTCATTACCGGTAGCCCGATGCAAAATAAAAACACCATTACCAAACTCACCCCGCGCAAAGAGGGCTAAGCCATGGCCTTTGGTGGTGGACTCGACGACGAAACCGAAGTCATGAATGAAATCAACATGACGCCCCTGGTGGACGTCATGTTGGTTTTGTTGATTATTTTTATTATTACAGTGCCGGTATTAACCCACTCGGTAAAAGTGGATTTACCCCGTGAAGACAACACACCGAACCAAGTGAAACCGGAAACAGTGAACCTCTCGGTCAATGCGGAAGGCACCGTATTCTGGAACGAAACCGCAATCACGTTTGATGAACTGGAAGTGCGCTTGGGCCTTGAGGCCGGCAAACAACCCCAGCCGGAAGTCCATATTCGCGGAGACAAAGCCGCTGCCTATGAACATGTCATGAAAACCATGGCGGCGGTACAACGGGCCGGTATCTTAAAGCTGGGATTTGTAACAGAACCCGGCAATTAGCCGGGTTTGTTTTTTTGTATCATTTCACTGCCGGAATAAACACAGCTTTCGTTGCGGATCGAGCCAGCATTCGATCGGCGTAACGACGCACTGCACTATCCTGCTTAACCAAATCCGCATGCCGGGGCCCTGTGACAAGGTAATTTGCCATCGGCGCCAACATGACATCCGCCAGGGTAAACTGATCCCCGACCAGGAAATCCCGCTCACCCAATTGTTGCTCGAGAATTTCCACAATATTGATAACCTTTGGAATTGCGGCTGCAACCATATCTTCACGCACGCTGCCGTTTTCACCTTTGGGAAATAAATATTCAAGCAAGAAATTGCGTACTATCGCTTTATCCACATAAGCGGTAATCGCCGCACACCACTGATCGACCAGGGCCCTCTGCCTGGCTTCCTGCGGCTGTAAGCGCGACTGGTTATAGACATTATCAAGGTAACGGCAGATTGTTTGTGTCTCATATAATGTGTATTCGCCATCGAGCAGTACGGGCACCTTGCCAAACGGGTTAATACTTCTTAATGCCGGACCGCGCAACGCATATTCATGTCCATTCACAATGGGCCCGAGACTATATTCCAAACCAATTTCCTCGCAGCAAAACTGTACAGCCCGCGTAAAAGCGCTAAATTGCACTCCAACAATGTGTACTTGATGACTCATAAGGTACTCCATGATTTAAATATTTAAGCATTGCAATCAGGTTAATGCGTGGCCGGCCTTGGCAATCATCGACCGCCCCTATAATATGATCAAGAACATATTTTAAAACCGGAGCAAATAATGGCCTGGAAAGAATCACATAAAGCGGAGTCACGGCAGCGTATCCTTGTCGCCGCTGCGGATTTATTTACCCGTAAGGGCTTTAATCAGGTTGGAATAGATGAGGTAATGCTGGCAGCAGGTTTAACGCGCGGCGCCTTTTATGCGCATTTCAATTCCAAAATAGATTTATATGAAGAAACCATCCTGAGTGCGGGGGTCGCTGCCGCGCAACGTTTCAATGAAAGCGCTACCGACATCAATCAAATCATTGAAAATTATTTAAGCGAAGAACATTTATACTCCACCGATGTTCGCTGTCCCCTGGCGTCCCTGGTTAGCGAGGTTGCCCATGATGATGAAAGGGTTAAACATATCTACACCCGGCTTTTTAAAGGGTTTACCAACCATTTAAACAAGGCTTCAAAAAATAACGACAAAGAGGATCAGGTCTTATTGCAATCCATCATTATGATTGGCGGTATGGCATTGGCGCGCAGCCTGACTGACAAGAGCCTCGCCCAAAAAATCCTGAAAGTAAGCAGCGAGGCGGCCAAAGAAGTGCAGCCTAAATAAACTGTGGAAATAATTGGAATTACCCATCCCAAGGTAACCTGGCGCCGGGAAAATTATTTAACGTTGCGCTGCGCCAAATATTTTTTAGCCAATGCCAGATAACGTGGGGTCGGACCTACATCTTCATAAATTGCATCGCCCATTTCGTCGGTCGCAACGACTTTAGTGCCTTGAATATAAGGGAAACTTGCCTCCAGTTGCCCCAGCGCAGCGGATAATAACTCACTGATAATTTGTTCCCGGGAGCGTTTCGGATACATTTCCGCGAGTGCATCCAACTTGGCGGCATCCTCAACCGTTAATCGCACTTGATAGGTTTCTTTGGTTAAATCGCCATTTGCATGGGTTTCCCAATGTTCTACCAATTGTTTCAAATACATAATCACCTCAGTAGGTTTACAATCACCTTTCGTTTTCAGTGTAGTCCAATTTGTTGGCGCGCCAATCAATCACATAAATTTTCGTGAATTTCTCACAGGCGTTATGTGTAACGGAATACAGTTTTGATTGGAAAATTTGCATAAAATGATTTTCAAGCAATGAGATTGGTTGCCATGGGGAGCATGGGCTTCGCAGTATTAACAAGGAATGAACAAGGGAGCAAGATGATGAAACACTTTACCCGCACGTATTTACACGCTACCCGCTCACATTTAAAGTTACCGGAATTTTTCACGCTTCGGTTACAACATTTAGTGAAATCAGACACGGCTTCATGGGTGCTAATCTATATCCTCACGACCCTTTCTTTAGCTGTATCCCTGCGCTTGCTCGTTTCGCCTGGCTACTTCCCGATCTAATCACCAGGCGTTATAGTCCACCTGGCTTTACATAGCATCTATTGAGGCAGAGAGCTTTGTGGGTCACACCGGCAGGAATTATTTAATTTTTGAAAAGCGACTGGCCGGGGTTCACAGGGTTGACTAGTATCCTAATTCCAACACAACAATAACCGCCAACGGGTTAACGCTTATGAATTTCAAAATCCTTTCCCTGGCAATGGGCCTGCTGTTGGGCGTAAATGCCCCGGTTTCTGCCGATGGTCATTTCAAATGGCCACACGGCGCCAAAGCTGCCGTCAACCTGGCTTATGATGACGCCCTCGATAGCCAACTGGATAATGCCATTCCGGCGCTCAACAAGTACAAACTTAAAGGAACCTTTTACCTGAATGTGGTCAGCCCTACCCTGAATACCCGGGTGGATGAATGGCGCAAGGCCGCCAAACAAGGGCATGAACTGGGTAATCACAGTATTTTCCACCAATGTTCCAAAAGTGCGCCCGGCCGGGATTGGGTTCCCGCAGATCGCGACCTGGATAAAGTCAGCGTTATCCAAATGCAGGATCAGGTAAAAGTAACCAATTCCTTCCTGCACGCTATTGACGGAAAAACCGAGCGTACCTACACCCCGCCCTGCATCGACTTGAACGCCGGGGGTGCGAATTATGTAGACGGCCTCAAGAGTGAATTTGTCGCGATCAAAGGTCAAAGTGGCGGGGTAACTCCCGATATGGTGACCCTGGACCCCTATCGTGTAGGTGTGGACTTCCCGACGAATGTCTCCGGGGCACAATTAATTGCCGTGGTTAAAGAGGCAGCCGCAAAAGGAACCATGGCCAATTTTACCTTCCATGGCATCGGTGGTGAGCACTTGAGCGTCTCCAGGGAGGCCCATGAAGAGTTATTGAAATATCTCGCTGATAATAAAGATATTTACTGGACTGATACTTTTGTGAACATTATGAAATATGTAAAAGAGCATCAAACAAAAAAATAAACTCCAGAAACAAACCCGGCATATGCCGGGTTTGTTTTATCGGACTTCATTTCCATTCCAATTTCGCCAAGCTCGCCCCTCCTTAAGAATTATTTTCGTTTAGGTGTCATTTTCATTGACTCCCACCTCCACGCAAATGATAATTGCTCGCAATTGACGTTATTTGCCACCAGCTTTGGTGTGTATACGGAGGATCAGCTAATGAATTCATGGTTCCTATCGACTGTTAAACCCTGGCCGCTATTGCTGGGCCTGGTTGTTTTGCTCGGCGCGATTATGTTGCTGTATCGCGCATGGCAGCGGCCCCAGCGCCAGTGGCAGTTGGTGAGCCTGGGGTGGATTGCGCTGCTGTTAGTCCATTGGCCGTTGGGATTGGCCCTGGGGTTTGATCGTGGATGGGCAATTGCGGCCATACTTCCGGGGTTCCTTGCCTTGTTATGGATTGGCATGATTACCCCATGGCGAGATTGGAATTCACTCGGGCGCCCAAAAGCCTCGCGGGAATCCAACCCCACCCGTGAAAAAACAGGTTTGCGTACGCGAGCAAACCAAACCGGCCAATTATTGATACAAGTTTTGGTCATCGGGGCGCTTTCTTTCGCTGCGGCCGTCGGCGTGGGGCTCGTCCTTTTTTCGGTGCTGGATACCAGCGTGGTGAACAGGACGGTTTATTCCTCTCTACTGGTGATACTTCTCTGGCCTGCATTCATGGTATGGAGTAAAGCCAAAAGCTCGCTCATTAAACCCGCTATTTATTTTGTCGGAATAACATTGGGAAGTTTATTGTTCACACCGGCTTTCTTTTAAATTTTTCCATTCGCTTAATTAAAACGATAGAGACATCAACCGTGGCCAGCTTTTTCAAATTGTCATCCGATACAGTCCGCACCAACCTGCGAGTTCATTCGGGGTTTGGGTTATTTATTGCCGCATTACTTTATTTGGTGTGTATCACCGGTGTTATTTCAGTTTTTTTCCCGGATTTTGAACGCTGGGAGCAAGCCGGCATCCGGGAAACTCTGGAAGCAAAGCCCGATGTAGTGCAAACAGCGTTGGAAAATTTATTGCTATGGCATAAAGAAAATAATCCGACGGCAAAACCCTTCGAGGATATTTGGGTAGGCCTGCCCACGGTAGAAATGCCGCGCTTTTATGTCGGCGGCCATGGTGAAAATATTGAAGCCCAGTTTTTTGTGAATCCCGATGGTTCGCTCGATAAAAAAGTGGATCATGAATGGACACACTTTTTAGTAAAGCTGCATTACGCACTCACTATTCCCGGTATTTGGGGAATGGTGATAGTCGGTGTGATCGGAATGATTCTGGTTGGTATGCTAATCAGCGGTATAGCTGCCCACCCGACGATTTTTAAAAATGCTTTTTCCTTGCGGGTGAAGCGCGGCCAACGCCAACAGCAAGTCGATTTGCACAATCGCATCGGCGTGTGGAGTGCGCCCTTCGTCCTTGTCATTGCCACCACGGGAGCCTTGATTGGGTTATCACAAATATTGCTGTTCGCATTTGCCAGCACATTTTATAAAGGCGACACCACCAGGATTGCCAATGACATTTATTTGCCACACCCGGAGCCCACCAATGTAGCCGCGCCCTTCATGGATGTTGCCCCCATCATGGAGAAATTTGCGCATGAACATGCCAACCTGCTGCCCTACTATTTCAGTATTCATTACCCCGAAACCACTGCACAAACGATGGAAATGGGTACTTACTTGCCAGACCGCCTGGTGTGGTATGAAGCGTTCCAATTTAATCCGCAAGGGGAACAAACCAAACGCCTGGGTTGGTCCGATGGCGACCCGGGTATGCAAATTTATGCTTCCACTTACCGCTTGCACTTTGGCCATTTTGGCGGACTGCCAGTAAAAATTCTCTACGCATTACTTGGCCTTGGTATGTGTTTCATGTGCACTACCGGCATGAATATCTGGTTCCGCCGCCAACAACAAGCCGGCATTTCATATCCAGCATTGGAACGCGCCTGGTTGGGTGTGGTATGGGGTTTCCCCAACGCTATTGCGTTCAGTTTGTTAATGGACTTTTGGCTACCCGTACAACCAGTCATCCTGTTTTGGTTTGGCAGTCTAATGTTGGTTTTTGTTTCACTGGCGTTAAAAGATCGCCATCAGGTTTCATTAGTCTTGCGGGTTTTACTCATAAGCCTGCTGGTGTTTATTTTAATCCTGCATTGCGTGACAAACGGCGTATATGCATTTAGCGGAGCCAGTTTATTAATTAATAGTTTGCTAACCATCACAATCACCTTCCTGGCGTTGGGGCTAGCAATACAACGAAAATTTATTCCCGTCAGCGAGCAGCATGATGCCACTCCTGAGCCGTCCATCATTATTGATTAACCACTCACTCACACTTAATTAGAGAACATCCATGCGCGTAAATCCGTTTTTACTTTCGCCCTTGTTTTTCGCCATCAGCTTTACAGCCCAGGCACAACAAACCAAAAACACCAAACCGCCAAAAAAAGCTGAATATGCAATTGAAGAAGTTTTTATAACCGGTGTTCGCAATAACCGTACCAGCAAGGGAGCGACTGGCCTGGATTTAACGCTAAAGGAAACGCCGCAATCAATCAGTGTGATATCACGTGAGTTTATGAATGATTTTGCCACCAACAATTTAAACGATGCCTTAAAGCTGGCTACGGGTATCCAGGTAGAAGCCTGGGAAACAAACCGCACCAATTACATGGCGCGCGGTTTTGAAATTAAAAATACCCAGGTCGATGGTGTGGGTATGCCTAACAGTTGGGGCATAGTTACCGGCGAAATGGATACCTTTGCCTACGAAAAGCTGGAAGTAATTCGCGGTGCAAATGGATTGTTAACCGGGGTCGGCAATTCATCCGGCACCATCAACTACGTGCGCAAACGCCCAACCAACGAACAGGAAGGTAGCCTGGGCTTCAGTGCAGGTTCTTTTGATTTCAGACGCGTACAGGCGGACTACTCAACGCCCCTCACTGAATCCGGCGATTGGGCTGGCCGCGTGGTTGTTGCAGCGGAAGATAAAGATTCCTACTTGCGCGGTTACGAAAATGATCGCGTTTTTGTATACGGCGTTGTGGATGGCCAACTCACCGAAAACTCTACCCTGGCTGCCGGTTATTCGAACCAAAAAAATGAGTCACAAGGCAATATGTGGGGCGCATTGGTATTGGATTATTCCGATGGCACCCAGGCGGAATTCCCACGCGGCACATCCACCGCGCAAGACTGGACCATGTGGGACACACGTAATGACAGCGCGTTCGTAGAATATATCTATAATTTTTCTGCCAACTGGAATACCAAATTAACCTACAACCATCGCGAATCAAAAAACGAAGATAAATTGTTTTACGTGATTGGCACCATTGATAAGGAGACCGGCCTCGGATTAATGGGGTGGCCGGGCAATTGGCCCGATGAAACCAAAGAAGACCTGATGGATTTATCGTTAAATGGCCAATTCGATTTGTGGGGCCGCGAACACCAATTAGTTTTAGGTTACAGCTACAGCGAAAACGAATACCATTCGTACCAGCGTCCACATGCGGCAACCGAACCTGCTGCCGGCTTTTTACCGCCCTTCCCTTATGAGGGCAATGCAATTCCAGAACCGGTATGGGGCGTGAAAGTATTGCAAAGCTCCACCTTTCAAGATCTGGAACGCATTTATGGTTCCATGAAGCTGGAACTCACCGATTCACTTACTACTATTGTCGGTTTTAACCACGCAGAATATATCCGCGATGGCCATAGTTATGGTGTTCCATTTGATCAAACGGAACGTGAGTTGAGCCCATATGTAGGTATTACTTACGATATCACCAACGATGTTTTGCTGTACGCCAGTTACTCCGATATCTACCAGCCCCAAGATCAAAAAGACATCGAAGAGCAATATCTCGATCCATCCCAAGGGGTAAATTATGAAGCGGGAATCCGCTGGGAAATCAGTGAAAGTTTTATGGCGACCCTGGCCCGTTTTAAAGCGGACCAGAAAGACCTGGGCACCTATGCCGGCGTTAACAGCAGGGGCCAGTATTACTACACCGGCGTTGATGTTTATTCCGAGGGAACAGAACTGGAATTGGTTGGCCAATTAACTGAATACGACCAGCTTGTTTTAGGTCTGACGTCATTAGCGCTTGAAGGCGAAGATGGTAAATCCATTTATAAATGGGTTCCGCGCGAAACGATCAATCTGGCTTATTCATCAAACCTACCCGCTTACCCCGCAGTGCGCCTGGGTGTAGCCGCCAAATATCAATCGGATATTGCCAAAGATGGCACTGTGCTTAAGCAATCAAGCTATACCACCCTCAACATATTTGCGTCCTGGGATGTTAGCGACGCATTGGATTTGCAACTTAATGTTAATAACGTTACTGATGAAAAGTACCTGACGTCATTGTATAACGTGGGTTACTACAGCGCGCCGGCAAATTTTACTGTGAGTGCAAATTATAAGTTTTAACTCAGTCATCACAAGTTTCAACCCTGTCACAAAAGTCTGGAAATCGGCTCGATAGAGCCGATTTTTTTAACCGAAAAGTCCATGGCGATTGAAATCGATTGTTGAAATAAATCTTCATCGATTTATAAGCTGCTGTTCGATAAATAAATATCCGTCATCTTTTATCCTCCTCTGAACAAGCACGAGATATTTTTTACAAACCGGTTGCCAATTTTGGGAGCTGTTGTTTAGGTAAATAATGACTACTGCGTTTAAATTGGCTCAAACAAGCCAATTTAAGTTGTATATGGCCTCGTATTAAACATGGCATAACGGTTGCTTAATGAGTGCAGCACTAATTTGTTTGCATAATACGAAGAAGAGGTAGCGAATAATGACTCCAAAAGAGCTGGGAAAATGGGCCAAAATCGTAGGGATTAATGCTCCAAGCCTGGACGCCGGATTTTCGTGCTGGATAAAAAATGCAACAAACGAAGAGAGGAAACAATATCTTATTGAGTGGTGGGACGGGTGGTATGACGCATTGGATGAAAGTATTTCATTCCAACAATGGGCTTATAAAAAACGCTCCGCCGCATAAGAATCATATGAGTGCGCCAACACATTGGGTGTAACTGCCAGCAGCCTATATAAGACGCGTTTCGCGTTTAGCGAATCTGCCTCGAACCGCTACTCCTGGCTTTTACACTCAATCTGTTGGCGCATTCAAATCCTGTCCTAAACATCACTTTGTTAATTCGCTTTAAAACCCTTGGCCACCACATAAACCTCGCGCGAGCGGGGACGGGAAGCATCGGGTTTGCGAATCATGACTTTTTCGAACGAGGCGCGAACTTCTTTAATGTAATCATCACTGCCTTCACCCTGGAATACTTTCGCAACAAAATCACCTTTAGGTTTCAACACGCGGCGCGCCATATCCAGTGCAAGCTCAACCAGGTAAATGGATGATGCCTGATCCACTGCATCTACACCGCTAATGTTGGGCGCCATATCGGAAATTACAACATCGGCCTTGCGCTCCCCGAGCTTTTCCATAATTTGGTTAAAGACCGATTCCCCGGTAAAGTCTCCCTGAATAAAATCCACATGTTCCAATGGATCCATGGGCAGGATATCCGAAGCAATTACCCTGCCCTTCACACCGACCAACCGGCCGGCAATTTGCGACCAACTGCCAGGAGCGGAGCCCAAATCCACCACCAACATACCGGGACGAATCAGCTTGTCCTTGTCGTTGAGTTCAATCAGCTTATAAGCGGCGCGCGCGCGATAACCATCAACTTGCGCTTTTTTAACATAAGGATCATTAACGTGTTCGTCCAACCAACGATTGCTGCTTTTGGATCTGGCCATGGGGTAAAAACTCGATAGGAATGCGAAAAACACCGGCATTGTAAGGGTTTGCTGGGGATAAAACAAAAATGCGCTGGCACCCGGCGACAGGAATTGCCCTTAAGCGCACGCAAACGTGGATGGATAGATAGGTTCATCCCACGTAAAATGCGCGCTTTCATTTCCCTTTGCCGGAGCCACCGGCCAGGAGCTTTTATGATCCGCATTACCGAACTCCAGCTCCCGCTGGACCATCCCTATGAAGACCTGCGCAAAGCCATCGTTAAACGGCTTAAAATATCCGACGCGGATTTGCTCGATTTCACCGTTTTTAAACGCAGTTATGATGCACGTAAAAAACACAGCGCGATTACGTTTGTGTACATCATTGATGTGAATGTGCGCAATGAAACCAAAATTTTGCAACGTTTGGCGGATGATAAACATATCCGTCCCGCGCCTGACACCAATTATTACCCTGTAGCCCATGCGCCGGAAAATTTAACCGAACGCCCATTGGTAATCGGTTTTGGTCCCTGCGGGTTATTCGCGGCGCTGATGCTGGCGCAAATGGGGTTTAAGCCTATTGTGCTGGAGCGAGGCAAAGATGTACGCAAGCGCACTAAAGACACCTGGGCGCTGTGGCGAAAAAAAATATTAACACCGGAATCCAATGTGCAATTCGGCGAAGGCGGGGCCGGCCTGTTTTCCGATGGAAAACTCTACAGCCAGATCAAAGATCCAAAGTTTTACGGCCGCAAGGTTATGCATGAATTTGTTCGCGCCGGTGCACCGGAAGAAATTATGTATGTGAGCAAACCACACATAGGTACCTTTCGTTTAACCGGTGTGGTTTCCACCATGCGTGAGGAAATTAAATCATTGGGCGGTGAGGTGCGCTTCGAACATAAAGCGGAAGACTTCCTGATTGAAGACGGACGCATCCAGGGTGTTGTACTTGCCAATGGCGACACACTGCGCAGCCGCTATGTGGTTCTCGCCCTCGGCCACAGTTCGCGCGACACTTTCCGCAAACTTTATGACCGCGGCGTTTATGTGGAAGCAAAACCTTTTGCAATTGGCTTTCGCATCGAACATCCACAGACAATGATTGATGAAGCGCGTTTGGGTAAACACGCAGGTCATCCGGAATTGGGCGCGGCAGATTACAAACTTGTCTATCACGCAAAAAACGGGCGCGCGGTTTACAGTTTTTGCATGTGCCCTGGTGGAACGGTGGTAGCAGCCACCTCGGAACCGCAACGGGTAGTTACAAATGGTATGAGTCAATATTCACGCAATGAACGCAATGCGAATGCGGGAATCGTTGTAGGTATAAATCCCGAGCAGGATTTTCCGGGTGGGCCCCTTGCCGGTGTTGAATTGCAGGAGCAGTTGGAATCTCACGCTTACGAATTGGGTGGAAGCGATTATTGTGCACCCGGCCAACTGGTGGGCGATTTTATCCGCGGCAAACGATCAAACAAGTTCGGTGAGGTTATGCCGTCTTACAAACCGGGCGTTAAGCTCGGTGACCTGGCACCCTCTTTACCTGATTATGTGATCGAAGCCATTCGTGAAGCACTGCCGGAGTTTGGCAAACAAATACGCGGTTTTGATCGTGATGACGCGATACTTACCGGCATTGAAACACGTACATCATCACCGGTGAGAATCAAACGCGACGAGGAAACATTGCAAAGTGTTAACACCCGCGGGTTATTTCCGGCCGGTGAAGGTGCCGGTTATGCAGGCGGGATTCTCTCGGCAGGCGTGGATGGCATTAAGGTTGCCGAAGCGGTTGCCAGGGCGATGCTCGCGGATATGACACTTTAAGCAGAAATGCCTATAACCAGGCATCTAAGTTTTTAATCCCATAAGTACTATAGGTGCTATTGATTCAATAGCGCCTGCCTACTAGTATGAATGACCATAAGGTTATTTATGCAATCTTCCCACTCCCGAGGGAAAGGAAATAACCCTGGCTCCACGGCAAAAATCAATAACTATCGGAGACCTCCATGTCCGTCAAATTAGTTCCGCTTACCTGCGCGGTGGGCTTGCTCACGCTTGGCTCAGGTGTAAATTCTCAAACCATCAATCCGGGGGATTGTGGTTATACAGTGAAATCCGAGCTTCATGCCACTATGCCCAATCCAAGCTCTTATCAAGGCTGGACGGCTGTTGTAAATAAAACCGGTGAAGTGGCAAAGAGCTTCCAAATATTGCTGGACCTGGGCAATACCAGCATCCGCAAAGGTCACCAGGCCGAATACCACCCCACTGAAGGCGGTTATTTGGTTTCCTCGCCGCCATTGTTGCAACACCAAACCATACGCATCGGTAAAGAATATAAATTCACCTATACAGGTACCGGCACCTACAGCGGAGCAACCGGTTATGTCTTATCCGTTAATGGCAAAAAGTGCGATAGCGAAGCACCAGGCATTACGTTAAGCGCGGACAAGAGTTTATTTACCAGCAACGGGCAAATTACCCTCGCCGCGCAGGCAACGGATAACGTTGCAGTACGCAAGGTGGTATTCGAAGTTAACGGCAACATCATCGGCCAGGTCACCAGCGCGCCGTTTACCCTGTCGCTTCCCATAACGGCCGCCGCTAATGGCCGCCAGGTTTATACCGCAACGGCTTATGACCCCAGCGGAAACAAAACCGGTTCGAATTCAGTGCGTGTTTTTACGGCAATTGGAAACCGCTTCCTCGGCTCAGCGGTAGATAGACCCGCTGAATTTGCAGACCTTCCGCTTTATTTCAATCAACTCACACCCGGCAATGCCGGTAAATGGGGCAGTGTTGAAAGCACACGCAACCAAATGAAGTGGGATGACCTGGACACCGCTTATAATTTTGCCAAGGCAAATGGTATGCCCTTCAAGATGCATACATTGATTTGGGGTCAACAAGCACCGGCCTGGATGGACAGCCTAAACGCGGAAGAACAATTAAACGAAATTAACGAATGGATGGCTGCCGTTGCGCAACGTTATCCGGACCTGGATATGATCGACGTTGTAAACGAACCCCTTCATGCTCCCCCAGGTTTCAGGAATGCGCTGGGCGGCGCCGGCACCACCGGCTGGGATTGGATGATCAAATCCTTTGAAATGGCGCGGGAACATTTCCCTAATTCGCAATTACTTTTGAATGATTACCAGATTTTAATTATGGAATCCTTCACCCGTGAATACCTGGCGTTAATCACCTTGTTGCAAGAGCGAGGATTAATTGACGGTATCGGTTTGCAAGCGCACTTTCTGGAACGCGCGGAAAATGATGTGGTGAAGAAAAACCTGGAAGTCCTCGCCGCAACCGGTTTGCCCATTTACATTTCCGAATTCGATTTAAATTTTAAAAACGATGCCCAACATGCGAATCGTATGCGCGAGTTGTTCAGTATCTTCTGGGAAAACCCCTCGGTTGTCGGTATTACTCACTGGGGTCATTTGCAAGGTTATATGTGGCGGGAAAATGCCTATTTAATTCGAACCGATAAAACCCTGCGCCCCGGCTTCGAATGGATGCGTTGTTATATTGCGGGCAACACCAATTGCACCCTACCCGATTACATCCCAACCGGATGGTCAGGTGATGCCAATGGGCTGACATTACAAGCTGAGGAATATGATGAGGGTAAGGGCCTGATTGCTTCCGGGGACCTGGTTTCGTATACCGACGATGGCGATTGGATCGCGTTCAAAAAAGTAAATTTCCAAACGACATGGGACCAGCTCACCTTCATTTATTACAAAGGCAATGCCAGTGGCGGCTCTATTTCGTTCCATTTGGATAGCCTGGATGCTGCACCCCTGGCCGAACATAATCTGGAAACCAGCGGAAGTTGGGGTACCGCCAAAACCATTACTATCCCTTGGCCCACCATCAGTGGCGAGCACGATATCTACATCAAATTTAACCACGTCTATGGCGTCGCCAATCTGGATTCCGTGAAATTCCATGCGCCTGACACTGGCAACGGTTTCGGTCCAAACCTGGTTGACAATGGTAATTTTGAAAACGGCTCGAGCAGCGGTTGGTTTAGTTGGGACGGAACTGTTAGTGCCGATACACTGAATCCACATTATGGCAGTTATGCGTTAAAACTCAGCAATCGCAACGGCAATGGCCCTGCTGCTTACAGTTTGCAATCCCTGGTCACACCCGGAAGTAAATACTCGGTAAAACTATGGGCCAGTATTGCCGGCGCTGAATCTGCCAATGTGAATATCACCACCAAAATCGGCTGCGCGGGCACAGATACCTATAGCTGGCTGGTTAACCCGGTCACCGTTAACAACTTGCAATGGGTGGAATTATCCGGAGATTTGAATGTGCCGGAATGTGAATTAACGGATCTGTTAATTTATGCCGAAGGCCCCGCAGGCGGCATCGATATTTACCTGGATGATGTATCAGTCCGCGAATATGTCGCAGCAAATCTGGTGAGCAACGGTGATTTTGAATTGGGTCATGTGAATGGCTGGTCATCCTGGAATGGAACTGTGGCTGCCACGACTGAAATCGCGAAATCTGGTAATTACAGTTTGAAATTAAGTGATCGCAACGGCAATGGCCCGGCGGTCTACAACAACTTGAAATCACTGGTAACTCCTGGCCAGACGTATTCAGTCAGCATGGCGGTCACCATCCAGGGTGCCGCGACCGCACCGGCAAACATTACCCGCAAGCTAACCTGCGGCAGTGACACTACCTATAGCTGGGTAGCAAATACATCCGCTGTTGCAGAAGGCGAATGGAGCCTGTTGGCTGGTGATCTCACCATTCCCGCTGACTGCATTGTCAATGACCTTATCGTTTATGCTGAAGGCCCTGCCGGAGGTATTAACCTATTCGTTGATGATGTTGTGGTCACCGCTAAATAATTAATTTCCAAGTACATCCCAATCCGACGGAGCACTTCCGGTCGGATTGGTGATTTCCCTGCCCGTTCGTTTTCCCGAATGTCTTCCTTTTTGTTTGGCTCCGGAGCGGTGCTACAATTGCCCCACCTGTTTTACTCGCAAAGTAGCCAACCCTATGAAACTTGATGACGTAAAAAAACTCCACCAAAAAAAATACCGCAGCGAATTAGGGCATTTTTTAGTGGAAGGAGAGCATCTGGTTCTGGAGTTGGAAAAAGCCGCGGAAACCAATCATTTTTTAAACAACTGCGAACTCTTTGTTACCGACTCGTTCAAGGACTTTCCCAGCCGGTTTAAAAAAAACCTCATTACCGAAAAGCAAATGGCCCAAGTGTCGGATACTAAAACCCCACAGGGAATTATTGCCATTGCACCACTGGTAACTGCAAATACCGCAGCATCTACCACCGAAAAAATAATTTATCTATACGAAATACAAGACCCCGGTAATTTAGGCACTATATTGCGCAGCCTCGCCTGGTTCGGGAATTTCCGTTGTTTACTCAGCCCCGGCTCGGTAGACCCCTACAATCCCAAAGTTGTTCGTTCCAGCATGGGTGCTATTTTTCACGTACCATTGGAGTTGGATGTGCCACTGGAAATGCTGGCTGAACGATTCGGTACTATCGCCACATTGGATATGCAGGGCAAAAAATTAAGCGATCCTGCCTTCAAACAGTTTGATTGTTATTTATTTGGCAATGAAGCCCGCGGTGTGCCCCGCGGGCATTTGCAGGTATTAAATGCGCAGCCATTTACCATTAATGGGTGCGGCACTATTGAATCACTGAATCTGGCCTCAGCCGTCAATATTTGTGTTTATGAATTGACCCGACCGCATGAATAAGCGGAATTACCAGAGCGCTTTGCACTCCGGCTTCCACTGGCTGAAAATCGATTTGCGCCCACCCAAACCCATCACTCATTCTTTAACGGGATTGCAGCCATTAAACCGCGCGATAATAAACCCGGAAATACACTATGGTGGTTTTCATTTTTTATCACCTCCACTCGCAACTTCAATCCTGTATATTTACGAGAGCGTAGCGTCTTTTCAAATTCCAGAACGTTATCCGCCATCTTCCTATCGTTAAGGCTACCATCATTATCATCCACATAAATCATCGCGTGGGCTTTTAATGCTGTGTGCGTTTTTGCGTATTCCTGCTCCATTTTAAAAATGACCCTATCATCATACCAAAGCGAGGGGCTACCAATAATGTAATGGTCAAACGCCTGGGGCCTGTTTACCAAGATATAACACCCCAATAATCCCCCGAAAGAATGACCAACAAATATTTTATTATTCGTGTCCACACGATATTTCTTTGCCAAGAAAGGCATTACCTGGCCTGCCAGGAAATCCATATATTCCCTTGCGTGACCAGAAACTTTCCGGGCTGCAGATGAATGCCCATTGGGCTCATTAGGGGAATAAGTCGGTGTGTAATCGCGTGTACGGCTAATGGTGCGGTCATCACCCCTGGAATAGGAAACCCCTACCACAATTGCCTCTTTAACTACGTTGTTTCCCATTAATGCCATGGCACCATTCGTAATCGGGAATGCAAAGCGGGAATCATTGACAATTATTAGCGGATAGGCCGTGTTTGAATTTTTATAGGATTCTGGTAACTGGACGTAAAGTTCATAATCCTTGTTGTTGCTACTTGCATGAATATTGATAATATCGAATTCAGGATATCCAAATGGGGGCAATCCATGGGCATCTTCCGCGTGGATATAATCGACGATACAGGTAATAGCTAATACCAGGAATAATAAAATTTTTTTCTTAACGAACATCGATAATTCCTTATGTTTATTGGTTTTCGATAACACCTGCGGCTACAAATGCCTGGTTAATATAGGTTTCATTTTCTGAAAAGTGACGCAACTCAGTTTCAGGAATGCCTTTGCTATTGGCAATCGCGGCCACCCTCCCCTGTTTATGAAACACAACTTGCGGAAAATGTTTAGCAATAGGGTCTTTATAGGCTGCTTGCGGTGAAATAATTTTCCAACCTTTGCTTCGCAAGTGTTTGATAAGGTCCCCGACAAATAACGCTGCCGCGTCATTCTCATGCAGTAATAACACATGCCGGGGTGACCTTTTTAACGATTTCCTTGCAATCGCATCATAAAATTCTATTGATTCGTAAAGGCTATTCACATAAAAATCACGGGCCTTCTCATAATTAACGGATTGCCTTTGTTCAACAGCTTTGGAAATGAGGGCGCTGATATACCAATCAAAATTATCAATGGTTACATAACCATCTTTATAACCAAGTTCCCCTAACAACTCCTGTAGATGATTGATTTCCGCGAGATCTTTGCCGTAATGAAGATAAGGGAAGCGATGAAAACTCAATACTTTATCAAATGGCTTTAATGCCAAATGCGCTTTGTAGGCATCCTCGGCGTAAGCATTTGCTCCCAATTGGTTAGCCGACTGGTGGGTAAAACTGTGGCTCGCCAAATGAAAACCCGCATCCGTATATTGCTTCAAGCGCTGTGTGGTTTGTGGGTCTATGTAATCCGCCTTGACAAAAAATAAAGCATCCGGAACCCTGGATTGCCTTAATGCCGCAATTAATTTTTGGGTGCGCTCAGCCCCGGTCATTAATGCCGAGTCTGGTGTGGGAGCGTCATCAAAGGTTAATGCAATTTCGCGGGCTTGAATGGTGAAGGAAAAACACAGAAAAAATAAACCTGGAAAACTAAAACTGGGATTCATAAACATCCTGATTATTATCATCTGTCCTTTGGGACAAAGCCTAGAGAAAGCGGAAACGCCGGGAATATGTTGACTATCTAATTCTAAAATAGTTCTGATATGCCAAATTTTATTTTATAGCTAAATAGTCCCTGCTTTTTGACGTGTTCAAATCCAATTTATTTTTTGTCAAAACGCGTTAACGAGCTTAAGTACAAAACCTTTATCATTTGATCAAATTTTAAGCAGACTGCTGTGGGCAGTGATAACTTTGCTTGATTTCATTGCCATCCACAGAATGCAAATGCACATCAAAACCCCACAAACGGTGCAAATGTTTCAAGACTTCCAGGGTGGATTCCCCTAACGGCCTGCGATTGTGCATATAGTGATGCAAGGTCAGGGAGCGATCACCACGCACTTCAACATTGTAAACCTGGATGTTGGGTTCACGGTTACCCAGATTATATTGCCCCGCCAGGTTTTCGCGAAGTTTACGGAAACCGCGTTCGTTGTGGATGGCATCAACACGAATTTTTTCTTGCTGGTCGTCATCAACGATGCTGAACAATTTTAAATCGCGCATGACTTTGGGGGACAGGAATTGCAGGATAAAGCTTTCATCTTTGAAATTTTTCATTGCAAACTGCAATGTCTCTTTCCAATTCGTACCCGCTATTTCCGGAAACCAAACACGATCCTCATCGGTGGGACTTTCACAAATCCGGCGAATATCGCTCATGATGGAAAAACCCAACGTGTAAGGGTTAATACCGCTGTAGTAAGGATTATCGTAAGCAGGCTGGGCGACCACACTGGTATGGGACTGCAAAAATTCCATCATGAAACCGTCAGTAACATACCCTCGCGAATGTAATTCATTAAGCAAGGTGTAATGCCAGAAAGTAGCCCAACCCTCATTCATGACCTGGGTTTGGCGTTGCGGATAAAAATACTGGGCAATCTTTCGCACAATACGAATAACTTCGCGCTGCCATGATTCCAGTAAAGGTGAGTTTTTTTCCAAAAAATAAAGGATATTTTCCTGGGGTTCTGGCGGAAAGCGCGTTTCATTTTTTTGCGCATCGGTGTTGGCCGATTTGGGAATGGTTCGCCATAGGTCGTTAACATGTTTGCGTAAATATTCTTCCCGCTCACTTTGGCGACGTTCTTCTTCCTGCGCCGAAATTGGATAGGGGCGTTTATACCTGTCGACGCCATAATTCATCAGCGCATGGCAAGAATCAAGAATATCTTCCACCGCATTGATGCCATAGCGTTCCTCACATTTGCTAATGTAATTTTTAGCAAATACCAGATAATCAATAATCGAGCTTGCATCCGTCCAGGTACGAAATAAATAGTTGCCCTTGAAGAAAGAATTATGTCCATAGCACGCATGGGCAATGACCAGCGTTTGCATGGTCATAGTGTTTTCTTCCATCAAGTATGCAATGCAGGGATTGGAATTAATAACTATTTCATAGGCTAAACCCATTTGCCCGCGCTTGTAGGAATGCTCAGTGCTTAACAGTTGTTTACCATAGGACCAATGACTGTAACCTATAGGCATACCTACTGAAGAATATGCATCCATCATTTGCTCGGAACTGATAACTTCTATTTGATTAGGATAAGTATCCAAACCGAATTCGGCAGCCAACTCCGCCAGGACCTGATCCACTTCCCGAATTAAATCAAAATTCCATTCCGAGGTAGTAAATAATGGTTTTTTCATGCGACCTTCTTATGGAAAAGCTCACGAAATACTGGATAAATATCCCCAACACCGCGAATGTGCTGCAACGCAAAGCTCTCCGGATATTGCTGCTGGATAGTTTCGTATATATTCCAAAGCGCCTGGTGCTCATTGTTAGTAATTTCTATATAGGAAAAATACTGGCAGTTCGGCAACAGTTCATCAACCAGGATATCCCGACAAACATCAGAATCCTCACCCCAATTGTCACCGTCCGACGCCTGGGCACCATAAATATTCCATTGCTCCGGTGGGTAACGGTTTTTAATAATTTCCTGCATCAAACGCAACGCACTGGAAACCACCGTACCTCCCGTTTCGCGCGAGTGGAAAAATTCGTCTTCATCAACCTCCTTTGCACTGGTGTGGTGGCGAATAAATACGATTTCGGTTTTTTCATAATTGCGTTGCAGGAATAAATAAAGGAGGATAAAAAATCGTTTTGCAATATCCTTCGTGGCCTGATCCATAGAACCTGAAACATCCATTATGCAAAACATAACGGCTTTGGAGCGCGGAACGGGTTGTTTAATCATCAAGTTATATTTAAGGTCAAACGTATCCAACCACGGAACCTTGCTGATGGAGCGCTCCAATTTAGCGATAGCTTCCAGTAACTCCGCGTAACGCAACGGATCTCGATCAGTTTCCGGAATTTTCTCCAATTCTGCCAATTCGGCGTAAAGTTGTTGTAACTGTTTGCGCTTGCCGCTGGTCAATGCCATGCGCCGCATATTTGCAGATCGCAGCGAGCGCACTATATTGATACGCCCTGGCTGGCCTTCATTGGCAATACCGCCACGTACCGTTTTGAACTCTTCCAGGCCCGTTAACTGGCGCTTCACCAAATTGGGTAACGCAAGCCCGTCAAACATAAAATCCAGGAATTCTTCTTGCGAAAGCGTAAACGAAAAATCGTCCATACCTTCACCGGAATCACTGGCCTTCCCCCCGGCGCCCTGGCCTTCACCGCCTTGGGGGCGAGCAATTTTATCACCTTCGGAAAAATGTTTATTACCCGGTAGAACGCGCTCATTATATCCACCCTGCCCATGGTAAATAATGGGCTCGGTAATGTCGCGCGCGGGAATACTGATTTTTCCACCCTTATCGATATCAGTAATAGAACGTTCATTTACTGCATCGGAAACTGCTTTCTGAATTTGTTGGCGATAGCGGCGCAAAAAGCGCTGGCGATTCACAGCGCTTTTATTTTTTGCATTGAGACGTCGATCAATAATGTAGCTCATAACCCAACCTTAACCTAGTTAACTTAAAACGCTTTCAGGTTACTGGGACTTCCTCACTCTCAAATACCACTCAGACAACAAACGAACTTGCTTTTCGGTATACCCGCGTTCCACCATACGCTGTACAAAATCCTGGTGTTTTTTCTTGTCATGTACGGATGCTTTTGCATTGAAGGAAATAACTGGCAACAAATCCTCCGTATTGGAAAACATTTTTTTCTCAATGACGATGCGCAATTTTTCATAACCACGCCAATCCGGATTTTTCCCCGCATTGCTGGCCTTGGCCCGCAGCACAAAGTTAACAATCTCATTACGGAAATCTTTTGGATTGCTGATACCCGCCGGCTTCTCGATTTTTTCCAATTCATCGTTGAGCGAAGCGCGATTGAGGATCTCACCCGTTTCGGGATCGCGATATTCCTGGTCCTGTATCCAGAAGTCCGCATAGGTTACATAGCGGTCAAAAATGTTCTGGCCATATTCAGCATACGACTCCAAATAGGCAGTCTGGATTTCCTTGCCAATGAAATCCACGTATTTGGGTGAAATGTATTCTTTCAACGCGTTCAGGTATTTATCCTGCACTTCTTTAGGGAACTGTTCCTGTTCAATTTGTTGCTCCAATACATACATCAAGTGCACCGGGTTCGCCGCAATTTCCGTGGGATCAAAATTAAAGACCTTGGATAAAATTTTAAATGCGAAGCGGGTGGACAGGCCATTCATCCCCTCATCAACGCCCGCTGCATCTTTATATTCTTGCAAGGATTTTGCGCGCGGATCAGTATCTTTTAGATTTTCACCATCGTAGATGCGCATCTTGGAATAGATGTTCGAGTTCTCCGGCTCCTTAATACGCGACAATACCGAAAACTGGGCAAGCATCCGCAAGGTGTCCGGCGCGCAAGGCGCGGCGGATAACGAAGAATTTTGCAATAATTTCTCGTAAATTTTCATTTCTTCAGTAACGCGTAAACAATACGGAACTTTGACGATATAAACCCGGTCAATAAAGGCCTCATTGTTTTTGTTGTTACGGAAGTTTTGCCATTCAGATTCATTGGAGTGCGCCAGAATAATCCCATCGAATGGAATTGCGCCAAGCCCTTCGGTACTATTGAAGTTGCCTTCCTGTGTCGCTGTTAACAATGGATGCAACACTTTGATGGGCGCCTTGAACATCTCCACAAATTCCATCAAACCCTGGTTGGCACGACACAATCCGCCACTGAAACTATAGGCGTCTGGATCATTCTGGGGGAATTCTTCGAGCTTGCGGATATCAACCTTACCAACTAACGAAGAAATATCCTGATTGTTCTCATCACCTGGCTCTGTCTTGGTAATGGCAATTTGATTCAGGATTGAGGGGTAAACTTTTACGACTTTGAATTGAGTAATATCACCACGATATTCCTGCAAACGTTTTGCCGCCCATGGTGACATGATAGATTTAATATAACGACGTGGGATCCCGTAATCCTCTTCCAGAATGTGCCCGTCTTCATCCGGATTGAACAACCCCAACGGCGATTCAAATACAGGCGACCCCTTAATGCAGTAAATGGGGGTTTTTTCCATTAATGTTTTGAGCATTTCTGCCAGGGATGATTTACCTCCGCCCACCGGCCCCAATAAATAAAGGATTTGTTTCTTTTCTTCCAACCCCTGGGCCGCATGCTTGAAAAACGACACTATTTGCTGGATAGATTCTTCCATCCCGTAAAAATCACCAAAGGCCTTGTAACGTTTGATAATTTTGTTGGAAAAAATCCGGCTTAAACGCGGATCTTGTGAAGTATCGACCATCTCGGGTTCACCAATGGCCATAAGCATACGCTCAGCGGCAGTCGCATAGGCGCTGGGATCACTTTTACAAAGTTCGAGATATTCCTTAATCGTTAACTCTTCCTGCTGGGTAGTTTCAAAACGCTCGCGATAATGACTGAATATACTCATACATCTACCTCTGTTAGCGATTAAAGCGGTAAATACGATTAATTAAAACGGTAGCAACTTCGATGCACCCCTGCACGGAAAAAATACCACAATTTGTTACTCCTAAGCATAGCCCTAAATTCTTCAAGTATTAAAAGTAATAATAAATAATTGACTGATTTCCGGTTAAACTTTTACACTCAAAAAACGAGCCAATTACTCATACACTTGTGTAAATACCTGCACAGCACCTATCAGCGAGTTGGATACCGCCCCCTTTTCAAACTTTTTGGTTAATACTTCATGATTTCCATTCCCTGGCTTAGCCCTGCAGATGATTTATTTCCTCCGCTCGAAACTGCACTGGATAACCCAAACGGATTATTAGCAGCAGGCGGAGACCTTTCTCCCGAACGGATTCTTGCAGCTTACCGGCATGGAATTTTCCCGTGGTTTAATCCAGGCGATCCCATTCTTTGGTGGAGCCCCAATCCGCGTACGGTTATTTATCCCGACCAATTTCATATTTCTAAAAGTTTACGTAAGGCACTCAAAAAAGGAATTTATCACGTAACCTTTGATAATTGTTTTGAAGATGTGATGCGTGCCTGCGCAGCACCGCGAACCTATGCTGATGGAACCTGGATCAGTGAAGATATCATTGTGGGCTATACCGCGTTACATCGCCGCGGTTATGCGCATTCAGTGGAAGTCTGGCAGGAAAATCAATTGGTTGGCGGCCTCTATGGGATGGCGTTGGGCAAGGTTTTTTTTGGTGAGTCGATGTTTAGCCGTGCAGACAATGCCTCCAAATTTGGATTTGCCCATCTGGTTCGCCAGTTGTCCCAATGGAATTTTGAATTAATTGATTGTCAGATAGCTAATGATCATCTATTTACTTTAGGCGCCGTAGAAATTCCTCGTGAGGAATTCCAAAAAATATTGGTAAAATTTGCTCACGAGCCAAGTGTTTATTCCCTTTCATGGTCAACATTACCAAAAGCGCCTTGGGAATAACCGGATTTGCGCGAGGCAATCATGTCCGATTTATCAACATTAAAATTATTTGCGACCCAGCCACATCCCTGTAGTTATTTGGGTGGGCAAGAGGCTACGACGGTGTTTGTTGACCCGGAGGCAAAAATTGACCCTTCACTCTATACCCAATTGTCGCAATTGGGATTTCGCCGTAGCGGTGCGCACTTGTATCGCCCCCAATGCCTGCGGTGCCAAGCCTGTGTTTCCTGTCGCATTCCGGTAAAACTTTTTAAACCCAACCGCACCCAGCGTCGTTGCTTGCAGCGCAACAGTGACCTGGCACTCCATACCACCCATGACATTAATACGTTGGAGCATTACGGCCTTTATGCCCGTTACATTGAAGGCCGACACCAGGATGGGGATATGTACCCTCCTTCCGAGGATCAATACAAAGCCTTTTTAACGAGCGAGTGGGGGATTACCCAATACATTGAAATGCGTTTGGAGGGGAAACTTATCGGGGTATCTGTATGCGACCAGCTGGGGGACGGCCTTTCTGCCGTTTACACTTTTTATGACCCGGAGGAAGAGCATCGCAGCCCGGGCAAATTCGCCATATTGGCGCAAATAGAGAAAGCTCGTGCTATGGATCTTGAATACGTATATCTGGGTTACTGGATTAAAGATTGCGAAAAAATGAACTATAAAACCCAGTATCGTCCCCTGGAATTGCTGGTCAACCGGCGCTGGATGCGGCTCAATTAAGTAATCTACGCCAGATTGCGCAGATATGCAGCGAAAGCCGCAGTAATGTCCGCTTTTAGCCTTAATTCCCCTTGGCGGCTCTGGTTAATTAAGGCACAATTCACGCCTATTTTTTTACCCCCCACTATCACTCCCCCGTGATAGGAATAAACTATCAAGACCTGAGGAAGCTGCCGCATGGCAAAAGACGATTGCATTGAATTTGACGGTGAAGTGGTTGATACCCTGCCCAATACTACCTTTCGCGTAAAACTGGAAAATGGACATGTGGTTATCGCCCACATTTCCGGCAAGATGCGCAAAAACTACATCCGCATCCTGACAGGTGATAAGGTCAAAGTTGAAATGACTCCTTATGATCTGACCAAAGGCCGAATTACCTACCGCGCCCGCTAATTCAAGCTGTCTTAAATAAAAAAGCCGCACTCAAAAGTGCGGCTTTGTTTTTTTGCTGTTTCCGGGATATATCAGGCAGGTTGCGCAGCCTGCCTTGCTTTTACGGCGATGGTAATTTTGTCCTCAAGCGAATCGACATCCACCTCTACCGTGCCGCCACCATTGGATAAGGTTCCAAACAGGATTTCCTCCGCCAAAGGCTTCTTCAGTTTATCCTGGATCAACCGTGCCATAGGACGCGCACCCATTTTCACATCGTAACCATGGATGGCGAGCCATTCGCGCGCTTCATCACTAATTTCCAGGGTTACATGTTTATCATCCAACTGGGTTTGTAATTCCATGAGGAATTTATCCACCACAGTTTTGATGGTGTTCAATGTAAGCGACGCAAATTGAACAATGGCATCCAGGCGGTTGCGGAACTCGGGCGTAAACATCTTCTTAATAGCTTCCATACCATCCGTAGAGTGATCCTGGTGTGTAAAGCCAATGGAAGCGCGACTCATCACCTCGGCGCCCGCGTTGGTGGTCATGATAAGAATCACATTGCGGAAGTCCGCTTTGCGGCCATTGTTGTCAGTCAAGGTACCGTGATCCATTACCTGTAATAACAGGTTAAAAACTTCCGGATGCGCTTTCTCAATTTCATCCAACAACAAGACACAGTGCGGCTGCTTGGTAATTGCATCTGTTAGCAAGCCACCCTGGTCAAAACCCACGTAACCCGGAGGTGCACCAATCAAGCGAGACACGGTATGGCGCTCCATGTACTCAGACATATCGAAACGCACCAATTCCATACCCATGCACTTGGCCAACTGACGGCAAACTTCGGTTTTACCGACACCGGTAGGGCCGGCAAACAGGAATGAGCCTATGGGTTTCTCCGCAGCACCCAAGCCGGCACGCGACAATTTAATTGCCGTAGCCAGGGTATCAATCGCTTCATCCTGGCCAAATACGGTTAACTTCAGGTTTTGATCCAATTTGCGAAGTTGCTCTTTGTCCGAAGAAGATACGCTTTTTGGGGGAATACGCGCAATTTTGGCCACAACGTTTTCAACATCAGTTACCCCAATTGTTTTCTTACGCTTACTGGGCGCCAATAATTGCTGGTAGGCACCCGCCTCATCAATAACATCAATCGCCTTATCCGGCAGGAAACGGTCATTAATATAACGTTCCGCCAATTCCGCCGCCGCACGCAAGGCAGCATCGGTATAACGCAGGTTATGGTGTTTTTCAAAACGCGTTTTGAGCCCTTTAAGGATATGGTAGGTTTCGTCAACCGTCGGCTCGTTCACGTCCACTTTTTGGAAACGACGTGAGAGAGCGCGGTCCTTATCGAAAATGCCGCGGAATTCCTGGTAAGTCGTTGATCCCATGCAGCGAATATCACCGGAGGACAATAGAGGCTTAAGCAGGTTTGACGCATCCATTACACCACCAGACGCAGCACCTGCTCCGATAATGGTGTGGATTTCATCAATAAACAAAATAGATTTTTTTTGCCGTTTCAAATCATTCAGCAAACTCTTGAACCGCTTTTCAAAATCACCCCGGTATTTGGTACCGGCCAGGAGCGCGCCCATATCCAGTGAGAAAACCACACTGTCGGCAAGGGATTCAGGTACATCACCATCAACAATTCGTTTGGCCAAGCCCTCTGCTATCGCCGTTTTACCCACACCTGATTCACCGACCAGCAATGGATTATTTTTTCGGCGACGCGACAAAATCTGGCAGACCCGCTCGACTTCAAACTCACGCCCGACCAAAGGATCAATACGCCCTTGCATGGCAGCTTCGTTCAGGTTAGTGGCGAAGTTTTCCAGCGGGCTTTGCGCACCGGATTCGCCGGTAGCGGCTTCTTCATCCTGGTTTTCTTGCGAACTGTGATGATGGTCGCTACTGTGATCATTATTACCCGCCACCTTGTGAATGCCATGGGTAATAAAATTCACAACATCGATGCGAGCAATACTTTGTTGTTTCAAATAGTAAACAGCCTGGCTTTCCTGCTCGCTAAAAATAGCTACGAGTACATTTGCACCCGTAACCTCTTGTTTACCGGAGGATTGCACATGGAATACTGCGCGTTGCAATACCCGTTGGAAACCCAGCGTAGGCTGTGTTTCCCGTTCGCTGTCATTTTCGGGAATGAGCGGAGTGGTGGAATCGACAAATTCTATTAGTTCTTTGCGTAAACTTATAAGATCAGCACCGCAAGCGCGTAACACATTGGCTGCCGAATCATTATCGATGAGCGCGAGGAGCAGGTGCTCAACAGTCATGAATTCGTGTCGCTTGGAGCGCGCACCTTTGAAAGCAAGATTTAAAGTTACTTCCAGATCTTTACTTAACATCGCGCCAACCCTCTTCTAACCAACAAAGTTAACTTCGTTTTCACAAAGCTTTACTGCTCATCTTCAACCGCTTCAATTTCGCACAACAGCGGGTGTTGATTTTCTCTAGCATATTGATTCACTTGCGCTGCTTTAGTTTCAGCAATATCACGAGTATAGATGCCGCAAACCGCTTTGCCGTGAACATGTACCGTTAACATCACATGGGTAGCTTTTTCGCGCGACATTGAAAAAAACATTTCCAATATTTCAACCACGAAATCCATGGGTGTGTAGTCATCGTTCAATAAAACCACCTTGTACATGGGTGGTCGTTTTAACTTGGGTTTAGATGTTAAGACAGCAAGACCACCATCCAATTCATCGGCGGAATTTTCATCATCTTTACCTAATGTTAGTTGAAGGTTTTGGAGATTGCCCATAGAGATTCGATGCAAATAAAAAATGATTGGATATTCGCCAGCATTGTAACCCATCGGCATAACAACCCCTAATATCGGCTTTTGTTGTCCGATCGTCGTTAATCCCGATAAGCGCTTGACTTTGGGCCAATTGTTGGATAAAAAAAGAGCGCCCATGCACATAAATGCGGCACTTTGCTTAGATTGGGGCACTTATCGCATATAACAATAAAATACTTGTCCGCTTAAAAGCATAAAGTTAATAGCATTGCCCCGAAGCAAAATCTCTCGTCCAAGACCCCGAGCAATTGCAGTACTTGGGAAAATAATAACGACAGTGGTGTTTTTCAAGAGCATCACTCGGGCAGAAGGATTCCAATTATGCCAACAGGCACAGTCAAATGGTTTAATAATGCGAAAGGTTACGGTTTTATCCTGGCGGATGAAGGCGGTGAAGACCTGTTTGCACACTATTCCGCCATAGCAATGGAGGGTTATAAAACCCTTAAGGCAGGCCAACAGGTGACCTTTGACATCACCAAAGGAGATAAAGGACTGCATGCAGTCAACATCTCTGCGCCGGTGATGGCTGGTAACACCCAACGAACAAGCCTCGCGCCTGCTTAATATCGCTACGACTAATTAATGGTGCGACAGCAATAAAAAAAGCCTCTTATGTTTCCACAAGAGGCTTTTTGGCGTATTGAGGCTGACTTAATTCAGGCTTGCCAGAGCTGCATTAAAAGTAGAACTCGGACGCATAGCCGCTGAGGTTTTGTTGATGTCTGGACGATAATACCCCCCCAGATCCACCGGCTTGCCACCCGCTGCAATCAGTTCAGCGACTATCCTGGCTTCGTTTTCTGCCAATTTTTTTGCCACAGGGGCAAACTGGGCAGCCAATGCAACATCCTCGGTTTGGGCAGCCAGGGTTTGTGCCCAGTACATTGCCAGATAGAAGTGGCTGCCGCGGTTGTCAAATTCACCCACCGCACGACCTGGTGATTTGTTGTTATCCAGGAATAAACCATTAGCCTGGTCCAGCGTCTTGGCCAGGACTTTTGCCTTTTGATTGCCGGTTACATTACCGTAATGATCCAGCGATTCCGCCAATGCCAGGAATTCGCCCAGTGAATCCCAGCGCAAATGGCCTTCTTCTACAAATTGCTGTACGTGCTTGGGCGCGGAACCGCCCGCACCGGTTTCGAATAAACCGCCACCATTCATCAAGGGAACAATCGACAACATTTTTGCCGAAGTACCCAGTTCCATAATTGGGAACAGGTCGGTGAGATAATCACGCAGCACATTACCGGTTACAGAAATAGTATCTTTGCCCGCTCGGATCCGATCCAACGAGAACTGGATTGCCGCTTCCGGTGACATGATGTGGATTTCCAAACCACTGGTGTCATGGTTCTTCAGATAATTTTTCACTTTGGCGATCAATTGTGCATCGTGGGCCCGTTTTTCATCCAGCCAGAATACCGCTGGGGTACCGGTTGCGCGGGCACGGTTCACCGCCAGCTTCACCCAATCCTGTACGGGTAAATCTTTTACCTGGCATGCGCGGAAGATATCGCCTTCCTCGACAGCCTGCTCCAACACGACGTTGCCATTGGCATCAACCAGGCGCACAGTACCATTGCCCGGAATTTGGAAGGTTTTATCATGCGAACCGTATTCTTCTGCCGCTTGCGCCATTAACCCTACATTGGGCACGCTTCCCATGGTCACGGGATTGAATGCACCGTTCTTTTTGCAATCATCGATCACAACCTGGTATATCCCGGCATAACAACGATCAGGTATGCAGGCTTTGGTATCTTGTAATTTGCCCTCGGCATTCCACATCTTGCCGGAGTCGCGAATCATCGCCGGCATGGATGCATCGACAATTACGTCGCTGGGAACATGCAGGTTGGTAATGCCCTTATCCGAGTTGACCATCGCCAATTGGGGACGAGACGCGTACAGCGTGTTGATGTCCGCTTCGATTTCGGCTTGTTTTTCCGCCGGCAAGGATTTGATTTTGGTGTAGAGGTCACCGATACCGTTGTTAACATCCACCCCCAATTCACCCAGGACAGCGGCATGTTTTTCCAGCACCGGAGCATAAAAAACAGATACAAAGTGACCAAAAATAATGGGATCAGACACCTTCATCATGGTAGCTTTCAAGTGAACAGAGAGCAGCACACCCCTGGTTTTTGCATCTTCGATTTGCTCGGCAATGTATGAGCGCAACGCTTTTTTGCCAAGTACAGATGCATCAACAATTTCGCCCGCTTGTACTTTTATTGCGTCTTTCAATACTTTCACTGAACCATCGGCGGCGATTAACTCAATTTTCAAATTACCGGCCTCGGTGATGGTGGTGGATTTTTCACTGCCGTAAAAATCGTTGCTGTTCATGTGCGCAACGTGGGACTTGGAGTCAGTTGACCAAGCGCCCATTTTATGGGGGTTTTTACGCGCATAGTTTTTTACCGACAAAGGCGCACGGCGATCGGAGTTGCCTTCACGTAATACCGGGTTTACTGCGGACCCCTTGATTTTGTCGTAGCGGGCCTTGATGTTCTTTTCATCATCATTCGCAGGGACTTCGGGATAGTCGGGCAGGTTATAGCCCTGGCTTTGCAATTCTTTAATGGCCGCTTTCAATTGAGGGATAGAGGCGCTGATATTTGGCAATTTAATAATGTTGGCTTCTGGTGTGGTGGCTAACTGGCCCAATTCTGCGAGGTGGTCACCGATACGCTGGGCTTCTGTTAAACGCTCGGGGAAGGCGGCGATAATACGGCCTGACAGAGAAATATCGCGGGTTTCAATCACTACGCCGGAAGATTTGGTAAAGGCCTGGACGATTGGCAAGAGGGAATAAGTTGCAAGGGCGGGGGCTTCGTCGGTTTGGGTGTAGATAATTTTTGAATCTGTCATTTAAAGATGGCTCCATCAATTCATGCGGCTCGGCCTTGTGAGCTCTACCATTAACAATATGAAAATTTAGAAAAAGAGCCCCGCCACAGGGAGCTACCCCTTGCCAGAGCGACGGCGATTCTACACGTCTATCGGTGTTTATGCATGAGTTATGTTGCTATGTCTGTGGTCCAAATCTCGGATAAAATCCACGTTTTATTGGTATCTACAGCGAGCTATGTAACGCTTTATGTCCTCTCTGATTCTTTTTAACAAGCCTTTTGGTGTGCTCTCGCAATTCACCGATGGGGAAGGCCGCCCCACCCTGAAGGAGTACATCAAAATTCCAAACGTTTACCCTGCCGGACGTCTCGATCACGATTCCGAGGGGCTTTTATTGCTCACGGATGATGGACAGCTTCAACATCAAATTGCCCACCCGGCACACAAGCTTCCCAAAACCTATTGGGTACAAGTGGAAGGCGCCCCGAACAGTTATGCCTTGACCAAGTTACGCCAGGGAGTAGAGCTTAATGACGGCATGACCCAACCCGCCGAAGTACGACTGATTCCGGCGCCAAAGATTTGGGAGCGCACCCCGCCCATTCGCGACCGGGCGAACATTCCCACCCAGTGGCTGGAAATCGTTATTACTGAAGGCCGCAACCGGCAGGTGCGCCGCATGACCGCTGCGGTGGGTCACCCTACCCTGCGATTAGTGCGGGTAAAAATCGGCAACTGGACATTGGAAGGGATAGAACCCGGCAGATATAAGACAGAAACCATCCATTTACCCAAATCCACCGGCGGCCCCCAGCCCCGCCCGAATCAACGGCGCGCCGGTAAACCAACCATGGATGCTAAAGCGGATGCGCGTGGGACTCATCCAAGCAAAGCGCCGGGTGAGAAGGGTCAAGCAAAATCCGGTGAGGCTGGCCGTGCACCAAAGGCGGGTACCGGAAAAAAACCGGGGATGCCGGGCTCCAGGGCTAAAACACTTCCTAAAACGGCGAAGCCGACAGCGCAGACAGTAATCATCCAAAAACCAAAACCGAAAATTACCCTCGATCCGAAATAACCGGCCTGGTAATTGGCGAAATTATTAAAGGCGCGAGGTAAGCGCGCCTTTATCTGGACCGGTGTTACCCGTAGGTATAGGTTAATCCTTTTTCGCGATAGTCCCGCAAATGGATATCATGGGTTCCGTCGCGCAATGCGCGTTTGATGAGATAGGTTTTATCCAGCTTCTTTTGTTCCACGTCCGCCAGGTTCAGGATTTGCTCTTTCTCAAGCGGCTGCTGCAGGTCTTTTACAACAATAATCCTGGGTAAATGGCGATAGCGGTAATTGGTTTCCAATACTATTCCCACCAGTCCATTAACCAACTCCACAATACTGCCGGGCGGGTAAAGCCCCACACATTTGATAAATTCCAGGGCCAGTCGTTCGTCGAAGTGCTTGCCGCGCTCGTCAAAAATACGTTTAAGCGCCTCAGTACCGGGAATTGCACGGGAATAGCAACGGTCGCCGGTCATTGCATCATAGGCATCCACGATGGCGATAATACGGGCGAAATCAGAAATTCCGGCCGCCTTTAACTTGCGTGGATACCCTGTCCCATCAACCCGTTCGTGATGGCTATAGGCCACATCCACTGTTGCGTTGGGAATGCCGGGCGATGACATTAGCAAGTTCCGGCCGTGAACCGTATGAGCCTTGATAATATTAAATTCTTTGTCGGTAAGCTCTTCACTCTTGTTGAGCACACTTGCCGGGACGCGCATTTTCCCCACGTCATGCAACAAGCCGCACAAGCCCAGCTTTTCCAGCTCCGGTTCGCTCATCCCCAGGTGCCGGCCAAAGGCGATGGACAAAATACACACATTTAAACAATGCTCCGCCGTGTATTCATCTTCGTTGCGCATCCGTGACATCCAGATAAGGGCATCGGGATTGCGCAAAATACTGCCGACACACTCTTTTACCGTCGCCTTGGCCTGCTCGGTGTTAATGACTCCGCCAAGCCGCGCATCATCGAGCAAGGTTTTGGTTAGCTTCTTTGCCTCGCGGAACACACCCATGGCGGCTTGATGCTCTTTCCGGGCATCGACCTTGTTGATGTAGGATTTAACCCTGGGGATAGGAGCACCGGATACACCACGCGCTTCGGGAGGTACCCATTCTTCGCGCACAGCATCAATCCAGACGTGCTCTGAATACTGCGCCACCGCATCTATGTCATCCAGGCTTTCGATCATGAAGCCTTGCATCAGGAATGGCGTTTCCTGCCAGTCGCGGTCCAACCTGGAGACATACATGCCTACTTTTAGCTCTGAAATGTGGATTTTGATAGTACTCAGACGCTTATCCACATAGCCCGGCTTTACTTCATGCCGATCCAAAGGAACCTCATCTACGGTTGTTATTATTTACTAGGGAATGCTTTAAAAAGACTTAACAATTGACGGCAAAATCATTATCAATGATCAAATCATAACGCCTTTTAAAACCGATCACATAAAACAAAAAGTTATCAAAGGAGATGAGCTTATCCTACACAAATGATTTAGGCGACATCATCCCATGAGCCAACACCTAACATTTTGTGGATAACTTATTGTTTCTTGGCGAGTTCCCATAAGCGGTTCATCTCACCGATCGGGGTGGACTCCAGGGGTTGGGAAACGTGGGACTCGATAAAATGGAACCGTTGTTCAAACTTTTGGTTGGCGCGCCGCAATGCCTGTTCCGGATCAATTTTCATATAGCGGGCAATGTTTACCGCGGCAAAGAGCAGGTCACCCAATTCATCTTCCAGCGCCTGCTGATTCCCCGAGTCCAGCTCAGCTTCCACTTCCAATAGCTCTTCACGCACTTTGGCGATGGGACCGTAAACATCGTCCCAATCAAAACCGACACTCGCGGCACGCTTTTGCAATTTGGCGGCGCGACTGAGCGAAGGCAAGTTAAGCGGAATATCCGCCAACAATCCCTGTTTGCCTTTTGCCGCCCGTTCTTGTTGTTTAATGGTTTCCCAACGAGCCTTGACGTCGCCTGGCAAGGTGTGGCGATTATCAACCCGGCTTTGTAGTGTGCCCTCTGGAAATACGTGGGGGTGACGGCGAATCAGCTTCGCCACCAAATCCGAAACAACACCAGCAAACTCAAAGTGCCCCTCTTCCTTGCCAAGCTGGCTATAGAAAATCACTTGGAATAACAGATCACCCAGTTCTTCTTTCAGGTGGGTAAAATCCTGTTTTTCGATGGCATCCACCACTTCATAAGCTTCCTCCAATGTAGAAGGTGCGATACTGGCGTAGTCCTGCTTGATATCCCAGGGGCAACCTGACTCAGGATCGCGCAGCCGCGCCATTAGATAAAGTAAATCGTCGATGGTGTATGGGTTCACGGAAGCATCCAGGTAAATCAATGTTTGCGCCGGGCGGAGGCAATATTGGGTAATTGGTTAAGTTTGGTGAGGATTCGGCTGAGTTCATCAAAGCTGCGAATTTCCACGGTTACCTGCATATCGACAGTGTTTTTGCGCTTATCCGACAAGGTTTGCAGGGCGATGATATTGATGCGTTCCTGGTCAAGCAAGGCGGTAATATCCTTTAACAGGCCGTAGCGATCATAGGCTTCAATGACGACATCGACCGAATAGAAACTTTGCGGCGCATTGCCCCACTCGACCTTGATAATGCGCTGGGGCTCATCGGCCTGGAGTTGCAGGATGTTCGAGCAATCTTGCCGGTGGATTGAAACCCCCTTACCCAGGGTAATGTAGCCGGTAATAGCGTCGCCCGGCACCGGATTGCAACAATGGGCAATCTGGGTGAGCAAATTCCCCACGCCTTCAATATAAAAATCCGAATCCTTTTTCGGGCGCGGCGCCTTGGCCTTGAAGGGAATTAAGGGTTGCTGCGGATCTGCTTCATCCAATTGTTTCTGCGCGGCGTTTAATACCTGGCCGACGCCGATATCGCTGGCACCCACTGCCGCATACAAATCATCGAGTGAGTTGAAGCGCAGCTTTTTCGCCAGTTCTTCAAAATCCAGGTCCAGTAAAGCAAGACGCCTGAACTCACGATCCAGTAACGCCTGGCCTTCCGCAATATTTTTGTCGCGTGCCTGCTGCTTGAACCAATGCTGGATTTTAGCGCGAGCCCGCGGCGTGTTTACGTACCCAAGGGCGGCGTTAAGCCAATCGCGACTGGGGGACTCCAGTTTACCGGTAAGGATTTCCACCTGGTCCGCATTGGTCAGCTGGTAGTTGAGTGGAACTATACGGTTGTTGACTTTAGCACCGCGGCAGCGATGGCCGATATCCGTGTGGATTTTGTAGGCAAAATCGAGCGGGGTTGCCGTGCGCGGCAAATCCACCACATGGCCTTCCGGGGTGAACACATAGATACGGTCCTGGTTCACCGAACGCAGGTCATCCTGCAATTGGGAGCTATCGCCGCCCAACTCTTCATGCCATTCAAGGACCTGCCGCAACCAGGAAATTTTTTGCTCGTAAGCATCCTGGGTGGATTTGGTGTCGGTGCCTTTGTAGCGCCAATGCGCACATACCCCGAGTTCGGATTCCTCGTGCATTTCATGGGTGCGGATCTGGATTTCCAGGACCTTGTTTTCCGGCCCCCATACCGCGGTATGCAATGAGCGATAACCGTTTTCCTTGGGCGAGGCGATATAGTCGTCGAACTCGTGGGGAATATTTCGCCACAGGCTATGAACGATCCCGAGGACGGTGTAGCAATCGCGGATGGAGGGAACCAGGATGCGGACGGCGCGGATGTCGTAAACCTGTGAAAATGGAATCCCCTTGCGCTGCATTTTCCGCCAAATGCTGTAAATGTGTTTAGCCCGGCCACCGACGGTACCTTCAATCCCCGCCTTTTTTAGCTCTCCGCGCAAGAGCGTTAGCAAGTTATCTATATATTCCTGCCGCGCCAGGCGGCGTTCATCCAGCAATTTGGCAATACGCTTGTAGTCGTCCGGTTGCAGGTAGCGGAATGAAAGGTCTTCAAGTTCCCATTTGATATGGCCAATGCCCAAACGATGGGCAAGGGGTGCGTAAATATCGGCAACTTCGCGCGATACCTGCCGGCGGCGATCCGGACTGGCATTTTTGACCGACCGAATGGCGCAGGTGCGCTCCGCCAGTTTGATTAGGGCGATACGTACATCATCCACCATCGCCACCAGCATTTTGCGGATTTTCTCAGCTTGTTCTGTTGCCTGGGAACCGAAGACCCGCTCCTCCTCATTGCGCTGGTAACTGATGGCTGCCATGCGCAATACCCCTTTCACCAGCTTGCCAACGGTCTCGCCAAATTCCTCCTGGACATCTTTGAGGGTAATTTTGTGCTCGCGTACAGCGCGATACAGGATGGAGGCTATCAAGGCATCCTGGTCCAATTGCAAATCCGCCAGGATTTCCGCCATTTCGAGGCCAATGCGAAAACACGAAAACTCTTCGCCCCAACTATGGTCGTCGTCCGCGTGGATTTCGACTACCGATAGGCTTTTTTCCGCAGCGCGCCGTAATTCGGCACGGCTGGTCTCCGCCTGGAGATGGGAGTGGTTGAGGCGATCGATCCAGGCATCTATATCAACCTTGCCGTCCGCAGCGATGGGATGATCTGCTCTGACTTTAACCATAACGTCTACTTCAATTCGGGGTTGCTTTATTCTTGGTTTAAGGTATCAGATCGACATGATAATTAACGCGCCATTCAATGCCGATCATTTAAGCAAAAACAACGCCATTGACTCTACGTGGCTGGTATGGGGGAACATGTCCAATATGCCCGCCGCATCCAGTTCGTAACCTGCTTCAGCCAAAATTGCGGCATCGCGCGCCAGGGTCGCCGGGTTGCAACTGACGTAGACCAGCCGCTTGGGTGAAAGTTGCCCGCTCTCCGTCCACCGTTTGATAGCGGTGACTGCCTCTTTTGCACCATCACGAGGCGGGTCCAGCAAAATAGCGGCGATTGGTTGTGCTTGACCACCTAACCCCTGCCACAGAGTATGGGTCAAATCTGCCAGGTCCGCGGCAATAAATTTTGCATTGGTGATGCCCAACCGCTCCGCATTTTCACGCCCCCGCAGCACCATTGACTCCACAGCTTCGACACCAATCACCTCGCGACAAACGTTGGCGATGGGCAAGGTGAAATTACCGATACCACAAAATAAATCCAAAGCGCGCTCGTCGGGCTGCAAATCCAGCAACGCCAGGGCTTGCTTCACCATGTATTCATTCACTTGGGGGTTTACCTGGGTGAAATCCTGGGGATGAAAAGCGAGGGATAGACCACCCAGCGAATATTCCAACCGCGGGTTGCATGGCTTACCGTCCAGATCGGTAAGCCCCCGATTGCCATTTGGCTCCAGCCAGACCACACATCCATGCCCTGAAGCAAGTTCGGCAAGGCCCTTGGTATCCGGCTCGCTCAACTTTTTAGTGTGCCGCAGGATAACGGCCACCTGGCGATCGCCGAGCACCAGTTCAATATGGGTTACCGCTTGTGCGGAACGCAGTTGTTCCAGCCAGCGCTGCAAGGGTTCGATCAGCGCATTCAATGCAGGTGCTAACACCAGGCAACTATGGATTGGGGCGATAGTTTTACTGTGCTGCTGGCGGAACCCGAGATTTACCCGGCCATCATTTTCATACCACACGCCCAGGCGCGCCCGGGCGCGATAACCGCCCGGGTTAATGCTGACAGCCGGTAGGATTCGTTTCGGGGTGACTTTTCCCCAATGCTGCAATTGTTGCATCAGCGCTTGTTGCTTCAAGGCAAGTTGCGCCTCGGGATTGACATGTTGGAGCTGGCAACCGCCGCAATCCTGGTAATGCGGGCAGGCTGGTTCGATACGATCCGTTGATCCTTCAATAACCTGGTCAACACGCGCCTCAATATAGCGAGGATGGTCCTCCAGCAAGCGCGCGCTGACTCGCTCCCCCGGTAAAGCGCCCTGGATAAAAAGTGTTTTCCCAGCCAGGCTCGCTAATCCCCGGCCATCATGGCTCCAGCGCTCGACAGTAAATTCACCCAGGCGTTTATTGGTTTGCGGCAATACGTTTTCTGCTTTGCGCGGGGCATTCATTCGAGGCGCGTCATCCCGTACATAAACAGGCTCACCCGCTTTCCTCGGGCGCGGCTTCTTGCCAAGCAAACTCCCGCCGTTGTTATTACCACCTTTACCACTGCGATTGGCCATCGGATTGTCTCTGTACTTATTGATAACTAGCGCGATATGACTGTGGATGTACTCAATTATTAAAAAGTCCGGAAGACAAATAACGATCACCCCGGTCGCAAATAATGGCCACGATGACGGCATTTTCAACCTGCTGGCTTAATTCCAGGGCAGCGGCAACAGCACCGCCGGAAGAGACCCCGCAGAAAATGCCTTCTTTGCGCGCCAGCTCGCGCATGGTGTCTTCGGCGAGTTGTTGCGGCATGCTCACAATGGCATCCACACGATCGCGCTCGTAAATTTTGGGAAGGTAGGCTTCCGGCCAGCGGCGAATACCAGGGATTTGCGCGCCTTCGGATGGCTGCAAGCCAATGATCTGGATTGACGGATTTTTTTCTTTCAGGAAACGTGAAGCCCCCATGATGGTACCGGTAGTACCCATCGAACTGACAAAGTGGGTAATGCGCCCCCCGGTTTGCTGCCAGATTTCCGGCCCGGTTGTGGTGTAGTGAGCCAGCGGGTTATCTGGATTACCAAACTGGTCCAGAACCTTACCCTTGCCTTCGGCCTGCATTCGCAACGCCAGGTCACGCGCGCCTTCCATGCCCTCCTCCCTGGAAACCAGAATTAACTCTGCACCATAAGCAGCCATGGAAGCCTTGCGTTCGGCGGTGGAGTTATCGGGCATTATCAAAATTATGCGATAACCCTTAATTGCAGCCACCATCGCCAATGCAATCCCGGTATTGCCACTGGTAGCCTCAATCAATGTATCACCGGGTTTTATATCGCCGCGCAACTCCGCGCGGGAAATCATAGACAAGGCCGGGCGATCCTTTACCGAACCTGCGGGATTGTTTCCCTCCAATTTAACCAACACTTTGTTGGTGGTAACCCCGGGCAAGCGCTGCAAGCGCACCAACGGGGTATTGCCAACAAATGCCTCAATTGTGGGGAAATCCATACATGCCTCGGTGGGTTTAATTGGAATACGAAAAGGCCTGGCCGGTTGCACAGGCGCGCGCGAGGCGGCTATTCTACCTGTGATCGCATCCCCTGCGAACACTTGGCATTAACGATAAAACTATTCACTCGCGCGACTGGCAATACCGAATAATCAGAAAATGGTTTTATCCGGTTATCCACCCATAAACGGGCCGGACAGAAATATCCATAAAAAGGACAAGGCATACCGCCATGAATAAACGTAACAGTATTAAATCCGATGTGTGGCGCCTGATATTTATCCCCTCGCTCAGTATGATTATTTTTATTGCAGTCAGCCTTACTTACTTGGGCATTTCCCAAATCAATCAATTTATTGATTTACGCGGCAGTGCCCTTGCGCAAAAAACCGCACATTTGCTGCACAAACCCATGCAAGAGAATAGCCGCGAGCTGGTGCAGCATATACTTGATGCGTCACTGGAAGAACCTTACATCCGTGCGATCCACGCCTATCACGCGGATAAAAACCAGGCCTTCCATAGCGGCCCGCAATTTATGGAAACCCATGACCCGACCGAGCCCGGTATGCACATGCCGCTGGTGCGGAAGACCCAGCACACACTGCGTTTTGCACATCCCCTGGTGGATAACGAAAATAGCAACCCCATCGGCTGGATTGAAATCGAACTACTGGCCGCACCTTACGCAGTGGTGCGTTATGAAGCCATAGTGTTGGCGATCGCGTCGGCAATATTGTGTTTAATCATTGGGGCTTATTTTGCGATTTCACTTTACCACCGTATTACCGATCCACTGGATCATATTAAAAATGTTGTACACGCCCTGGCCCGCGGCCGTTTAAGCGAGCGCGTCGCACCGCAGAATTCCAGTGAATTCCTGGGATTGGCCGAAGCCATCAATACCATGGCGGATTACATGGAAGCGGCACAAACCGATATGCAGGGCCATATTGATCATGCCATTGAAGATTTGCGTGAGACATTGGAGACCATCGAAATCCAAAACGTGGAATTGGATTTAGCGCGCAAGGAAGCCTTGGAAGCCAGCCGGGTTAAATCAGAATTCCTTGCGAATACAAGCCATGAAATCCGCACGCCATTAAATGGCATCCTCGGTTTTATCAACCTTGCATTAAAAACGGAATTAAATGACCAACAACGCGAATATATGGAAACCATTCGCGATTCCGCCCAAAACCTGCTGACAGTTATCAATGGGGTCCTGGACTTTTCCAAAATTGAATCGGGTAAATTAACGCTGGATTATGCTCCACTCCCCATTCGCCACAGTGTTGATGAGGTCCTGCATATACTTGCCCCCGCCGCGCAGGAAAAAAACCTTGAGTTAGTCAATTACATTGAACCCGCCATCCCAAAAAATTTGCTGGGCGATGCGCTGCGTTTTAAACAAGTGTTATCCAACCTGGTAAGCAATGCGATCAAATACAGCGCCAGCGGTAATATAATCGTGGATATCAGTATCCTTCAGCGCCAGGAAACACAAATTACATTGAAAGTATGTGTGAGCGATGAAGGCATTGGTTTAAGCCGTGAAGAGCAAGAGCAACTGTTCAGCCCATTTAACCAGGCTGACACCTCCATTACCCGCGAACATGAAGGCACAGGGCTTGGCCTGGCGATATGCAAAGGGCTGGTTGAACGCATGAACGGTGAAATCGGTGTGGTCAGCGAACCGGACAAGGGTTCTACATTTTGGTTTACCGCGCGCCTCGGGATTGATAAACGCCAGCCATCCATTAGCCAACTTGCCAACCTGAGTGATTATCGCATTTTGCTGTGCGGGGAAAATGCAGCGTCAATAAAACAAATTGAAAATTTGTTACACGAGTGGAATGGTAATACCGAAAATATTCCCGCTATTCACGATTGCTTTCCCATTTTGCGCAACGCCCGCCAGAGCAACAATAATTTCGATTTATTAATCCTGGATATAATGCCCAGCGAGCGAAAAATTCCACCCGTGCTGTTAAATAATCTCGCTGAACAATTGCATATGGAATTTAACTGCACGCTTATCGTTTGCTGCACACCGGCTCATCAACGCCTATTCAGGGGTTACTCGGATAAATCCCGCGTGTTATTTGTTAATAAACCTATCGCCTATGACGCACTCCTGCAAACCCTTGGCCGCCAACTCGATTTGCATATCAAGGACATGCGCGAACAGGATGATGGAGCCTCACATCCGCTCATTTCCGTTTTATTGGTTGATGATAACCCGGCCAATTTACAACTCGCATCGGAATTATTGCGCGGGCTTAACACCCAGGTTACCCAGGCTAACAATGGCCCCCAAGCAATAGATGCCTGTAAAAATAATGAATTTGATGTGATTTTTATGGATATCCAAATGCCCGGTATGGATGGCATGGAAACAACGCGGCATATCCGCGCATTGGAAGAAGGAAAGCGTCGCACACCGATCATCGCCCTGACCGCCCATACCATTACGGAACAAAAAGCCGAGTTGTTGATTGCCGGCATGGATGATTGCATTAGCAAACCCGTCAGCGAAAGCCAGTTGGCGCATGTCATTAATCGCTGGAATAGTTTGTCGGGCAAAAAGGAAGTGATTATACAACCGGAAGAAAAATTGATTGCCGATAAACTCGAAACCATTCCCGTCGAGGATATGACCGGCTCGGTTGATATTCAGTTGTGCCTCAGGCTTGCTAACCATAAACCGGCATTAGCGCGCGACATGTTGAGCATGTTATTGGCCGGCCTGGAAAATGAAAAATTGCAAATCAGGCAGGCGCTGGACACTGAACAATTCGAACAATTGGGTGAATTAATACACCGCCTTTATGGCAGCAGTTGCTATTGCGGGGTACCTCGCCTGAAGCATATCAGCGGCCTGCTGGATAAACTATTCCAAAGCAAGCAATATGAACAGGCGCGCAGCGCTATGCCTGCACTCAACCATGCCCTGGATGATTTAATTGCTTGGGGCCGTGATAAAAATATCGATTCACTCTTTGGTTTGGAAACCAGCGAAATGCAAGCTCATTGATGGGCCGGGTTGGCTTGCACAAATAATTCCCGACTGCGTAAAGGTTTAGCTCCCAACAATGGCTTGAGCATTCGTCGCGCTAATTTTTTTGCTGCCTGGCGGGTAGCCACGGACGAATAATCCCCGGCTGCGATAGCCAATAGGCAATCGCCTTTTACCAGGAGATATTCAGGCAGATCCGGCGCTGCCGCATAAAATCCCTCCTGGATATGGCATTCATAAAATTCCAGCGGCGCTATCGCGCAACCATTGCGCACATCCCGGGTAAAGTCCAACGCATACCCCAACTCTTCCAGCAAGCGAAATTCGAATCCACGTAATAAAGGCTCTATATCCACTTCCAATTGCAATGCATCCAGGCTTTGTTCGTAAGCGTAATAAAGACCATTGTGTCGATCCATTTCCGGCAGCAAACGTACCAGTAATTCGTTTAAATAAAATGCCGAATATAAATGATTGCCCTTCAGGGTAAGGATATGGTTATCCGCTTCGTAATTGGTGAGCAATTTAATATCTGTTTTGCCTTGCCAGCTAACCAGCAAGCGATTGAAAGGATTTAATAATTGGCGTTTGGGGGTTTTAGCTTTGCGAACACCGCGTGCAATTGCGGTAATTCGCCCAAACTCAGGGGTTAGTAAATCAATTAATAAACTGGTGTCCCGGTAAGGCCGCGTGTGCAATATGTATGCTGGTTGCAGGTCGACACGCATGATAAAACTAGAAATCGTTGTACCCAAGGCTGCGTAATGCACGCTCGTCATCTGACCAGCCGGATTTTACCTTGACCCAAAGCTTGAGCATTATTTTTAATTCAAACAATTTTTCCATATCGATACGCGCTTCTGTACCAATTAACTTAATGCGCGCGCCTTTATCACCGATAAGGATTTTTTTTTGTCCATCGCGTTCAACCAGGATGAGCGCAGATATATTCAGCAAATTACCTTCCTGTTTGAACTCTTCAATTTCCACCGCCATTTCATAAGGCAATTCATCCCCTAACTGCCGGGTAATTTTCTCGCGAACTATCTCGGCGGCCATAAAACGTGAGCTGCGATCCGTCACCTGGTCCTCGGGATACATATGGATTCCTTCCGGTAAACGCTCGACGATTAATTGCTCCAGACGATCCAGATTAGTATTGCGCAACGCCGACATAGGGACAATTTCGGCAATGTGTAATTTTTCCGCAAGCTTCTGCAAATGTGGCAAAAGTGTTTCCTTATCCTCTATCTGATCCACTTTATTAACGGCCAAAATTACCGGGCAGTTGATATGCTGGAGCTTTTCCGCTACCGCTTCGTCCTCTTCGGTCCAGATAAAGCGATCCACAACAAATACAACAACATCCACGTCTTTCATGGCAGTAGTTGCCGCCCGGTTCATGTAGCGGTTAATCGCTTTTTGTTGTCCCAAATGCAAACCCGGTGTGTCCACAAAAATGATTTGAACATCACCTTCGGTTTTTATACCAACCACCGCATTGCGGGTTGTTTGCGGTTTGCGTGAGGTAATACTGATTTTCTGCCCTAACATATGGTTAAGCAGGGTCGATTTCCCTACATTCGGGCGGCCAACGATGGCGACATAGCCACAACGGCCTTGAACCTGTTCAGTATCGAAATTAGCGGTCATAAATAAATGCTACAGAAAATAAAAAATCAGATGAATACAGAAGAAGCGAAACAAACCTAGTCGATGTCCAATTGCTTCAACATTAAAGCCGCTGATAGCTTTTCGGCTTCGCGCCGACTGGAAGCAGAAGCCTGTGTGAAGTTTTTGGCAATAGCTACCCGGCATTCAATGGTAAATACCTGCGCATGCCCTTCCCCGCCTATATTGATAACTGCGTATTCCGGCAGGGGTTGGCGTTGGGCCTGTAAATATTCTTGCAGCCGCGATTTGGCGTCCTTGGCACTGGTGTTACTGCCAATTGCATCCATACGCGAGGCAAACCAGGTAAGCACGCGCTCACGGCAAACATCCAGGCCCCGCTCACTATAAATAGCTCCGATAATCGCTTCGACACTATCCGCCAAAATAGAATCACGGCTTCGTCCGCCGGACTTCAACTCGCCCTCACCCAGGATCAGGTAATCCCCCATTTCAAACTCGCGGGCCAATTCCGCAAGGGTTTCACCTTTGACCAATTGGGACCGCAAGCGGCTAAGCTGGCCTTCCCGCGCTTCCGGAAAGCGACTAAATAAAGCTTCGCCAATAATAAAATTTAAGATGGAATCCCCAAGGAACTCAAGGCGCTCATTATTGCAAGCCCCATGGCTGCGGTGAGTCAGCGCCAACTGCAATTGGCGCTGGTTTTCAAATTGATAGCCCAGGCGTTGTTCCAGGCGTTGGTATTTGAGGGTTAACACAAGTTATTTGGTAGCAGGAGTCGCTGCTGGTTTACAGCATTGGGCAGGTTTTGTACTGTCCAGGTGATTTTTGAAAACCAGTACCAGATCAATGTTATACATCAAGGGAACACGGGTTTCATAGTCAACAGTAACCAACGCCTTTTCGGCTTCACGCTCGATTTTGATATTTTTCGTGGGGCCTTCACTACGTACGTTGTTAATCATGTAGAAGTTATTGAGCTTCTTGGTAATTTCCGCATCTGTCATTTCTTCAATTTTTTCGCCGCCTGCTACCAATGAACGCAGTGCGGATTCTACGTAGCGATTTTCCGCATAAAGCGGAACTACCTTAAATGCGAACAAAAGGAAAAACCCCGCAACCGCAATAACCAGGGCCCACTGCAACATTCCCAACCCGCGCTGGTGTTTGAGGGATTTCATCTGAATTGATTTCATTAATGGTCTCCGGGAGAAAATGAACCTGCATTTACGCTAGCACAAAAATCTACTTGATGACGCCGACACGATCAAAAGAAGGCACACTGAAAAATTTATCCCAATGCATCCACACCGCAAAGGCTTTGCCGACAATCGCGTCTTCAGAAACCACACCCCATTCACGGCTGTCCAGGCTGTTATCACGATTGTCCCCCATCATGAAATAATGTCCTTCCGGAACTACCCATGAACCGCGCACACTTAAATGTCCGGGCTGGAAGTGCTTAAAGGCAGTGAAGGTTTTGTCATCAATGGTCTCGGTTACCATTTTCAAATAGGGGCCTCCCACAGGTAACTCGGCAACCAGTTTTTCCTTGATAACCTTGCCATTAATCGTCAGCACATGGTTATTGTAAGAAATGTGGTCACCGGGAATGCCAATTACACGCTTGATGTAATAGGTGTCCGGGGCGTGGGGAGGGAAAAACACCATAACGTCGCCGCGTTGGGGTTTACCTACCGGGATGAATTGGGTGTTGGTTATCGGCTCCCGCACCCCATAGGCAAATTTATTGACCAGGATGAAATCCCCTACTTCCAACGTGGGAATCATCGAGCCTGAGGGGATCTGGAAAGGTTCAACCAGGAATGACCGCAAAAAGAACACAATAAACAACACAGGAAAGAACGACTTGGAATACTCAACCAACAAAGGCTCGCGCGCCGCAACACTTTTGGCATCCTCATAGGCGGTTTTTTGTTGCTCGGTTTCCATGGCCATGCCACTGAATTGCTTTTCTATGGCGGCGACTTTTTCCTTGCGTGGACGCGCCAATACCAAGGCATCAAATAGCCACACCAGGCCCGTTATTAAAACCGCCACAGTGAGTATCAGCGGGAGATTAATACTGCTCATTGAGTTTCCTTAATCGTTATTAGCTATCTATTTTCAGCACTGCAAAGAAAGCGGCTTGCGGGATTTCCACATTGCCGACTTGCTTCATGCGTTTTTTACCGGCTTTTTGCTTTTCCAGCAGTTTTTTCTTACGGGTAGCATCACCGCCGTAACACTTGGCCAATACATCCTTACGCAACGCCTTCACGGTAGAACGCGCTACTACCTGGCCACCAATGGCTGCCTGGATGGCCACATCAAACATTTGCCGCGGGATAAGTTCTTTCATTTTTTCCACCAGGCTCCGGCCCATGGATTGGGCTTTATCGCGGTGCACAATGATAGCGAGCGCATCGACTTTATCACCATTGATCAGTACATCCAGGCGCACCAGTTTTGCGGGCTGGAAGCGCACGAAGTTGTAATCCAGCGATGCAAAACCACGGCTTACTGATTTCAAGCGATCAAAGAAATCGGTCACCACCTCGTTCATCGGCAACTCGTATTTCACCGATACCTGGGAGCCGGTAAATTGCAGATCTTTTTGCACGCCGCGCTTTTCAATACACAAGGTAATGACATTACCCAAATGTTCCTGGGGCACCAGGATATTGGCTTCAACGATGGGTTCGCGCATTTCGGCAATGCTGCCCGGGTCCGGCAACTTGGAAGGGTTGTCCACAAAAATGGTTTCGCCCCTGGTGGTTTCAATTTCATACACCACTGTCGGGGCCGTGGTAATCAAATCGAGATCGTACTCGCGTTCCAGTCGCTCCTGGATGATTTCCATATGCAGCATACCGAGGAAGCCGCAACGGAAACCAAACCCAAGCGCATCGGAGCTTTCCGGTTCATAAAACAGGGAGGCATCATTCAAGGTCAGTTTAGCGAGCGCCTCGCGGAAATCCTCAAAATCATCCGAGCTTACCGGGAACATACCAGCATAAACCTGCGGTTTGATTTTCTGGAAACCGGCCAGCGCTTCCACATCGGGCGTCTGCGCATGTGTCAGGGTATCCCCCACCGGTGCACCGTGGATATCCTTAATACCAGCAACAATGAAACCCACCTCACCCGCCTTTAATTCCTTTAATTGCACCGGCTTTGGGGTGAATACACCCAGGCCATCCACCAATTGGGGTTTACCGATGGTTTTTGCAATGATTTTATCTTTCAGCTTCAGGGTACCCTGCATGACACGCACCAGCGACACAACCCCAAGATAGTTATCGAACCATGAATCGATAATCAGCGCCTGCAAGGGTGCCTCCACATCGCCTGTGGGGGGCGGAACCAGGCGCACCAGTTCTTCCAGTACATCTTCCATTCCCATACCGGATTTGGCTGAACAGCGCACCGCTTCCATTGCATCAAGGCCAATAATGTCTTCAATTTCCTGGGCGACGCGCTCAGGCTCAGCCTGCGGCAAATCCATTTTGTTAAGCACTGGAATAACTTCCAGTCCCTGCTCAATGGCGGTATAGCAATTAGCCACTGACTGGGCTTCAACGCCCTGGGCCGCATCCACGACCAATAGCGCCCCCTCACAAGCCGCCAGGGAGCGTGACACTTCATAGGTGAAGTCCACATGGCCGGGGGTATCGATGAAATTGAGCTGGTAGGTTTTGCCGTCGCGTGCCTTGTAGTTCAAGGTCACACTGTGGGCCTTGATGGTAATCCCGCGCTCACGCTCCAGATCCATGGAATCAAGGACTTGTGCTTCCATTTCACGGTCGCTCAAACCACCGCACATTTGGATAAAACGATCGGCGATGGTGGATTTACCGTGGTCAATGTGGGCGATGATGGAAAAGTTACGGATATGGCTCAGGTCAGTCACAGGTACTTAACTACTTTAACGAAGTTGGATTTGGATCCCCGAAAATAGGGGGGCGGAAAGAATGGGCGGCATTCTAGCCTATTTGGGCACCAGGTGCCATGTAGCCCGGCAGCTGCGAATATTTAACAAAACAGGCAAGGCCCGGCATGTGCGAAGGTTACGAGACGCTCCGCTCAGCCCATCCAAAGTACAAAAATACTCACAATTTTTTACAGACGCAGTGTCGCGCCTTTTTGCACAATGCCAATACTGTTAATGCAGTTGTGTTGCCAACAACAACGGATGACATGTTGTTGCTCACAAGGACTCAAAAAAAACACTCACTCATATCAACTAACTCATGGAACCCGAGAGCTCATGAACGATTCACGTTATAACATCTATACCCTGATCCACAAAGGATTGAGGGCCAGCCTGTGCCAAAACCTGGTTGACTTGGGAAAACTCGACGACACAGATGATGAAGCGGTAACCCACCAATTGGATCTAACCAATAACCTATTGCATTTCTGTCGCGACCACCTGGCGCATGAAAACGAATTCATTCATCCGGTGATTAATGGGCTTGACGGGAATCCATTACAAACCGCCGATGACCATCAAGAACATGAAATGGAAATCCGCGAACTGCTGCGCAAAATCGCCGTGATTAAAAACCTGCACGGTAAGGAAAGGGCCAGTGCGTTACACGCCTTCTATGCGGTGTTCTCCTTATTTGTGGCTGAAAATTTCGTCCATATGCGCATCGAGGAGACCCACAACGCGGAATTATTGTGGAAACATTTTAGCGATGAAGAGATTCATGCTATTGAACAGAAAATTGTCAGTTCCCTATCCCCCGAAGAAAACCTGCTAGGCTTGCTCATGGTCCTGCCTAATATTACTCATTCCGAGCGCATTTTATTTTTACAAGGGTTTCGCCAGGCAGTATCAACCGAAATTTTCGGCGCTACCGTATCCGTGCTCAAACCTTTGCTGAGTAATAAAGATTGGCGGAAATTAAACCAGGGTTTAAATGTGGATCAACAGGCATGCACTGCCGCCTGATCCTTCACTAACTTTTTCTGCTTATACCTGTGGGGCCATCGATGCCAGATGCCCGCAGGTCTTTTTTGCAAAAAAGTTGCTTGTCCTATTCATTCAAAATGGAATTCATTATGAAAAAAATTACTTATGTCCTCACGTTGTTCCTGGCAATGGTGCCCGGCTTATTTTTTGCCAACCCCGGTTCGGCAGAGACCATCCCTGCACCTGACACCGAGTATTCAGGTATCCGCCAGGTAATAACTGCCGAGGGCAGTTTTACCCAAACCGTGTATCACTCCCACGGCAAGGAACGCAATGAAATGCAAATGGAAGGCATGAGCATGGCCACAATTTTGCGTCCCGACAAGAAAATCGCCTGGCAGTTAATGCCAATGCAAAAAATGTATATGGAAATTGACTTGAAGTCCGCTAATAAAATGTCAGGTAACGCACCGGATGATGTAACCATCAGTAAAGTCGGTAGCGAAACAGTGGATGGCATCAATACCACGAAATATAAAATCCTGATGAAAGATAAAAGTGCCGGTGGTTTTATTTGGTTATCACCGGAAAACATTCCGGTAAAAATGGATTTCCTCAGCAAGGAAGGCAACGCTAAAAACCGTATTACCATGACCTTGAAAAACTTGAAGGTTGAACCACAGGAAGCCGCTTTGTTTGAATTGCCTGCCGGTTACCGACCCATACCGAGTATGGGTAATATGATGAAAAATTTTCGTCCCCAATAATTAAAGGACTTACAGGAAACGTTTATGATGAAGTATTTATTCAGCGGCAGCCTGGGTGCACTGCTTTTAATTGCGCCATTGGGTTTTGCTGACTGCGTAGCAGACCTGAGTGTGGCGGATGCCCGACAAGCTTATCAGGAAGGCACAAACCTGGAAGCGCAAGGAAAATTTTGGGATGCCATCAATAAATATGACCTTGCACAGGGTTATGTATGTGAGGAGGGTGGCAATCCGGTAGCCAAACAAGCGCTCGGCAAAGCCATCACCCTGGGCTCCAGGCAGGGAAAACAGGAAGAGCAAAAAGGAAATTTCTTTAAAGACGGAAAAATGGCTGGCGCTTTTCAATGGTATGAAAAAGGTGCGCAGTTTGCTGCCGCTGACAAGGTTTTAATTGCCGCCTTGAAAAAATCGCCTGCAAATATCCAATGGTCAGCATTTGCGCAAGAACATTTTAAGGTACGAGCGCAGGATTATTTTAAAGCCAACAACAAAATGGCGATCGATATGGCTGGTGGTTACACACTGGATCCGTCCTTTGATCCTTACGTAACCAGCTTGCCTCCGGCCAATATCAAGCGTCTGTTGAATAGTTATCAAACCTTATTGCCGGATGCTTACCTGCAAGCATTCGCCGCACTTGGACAGCAAAAAGATGCGATCAAACCTGGCGATATCGCGAGCGCAATGAGCCTGCAACAAGCCAGTACCCGGTTCCAGCAGCAATGGAAAACCGACCGCATTGAAGGCATTCGCAAGGCTTTTGATGAGGCACATAGCTGGACGCAACAAATTCGCGATTATAAAGAGGCCGACGCACTGCGTGCCAACATCGATCAGGCGCGCCTGGCCCACGCGGATCGTATTATGGAATCCTATGCGAGTACGGCTAAATTATTGGAAAGCGCCTTGGAATTTTATCGCCAGTTGGATAAGGAAGTAAAAATCAATTCGGTAGAACAACAAGCCAGAAGTTATGGAGACCAAGCGATGGCCGCCGGGCAATATCAACGTGCCAGTGACTTTTTCAGTCTGATAGGCGACTACGAAAAGGAACAACAAGCGCGGACAAGACTGGAGCAGCAGGCTGATCAACTGGCAAAGGATGCCCAGGTCGGATCCGCCGCGCAAATAGCAGAAATGCAAAAAACCTACAGCGATCCCCAAAAAATCCAGGCGCTACAAAAGCAAGCGCAGGAAATGCAAAAGCAATTGGAAGCTCAACAGGAAAAAGGGAAGTCCGCTGAATACCAGAAGGAAACTGATGACCTCGAAGCAGAGCTGGGATTATAACCTCACCCTACCCGGCCCGGACTTATTCACTGGAATGATTATGAATCGACAAGGAATCCTGATTTTATCAACGCTGATTTTTGGCAACGTATCGGCGACCTACGCCAATGATGAACCTGTTTACGCGAGTGTGGAAATGGAAGGCCTGGCCTATGAAGGCGAAAATTGCGAAGGCGGTGACTGGAGCCTGGACTGGCGCGGACCTGTGTTTGTTGAAACAGGCCCGCTCGCGGATTTATTGATTAGTTACACCGCCTTTGATACCAGCCATGAGGGCCAGCCCGCTATTCCGCCGGTAAAATTTAACAGCAAACCGGTGACCTGCCGCGATGACGATGGCAATGTGGTCATGACCGCTAACGTAAACCGGAAAAATTCCAACAAAGTTCAATTGACCGTTAGCCTTGCGCAAAATGCAGCGGCCAATTCGCCTGCTTTCATTTTTTCTGCGGATGAGCTGGGTAGTTGCACGGTAAATGCCGGTGGAAGTTCGTTTGAATATCCAAATGTGATGGCGAGTATCCATACCGGTTTGCTGAATGCGTTAAGCCCCGCGTTAGATATTACGCTTGAAGATTTACGCCAGGGTTTCAATAAAACCTATCACTTCGACGGAACCGTAGTGGGTATTGCTCCCCTGTGTATGGGAGGCCAGTTAAAACAGGGAAGTGTTAACTTGCGTTACAAATCCGGCGAAGAAGATCCTGAAATAGCGATGGATGCCTGTTTGCATCTGGCAAAGGATGAAGTGCGGGATATTGTTGCGCGCGCTACGCCGGAAGGTGGGATTTATCAATTTACATCCAACCCTGCCGAGGTGCTGGTTATCAATAACCAGCAAGGCAACACCGCCACCCTATCCGGGAGAAAACCTGGCAAGGGTAATGTCACGGTTGAGTACACCTACAAAGGTAAACGCGCAAGTACTACTGTGGCCGGAAGCGTAGTGGAGCTGGCAAGTATTAATAACGGCACCGCAATTCCGAAGCTTGGGCTTTACGATGTCGATGGAAAAAAAATCAGTACTGTTTACAGTTTTCCTATCTCGGTAAATCCTGCCGATGGTTATGTGCAAATGACAACGGAAAATGATGCCCTTGCCAGCGTGGCCAATACATCCAACAATTTGCAGATACAACCGGTAAAGCTCGGCAAGACGTTATTACAAGCAAAAACCTTGTGCGGCAGCAAAGTTGGTGAACCGGTGCCGATTGAAATTGTGCGTTGCGATGATCAGGTACAAGAGCAATTACGCACAAAAAAAGACGAGCGCAAGCAAAGACTGGACACCATTGTTAAACGTATTACCGGTTTAACAGGCGATAGTGAATTCCAGCGTGCGGGTACAGAGATTGCAGACACCACCAAAGAGATGGCGATAAAAACGGGTGAAACCATTATTAACACGCTCACCTTTGGTGAAGCCCAACAGGTTGGATTCGCCGCAAAGAACGGAATTCACCTGAGTAAACAAGTAGTAGTCAATGCGCAGCGGCTGGAGGTCACCGGTACGCTTTGGGATAGTTATAACGCCGTGAATGACGCCCAGGCTGCCTTCGAAAATCCTAATGACTATACCGCACAGGCAAAATTTTATGTCGGAACTGCGGTATTGGTTGCCCAAAACCAGGCCATTGCGTTGGGCAAAACTTACGGTGAGGCTTACCTGGCCGCCGAAAAATTTGGCAAGGATTTGGGAATTATTGCTGGTGTTGCAGACCAGCTCGCCGAACTCGAACCGCAGCACGATAAATTAATCAAGGAATACATTCGCATCAGTGACCATCTCGCTTTTTGCGAAAAATCACCGCCACCAAAACCGCAAGAACCAACACCGCCTGAACCGAAACCGCGTGAACCGGAAAAGCCTCAACCGGAACCGCCCATTCCCGAAGAAGAATTGCCGCCCCGGGAAATTCCGGTTGAAGAAGATGATAAATCGGAAGAACCCAAACCACCGGTTGAGGAAGCGCCAAAAAAGAAAGTCTATGGCCTTGCGTGCCGTATCCAGGATTTAAAAGCACCGGGAACAGCCCAGGCACTGCGCGAATTGAAGCAACTTCACCAGGCCCAGCAACAATCGCTGGCCCTTGCCAGCATCGAGCTTAATCACTGGCAAACCGCTATCGACAGAATGAAGCAAGCGAACGACGGCACCGACGCACAACGCATCGCGGAGTTTTCAAAATTCAAACAGGCATATGAGCAATTTTTATTGGCGTCCGCCAAGCGCGGTTTTAACAGCCTGGAATTTATGATGGAAACCGAAGAGTGCCCGGAACGATTGGAAATTAAACTGGATCACATCAGGACACGCTATAACTGAGTGATTCGTAACGACCCCCGGTATTGCCAGCCATGGACGGCGGCAATGCCGACTCAAAAAAACGCCAGCAAATTTTGCTGGCGTTTTCTTTTCTGATTACCGGGATTTTGCACTGGTCACGAATTCGCTATTTGATGATAACTGATCTGAATACCGGGCGGTTCTGACGATAAAAGCGAATTGCCTGGGGTTCATTCCTCGGCAAACCTTTTACTACCTTGTTGTAATCGGCAACGGATTTAATCTCGGTAAACGCCAATTGGGTAATGACATCGCCGGGTTGCAAACCGGCTTCAGCTGCCGGGCTATCCGGCTTCACCTCCTGCACGATTACGCCAGCCTCGGCGCCACCACGGGTTGTGCGATCCAGCGGCGACACCACCAGCCCCAGGATATCCACGGGGTTTTCCGTCGGCGCGTTGGCGGGGCGTTCTATAGCTTCTTCAGGCGACACAGGCAAAATACCGACGGTGACATTGATTGTCTGTTCCTTGCCCTTGCGCATAATCACTACCGGCACCCTGGATTTGGGGGCAGTCCTACCGACAAGGTAGGGCAAATCGGCGGAAGTATGTACCGTGTTGCCATTGAATTTGATAATCAAGTCACCCGCTTTCAAGCCGGATTTTGCCGCCGGACCATCAGGATCAGCTTCGCTGATTAATGCTCCCATCGGCTTATCAATACCGAGCGAGCTGGCGAGGTCTTTATCCACATCCTGGATCATTACACCCAACCAACCGCGATCAACCCGGCCTTTTTCTTTCAATTGTGCAACCACATCAATTGCCAGGCTGGACGGAATCGCAAACGAAAGCCCAACAGAGCCACCACTGGGTGAATAGATTTGCGAGTTAATACCCACCACATCGCCATCCATATTAAATAGTGGCCCACCGGAGTTACCGGGGTTAATGGCTACGTCGGTTTGGATGAAGGGTACGTAATTACTTTCGGTATGGGCGGAGGGAATGCTGCGGCCGATAGCACTCACAATACCTGCGGTCGCCGAATAATCCAGCCCGAAAGGGGAGCCGATTGCAACCACCCATTGGCCCACCTTTAAGGTTTCATCTTTCGCAAGCGATAAGGTCGGTAAATTTTTTGCCTCTATTTTTAACAGGGCGAGGTCGGAACGCTCGTCGCTACCGATGAGCTTGGCATTGAATTCCCGTTGATCGCTAAGGATGACAGTAATGTTATCCATTTGGTTAACCACATGGTCATTGGTTAATACGTAGCCATCGTCGGAAATGATAAATCCCGAGCCCAATGAGCCCCGGTCACGGGGAACCTGTCGGCGCTCAAGCAGCTCGCGGAAAATATCCGGCAAACCTTCCAGGTCGGGCGGCAGTTGGTTTGGCCTTGCCGCGGAGGCCTTGGAAACAGCAGTAATTTTCACCACCGCGGGAGAATGCTTTTCAATAAGCTCCGTGAAATCAGGTAATTCCGCCGCACCGCTGGTGATGGAAAAAAAGGCCAGGCTAAGAACAACAACGTTCATCCACTGGCGGGTCAATACATGCATAGTTAACTCCTTGATAGGTAATTGGTGATCTGCGTCGCAAATACGGCATCCGCAAAATTCACTCGCAACCTGAGACTTTTTGGCTAAAGGAAAATTCCACCCGGCCCGGGTATACCGGGTAAAGAATGATTTGGGAATTGTGTTAAAAAAATGCAAGCCCGGGCATTTAATACATAACTATTCGGATTTGTTTGTACCTGGCTGCGCGCCCGTTGGAAGCTCTTGCTCTTCCGTTAACTTTTGCAATTCGGCGGGATCTATTATGGAAGCCGGATCTTGCGTTTTTCCCCCGGCCTTTTCTTCTTTAATGGCCTTCCCGGCGGCAGCTTTTTGTTCTGCTTCCTTTATAGCCGCGATTTTTTTCTCCATTTGCTTGCGGGTTTCGGCGTTCTCGAGTCGCACAGTGACCCGACGGTTCCTGGCCTTCCCCGCTTTGGTCTCGTTAGTGGCAATCGGGAATTTATCACCATGCCAACGCATGGTGATGTTATCGGCGGAAAGGCCTTGATCCACCAGGTAGCGAGTGACAAATTCCGCGTGCCGTTGCGATAACGCCACCCCCTCTTCGGGTGTGGCCTGCTTGTCCGAGTGAGCGTCAATAATGATTCCCAATACCTTGCTGTCAGCTTTTACGTAACGAACAATTTTGTCCAATTGTGCTTTTCCCGCCGGGCTAAGGTCATCAGATTCGCTGGTGTAGCCCAGTTGGGTGCGTGATATTTGATTGAAACTGTAGGGGATCAAATTCTTTACACAGGTTTTGTAGGTAGCGAATGCCTTGCTGAAATTGCGCGCTTCCAACCCCACGCGCAAATTGGTACCGCTGAACATCACATTCGTGCCTTGCTCAAGGCTGTCGGTAATGGTGGCAATTTGTGCTCCACGGACTTCCAGCGATTGCCCGTCCGCCTGGACTTGCCCCAAATTCCCGGAAGGCGCTTCGCTACGCCAAACGGGTGGCACGGCTTCTATGCGCACCACGCCTTTATCAAAGTTCTGGACCCTACCCTTTATTTCCAATACTTCAGCGCTTCCAGCATTGCGCGCCAGGCGGGCACTGCCAAAACCGGGGACTTCATGCGCCACACTACAAGCAAAGGGACCGGACTGGACCTTCCAGCGGGAATCAGAAAACGCCGCAATATACGCCTGCGCATGGAGGTTCCCCCCCCATCCCGCCAGGACTATAAGGGTTGAATGGCACAACAGCCGGGATAAACAAACCGATCTCATGGAAAACCGTACCCATAAACAAGGACTTACCGAGTATAGCCAGCCTCTACCAAATGCCCAGCCCGGATTAGGCTGCGAATACCCGACAATTTTGATAGCATGCCGCCAGATTTAACCTATTTCTGCGCTCATCGCTAATAGCAGCGCGACAGCTATGGAACTCCCGCCCCATGACCCAGCAATTAACCCTGACCCGCCCCGACGATTGGCATATCCACTTGCGCGATGGGGCCGCGCTTACCCGTACCGTAGGGGATGTTGCCCACCAATTTGCGCGCGCTATTGTCATGCCCAACCTGGTTCCGCCGGTGCTGGATACCGAGCAAGCCCTCGCCTATAAGGCACGTATCCAGGCGGCATGTCCGGCAGGTAATCATTTTGAGCCCTTGATGGTGCTCTACCTGACCGACAATACCGACCCGGCCGAGATTGCCAAAGCCAAAACCGCCGGTATTACCGCGTGTAAACTTTATCCTGCGGGAGCAACCACCAATTCCGCATCCGGCGTGACTGACCTGGCGAAAATCTACCCGGTACTGGAAGCAATGGAAAAGGCCGGTATGCACTTCCTGTTGCATGGCGAAGTTACCGATTCCGCGATTGATATCTTTGATCGTGAAAAAGTTTTCCTCGACCGCACTTTCAGCCAGGTGGTGAAAAATTTTCCTGCATTGAAGATGGTGCTGGAGCATATAACCACGGCTGATGCCGCTGAGTTCGTAACCGCAGCACCGGCAAATGTCGCGGCCACCATTACCGTGCATCATCTGCTTTACAACCGCAACCATATGCTTGCCGGTGGCATTCGTCCACATTATTACTGCCTGCCGATTTTAAAGCGCGGCACCCACCAGCAAGCCTTGATCAAAGCCGCAACCAGCGGTAATCCAAAATTCTTTTTAGGGACGGATTCAGCCCCCCATGCCAAGGATAAAAAGGAAGCGGCTTGTGGCTGTGCCGGCAGTTATACCGCTTACGCGGCAATCGAGCTGTATGCCGAGGCCTTTGAAGATGCGAATGCGCTGGACAAACTCGAAGCCTTCGCCAGCCATTTTGGTGCGGATTTCTACGGATTGCCGCGTAATACCGAGGTTATTACCCTGGTGAAAAAAGAGTGGCAAGTTCCCGAGACGCTAAGTTTCGGTGATCAACCGCTAGTGCCATTGCGCGCGGGCGAAACTTTACGCTGGCAGTTACAAACTGCTTAAGGGCTCCCAGTGAATCCACCTGAAAATACCCGTGATCCCAACTCCCCACTGGCGCAGCGTTTCCGCGGCTTTTTACCGGTAATTGTGGATGTGGAGACGGGCGGTTTTAATTCGCAAACCGATGCGTTGCTGGAAATCGCTGCCGTTACCATCCGTATGGATGAACAAGGCTTATTGCATCGCCATGAAACCTTTGCATTTCATGTTGAGCCCTTTGAGGGAGCGAATATTGAACAGGCGGCGCTGGATTTTACCGGCATAGACCTGGACAACCCCGAACGCATGGCCGAACCGGAATTAATGGTAATGACGGATCTGCTTACCGCCGTGCGCCGCGCAGTAAAGGAAAATGGCTGCACACGCGCAGTCATCGTCGGCCACAACGCGCACTTTGATTTGAATTTTGTGAATGCGGTGATTGAGCGCTGCAATATAAAACGCAGCCCCTTCCACCCATTCTCGGTATTCGATACCGCGACCCTTGCCGGCCTTGCCTACGGTCAAACAGTGCTCGCCAAAGCCTGCCAGGTCGCAGGCATTGAATTTAGCAATTCCGCTGCGCACTCAGCGGCTTACGACGCGGAAAAAACAGCGGATTTATTTTGTTTGATTGTGAATCGCTGGAAAGAGCTGGGCGGATGGCAGGCGGGCACCGATGCCTGCGATGAAGAAGCGGAATAACCCGTTCATTGATACCGGAGCGCAACGCTATGGCATTCAACATCAAAAAATATTTGCTCGATAAACCCGAAGCCGCCGAAGATTTTCCCTTTGGCCCTGACGTAGCCGTATACAAGGTTCGCGATAAAATGTTTGCGTTGGTGAGCGGGGAAAATGACCGGCAACGTATTAATTTAAAATGTGATCCTGTCGAAGCCGAACAATTGCGGATGGTCTTCGACGCCGTTATCCCCGGCTATCATATGAATAAAAAACATTGGAACACGGTTATTATTGATGGCTCAATTCCCGATGTTGAAGTGAAACGTATGATCGACAATTCATACAAGCTGGTAGTGCAAGGGCTGGGGAAAACTGTCGCGCGCATGTTGCTGGCAATGATTAAAGATCGCTGAGCCTCAACGATCCTAACGCGTAAAATGACTTACCAATACTAATTAAAACGGATCGAGGGTAACTCACCCTCATTTATTGAAAGTTTTTCTGCCGGGGCGATGACCTCTGCGATACCTTTGGCTATAAGCCTTCCATCCTGATTGCGGGCCTCGCAATCCAATGTTATTAATTTCAACCGTTCTTTTATTTCGGTTACTGCCAAAGTTACCGTCACTGTATCGCCAATTTTTACCGGATGTTTGAAATTGAGGCTTTGGCTGCGATAGACAGAACCAGGCCCAGGCAAACGGGTAGCAATTGCAGCGGAAACCAACGCACCCGTCCACATCCCATGGCCGATAGGTTCACCAAAAGGCGTGGTTGCGGCATAGGTTTTATCCAGATGTACGGGGTTCACATCACCTGAACAGGCGGCAAATAAAATCACATCCCGCTCGGTCAGGGTTTTGCTATAACTGGCGGTCTGCCCCACAGCAATTTGATCGATTGGGCAATTTTCAAGCAAACTCATAAGTGTATCCCTTGGGCTTTGTAAAAACGGCGTACAGTTTAATCCATATCAAGCGCTTTTATACTTTTAGCGCCTTCCCACACCGGTTTGCTGCTGTAAAAACCCCTGAGGGGTTGCTATGCTAGGCCCAGCTTGAAAATAACTACCCAAAACTTGTTAGGGAACCAGTAGGAGCCAGTATGACCAAATCACAAAAATTGTTTGTTGTTGTGGACCCCAACGATACCAACCACATTGCCCTTGAGCGCGCCATTATCGTTTCCTCCCTGATGCAGGGTCCAAAACCGAAAGTTCACGCATTTGTCGCTGTTGATGGCGACGCGGTAGATACCCGTTCTGTAAACGATCACCTGTTCCGCGACCTGACCTGGTTTGAACAAAATATTAAAAATCCTCTCGCCAATGCCGGTATCGAATATACATTGGAAGTTTCATGGTCTTCCGAATGGCAAAAATCCATTATGGAATCGGCCAAGCGTTTTGATGCCGATTTGATTTACCTGCCGGTGCACGCCAGCGCAAGCAGCAATAGCCGCTTCTTCTTTACCGAATCCAAATGGGAATTATTGAAAAGCGCTTATTGCCCGGTAGTACTGATTCGTCCAGGAGCCAAAGCGCAACGAAAAGTGATCCTGGCGGCAGTAAACTTCCAGGCACAACGCGATGTACAAATCGAACTGAACAAAAAAATTATCGCCGCTGCCAAATTCTATGCCGAAACCTATGGTGCAGATTTACATGTTATCAACGGTTACCTGGATTCAATGAATTATCCAGACCGCGGCAAACTGGTAAATGAAACGGGCCTGCCCAACGACAAAATTCATGTGGAAAATGGTTACACTTCGGATGTCGTTTCCGCGCTGGCAGATAAGATTGGTGCCGACCTGATTGTAATGGGAACGCTTGGTCAAAACGGTATGACAAAAACTCGCCGCGGTAATACTGCGGAGCGTTTGATTGCTGCGGTAGACACTGATGTGATGGTGTTGAACCACGAATAATTATTGTATTCCCTGCACAATAAAACCCGATGATGGCAACCTCATCGGGTTTTATTTTTCCAAGGTTAACGGCGTGATTTCTTTATCAAATCATACGCCGCCTGAATTTCCTGCGAACGCTCGGTTGCGGCCTTGACCATATCCTCCGGCATACCCTGCCCTATTAATTTATCGGGGTGGTATTCACTCATTAGTTTGCGATAGGCTTTTTTCAATTCCGCATCAGGAACATTGTTACCAACACCCAAGGCTTCATAGGCCAGGCTCAATTCATCAGCGGTGGCTGGCCTTTGGTAATTGGTGTGACGTTCGCGATTAAATGTATTTTGCGCATTTAACATCCGTAATAATTGTTCAAACGCAAACCGGGAAAATCCCAAGCGATCTGCAACCTGGCGCAATACCTGTGCCTCCTGCTCATCCAAAATCCCATCTGCCATCGAAAGGTTTACCAGGTTCACCAGCAACATATTCATAAGATTACCGTTGGCGCCGCATAAGCGCTTAAATTCCGCCAGCGTAGTATCTAAATTAAACTCGGCGGTAGCACCCGCTTTGAACAACCGAATAGCCTCACGACGATGATCCGGGCTCAAACCCATTTTTGCCATCAGGGATTCCGTCAGCTGGATTTCCGTTTCGCTGACACGGCCATCTGCCTTGGCAAGATGGCCGGATATTAAAAATACCGTGGTAAAAAAATTTTCCTGGATTGCGTGCAATTGCCCCGGCGGGATGTTAAATGCCATGCGGCGCGGACGATCAATAAGATAATGCCCCAGGATGGCCCCAAGAATAGCGGTAAATGGATTCAGTAAAACCAGGCCTATTAAAAATCCAATAACTTTTCCAATCATAGTGTCTACTGCAAAAAAATAATCAGGAACTGCAGGATAACATGGAGCATCCCGCTTTATGTCGCGCCCACTCAGGACGTTTGGCAAAATAGGATTGAAATTCAGGCTGTTCACCGTAGGGGTTACGCAATAACTGCAATAATTTTTCAATTTCCGAATTATCACCCTGCGCCGCCTGATCGATGGCTTGCTGGGCTAAATAATTGCGCAATACATATTTGGGATTAACGGCATTCATACGAGCCACTTTTTGCTCGTGAGTATTGCCTGTTAAAACGTAATCCTGTTGTAAACGCATTGCATATTGGCGCATCCAATTCGCTACCCGGATTTCGGTTTGCGTATCGGCAACAACATAGAAGCTGTCCCGCACAATATCAACACAATGGACATCTGAATAATGGGGAATGTCATTAATATCCAATTGCGCCAGGTTGCGGTAGAAAATAGTCATATCCGTTTCAATTAATTGGAAACAGGCCAACAGCCCTTCCGTTAATACCTGGTCTTGTTGCGGATCGAATTGACTCAAACCTAATTTATACGCGGCATCACGCTGTGCACAATACTCATATTCCCGGCGATAATTTTCCAATGCGGCTTGCAGGGGTTCAACCTCATCAACCAGGGGATAAATGGCATTAGCTAACTGGGCCAAATTCCACAGCGCCACACGCGGTTGGTTGCCATAACGGTAACGGCGCCCCTGGGCGTCAGTTGTATTGGGTGTCCAATCCGGATCATAACCTTCCAACCAACCATAGGGGCCGTAATCGATGGTTAACCCGAGGATCGACATGTTATCGGTATTCATAACGCCATGTACAAAACCGACACGCATCCAATGCGCCATTAACCGGGCGGTGCGGGTGCAAACTTCATTAAACCAACGCAAGTAATCAGCTTTGGTAAATTCGGTGGTTGCCTGGGGGAAAATATCGGCAAAATCGGTGCGCAACGTAAAATCGGTAAATTGCTTTAACAATGCTATATCTTCGCGCGCAGAAAAAATTTCAAAATTCCCAAAGCGCGTAAAGGTGGGGGCAACCCTGCATACAATCGCACCCGGTTCAAATTGCGGATTGCCGTCATAAAACATGTCACGACGTACCAACTCACCAGTGCTGACCAAACTCAAGGCGCGGGTAGTCGGCACCCCCAAATGAAACATCGCTTCGCTGCATAAAAATTCACGCACGGATGAGCGCAGGACCGCAAGGCCGTCCGCAGAGCGTGAATAAGGCGTTGGACCAGCACCTTTTAATTGTAAGGTCCAATGTTCTCCGCGTTGATTGCGCACTTCTCCTAAATTAATTGCGCGGCCATCGCCAAGCTGCCCTGCCCAATTACCAAATTGATGGCCACCGTAAACGCACGCATGGGGGTCCATTCCGGCAAGCAATTGGTTACCGCCGAATACCTGTGCGAATTGCGGGTCCGAAAATACGCTGCTTGATAAATCCAGCAATTCAGCCACTTCACCGGCAGCGGCAATTAATTGTGGATTCTTTACCGGTGCAGGCATCACACGCGAATAAACCGCGCCAAACACCTGGCGACGATAATTGTTATTTTCGCTATCCGCAGGAAGCTCGCGTACAAGGCGGTTATCGAATACCAATTCTTGCAAGGATGAATGCATTATTTCATACCCAGTAATTCAATTTTATACCCATCCGGGTCTTCCACGAATGCCAGGATAGTTGTGCCATGCAGCATTGGGCCGGGTTCGCGGGTGACCTTACCCCCAACAGCGCGGATTTTTTCGCAGGTTGCATAAACGTCATCACAACCCAGGGCAATGTGGCCGTAGCCATTACCTATTTCATAGGATTCGACACCGTAGTTGTACGTCAATTCGATTACCGTATGTGTCGCCTCGTCGCCATAACCAATAAAAGCGAGGGTAAATTTACCCTCCGGATAATCTTGCTGGCGCAGCAATTCCATACCTAATACGTTGGTATAAAAATCGATAGACTTTTGCAAGTTACCCACTCGCAACATCGTATGAAGGATTCGCATAAACTCACCAGAAAATAAACAATGGAAATCGATAAAGAAGGAAATGCCCGGACAGGATGTGATATTAAAACTTTTGTTGGGCGCCAATAGTCAGTTGGTATTTATCCACACCCTCACGTGCGGTCGTTGGTGTTGCCACATCGATATGGACGACATTACCGATACGTACCTTGCTTGAACTCAAACGCAAGCCAAAACCAACGTTGCTTAACGTTGGGCTATAACCGTATTGTTCCAACCCCCATGCCTTACCCACATCAAAAAAGGCCACCGCACCGACACGCAACAAGTTGAAAATATGCCAGTCGGAAAAATAACGGCGTTCTACAGTAAATACATAACTTTTTTCACCGCGCTGGAAATCGGTGGGATAACCACGCAACCCGGTCATATCGCCAATGGTGAGTTCTTCATATTGCGCAAGGTCTTGCCCAATGTTATAGACCACTCCCATATACCAGCGGCGCTTTTCGTCTTCAAAATAATTGTAAGCAAAATTAATACTGGCGATAGCACTATTAGCATTTTCCAAATGGTTATGGTGGCGGCCATTCAGGGTTACCGTGGTTTCAAAAATATGTTGCAAATCAAAATCGAGGATATAGGAATATTTTCCGATATACCGAATGACGTCATCTTCATTATCAAACGCGGTACCGCCATAGCCGAGGCGAAACGAGAGGTTATGCCCCAATGCAATATCTTCGGGCCTTTGGATTTGGTTGATGTTTTTAAATACGCCGTAACGACTTTCCAGGTATTGGTATTCAACCCACGGATAAACCGCTTTGCGGGGAGTGGGTATTCCCTGCATGGTTTTTTCAGTGGGATAAAAGTCATCTTCTTCGTTGGAAAAACCGATTAACCAGCGTTGGGTGTGGGTTTCCTGCACGTCGGTTGCGATACCAAAAAATATCTGGTTGTTCCTGCTTTGGTATTGGAATTCATTGATTTCTTCGTCCATGTGGCGAATCGCTTCTTCGAGGGTTACGTCCTGGGTATAAAACCCGGCAGACCAGGGAGTCTCAAGCGAATAAAAGGGATGGGAAATATCCACAATTGTGTCGCGCCCATCACTGGTATCCGCGTAATACAATTTGGTCGCAATTTGTGAATTAAAAATATGGGGATTACGGAAATCGTAATTAATTAAATTACGTTCATTGTTTTGCTCATAGCCCACCGTCAAACTATTTCCTGAACCCAGAATATTCCCATCGGAAATTGCGAAGCCGGAGGTGGTCCCTTCCGATTCCTTACTGACTGAAAATTGCGGTTCCAATGCCCAGGAATCCTGGGTGACCACCATCAGATCAACCTGTTCGGCGCATTTCGTCGCGGGAATGATAAAAGCATTCGTGAGATACGGACGCCTGCGCAAGATGCGCTCGCTTTCCTCAATACGCTTTATATCAAGCGGATCACCTTCCTCAAAAGTCAACTGCGCTGCAATCACTTTCGGACGTGTATTGACGTGGAGCTTGTTAAGGAACAAGTAGATTGCATTATTTTCGTCCGGGTCGTCCGGATCGAATACATCCATGGTGTTGTAATGGATGCGGCGAATGGTTTTACCTTGTAAATCATCAAATAATCTGGAATCGATGCGCGTTTGCTTTGAGTCGGCAATTTTTTCGCGACTGACATAAATAGGCGAGCAAGTCGGATCTGTTTCAGCAATTGGTTCATCGTTCGCAAAAGCATTGCCTGCTAGTGCTAAAACCACACCGATCACAATGGTTAGAATTTTTATGGTAATAAACCCGGGTTCCAGGGTTTTGTTCATAGGGTTATCTCAATCACTCACTGACTTGCGATAACAGCAAGTACTTCCACAGATTGATAACTGACGGTTAATTTTTTCGACATAGCCTTAAACCGTTAGTTTCAATCTAAATTGTGTTCAAGTTACCACGGACCGCCTTTTTCGCATAGCGCACACATGTGAACATTGTTAATGGTGATGGTGATCATGTATCGCGCTACTGGATGCCGCAGCGGATTGCTGTTGGTGATGAAGATGCCCCTGGTTACCCTGGTGGTGAGGGGAATGGTCTGTTATCCCATTGACGGTAGATGAGTGATTATGATCATCGTTGTGATGGTGTTCGTGATGGGTATGTGCGCTACCCCAAATTGTCCAACAGCCAAATAGAATTATGGCGACAGCCAATGGCCACCGCAGGTGTGGCTTGCGTAACCATCGCCCCATGTGTTGCGCAACAAATCCTGTGGCTAACACCGATGGCAAGGTGCCAATACCAAAGGCAAGCATTACCAAACCAGCCCCCGCCACTTGCCCTTGCGCCATTGCATATACCAGCGCCGAGTAAACCAAACCGCACGGCAACCAGCCCCATATAAAACCGAGGATTAATGCCTTGCCTGCCGAATCTACCGGCATTACCCGTTTGCCCAAAGGTTGGATATACATCCATAAATATTTGCCCGCAGCTTCCAGGTAGGTTAATCCGCGCCACCAGTCGGCGAGGTACAACCCCATCAGGATCAACAATATCCCGGCAATCCAGCGCAACCAGTTTGCCGCGCCCAAGGCGGCAAGTTGGGCCGCCATGGCACCGGCCAAAACACCGATCAACGCATAGCTGCCAATACGCCCAAGGTTATAGCTGCACAGGATTAGCCACCGAAGCGCCTTGGCTTGGGCCGGTATCGCCATACTCAGCGCACCCATAATGCCTCCGCACATGCCGACACAATGCGCGCTGCTAAACAGGCCGAGTAAAAACGCGGCGGCGAGGGCAGACCAGTCAAACATAGTTAAGGATTCTTCTTATCGGAATTATCTTCCGCAGCAGTTGGGCTGGCAGTGTTTCCCGATTTGTTTTTTTCCGCATCAAACAGGATGCGATGGGCCTCAGTATCGAGGTTGTCGTATTGGCCGTTATTAATTGCCCAAAACAATACCTTGATCGCCAAGCCGATGAAGACCAACGCACAGGGTACGAGAAAATACAAACTTTCCATCCGGATTAATCCACAAGGCGTAACGCGTTAAAAATCACGATCAGGGAACTGGCCGTCATCCCTATCGCGGCCAGCCACGGCGAAATCATGCCCGCTGCTGCGAGGGGTACCGCCAGCAAATTGTACATAAGTGAAAACCGCAGGTTTTGCCGGATGACAGCGTGGGTACGACGCGCAATGCCCATAGCTTCGGCAATTACCGCCAGTTGGTTATTCAGCAACACGGCATCGGCACGCGTTTGCGCCAGGTCAGATGCGGAAGCCATAGCAATGGAAACATCCGCACCGGCAAGCACGGGCACATCGTTAATACCGTCACCAATCATCAATACCTTATCACCCGCCGCCTGGTGCAGCGCCAAATGCGACAATTTGTCACCCGGTTTGGCGCCTGCGGTATAAGACCCGATGTTTAATTGCCTGGCCAAATGCGCCACGGCGGGAAGTTGGTCACCACTGAGCAATTCCACGGCGATACCTTGCGCTTTTAAGGATTCAATCAAGCCCGCCGCATCCGGGCGCACCTCGTCAGCAAGCCCGATCCAGGCAACTGGCCCGGAATCCTTCGCCAGTAACAACCAGGTAAGGCTGGTTCCCGCCGGCGCTACCGGAATTTGCCCCATACCGCAAAGACCCGCACCGAAGTCGGCGGTTCCCAATCGATAGCGCGTGCCCGCTATAGTCCCCTGAACACCGGCAGCGGTGACCTGCTCGAGATCACTTGCCGCAAACCTGTCCCGCCAGGGATTAAACGCCATTGCCAATGGATGGTTGGAACCGGCCTCCAAGGCAGCGGCCAGGGCCAGTAATTCCTCCCTGTCGATATTCACCCCGGGGAACGGCTGCACGGCGGCTATCGCGAATTGCCCTTTGGTGAGGGTACCGGTCTTATCAAAGATTACACGCGTAATACTATTGAGCCCTTCGATAACATGGCCTCGTGTTACCAAAAAGCCCTGCTTGCGCAAGTTGGCCGTCGCGGCGGACAAGGCCGCCGGCATGGCAAGCGCCAGGGCGCAAGGGCAAGTGACCACCAATACCGAAAGCGTGATCCAGAAAGCGTCTTCCGGCCGATACCAAAGCCAGAAAGCAAAAACCGCGGCGCAAATGACCAACAATCGCGCGATGAAAAAACGGGCGATACGGTCGGCAACCAATACCTGTGCAGGTTTTTCATCGGCGGCGCGGGTAGCCAGGCGTTCAATGGCCGATAGCTGGGTCTGGCCACCGACAGCCGTTACTTCAACTTTCAGTGGGCTGTGGTGATTGAGGGTTCCGGCTATTACCAGATCCCCTATTTGTTTTGCTACCGGTTGGGATTCACCCGTGATCAACGCTTCCACGACAGCGCTTTGCCCGGCGACAATTCGCCCATCGCAGGGGAATGTCTCGCCCGGCTTCACCAATACCAAATCCCCGGGGTTTAACACTTTGACCGGCAGGTTTTGTTCAATTTCACAGCCATTTTCCTCTTTCAGGCAACAGGCCGTTAAGGGCATAAGCTGCGCCAGGTTACCGAAGGCCAGGCGGTTGCGGTGCCGGGCGCGCAGTTCCACATAACGCCCCACCAACAGGAAAAAGGTGAACATGGAGACGGATTCAAAATAGACCTCACCCGTGCTGGTCAGCGTTGCCCAGACACTTGCAAAGTAGGCCAAACCTATCGCGAGGGCGACGGGGACATCCATCACCAGGTGCCGCATACGCAGGCTGCGCCCGGCGGCCTGGAAAAACGGCCACGCGGAAAAAAACACCACCGGGGTTGCTACCAACATCGAAAGCCAGCGCAGGAAGTCCAGCCAGAAATCGGTAGCACCGGTATACATCCCCACTGCCACCATCATCGCTTGCATCATGCCGAAACCGGCAACACCGATACGGAACAAGGCGATGCGATTTTCTTTTTTTATCAATTGTTGTTGTTGTTCATCCGTCGCCGGGCGCGGCACATAGCCTATAGCCGCCAGCGAGCGGAAAATATCGCTCAACGGCTCGCGGGAATTCCAAACGACAGAACAACGGTGGGTGCTGAGGTTAACCGTGACGGATTGAACGGCTGGATGTTTCCTGAGATGGGTTTCGATCAGCCAACTGCAGGCAGCGCAACTGATGCCTTCCAATAACAGGTTGGCCTGCTTGAATGTACCCTCAAAGGGAATCACGAATTCCGCCTGGACTTCCGGTAAATCGTAAATATCCCAACGCTTTTTTGCCTGCCCGGCAACCTCGGGGCGCTCATTAGCGGCGGTGCGGAACTCATAAAAGCTCTCCAGGCCGCCCTCCACAATTGCGGTGGCAACCGCCTGGCAACCGGGACAACACATGAGCTGCTCCTGCCCCCGGATCTGTACCGGATAATAGCTTGCCGCCGGTACCGGCAAACCGCAGTGGTAGCAGGCGCGAGGAGTGGAATCTTGCGCAGGAACCTGGGTCATGCCTTAGTTTTTTATCCGCGGTGCCAGGAGGGTGGCATCGGTGAGCTGGAAATTGATTTCCCCGCTTAATGTCCATGGGGCCTGGTTACGGTGGGCGATGTCATTGACGGGATAAAGCGTGAGGTACCAGGAGTATTCCGGTTTTACCTGAAGCTCGCCGCGGTAATAGCCCGGCGAAACATATTTCATGGAAATAAGCTGGTCTTTGGCCGCTTTTACCGGATGCCCCATCATCAACAACAACTCTTGCGGCATCAGTGATGAATCAGCCGGCACGTTTACCATTTTCAGGATGATCTCGCCGGTGGCAAGGTCAAACCGCAAATCGCCTGTCAGGCCAAGCTCGCTGGCACGTTTGTCTTGTTCCAGCGCCTGGTTAATCATGCGCCCTTCTTTATAGTAGTTGTCGATAATCACATCATCGGCGCCCTTAAGCGCAATCGACACAGTAACACCGCACATGATGATGATGAAAATCAGTGGACCAAATACAAACCAGAACCAGAACTGGCGGTACCAGGGTTTTAAGCTCTCATCATTCGGGTCGGTCATAGCCATATCTCTCGCCAGCACAGTTTTCCCCATTATGGACCGATAAAGGTCGTGGTATGGGTTGCAGTAATATCCGGGTTTTCGCGCGCACGCACACGAAAACGGAGTTCCGATTTAGTAGACGTTAACTCGGCAGTTTTGACAGCAATTCTTACCGGAACTGTCAGCACCTCGCCTTCCACCGCTGGCACCGGTTTATATCCCTGGATTACAAAAGGAAAATCCCCTTCAACTTCCAAATCGTATGTGTGGGTACTGCGGTCCATATTGCTGATCTTCAAGGTGTACACATTCTGGATTGTGTCCTCTACCTCGCGATACATGCGTACCCCCCGGTCCCGCTGCGCTTCAAGTCCCACCGGCACCCGGATGGCAATTGAATAGATAAATAATGAAATCATGATGCCCAGCATCAATCCGTAACCCAGCAGGCGCGGGCGGAATACTTTGGTTTTACCGTTCTGGATAGCATCCTCGGTGGTGAAACTAATCAGTCCGCGCGGATAACCCATCTTGTCCATGACGCTGTTACAGGCATCCACACACAGGCCGCAATCGATACACTCAGCTTGCAGGCCTTCGCGGATATCGATATCAACCGGACATACCTGCACACACCAGGAACAGTCAATACAATCCCCCATGCCCTTGGCTTTATAATCTTCACCCGGCTTGCGTGGGCCGCGTTTTTCGCCGCGAAGGTTATTGTAGGAAACAGTCAGGGTATCCTTGTCGTACATCACCGCCTGGAAGCGGGCATAGGGGCAGATGTATTTGCAAAATTGTTCACGCATGAAACCGGCGTTCATGTAGGTGGCTCCGGCAAACAGGAGCACCCAAAATAACGCGATGAGATCCAGGTTAAACGTGAAAAAACCGGTAACCAGAGCGCGAATCGGGGCGAAGTACCCTACAAATGTCAGCGAGGTGACGACGCTGATGCTGACCCAAATGAATTGCTTGGCCGATTTCCGCCAGATTTTTTCGAAATTCCATGGTTGCGCATCGAGCTTGATACGCTTGTTGCGATCGCCCTCGCAAAGGTGTTCAGCCCAGATAAACATTTGCGTCCAGACAGTTTGCGGGCAAGTGAAACCACACCATACACGCCCAACCAATACCGTTACCGTGAACAGCAGGAAGGCGGCGATGACCAGCAGCCATGCCAGATACATTGCATCCTGTGGCCAAAAGGTCAGCCATAACACATGGAATTTGCGTGCGGGAAGATCGAACAACATGGCGGGACGGCCATCAATTACCAGCCAGGGCATGAGCAGGAACCCGAGCATTAATGGAATGCCGGTGTAGCGACGCAACCGCTGGTAAAAACCGGTAATCCGACGGGTATAAATCTTGTCGTCAGCTTCGTACAGGTTCACATAGCGGATAGTGCCCGGTTCACTTGGCTTTTGCGTGGTCGATGGTTTTTCACTCACAAATATACCTCACTGCTTGCACTTTCCCCCATGGAAAGAGAACGGTTTTTTGGGCGCGAAAAAAAAGGCAGGCCTTGGCCTGCCTTCCTTGCAAGAAGAATCAGTTGGATTCTTCGAGCGACAGGCTGTAAACATACGCCGCTAAAAGATGGATACGATCCTCTTTTAGCAATTCCTGCTGGGCAGGCATCACCCCATTCCGGCCATTGCGGATGGTCTGGCGGATGGTTGCCGGCTTGCCGCCATAGAGCCAGGTTTTATCCGTCAGGTTAGGTGCACCCACCAAGGGATTACCTTTGCCATCGGCGCCATGGCAAGCAACACAATTGGCGGCAAACACTTTTGCTCCCGCTTCCGCTTTGGCGGTATCGTGTTCGTTACCGGAAAGTTGCAAAACGTATTCCGTAACATTCACTACACCCTCCTCCCCAACAACCGATCCCCAGGCCGGCATAGCGCCCCTGCGACCATGGGTAATGGTTTCGAGGATTTTCTCGGGGGTTCCGCCATAGAGCCAATCACGGTCAGTCAAATTGGGGAAACCGGGATTACCGCCGCCATCCGCACCATGGCATACAGCGCAATTGTTAGCGAACAAACGGAACCCCATCTTCAATGCGTCGGGATTTTTAGCCAGCTCTTCGAGTGGCATTTTTGAGTAAACACCATAGGTCTCCGAGTAAATTTTTTCCGCTTCCTGCTGATGGCCACGTAACTCACCCACCGAGGTCCAATCCCCAACGCCTTTCCAACTTCCCAAACCGGGGAAAATTACCAAATAGAAAGCAGTGAAAATAAACGTTAACAAAAACATGAAGAACCACCAGCGAGGCAGAGGATTATCGTATTCCTCAATACCGTCATACTCGTGGCCGGTAGTTTTTGCTTCCGTGCTTTCGTCGCTTACCGCTTTTCTACGGTTGGCGAAAAGAATCCACAACAGCAACACCAGGTTGGTTACTGTGAGGATAATGATCCAAAGACTCCAAAACATACTCATAGTTAAAATCCGCCTAATCGATGATTACTTGTGATCATCTGTCTGGTTGTTTTCTGGCTGGTTTGCGGTTTGCCTGGTTTCCTTCTCATCATCCGCGAAGGGTAACTTTGCATCTTCTTCAAAGCGCTTTTTCAGCTTGGGCGAAAAAGCCCAGAGGCACACACCAAAGAAGGCGATAGTTACCAATACGGTGGAGATTGCACCAACTGTACCCGCGTCCATTAGCGCTTCTCTTTCAGTAACACGCCGAGGTTTTGCAAATAGGCAACCAACGCATCCATTTCAGTCATGCCTTTTACAGCACGCTCAGCGCCAGCCATGTCCTCTTCGGTATAGGGTACGCCGACTTTAGCGAGCGCACGCATTTTGTCAGCGGTATGCTTGCCATCCAGTTTGTTGTCATACAACCAGGGATACGCGGGCATGATGGATTGAGGCACTACGATACGCGGGTTAAACAAATGCACTTTGTGCCAATCGTCAGAGTAACGGCCGCCGACACGGGCCAAATCCGGACCGGTACGTTTTGAGCCCCACAGGAACGGGTGTTCGTAAACGGATTCACCCGCAACCGAATAGTGACCGTAACGCTCGACTTCCGCACGCAATGGACGAACCATCTGTGTATGGCAAACGTGGCAACCTTCGCGGATATAGATATCACGGCCTTCCAACTGCACAGCATTGAGGGGCTTCAGGCCCTCAATGGGGGTAGTGGTTTGTTTTAGGAAAAATTGCGGAACAATCTCCACCAAACCACCAAAGCTAATGGCGATAACCATAAATATGGTCATCAAACCAATGTTCTTTTCTACTATCTCATGACCTTTCACGGCTTTCCCCTTAAACAGCTGGTGCCTGAGCAGGCTGTGTTGACTCAATTGCAGCCTGCTGGTTTGCTGCGCGTACAGTACGGTAAGTGTTGTAAGCCATTATCAGCATACCGGTCAGGAAGAAGGCTCCGCCGATGAAACGCATGAAGTAACCGCCCTTACTAAACACTACAACTTCAATAAAACTGTAGGTTAATGAACCATCCGGATTGAATGCACGCCACATCAAACCTTGCCCGATACCGTTAATCCACATAGCAACCACATACAGAACCGTACCTACTGTCGCCAACCAGAAATGCATGTTGATTAGTTTTACGCTGAACATTTCTTCGCGGTTAAACAGTTTCGGCAGCATATGGTACACAGCACCGATAGAAATCATCGCCACCCAACCCAACGCACCGGAGTGAACGTGGCCCACAGTCCAGTCGGTGTTGTGAGACAAGGCGTTAACGTTCTTGATAGCCATCATCGGGCCTTCGAACGTTGACATACCGTAGAAAGACAGGGCAACCACGAGGAAACGCAAGGTAGGATCGGTACGCAATTTATGCCATGCGCCTGACAGGGTCATAATGCCGTTGATCATTCCCCCCCAGCTTGGAGCCAACAGGATCAGTGACATCACCATACCCAGGGATTGGGTCCAATCCGGCAATGCGGAGTAATGCAGGTGGTGGGAGCCGGCCCAAATGTACAGGGAAATCAACGCCCAGAAGTGAACGATGGATAATTGGTATGAATAAACAGGGCGACCGGCTTGCTTGGGTACGAAGTAGTACATCATGCCCAGGAAGCCCGCAGTCAGGAAGAAGCCTACCGCGTTGTGGCCGTACCACCATTGCACCATGGCATCGGCGGCGCCCGCGTATGCGGAGTAGGATTTGGTCAAGGTAACCGGAATAGCGGCGCTGTTGACAATATGCAGGACAGCAACGGTAACGATAAAGCCACCATAGAACCAGTTAGCCACATATATATGGGAGGTGCGACGCTTAACGATGGTACCGAAGAACACCACGGCGTAAGAAATCCAGACCACGGCCAATAAAATATCAATTGGCCACTCCAATTCCGCGTATTCCTTGGTGGTGGTCATCCCCATCGGCAAGGTGATAATGGCCAACACTATGACCAGTTGCCATCCCCAAAAGGTAAATGGCACAAGCCAGCCACCAAAGAGCGTGGTTTGGCAAGTCCGCTGGACAACGTAATAAGAAGTAGCGAAAAGTGCGCAACCACCGAAGGCAAATATAACCAGGTTCGTGTGAAGCGGACGCAGACGCCCGAAATGAGTATAAGGCTGCAACAGGTCGTTAAGACCTGGCCACACCAGTTGAGACGCAATGAGTACACCCATTCCCATTCCCAATATGCCCCATACAATGGTCATAATGGAGAATTTGCGCACTATGTCCAAGTCGTATGCTGGCGGATCTCCAGCTACAATCGCATGACTACCCATAGGACTTTCCTATAACTTTAAGAAAAATAAAAAACTTTGTCTCTGATAACACGAATTTGTTGTTGCTCAGAACCGTACGGCAATCATCAAATCTATTAACCCTACTTTCGGTGCGGCATTTTGCCTCAAGCGTGGCATTTTGTCTCACCTTGAAGGGATTCAGATTGATATTTATCAAATTATTTATGCGCATTTAACCGGTTTGGAGAATCATCCATTGAAGGATGTTTTTTATACAAACCGGTATTTCGGCATTGTTTGCTCTTACTTGAGGGTACGTCCTTTATTCGCAGCAATACGCATACGCAAGGCGTTCAGCTTGATGAAACCTTCCGCATCCTTTTGGTTATATGCACCGGCATCATCCTCAAAAGTTGCGACTTTTTCATCGAACAGGCTATCGACGGAACGGCGTCCAACCACATGCACTGAACCTTTATAAAGTTTCACGCGCACATCGCCGTTTACGTGGACCTGGGACTGGTCGATCATCGCCTGTAGCATCTTACGCTCCGGGCTCCACCAGTATCCGTTGTAAATCATTTCCGCATATTTAGGCATCAGGCTATCTTTCAAGTGGGCAACTTCACGATCCAGCGTAATTGATTCAATCGCGCGGTGCGCGCGCAGCATGATGGTACCGCCGGGCGTTTCGTAACAGCCGCGGGACTTCATACCCACATAACGGTTTTCCACGATGTCCAACCGGCCAACACCGTTCTCACCGCCCACTTTATTCAAGTAAGCCAGTACCGATGCCGGGGACATCGGCTTGCCATCAATGGCTACGATATCGCCTTTCTCGTAAGTCAATTCGAGGTAGGTAGCTTTATCTGGCGCAGCTTCCGGGGCCACAGTCCAACGCCACATATCCTCTTCAGCCTCAGTCCACGGGTTTTCGAGGACCTTGCCTTCATAAGAAATATGCAGCAGGTTAGCGTCCATCGAATATGGGGATTTTTTCTTCTTGGTAAAATCCACCGGAATATTATTTTTCTCGCAATAAGCCATCAAGGTTTCGCGGGAAGTCAGATCCCACTCACGCCAGGGTGCGATCACTTTGATCCCCGGCTTCAATGCGTAAGCGCCCAATTCGAAACGCACCTGGTCATTACCCTTGCCGGTAGCGCCGTGGGAGATAGCATCCGCACCGACTTCGTTGGCGATTTCAATCAGGCGCTTGGCGATTAACGGGCGGGCGATGGAAGTGCCGAGCAGATATTCCCCTTCATAAATAGTGTTAGCGCGAAACATCGGGAATACGAAATCGCGGACAAACTCCTCGCGCAGGTCATCAATAAAAATTTGCTTGACACCCAATGCCTGGGCTTTGGCGCGCGCAGGTTCTACCTCCTCGCCCTGACCTATGTCAGCGGTAAAGGTGATCACTTCGCAGTTGTAGTTTTCTTGCAACCACTTGACGATCACTGAGGTATCCAGGCCACCGGAATAGGCCAAAACGACTTTCTTGATAGATGACATAGGGATTCTCGCTAAAATTCAAAATTCATTGACGATCCACTTGAGGCAGGTGCTTGCTCGGGCGCGGGATTGTACTCGCCCCCCACCGAAATTCCCACACTTCTTGCACTTAAATCACGCATTTCTGCATAAATGAAAACAGCTCTCAACCATAGCCATAAAAAAAGCAGCCCTATGGCTGCTGTGGAAAATTGCGCGGCAAAAAAAAGAATTGGCTACAACCGGAAGCTGGATACCTTGTCATTAAGCCCCAATGCCAAATGTTGCAAGCTTTTGGCCCGGGCATCCCCATGGTTAGCATCGGCCGCCGCGTCGTTGGCCACGCTTTGTATCGCTGTGATATTACCCAACACTTCCTTAACGACATGGCTTTGTTCTTCAGCCGCTGTGGCTATCTGCGCTGCCATGCCGCTGATTGCGCCCACCGCCTGGTTAATTTTAGCCAGGGAATGGGAAGCATTATCGGCATTCTGGACGCTCCCCGAGGCCAGTCGGCTACCCTCCTCCATGATGGCCACAGCATTTTGCGCGGTTGATTGCAACGCGCTTATCATCGACTGGATTTCCTCAGTGCTCGCATGGGTACGCTGGGAGAGCACACGCACCTCATCAGCAACTACCGCAAAACCCCGCCCCTGTTCGCCGGCCCGCGCAGCCTCGATCGCGGCGTTCAGCGCGAGCAGATTGGTTTGCTCGGCGATCCCCTGGATAGTTGCCAGGATACCGCTGATGTTTTGCGCGTTGGTATTAAGCGTGGAAATGACGGTCCCGGCCTGCTCAACCTTTTTCGCAAGCACAACGATGGAATCGCGGGTTTTATCGACTTGCTGTTTACCCTCCTCCGCGCTGTTTACCGATTCGCGGACCGAGTCAGCGGTATGTTCGGCATGGTGGGCGATTTCGTGGGTGGCATTGGTCATTTCATTCATCGCCTGGGCAACCATTCCGATCTGCTGTTGCTGCACACCCAATTCGCGCACCGATTTAACGGCGGAATCCGCCATCGCGCGCGCGCTTTCCTGTAAATCGCTGGCCTGCGCACGGATGTGGCGAACCAGGTCATTCATATGGTCAACGAATGAATTAAAGTTTTCGGCCAGCAGCCCTACCTCATCGTTGGACGTGACCGGCAGGCGGTGGGATAAATCACCCCCGCCCGATGCTATTTGGGACAAGGACTGGGAGACGTTATGCAAGGGTTGCAGCAATATACCGTTAAGCCAATTAAGCCCGAGGATGGTGACCACCAGTAACACCAGGATCGCCATCAATTGTCCCATTAACGTGGACTGCACCGGCCCTACCAATAAATCCCGCTCGGATACCATCACCAAAACGAGATCGGTCTTGGGAATTCCGACGGCAAAGGCCTGCATGGTTTTGTTATCGATATTGACCAGATGCAGGGCTTCCTTGTTTTGCAATACCTGATCCAACCTGGCGGGGCTCAGGTCGGCAGAAATATCAGCCAGGGATTTGCTTAACAAGTTTTGATCGGCATGGGCAAATACTTTTCCGTTGCGTACGATAAACATGTAGCCATTGCCAGGCAGATCTATATCGCGCAACTGCTGGACTATATCGTCAATGACAACATCTATGCCCAAAATAGCTTTGATGCTTCCGTCGCTATTAAGTACTGCGCGACCGAGCGACACTACGTTTTTACCGGTCGCGGAAGCAACGGAGGGGTTATCTATATAAGTTGTACGTGGATTTTTAGTAGCCTCGATGTACCAGCCCCATACACGCGGATCATCATTACCGGCGGCCATTACCAGATTATTCGCGTTATAAAGCTTGCCATCCGCAAAGGCGAGGAAACTGTTATCCACATCGGCGGAAATTTTGACCTGGGTTAAGTGAGCATTGTAGTTTTCCTCAATTGCACTTGCGGGAAAACCTTCCAGCGCCTTGCCTTTTAATGCAAACCAATCGCTGACATATTTACTGAAGGTTGCGGAAATTCCGGCAATCTGGCGATTGATATTTGCCTCCATCGCTGTCATAGCCGAGGAATAGGAGAGATAGGAAACCGCACACCCCACCAATAGCAGGGAAACAGCGACCGATGCGCTGATTTTTTTTCGTAATGACCAACGAGTTGCCATTGTCTGGACTCCGAACTGTGTAATGACCTTTAGAAAATATTTATTATTATTGCGCTGTGTTTTTTGTTATGCGCCCCAAAGGGGTTGATTGATACATTCCGTGTTTGTAGTTGTTTATTGCAACAACTTATCGGCATATGCCTTCAAATGCTTTAGCAATAATTGTTGTTGTTCATTAAGACTAGCATCGGCAGTCAGCTCTGCCAGTCGCGCATAAAATTCAGCCAGCGTCAGGCTAGACTGCGCCTCTTTCCGGGTAAGGCGCCAATGGCAGAAGGATTGCCAACGCGCGTTTTCTTCAACATTAAGGCTGGCGGGGAAATTGCGGGCACGATAACGGAACAGCATTTCACCGAGTCGCGCATCGTGGAAATCAAAAGGAACATTGGCCAGGGTTTCAGCGTCCGCCTGGCGCACACGCGCCATTAAACGCTTGTCCTGGTCATCAAAAAAACCTTTATAAAGCATTTGCTCGGGGTCAGTTTTTTCCTCAAAAATATTTTCGCTGTAAAGTTGATACAGCGTTTGCTGCATACGTTGTTGCTCGGCAAGGGTCAAGTTGCGTAAACAATTCCAGTGCCGCTCGCAACGTGACTTATCAATCTGCAAACGTTGCGCGGTTGCATCATCCAACATAGCGGCGGGTAACAGCATGGGCGTTTTGTTGATGTGAATTTCCTTTAACGCCAGACGCTCTACCCCTTCGGGCAAATCTTCAGTGCGGGTAAACAGGCGCTGTCGTAATTCTTCCACCGACAGCGATAGCAACGCAGCTGGATCACTCGCCAGGTTAAATGCGATGACCGAATTCTTATTGGAAGGATGCATTGCCAATGGCAAGACTAAGGCTGCATTACCATTCCCGGCGGGAAAACGCGATGAAATATGCAGCAAAGGCTTATGGCCATCTATATCGATCATACGTGCGACAAAGCGTTTATCGCGCAATTTATAAGCATAATCGTAGAGTTTTGGCTGGTAAGTTTTAATGAGCTTTGCCACCGCGATAGTGGCGTAAACATCGGAAAGCGCATCGTGCGCCGCTTCATGGACCAACCCATTGGCCTTGGTCAGCACTTCCAATTTAAAACAGGAGCGACCGTCCTCATAATTGGGCCACTCTATCCCCTCGGGGCGAAGCGCACGGGTCATTCGCACCATGTCAATAATGTCCCAGCGCGAATTACCATTGCGCCACTCCCGCTCGTAGGGATCATAAAAGTTCCGATAAAGCGCGTAGCGAGTCACCTCATCGTCGAAACGGATTGAATTGTAACCAACACCACAGGTGCCCGGCCGTGACAATTCAGCATGGATTCGCGCAATAAACTGATATTCCGGCAATCCCTTTTCGTCCGCAAATTGCGGTAGCAGGCCGGTGATCAAACAGGCATCCGGCTTGGGCAACACGTCGGGAGCTGGCTTGCAATACATCATTAGCGGCTCACCGATAATATTCAGATCCTCATCGGTACGTACCCCGGCAAATTGCGATGGCCGGTCGATGGCGGGAACTTCGCCCCAGGTTTCGTAATCATGCCAGTAGAGTGTATTTTGGTATTCAACCTTCATCGTCGTGTTTTCCATTGCACCTGGAACCAAAAACTGCAATGTAACACCCGCAGGCCGCTTTCCCCTATACTGCCGCCTGAAATTAAGCGACCCCAAAACCTGTAAGAAAGATATTGGAGCCTGCCATGAGCGATTTAGAAAGCCTGTTTGCCAGCAATTTGAAATGGGCAGAAGACATTAAACGTAAAGACCCGGAATTTTTTTCCAAGCTGGCCACACAGCAAGCCCCTGAATATTTATGGATCGGTTGTTCCGACAGCCGCGTTCCCGCAAACCAGATCGTGGATCTTGCACCCGGCGAACTATTTGTACACCGCAATGTAGCGAACGTCGTTATCCATACCGACCTGAATTGCATGACGGTATTAAATTATGCGGTTGAATTTTTGAAGGTAAAACACGTAATGGTCACCGGCCATTATGGTTGTGGTGGTGTGAAAGCGGCACTGGAAAATCGCAAGTTGGGTTTGATTGACTACTGGTTGCGCAACATTCGCGATATTTATTACAACAATAAAGACATCATTGACCAGTTGGATGACCCGGTTGAGCGCGTCAATCGCTTATGCGAACTCAATGTAATCCAGCAGGTAGACAATATTTCGCGCAGCAATATTGTGCAAAATGCCTGGGCGCGCGGGCAGGACCTCACCATCCATGGCTGGATTTACGATATCCACGATGGCATCTTGCATAAATTGACACCGCCTATCGATTCGATCGAGCAAATTCCCGAACAATACCGCCTTTACTAATTGGCCCTGCTTCGGTTTTACTGATCACCTGCAAACCGGGCGTTAAATAATTGCCCGGTTTTTGCTGCCATGATGGCATCATTTTCGTGCAAACCTTTTATTTTGTGCGTCCACCAACTGACTTTCACCCTGCCCCATTCGGTTAATAACGCGGGGTGATGTCCATATTCTTCCGCAAGCGCACCTATCGCCTGGGTAAATGCCATCGCCTGTACAAAATCTTTAAATTTATAGGTTTGCACAAGGCGCTTGATACCCTCCACTTGTTCTACATTCCAGCCAGGCAATTCTGTAAGGGCACGGTCCAGTTCTTCCGGGCGCAATGGCGGTGAGTCGCTACGACACGCACTGCAATGTTTTTCACTTAGCATGGTTTACTCCTTCACAATGACAATTAATGATCAGGTAATCCGCTGTAACTGCGTTTAGAATGGCCCACGGTTATGCTATCGACAAGGTTAAGGCAAATAGATTGCACCTGTTCGCGTTACGAAAGCTGGCGACCTATACTCATACAGGTTTGTTCACTGAAGGGGCTGGAGTCGCCTGTATCAACATTCATATCACCGGTATACCCGATGCAAGAATCACCACATAATTGTTCGAATCAGGATGGACTGACTACCGAATGGACTTTTACCCAGCAACAAATGAACTCGCTTTACCACAGTTTGCCGGTCACCTTGTTGTCATCAGTGTTTATTGCCCTCATCCTCAGTTTTTCCCATTGGAAAATAATTGGCCAGGCGGAAATCATCCTATGGAATTTGCTGCTGGGCAGCACCCTTCTCGCACGCCTGACATTATGGATCTTCTGGCTAAACATCTGGCAACTTTATTCAGCGCAATTTTGGTTGTGGTGTTTTCGCCTGGGCGTGTGGTTATCCGGCGCAGCATGGGGAACAGCGGCAATCTTATTATTCGCTGAAGACAATACAACCTACCAGGCCCTGTTATCTTTCTCGTTGGCAGGCGTTGCTGCGGGGTCGATGACATCATTGACGGCCGACAAATATTCTTCGCTCGGCTTTGTTATTTTGACAGTTTCCCCGCTCAGTATTTTTATTTTCCTGGAAGACGGCCCCACCGCGTTGGCCATGTCGAGTATGACGTTGTTGTTTATCTTTTTTGTTATCGCCAGCAGCACACGGACGCGTCGCAACATGGAAGAACAAATACGGAAAAACCAGCACCTGCTGCAACTTACCAATGAACTTAACTATAAACAGCAACTTGAACGAATTATCAATAATGCGCAGTCAATTTTTATTAGCGAGAACGATATCAAATCGGCCTTGCAAAATTTACTGTGGGAAATCCTGCCGGTAAGCAATAGCGAACTGGGGTTTATTGGCCAGGTGGACCGGGACACTGCCGGAAAGCCATTTATGCGCGCGTTGGTATTTGGCAGCACACAAAAAGACAATCGCGCACTGGAAAGATTTCGCGCAACTAACCTCCCGGCAAATGGTGAGTATCGAAACCTGAACAATTTATTTGGTGTAATCATGCAATCCGACCAGCCGGTTATCAGCGCCAACCTCGCGCTCGATATGCGTGCCGGCTCCCTGCCTGAAGGCCACCCGAACATCAATAATTTTATCGGTATCCCTATTTTTAGCGGCCGGGATCCAATTGCCATTCTCGGATTAGCGAATTCACCCAATGGCTACCAGCGTGAAGATGCCGATAAGCTGCAACCCATCCTGAAGACTATTGCGCAGTTTGTACAAACCATGAACCACGAGCAGCGCCACGCGCAAGACCGCGCCGCGCTGGAAGCGACGACGCAACATACGCAAACAATTTTGAACGATATTGCCGATGGGATTATTACTATTGATAAGCACGGTATTATCCAGTCCTTCAACCATGCCGCTGAAACTATTTTTGGGTATCGTGCCCGCCAGATTATCGGCAAAAATATTAGTGAACTGATGCCTGATCCTTATAAATCCATTCACACAGACTACATCCAGGATCATTTACTCACCGGCAAGAAAAATATTCTCGGTATTGGCCGGGAAGTTATTGGCTTGCGCCGTAATGGCAATCCATTTCCGATGGATTTAATGGTGTCGCGGGTATTCCAGGACGGGGAACCTGTGTTTATTGGCATTGTCCGCGATATCACTGAAAAGAAACGGGCGGATGAGCTACGCAATCAATTTATCACCACAGCCAGCAAGGAAATCCTGGGGCCACTCAATTTGATTTCTGAAGCTATGTTGCGTTTAAAAAATAACGAGCAGGAGTCGTTACCGGAATCCATTAAACAGGTAGTAGATATAGCGCACAACAATAGCCTGCACTTGCAACAATTGATGCACGACCTCATCGAAATCCAGAACCTTTCTAAAAACGGCGCAGCCTTGCGTTTAATTACCACACCGGTGCTGCCGTTGATGGAAGAGGTGTTAAGGCGAAACCAAAGCTTTGGTGATATTTATCAAAATAAAGCAAAAATCAGCGCGGTTGCAGACAACCTGAGAATCAGCGTTGATGTGACACGCTTTTACCAAGCCATGGCGCAATTACTGCAATATTCCTTTAAATGTTCACAACCGCAATCCGAGTTAGGGATACGTATCGGCGCAGACACTAGTCGTGTCGGAATCAGTATTGGTTTTAGCAACCATTGCCTGTCGGAAGACCAACGCAGAAATTTGCGTGGGCAGTTCGGCATCCCCAGGGATTCCGATACCAGGGAATTAACGAATATGGGCGACCTTGGACTCGCTATCGCTAAGGAAATTATCGAAAAAATGCACGGCACTATTACAGTTAATGACAAGACGGGCACGGTTGACGACAAAACGGGGAGTTTTTATTTGCAGATAGAGTTTCCGCGCCAGTAACGTTGTAATCACATTTATTCTGGCGCGGTAAGGCACAGATATTCAGGCCAATGGGAGATGTGCGTCCATAGGGACGCTTATTGGACCTCTAACACACCTTCTTCAATTTTTGCCTTCCAGATTTTAGGGCCCGTGGTGTGCACGGATTCCCCACGGGAATCCACCGCTACGGTGACAGGCATATCTTTAACATCAAATTCGTAGATGGCCTCCATACCCAACTCGGGGAAACCGAGCACTTTAGCGGATTTGATTGCCTGGGCTACCAAATAGGCCGCCCCACCCACCGCCATCAGGTAAACGGATTTGTTATCGCGAATGGCCTCAATCGCCGCCGGGCCACGTTCGGATTTGCCAATCATGCCCAACAAACCGGTTTGCTCCAGCATAGTACGGGTAAACTTATCCATCCGGGTTGCAGTCGTCGGGCCAGCTGGGCCAACTACCTCGTCGCGCACGGGATCAACAGGGCCAACGTAATAAATGAAGCGGCCTTTCAGATCCACCGGCAAAGGTTCGCCTTTCGCGAGCAAGTCAGTCATTTTCTTGTGGGCCGCGTCGCGACCGGTCAGCATTTTACCGGACAGCAAAATGGTTTCGCCGGTTTTCCATTCCAGCACATCTTCCGGCTTCACCGTATCCAGGTTTACACGGCGTACGCTATCGCCAACCTCCCAGGTAATATCCGGATAGTCTTCCAATGCCGGCGGCGCCTGGAACGCGGGGCCGGAACCATCCAGCACAAAATGCGCATGGCGGGTAGCGGCACAATTGGGAATGATGGCGATGGCTTTATTGGCGGCATGGGTTGGGTAATCCTTAACCTTGATATCCACCACGGTAGTGAGGCCACCCAGCCCCTGGGCACCGATGCCCAGGCGATTCACTTTATCGTAAAGTTCAATGCGCAATTCCTCGGCGCGATTGCCAGCACCGCGCGCCTGCAACTCCTGGATATCAACCGGATCAAGCAGGGCCTCCTTGGCCAACAGCATGGCTTTTTCAGCAGTACCGCCAATGCCTATACCCAGCATACCCGGTGGACACCAGCCCGCGCCCATTTCAGGAACGACTTTTAATACCCAATCAACCACGGAGTCTGAAGGATTCAACATTGCGAACTTGGTTTTGGCTTCAGAACCACCGCCTTTCGCCGCCACGTGGATGTCAACAGTATTGCCGGGGACTATGTTGTAGTGGATAACCGCGGGGGTGTTATCACCGGTATTTTTGCGGGCTCCATCCGGGTCGGACAATATGGAGGCACGCAACACGTTGTCCGGGTGGTTATAGGCGCGACGCACCCCTTCATTGATCATATCGGTAAGGCCCATCTGCGCATCCCATTGCACATCCATCCCCACAGTCACAAACACCGTCACTATGCCGGTGTCCTGGCAGATGGGGCGATGCCCCATGGCGCACATGCGCGAATTAATCAGGATTTGCGCCATGGCATCCCTGGCCGCTTTGTTTTGTTCACGCAAGTAGGCTTTATGGACAGCCTGGATAAAATCCACGGGGTGGTAATAGGAAATAAATTGCAGCGCATCTGCGACGCTGTCGATCAGGTCTTGTTGGCGGATCACGGTTGGCATAATTAATTCTCGTATTACAGAAACCAGGTACTTAACAACAAAACGCTCGCCATTTGGCGAGCGCATAAAGCAATTATTTCGGTGCAGAGCCCAATTGTTGTTTGATTTGCAAAATTTCGCGATTGGTACTGCGGCGGAAATCGTCGATCGCTGAAATAGCTTCCTCGTTATTTTTGGTGCGCGAAGCCAGGCTATCCAACGCAGTCATCTCCAGGGCCATCTTGTCCAACTCTTCCTTCATATTTTGCACGCTTTGCGCTTGCTGGCTGACGCTTGTCGTCATCCCGTCGATTTTGGCAATCGCCGCATCCGCCACGGTTTTGTTGGCGGAAACCTCTTGCTTCAGCGAGGCTAAACCGGTTTTTGCATCATTTGCCGCTTTTTGTGCGTTGGCGGCATCGCGACCAACCGCCGCAATTTTTTCAGTATTGGCAGCAAGGCCTTTGCGGTTTTCTTCAGTCAACCCGGTAATACGGCGTATTTCACTATCCAGTTTCTTCAGGTTGGATTGGAGGGTCACAACCGATGCACTGGACTCTTCCGAGGTTAGACTTAGTTGTTGTTCGAGCCCTTTAATACGCTGATCTGCCTGTTTCAGCATCGCCTGGGCTTGAAATAGCTGCCATCCCAAAAAGCCTGCGCCCGCAACCGCCATGATCGCAATGACCAAAGCGATGGCAGGCAGGGAGCTGGCGGGCTGTTGCGTATAGGCAGCATTCGATTGAGGTACCGGTTTTCGTGCGGGGCGCATATCCTGATCATCATGATCTTGCCCGTAGGATTGTTGACGGCGAGGCTCAGGTTGATCAGACATTCCGCCAGTGGACAGTGTGGGTTCTCTGCGTTCCATAACAACAATACCTTAAACAATTCAGTGGTCTGATAACTATCGGAGTGACCCGGCAAGCAGGTAACTCAGTGTGCGCGCATTTTATAGCAGCGGCCAGTACAAACATAGGCCGACACCAGTAATAAACCACCGGGGCCGGCCATAAAAAAACGGGCACAAGGCCCGTTCCTGACAAACACCAATCTTATCCGGCGCCCTGTATTACTTGGCGTAGTTGGCGTTCACAAATTCCCAATTTACCAATGACCAGAATGCGCCGATGTAAGTAGGACGCGCATTGCGGTAATCGATGTAGTAAGCGTGTTCCCACAGGTCGATAGTCAGGATTGGGGTAACAGAAGGGTCAGTTAAAGGAGTTCCTGCATTGCTGGTGTTAACAATCGCAACAGTGCCGTCCGCTTTTTTAACCAACCAGGTCCACGAAGAACCGAAGTTGTTAATCGCTGAGTTAGTGAAGTCTTCCTTGAATTTTTCGAAGGAACCGAATGCTTTATTGATAGCTTCTGCAACAGCACCGGTTGGGGCGCCGCCGCCGTTAGGGCTCAGGCAATGCCAATAGAAAGTGTGGTTCCAGATTTGCGCAGCGTTGTTGAATACAGGGCCAGATGAAGTCTTGATGACATCTTCCAGGCTCTTACCTTCGAATTCAGTACCCGGAACCAGGGTATTCAGCTTGTCCACATAGGCTTTGTGGTGTTTGCCGTGGTGGAACTCCAGGGTTTCAGCAGAGATGTGTGGCGCCAGGGCGTCTTTGGCGTAAGGCAATGCAGGTAATTCAAAAGCCATGATGGTTCTCCTATTCACGGTTGTTTTCTATCAAGCGGGATTTATCAAACGGAAGGTTCAATAGTCCTTAACGCGGGGGTCGATCATATCAATTCATCGGAATACAGGTGATTGAAAATAATTACGGCCCACAGGGGGCCGTAACTATAACGCAAAATTATGAGCCGTTATGCACAGCACCAAAAAGGTGCCGGTAATTCGCATTAACAGGCCAATTATTTGCGCACATTTTACAAAAGTGTCCGGGCACCAATTACATCATGCCGCCCATACCACCCATACCCATATCGTGGCCATGGCCGCCAGCGGCTGGTTTATCTTCCGGCAAATCAGCAACCATAGCTTCGGTGGTAATCATCAATCCCGCAATTGAACCCGCCGCCTGCAATGCGGTACGGGTTACCTTGGCCGGATCAAGAATACCCATTTCAATCATGTCGCCATAAACACCAGTCGCAGCGTTGTAACCGAAGTTGCCAGTGCCCTTCTTCACGGAATCGGCCACAACCGATGGTTCTTCACCGGCGTTAGCCACGATTTGGCGCAACGGCGCTTCCATCGCACGACGGGCAATAGCGATACCGGCATTTTGGTCTTCGTTATCACCTTTCAGGTTAGCAATAGCTGCAACCGCACGGATCAATGCGGTACCGCCGCCGGGAACCACGCCCTCTTCCACCGCAGCACGGGTAGCGTGCAGGGCGTCTTCAACGCGGGCTTTTTTCTCTTTCATTTCAACTTCGGTCGCAGCACCCACTTTAATTACCGCAACACCGCCGGCCAGCTTAGCTACGCGCTCTTGCAGTTTTTCGCGGTCGTAATCCGAAGAAGTTTCTTCGATTTGTACACGGATTTGTTGTACGCGTGCCTTGATTTCGTCAGCGTTACCAGCACCATCAACGATAGTGGTGTTGTCTTTGTTCATGGTTACGCGTTTTGCGGTACCCAAATGTTCCAACGTAGCGCTTTCCAGATCCAGGCCTACTTCCTCAGAAATCACAGTACCGCCAGTCAATACGGCGATATCTTGCAGCATGGCTTTACGGCGATCACCGAAGCCAGGTGCCTTGACAGCAGCCACTTTTACGATACCGCGAATGTTGTTCACCACCAGGGTTGCCAGGGCTTCACCCTCAACATCTTCCGCAACAATGATCAATGGCTTGCCAGACTTGGCAACACCTTCCAATACTGGCAGGAGCTCACGGATGTTGGAGATTTTCTTGTCAACTAACAGGAGGTAAGGATGATCGTGTTCAACGCTCATGCTGTCCTGATTGTTGATGAAATAAGGAGACAGGTAACCGCGGTCGAACTGCATACCTTCTACCACGTCCAGTTCATTTTCCAGGCTGGTGCCTTCTTCTACGGTGATAACACCTTCTTTACCGACTTTTTCCATCGCTTCAGCAATCAGGTCACCGATAGAGGTATCGCTGTTTGCAGAGATGCTACCTACCTGGGAAATGGATTTGCTGTCGGCGCAGGGAACAGCGATGGATTGAACATGCTTAACGGCTTCAATAATCGCTTTATCAATACCGCGTTTCAGGTCCATCGGGTTCATGCCGGCAGCAACAGATTTCAAGCCTTCATTAACGATAGCTTGGGCCAAAACGGTTGCCGTCGTGGTACCGTCACCCGCATCGTCAGACGCTTTGGACGCAACTTCTTTAACCATTTGCGCGCCCATATTTTCGAACTTGTCTTTCAGGGAAATTTCTTTTGCAACAGAAACACCGTCTTTGGTGATGGTTGGAGCACCGAAGGATTTTTCCAGGACCACGTTACGGCCTTTCGGGCCCAGGGTTGCCTTAACCGCATCGGCCAGGATGTTTACACCAGCCAGCATGCGTTGACGTGCGCTATCACCAAACTTAACTTCTTTAGCTGCCATGATACTTATACCTTTAAAAAATTCGTTGTCATCAGAGATTCAGGGAAGGTGCCGTAGGGCTGGATTATTCCAGTACGGCCTTGATGTCAGATTCGCTGAGGATTACCAGCTCTTCGCCGTTAACAGTAATGGTGTCGCTGCCTGCGTATTTGCCAAACACCACAACATCACCCACTTTTACATCCAGCGGACGCAATTCACCGCTGGTCAATACACGGCCATTACCAACTGCAACCACTTCACCTTGGTTTGGTTTCTCTTTCGCAGAACCCGACAGAATGATGCCACCGGCAGTTTTGGTTTCTTCTTCTTTGCGGCGAACCACAACGCGATCATGCAATGGACGAATTTTCATGAAGCTATGTCTCCTAACATTCAATTTAGAACTAACAAAGAATCGGGCCCTTGATGGAGCCGGTCGATTCCAGCTTGGTGTTTATAGGGATGACCTTTAAAGTTTCAAGGCCTTCCGGATAGTCACAAGATACCGGCTTACACCGCATAATCCGGTGACCAAAAAGCGGTGACACCTATGTGGGGCTGGGTTTGGCGATTTCAACAGGCGCGCAAAAAAAAGTCTTTGATCAGCGATTTGCGGGATCGGAGGAGGAGTCATTACTGGCAGGTTTGGTTTTCCCATGCTCAATCAACAGGCCTTCGGTGGATTTATTGCCTCCTGACGAGGCGGCTCCGCCATCATGTTCATACACCTCACCATCGCCAAACGTATCGGGACCAAAGGGGGACTGACGATGGGCAAAACCGGCTGATCGGACAGACATTCGAGTTACCCAGCGCCTGAGCAATAACCGGCGAAACAGTGGGATAAAACACAAAAGTGCTATCGCGTCGGTAATAAAACCGGGGATGATCAATAAAACTGCCCCTATCGCCTTAAGCACTCCGTCGGCAATGGTTTCTGCGGGAAACTCCCCGGCGTGCATATTTTGCGCAACTTTCAACATGCTCGCGGCCCCGAGGTAACGCAGCAGGTTCATACCTATCACGATCATCGCGACCAGCCAGAGGATGACTGCCCAAGCCCCCGTTTCGTCTCCGATAACAATCATCAACCACAATTCAAGAAACGGAAACAGCAACAAGGGCAATAAAGATATACGCATCGGAATAGTCCGCAAAAAAGCAAAATATTAGGGCTGCAAGTCTAGCATTTATAACCCGGCCCCAGTGACATAGGCTTGACGCGCAAATACCAGGCGGTTTGTGGGTTTTATAAATGGTCAACAATAGTTTCGACAGCAAAAATTTTAATCCTGTAGACTTCGTGGTGCGGCGCGATCAACATTCGCTTACCAAAGTTGACATGAACCTTATGAATATTGACAGCAATAATAAATCCGCGATTTATCTCGCACTGATGAACGTACCGGCGGGTAAAGTTATTACTTACGGTCAACTGGCCAGGCTCGCAGGCCTGCCAGGAGCGGCTCGCCTGGCGGGTAGGGTTCTGTGCGGCCTACCGGAAAACACCGAATTGCCCTGGCATCGCGTTATTAACTCGCAAGGAAAAATTTCCATGCCGGAAGATTCGCCCGGCTACAAAGAACAGAAACGTCGCCTGAGCGCTGAAGGGATAGAATTTAAAAATCAGAGAATTAACTTGCGCGCCTACGGTTATATTAATTAATCATTATTATGTGAAATCGCACCAGCTTATGACTTCATCTTCCTCCCCACCCCCGGCAGCCAATACCTACAGCGGCTGGAAGGGTATAAAACGCGCATTCGCTACACCATCCGCATTCACTTTATTTTGCCTTGGGCTGGGTTCGGGTTTACCTTTTTTATTGGTAGGTGGCATGACGCTCTCAACCTGGCTGCGCGATACTGGGTTTGAATTAAGTGTGATCGGCCTGATCAGCTACGCCAGTTTTTTTTATGTGCTTAAGTTTTTATGGGCACCCTTGATTGATAAATACAGTTTGCCATTCCTCGGGCGTCGCAAGGGCTGGCTGGTTATTTCCCAATTAATACTGATCGCTGCAATCATTGCCATGGCTTTATTAGGCCCCGGATCATCGCTAGGTATTTTCATTATACTTGTCGGGCTCGCTGCCTTTGCCGGCGCAACACTGGACATTGTCGTCGATGCCTATCGCATTGAAATCGCACCGGTGGAATCACAAGCCGCATTGGCGGCAACCTATATCCTCGGTTATCGCATTGCATTGATTTTGTCGGGAGCAATTGCTCTTTACCTTGCAGAATTACTGGGGTGGACCAATGCCTATCTAATCATGGCACTCTGCCTGCTCGTTCCCCTGGTCGCGGCTGTTATCGCCAAAGAACCTGACACAGCGAATGCGCTTGCGGTGCGCAATATTCATATCCTTGATGCGTTTATTAAACCTTTCCAGGATTTTTTTTCACGCAACGGTATATGGCTGGCCCTGGCGTTGCTATTGTTTGTCGGCCTGTTCAAATTACCTGACCAAATGATTGGTGTCCTGGCCGGGCCCTTTTACCTGGATTCGGGCTATACCAAAGCGGATATCGCAACAGTGTCCAAACTTTACGGTGTTTGGATAGGAATTGCGGGCGCATTTTTAGGTGGCATTTGTACCGCGGTATTTAGCATGCGCTCTATGCTGGCCGTTGCTGCAATTGTTGTTGCGGTTTCCAACATTGCCTATTTATTGATGGCCAACAATCCGGGCCAGGATTGGGCTTTTTTTGCAACGATCAGTGCCGATAATATTTCCCAGGGGTTTGCCGGAGTTGTGCTGGTCGCGTTTATGTCCAGCTTGACCAACCAGAATTTCACTGCAACCCAATATGCATTACTTGCCTCGCTGGCGAACTTACCGGGTAAATTTATCGGTGGGCTTTCGGGGTATATTGTTGAAGCGACCAGCTACTCCTGGTTTTTCGTTTTCAGTAGTTTATCGGTGATACCAACCTTATTAATCCTGGCCTGGCTTTGGAACCGGGTGCATGGAAGTGAAAATCCAGGCAAAACAAAAAGCCCTGTCGAATAGGCAGGGCTTTTTGTTGCTTTCCAAGCCTGCGATTAAAAACTAATCGCGAAAATTTTCAAACTGCATCGGCATACCCAGTTCGGCTGCGCGTAACGCGGCAATACATTCTTGCAAATCGTCACGCTTCTTGCCGGTGACACGCACCTGCTCACCCTGGATGCTAGCCTGGACTTTTAATTTTTTGTCTTTTACCAATGCGACAATTTTCTTGGCCAAATCCTTATCGATACCGGTACGCACAGTAATGTCGCGCTTCACTTGCTTGCCCGCACTTTTCACTGCGCCTATATCCAGGCAGCTGACGTCGATACCGTTTTTTGTCATTGACGGCCTAAGGACGTCCAGCATTTGGTCGAGTTGCATGTCGGAATCAGCGGTCAGGGTGATTTCAAACTCTTTGCGTTCGAATTTTGCATCCACACCTTTGAAATCGAAGCGATTGCCAATCAAGCGCTGGGCTTGGTCCACCGCATTTGTCAACGCATGTTTATCTACTTCCGAAACCACATCAAACGATGGCATAACTAACCTCAATCATTTTTAACCAGTTAAACAACCAGGGTGGCAAAGGCGATAGCGCACACCCAGAACAACAGCGAGCGATTGTACAAAGGCACACTGGATTTAACCAACGCAAAAGAATAAGCAGGTTCAGAATGGGTAGTGATTACGTCCCCCGTTAAATCCTCAATGACATCCCGGGTTTCTGCTTCCATTTCATCCTGCATTTCGGCTTTTTGTTCGGAGCTTAAATTAGCCATCGCCTCGACAGAACTTTCGGTCGGAGCCCCAAGCGCACCACGCAAACACTCATTTAACACCTGCTCAGAGGAGCTTTGCACATCCAATAAATTTTTACGCAATGGGCAGGCTTCAAAATTTCCCACTAACGCCCAGGTCACGCCCATCAATCGCACCGAGGGGAACTCCAACAACCACAACCACTTGCTTGCGACTTGTGCCGCTTCACTGCCCGGCGCGGAAAAATCCCGGTACAACACACTTAAACGATACAGCAACGCACCAAAAGGCCCCGCAATAAAGAACCAGAAAAGCACTGCAAACGTACGTTCAAAACCGCGATAGGCAATAATTTTTAACGCTTCACCATGCAATGCCCGCCAATCAGACGCATCACCGACCACTGGCTCAACGGCACTATTGCCGCGCAAGCGATCGAGTAGTTGGGCTGCCGCGACGGAATCGCCACGCGTTGCCAGCGCAATATATTCCTGCACATCCGCCACAATATTGCCGCGCCCCAAGCTATAAAGCAGCACGACCGAATACAGGATAAATAACCCCACCCAGGATTGCGCAAAAGCCGCGCTGATAACAACAAATACCAATACCAAAACAGCCAACGGGATAAGCAGCGATAAGGCCAGCGGAACACCCGCTACGGCCCCCATACCAGGTGCCGTTTGCAATCGATTGGTTAACCAGCGAAACCAGCCATCAACATGCAAAGCCCTGGCAGAACCCAACCAATAAACGATGGCGAGTACAGCAACCAAACTGAGGAAAATCATAAATAGTTGTCTCTTGCAAGCAAATGAATCAAGCGCGCGAATTTGCAAGCTGTGCAAAATAACGCGACCAATCAAAACACGGACCGGGGTCCGTTTTGCGCCCTGGCGCTATGTGTTCATGGCCGACGATGCGTTCAGGTGTAAGTGTAGGATAAGTCAACAGTAACTGGCGAGTCACTTTCGCGAGTTGGCTGTATTGCGCGTCGGTGTAGGGCTGGTCGTCAGTCCCCTCCAACTCGATACCGATTGAGTAGTCATTGCAATTCGCGACGCCATCATAACTCGAAGCGCCCGCGTGCCAGGCCCGGTCGGCAAACGAAACAAATTGCGTTACCTTACCGTCTCGCTCTATGAATAAATGGGCGGAAACCTGCAAGGATGCAATGGTTTCAAAATAGGGATGCGTGCGTGCATCCAGTGTGTTTTGAAAAAATTGCTGTACAAATCCTCCGCCAAATTCACCCGGCGGCAAGCTGATATTGTGAATTACCAATAGGCTAACCCCGGTGTTTTCCGGCCGCCGATTAAAATTTGGGGACGGTATTTTTTGTGCAATGTTTAACCATCCATTAAGGATGGCCATTTCCGGTTCGGTTACTGATGTCATTCACGATACCCGTTTTTCCCTCCGTTAACACGGTAGAGCAAGGCTATTAAAATTATGCAGGGATGGTGCGATCTTCCGCCCACACACGCAATTGTGCAATTTGCTCCGCCATCACAACTGATAACGGGCTGGTGGCCGCAACTTCACGCAACAATATGTCCGTACTTAAAGGTTTATCTTCAGCCGATGCGGAATAAAGTGCGGCAATGATTACTTGTTCAATTTCCGAACCTGAAAATCCCTGGGTTGCAAGGCTCAGTTTTTCCAGGTCGAAATTTACCAGCGGGCAATCACGTTTGCGCAGGTGAATGGCAAAAATATCTTTACGCACACCCGGTTCAGGTAAATCGACGAAAAAGATCTCATCCAATCGCCCTTTACGGATTAACTCCGGTGGCAAGCGCGAGATGTCATTACTCGTTGCCACAATAAATACGCGCGTCCGACGCTCCGCCATCCAGGTTAACAGGGTTCCCAGCAAGCGTTGCGATACGCCGTTGTCATTGCCGTCCTGGGCCATGCCTTTTTCAATCTCATCCAACCACAATACACACGGCGACATAGCATCGGCGAGCTTTAATGCCTCGCGTAAATTGCGCTCGGTTTCACCGTGGAATTTATTATAAAGCGCACCGACATCCATACGCATAAGCGGCAGCCCCCATAAACCCGCTACAGCTTTGGCGGCAAGGCTTTTTCCACCACCCTGTACGCCTAATAGCAAAATACCCTTGGGGCGGTCGAGCTTGGATCCATCATCATTAAAAGCATCGCGGCGAGTCAGCAGCCAGCGCTTTAAATTATGTAAACCACCCACATTGGAAAAATCCTCCGTTTGCTGTTCAAAACTGATAACCCCTTCCATATCAAGCAAGGCGAATTTCGCTTTATTGATACGCGGCAAATCGTTTTCATTCAGCGAGCCATCATTCCATATGGCGCCACGTACCAACCGGCGTACGTCGCTGGCGTTCATGCCCTGCAAGTTGCTGACAAGCTTTTTCAACGTAATATTGTCAGTTTTTACACGTGCACCGGAATGGCGATCCGACCAATCCTTTGCCTCCTCGCGAATAATCTCCATAATTTTTTCGTCATCCGGCAAGGTTAAGGCGTAACTTGCGCTGTAGCGCGATAATTCGGCGGGCAAGCGCAATTGATGGCTGAGAAATACCAATGTATGGGGAAGCGCAAAATGATTGAGTGCAACATCTTTTAACAGGCGAACAATGTGCGGTTGGTCCACCAGGAAGGGATGGAGGTCACAAAGGGCAAATATTGCCGGCTGGGTTGCTTGCTTGATATGGCGCAGCATTTCTTCCGGCTCATTTAACTCGGCCCCCTTGGGTACCAGTTGCGGGCCAAAATTCAAACGCGCCAGGCCATCGGTCACCGACCAGCGATACAAATCCTTGCCATGCTTATTGGCAACTTTTAACAGTACATCCAATGCCTTTTTTTCTTCGTAGGTCTCGATTACCAGCAGCGGGATGCGGGAATCCAGTAACAGCTTTATTTCATCGACATCGTGCACACTTGTCTCCTTCCAACCCGATCGTTGTTAAGTAAACAAGCATGAAGCGGCTAATACATCCTTGCAATAGCTTTTTTAAGGCGCCGTTATCTCAATCACTTCACGCAAACGAATATCGCTGCTGGACGCCCCGACCTGGATTTCATAGCGACCGGGATCAACGGCGTAAGCCTTTTTCCGCTCGTCATAAATTAGCAGGTCCCTGTCCGGTTGAAGCGTGAAATTCAGCTTGCGGGTTTCATTTCGGCCTATATGTACCCGCTGGACTGCCCGCAGTTCCTTAACGGCCCGCGTGCGCTGCGGTTGCAATGGTTTGATGTACACCTGCACCACTTCATCGCCCGCATAGTTACCCGTATTCCTTACTGCCAATTGCACATTCACCGCTTGCCTGGAAGTAATACGGGTTTGGTCCAACTCCAGCCCTGAATATTTAAAACGGGTGTAAGACAGCCCATACCCAAACGGATAGAGTGCCTCCCCGGTAAAATAACGGTAGGTCCGGTTATTCATTGAGTAATCATCAAACGCAGGTAATTTCTCATCCGCTTTGTAGAAAGTGATGGGTAAACGGCCTGCGGGATTGGTATCGCCAAACAAAACATCGGCCACCGCGTTACCGCCGCGTTGGCCCGGGTACCAGCTCATTAAAATCGCCGGCAGGTTTTTATCGGCCCAATCAATTGCCATGGCTGAACCCCCGGTCAACACCATCACTACAGGCTTACCGGTTTTATGCAGCGCTTCCAGTAATTTTTGCTGGATGGCGGGTAAGCGTATATCCGTGCGATCACCGCCGGCAAAACCGGGATAATTGACTTTCATCTCCTCACCTTCCACATCACCGGTTAACCCGCCGACAAATATCACCACATCCGCATTTTTTGCGGCTGCGATAGCTTCTTCGAAAGGTGCTTTAGCGCCGGGCATACGCCAACCCAGGCGAACTTCGGCATCGCGGATATCTTCAAAATATTCCAGGGTGATGTCGTAGGCTTTACCCGCCTGCAATTCGAGTTGCACACTCTGGCTACGCAAACGCTCCGCCAATTGCCAGGCGTCGATCAGGGTTTTGCCATCAATTTTTAAACGTACGCCATCATTGGCACTCAGGTTTAATTCATAGGCCCCCGAAACCGGTGGAATTAATTGCCCGGTCCAACGCACACTGAAACTATCACTTGGCAAACCGGCACCGGCGGCGATTTCACCACGCGCAACCAACGAATCCGTGGGTGCGCCACGGTCCCAGCGAAACGCAATGCGCGGATCGATGCGGGTCAATAGTGGCTTGCCGGAAAGGTCCGCACCATTGAAATATTCACCCTTCAAACCTTGCTCGTTTGAATTTGCCGCAGGCCGTAAATAGGCGGGATCAATTAAGGGGGCTGCGCGCGGGTCCTCTCGTCCGTCAACCAGATCAACGCCGCGCGCGTAAACGACCTTGGTAGCGGATGGAACCGCCGCGCGAATACCTTGCAAGATCGTAACGGGCGCTGCGGGAGTGCCGTAATAATTGCCGAGCAATGACATTACCTCATCCGCAGTAGGGCCGATCACAGCAATATTTTTCAGTGATTTTTTTAATGGCAGGATGCCATTGTTTTTTAACAGCACAATGGATTGCTGCGCCGCCTTGCGCGCAAGCTGGTCATGCGCAGCCGATTGATTTACTGAATAAGGAATCTGCGCCCAAGGCACATCGGCAACCGGATCAAACATTCCCAAGCGAAAGCGGGTTAGAAACAGCCGGCGCAAGGAATCATCCAATTCCGCTTCAGTAATTAGCCCCTGCTTCACCGCACCTAACAGCGCCTGATAGGTTTTACCACAGTTCAATTCGGTACCTTTTTTCACACCCAGCGCCGCAGCTTCCTCAGCAGTCTTAACAATTTTGTGATGCAGGAAAATATCTTCTATTGAATCGCAATCAGAAACCACATAACCGGTGAAGCCCCAATCCTTGCGCAAAATATCAATTAGCAAACGCTGGCTGGCGGAGGCGGATTCACCCCCAACACGGTTGTAAGCGCCCATGACCGAAGCAACATTCCCTTCCTGTACCAATGCTTTGAACGCGGGTAAATAAGTTTCGTATAAGTCGCGCTCGCTGGGTGAAACATCAAAATAATGGCGATCCGCTTCCGGCCCGGAGTGCACAGCAAAATGTTTTGCGGTCGCGTCGGTTTTGCGATATCGGGTGGTAGGTGCCCCGGCGTACTCGCCTTGCAAACCTTTTACAAATTCCACCCCCATACGACTGGTGAGATATGGATCTTCGCCGTAGGTTTCCTGCCCACGTCCCCAGCGCGGATCGCGGAAAATATTGATATTGGGCGACCAGAAAGTCAGGCCCTGGTAACGCAGGCGCTGGTCGCGGCGAGCGAATTCATGGTGCTTTGCCCGGCCCTCGTCGCTGATAACACGTGCAATTTCACCAATCAATGCCGGATCAAAGGTAGCCGCCAAAGCGATTGCCTGGGGAAATACCGTGGCGTCGCCCGCCCGCGCTACACCGTGCAAGGCTTCGTTCCACCATTCGTACCTGGGTACGCCCAGGCGCGGAATTGCCGGGGCGTCATTGAGCATCTGGGCTACCTTTTCCTCCAACGTCATACGCGCCACCAAATCAGCCGCGCGCATTTCAAAACTGCGCGTACTATCCCTATAAAGCGCGGTGGGATTATCAGGTAAGGTTTGCTGTTGCGCGCCTGCCGACAGCGAAAGCCCGGTTACCAGCAGTGAAGTCAAAACGATACGAATGGGGAACATGAGCGGAATCCTGGAACAGAAATTATTATTTTTCGACTATAGTCACAGGCCCCCTTGTATACAAGTAAATTAGGGTTAAGTCCGTACCGGATTTCTGTTTTAATAACGCGACTATCCGCGGAGAACCCATCATGTCCCGTCACCTCAGCCTTATCGACAATTTTATTATGAATGTTGACCGAGCGTTGCGTACGCTAGCGGCTGGCAGTGATATGACATGCGAACGTCCCTCACCCGCTCGTCCGCTTAACGAAGCCGACCTCAGTGAAAGCGAACGCAAGCAAGCTGCCGCATTAATGCGTGTAAATCACACCGGTGAAGTTTGCGCCCAGGCGCTTTATCAGGGGCAGGCACTTACCGCGAAACTGCCGCAAGTACGCCGTGAAATGGAAAAGGCAGCGGAAGAAGAAATTGACCATTTAGTCTGGTGCCAGGAACGAATCGATTCCCTGGGTAGCCACACCAGTTATCTCAACCCAGTCTGGTATGGCCTGTCTTTTGCGATTGGCGCCGGTGCTGGCCTGGTGAGTGACAACGTCAGTTTGGGGTTTGTTGCCGCCACCGAAGATCAGGTTTGCAAACATCTACACAGCCACTTGGAACAATTACCAGCTACCGACCTGCGCAGCCGCGCCGTGGTCGAACAAATGTTGCAGGATGAAGCACATCACGCCGAGGTTGCATTAAGTGCGGGCGGTTATGATTTCCCCACGCCAGTAAAAGGATTAATGACGCTAGCCTCCAAGGTAATGACTAAAACCAGTTATTACCTCTAGGGCCTCTGAAACCACCCTAACCTGGGATATTGGTTCCCAACCAATATCCCAGGTTAGGGCCGATTGAAACTGATTGCAGCTAACTCAAGCCTCGCGGATCTCATAGGAATGGGTAATTTCCACCCCTCCCGCTTCCAACATAATTGATGCGGAGCAGTATTTAGTCGCTGACAGTTCGACTGCCCGCTTAACCTGGGCCTCTTTCAACTCTTTACCGGTTACCAAAAACTTCATGTGGATTTTGGTAAACGGCGATGGCACACCTTCAGCGCGTTCGGCATCCAATTCGCAACGACAATCCGTTACTTGTTGGCGGGCCTTGGTCAAAATACTCATGACATCAAAGGATGAACAACCACCCAATCCCAATAGCAACATTTCCATTGGCCGCACACCTGTATTACGACCACCATGATCCGGGGGACCATCCATCAACACCGCATGGCCACTACCCGACTCACCTAAAAACTGGGCACCGTCTACCCACTTCACAACTGCTTGCATAATCCCACCCGGCGTAATCATTCACTAAGAAAGGCGCGTAGCCTACCATAGAAAAAGTGCAAAGCCGAAATGTCGCATTATTCAACACAGAGTGTTAAAAAAATCATTTTTCCTAGACAATTCAATTAACTAGGCTTATAACTGCATCACAAATTTTCAGGATGCTCCGGCGGGTGTCTAGCCGCCGTGCAGGCTTGTCGTCATAATAAATTTCATATGTAAATTAATCATATAAAATTCTCTCAACCATTACAAAAATCAGGAGCCACACCTTGGTCGCTGTCTCGCTAACACCGCACATTAAGAATGTGGAAGAGTTTCTCGTTCATTGCCACCGTCGCCGTTATCCCGCCAAAAGCACTATTATTTATGCTGGTGACAAAAGTGACTCCCTGTACTACATCGTGAAAGGATCAGTGACTGTGCTGATTGAAGACGATGAAGGCCACGAAATGATTGTTGCCTACCTGAACGATGGCGACTTTTTTGGGGAGATGGGCCTGTTCGACGAAAAAGACTCCCGTAGCGCCTGGGTTCGCGCTAAGTCCGAATGTGAAGTTGCCGAAATCAGCTATGCCAAATTCCAGGAAATCTCCGAATCCCACCCCGAGTTTTTATTTGCCCTGGGTAGCCAAATGGCGCGCCGCCTGCGCGCGACCACCCGTAAAGTGGGTGACCTTGCGTTCCTCGATGTGACTGGCCGTGTAGCCCGTACATTATTGGAGCTGTGCAAAGAGCCTGATGCTATGACCCACCCGGACGGGATGCAAATTAAAATCACCCGCCAGGAAATTGGCCGTATCGTTGGTTGCTCACGGGAGATGGTTGGCCGCGTACTCAAAACCCTGGAAGACCAGGGCCTGGTGCTGGTGAAAGGTAAAACCATGGTGGTTTACGGCACACGCTAGTTATTTTTTTATTAAATGCTGGAATAAAACCCGCAATTGCGGGTTTTATTTTTTACACGGGAAAAATCAGGAAAAGAATTCCGCCAACGCCTGGCCGGGATCTTCCGCACGCATAAAGGCTTCGCCCACCAGGAAAGCATTGACATGTTTAGCGCGCATGGCTTTGACATCAGCCGGGGCGAGGATACCGCTTTCGGTAACAACGATACGTTCATCGCCAATCTTATCCAGCAATCGATAAGTGGTATCCAGGGTTACCTCAAACGTATGCAGGTTGCGATTATTGATACCGATTAACTTATTGGGCAATTCCAGGGCTATATCCAGCTCGCGTTCGTCATGCACCTCCACCAATACATCCAAACCTATGTCATGGGCGAGAGAATTGAGCGCTTTTAACCTGGCGGTATCCAAAGCAGACACAATTAATAATACACAATCAGCCCCCAGGGCACGGGCTTCATAAATATGGTATTCGTCCACCAGGAAATCCTTGCGGATTACCGGCAAGTTCACAGCAGCGCGCGCTTGCTGCAAATAAACATCCGCCCCCTGGAAAAAATCCACATCAGTTAAAACAGATAGACAGGCAGCGCCACCTTTTTCATAGGAACGCGCAATTTCATCCGGCACGAAATGCTCACGGATAATGCCTTTGCTGGGCGATGCTTTTTTTATTTCCGCAATTACGCCAGCGTTACCCTGGGCCAGCTTATGTTCTATCGCTTTAACAAAACCACGGGTCGGAGCCTGGTTTGCTGCACGTTTTTTTATTTCATCCAGTGAGACCCGGCTTTTACGTTCGGCAATTTCTTCCCATTTGCGCGCGATGATCTTGCGCAATACGGTTGGTGTATCTGACATGGAATATTCCAACTATAAAATTATTCAAGGTATTGGGTGAAAGCAGCCAGCTCGCGAATTTTTTCGCCGGCAAGGCTACTGCCGATAGCATCGCGAGCCATTTCCACACCATCCGATAAACTACTGGCTACACCGCTGACATAAATAGCCGCACCGGCATTCAGTGCAATAATATCGGCTGCTTTTTCAGCGTATTGGCCACGGCGATTACCGAGGGCATCGCGGATCAATAACAACGAATCTTCAGCGTTACTTACACTTAAACCAATTAAACTTTTGGATTGCATTCCAAAGTCTTCCGGCTTGATAAGGTACTCGCGTATTTCGCCATTTTTTAACTCCGCCACCTGGGTTTCAGTGGCCAGGCTGATTTCATCCAGGCCATCTTTGGCATGAACCACCATCACATGCTCGCTCCCCAGGCGTTTTAAAACTTCCGCCATTGGCTTGCAAAGCTCGCCGTTAAATACGCCAATCACCTGACGCTTTACGTTCGCAGGATTGGTCATCGGGCCAAGCATGTTAAAAATAGTGCGCATACCCAATTCCTTACGCGGCCCAATCGCATAGCGCATGGCGCTGTGATGGGCCGGTGCAAACATGAAACCCACCCCGATTTCCTTTACGCAACGCGCGACCTGCTCGGCAGTAATATCCAGTTTTATTCCAGCAGCTTCCAACACATCGGCACTGCCCGTCGAACTCGATACCGAACGGTTGCCATGCTTGGCGACACGCCCGCCCGCGGCGGCCACTACAAACGCACTCGCAGTAGACACATTAAACAAATTCGCGCCGTCACCGCCGGTGCCGCAAGTATCGACCAGATATTCAACATCAATGTTTACCGGTGTGGCTAATTCACGCATTACCAGGGCGGCACCCGCAATTTCATCCAATGTTTCGCTTTTCATGCGCAACGCCACCAGAAAACCACCGATTTGCGCCGGCGTGGCACCACCCGTCATCACGGTACGCATGACCGAAGTCATTTCTTCCGTGGTTAAATCAATTTGCGCAACCAGCTTTGTCAACGCTTGCTTGATATCCATTGCCCGTTACCTTTTTTGTTAGTGATGCGGCCCGTGGGCCGCTTCCGGAACTGTGTGTCAAATTGGGAAATTTAATAGGCGGTTAAAAAGTTGCGCAGCATGTCATGGCCGTGTTCAGTCAAAATGGATTCCGGGTGAAACTGTACTCCCTCCACGGCGAGGGTTTTATGTTTTACGCCCATTATCTCGCCCATGCTGCCATCTTCATTTTGAGTCCAGGCGGTGATTTCCAAACAATCAGGGATAGATTCCTTTTCGATAACCAGTGAGTGGTAACGCGTAGCCTGGAATGGATTTTTCAACCCTTTAAAAACACCGGTATTGTTGTGAAATACCGGCGATGTTTTTCCATGCATCACAAATGGGGCGCGAATAACCTTGCCGCCAAATGCCTGGCCAATACTTTGATGCCCAAGGCAAACACCCAACACCGGGATCCTACCCGCAAAGGCCTTAATGGTTTCGATAGATATGCCCGCTTCGTTGGGTGTACAAGGGCCAGGCGATATCACAATTTTTTGCGGTGCAAGCTCGACAATTTCCGCCACCGTTATTTCGTCGTTACGCACAACTTTTATTTGCGCGCCCAATTCGCCGAAATATTGCACCAGGTTGTAGGTGAATGAATCATAGTTATCAATCATTAAAATCATTTTGAGTCACCTTTCACCGCTGCTGCACCCACCATATCCACCGCTTTAAAAATTGCACGCGCTTTGTTCATGGTTTCTTTCCATTCCAGTGCAGGGATAGAATCAGCCACCACGCCGGCACCAGCCTGTACATAGAGTTTCCCGTTTTTGATTACCGCCGTGCGAATCGCAATCGCCGTATCCATATTGCCGTTCCAGGAAATGTATCCCACGGCGCCACCGTAAATACCCCGTTTTTCTGTTTCCAGTTCGTCGATAATTTCCATAGCGCGGATTTTGGGAGCACCACTCAAGGTACCGGCGGGTAGCGCTGCGCGCAGCACGTCCATAGCGCGCAGGCCATCGTTTAATTTGCCAGTGACGTTGGAGGTAATGTGCATTACGTGGGAGTAACGCTCCACTACCATTTTATCGGTAAGTTTTACGCTGCCGACTTTGGCAACACGCCCTACGTCATTGCGCCCCAAATCAATCAACATCAAATGCTCGGCAATTTCCTTGGGGTCACTCACCAATTCAAGTTCCAATGCTTTATCTTCTTCCGCCGTGCGACCGCGGCGACGGGTGCCGGCAATGGGACGCACCGTGACTTCACCGTCTTCCAGGCGCGCCAGTATTTCAGGGCTGGAACCAACCACGTGGTGATCCCCCAAATCCATAAAGTACATATACGGCGATGGGTTTAAATTGCGTAATGCGCGATAAACATTGATGGGTTCGCCATTAAATTCAAGGGACATCCGCTGGGCTACCACCACTTGCATGATGTCACCGGCAAGTATGTACTCCTTGATTTTATCCACGTAGCGATGGAAATTTTCTGCACCGCAATTGGATTTAAACAAAGGTTCACTATTGCCGTTATTACCCAGGGACAATTTGGGTGTAGCCGGAATTTCCCCGCGCAACTTTTTCTCTAATTCGTCTAACCGGGTGTTGGCTTTGGCAAATGCGTCAGCGATTTCCGGGTTGGCGTGGATCACCAGGATCAATTTGCCAGCGAGGTTATCAAACACCAAGACTTCATCGGACACGCTCAATAAAATATCGGGCGTTCCGATTACATCCCTGGGCATAGTAGCTTTTAAATGCGGCTCTACATAACGCACACAATCGTAACCAAAATATCCCACCAAACCGCCCGTGAAACGCGGTAAGCCAGGTAATTCAGGTGCGCGGTAGCGCTCCTTGAACTCTTCGACAAATGTTAAGGCATCTGCACACCGGTGGGTTTCTACAACTTCACCATCGCGCTCTATCACCACATTTTCACCAAAGGCTTTCAATACCGTGCGGGCGGGCAAACCGATCATGGAGTAGCGACCCCATTTTTCACCACCCTGCACGGATTCGAATAAATAGGAATAAGGGCCGGCGGCCAGTTTCAGGTAGGAAGATAAAGGAGTATCCAGGTCGGCCAATACTTCACGCATGACCGGGATACGGTTATAGCCTTGTGCGGCTAATTCGATAAATTGTTCGGAATTCATGGCATTACCTTTTGGCTTGCCTCCCTTTTTTGCTGGAGAACGACAAGCTGTTTCATTTTATTTTGAAATCGGTTCAGGTTCCCGTTGCGCACACCGCTAACTAAAATCCATGGCGCAACAGAGAAAGGGCGGGCTTTGCTCAAAAACGGGGAGGTTCCGGCAAAGCAATAGGAACTAGCGACGCCATCGGGCGACGAGGTGGGTAGCGCACTCTGTGGTGAAGGTTGCGTGTGTCACGAGGGGTTTTCCTGTTTGAATTGAGGGCAGTGTACTGAATTATTCAGCGACTGCCTACCCTCGCGCTGCTTATTCAACCAATGCCAATTGCGCCCGCATGTCGGCGATTACGCCGGCGTAATCGGGTGCGTTAAAGATTGCCGAGCCGGAAACAAAGGTATCTGCACCGGCTTCCGCAACCGCGCGGATATTATTCACCCCGACACCACCATCCACCTCCAGGCGGATAGCCAAACCACTGGCATCGATCAGGGTGCGTGCCTCACGCAGCTTATCCAATACATAGGGAATGAATTTCTGGCCGCCGAATCCCGGATTTACCGACATCAACAACAGCATATCCAGCTTGTCCATCACATGTTTAATTGTGTCGAGCGGGGTCGCGGGATTAAGTACCAGCCCGGCTTTACATCCCTTATCCCGGATGAGTTGCAAGGAGCGATCCAGATGGCGGGTGGCTTCCGGGTGGAAAGTAATATAGGTCGCACCGGCATCGGCAAATTGGACAATCAAGTCATCTACCGGCTCTACCATTAGATGCACATCCATGGGTGCGGTAATGCCGTAATTGCGCAAGGCTTTGCATACCATGGGGCCCAACGTCAGGTTGGGCACATAATGGTTGTCCATCACATCGAAATGGATGATATCCGCCCCGGCCGCCAAAACAGCATCTACTTCCACGCCCAGGCGCGCGAAATCCGCGGAGAGGATGGAAGGCGCGATTTTGTAATCCCGTTTAAAGTTCTGCATAAGTTAAAGTTCTGTGTGGATTCCCCGATAGTTAATAATTGTGAGGGATTTTTAGACCAGGCGTAGATGATTGCCGATAGCGCCGTTTATCGGGGCATTTTACGTGATAAGGTTTACAACCAAAACCCGATAAGACGCCAGAATGCAGCCAATCACCGTTATAACATCGAAAAAGCGCCCTGGAATCCTGTGCCGTTATGCCCTATGCGCGGTGATAGCAGCCAGTTTCCCTGCCCGCGCCCAACAACCGGTAACCGAACCGCCTGCAACAGGGGCGGCGGCAACCGGCGTTCAAAATGTCCCGGATAGTTCGCAATCGAGCAGCGTCGCTTCCGCAGAAGCACCGTTTTATAGCTCACGGACCCTGCGCGACAAAACACTCATCGCCCAGGCGGCGGGAGAACAGGCCCAATGGCTGGATACAGAACATGGCCGGCTGCTGGTGTTTTACCGTCCGACCGAAGCCAAGCAAACCCATGGCGTACTGGTACTTTTCCACTCAGCCGAAGATCCCCAGACCTGGCCGCCAATCCTGGAAAACCTGCGCGCCAACTTGCCTCGTTTTGGCTGGGAAACCCTGGCAGTGACACTGCCATCAAAACTTCCGGCCCCGGTTCCTGAACGCCCGGCCTCGCAGAGTTCCGGCCCTATGCCGGTTGGGCCAGCAACAAACCTTGAAGCTGCCTCGTCATCGGGTAGTAGCGAAGCTGCCATAGAACCCCCATCCTCATCATCCCCAGTGCCCAGGGAGACGCTGGTTCAAGCCTATGTGGAGGCAGCTTTTAATTTTTTACGGGATAAAGACCAGCAAAACGCCGTGGTGTTGGTCGATAACAGTTCCGCCGGTACAGTGTTGCAATCACTGTTACCGCAACTTCGGGAGCACGCGGAAGATCCGGGGAAATTCGAAGGCCCCATGCAGGCCCTGGTAATTACCAATCTGCAAAGCCAGGAGCCGTTGAATACGGAAGAATTGTCTGCGATTTTTGCGAACAGGAAATTGCCTGTATTTGACGTGTTTTTTGCGCCCGATACCCTTGAGCAAAAGCGCGCGCAGGACTTGCACCGGGCGGTGGCTATGCGCCAAAAACTGGATATATATCACCAGGCTTCGCTGGATAGCCAACCCAAGATTGTTGAAACAGATCCAAGGAGTTTCCTCGCAGCCCGTGTGCGCGGTTTTATGCAAAGGCACGCCAAAGGTATCGAAGCGCAAAAAGGAAGCACTGTCGATGGGCCCCGCGCAAAAAACTAAACTCGGGAACAAAAAACCAAACCGGGAAAAAGAAAAACGGGATCAACATCTGCTGACCCCGTTTTGTTGATTTGCCCGGTACATCCTGCACCTGTGGGCAATCTCCCTCTTGCATGACTTTCAATTTGCACGTTTTCAAATTAGAGCGAAGTAATTTAGGCGCTTCCATTGACCTTTCGTGGTCAACCTACCTTCCCTGACGACCTCCTTGTTAGAAGCCATTTTCAAGTAAAGCAGTTTGCGATGGTAGTCGCAAAAATCGATTAATTTTGTAGGAAATCCGCTACTCCGCTTTGTGGTAATTGACTTATAACAAGACGATTGTAGCCGTTCCAGGGTAATCACCAGTGCCTTAAATGGGGGAATTAACCCGAAGGGCAAGCCGTTGGTGCACATCGCCCGGCTGGGGCAGTACGCAGGCCCGGGTCGCGAGGTAGTGCATATTGAACAATTGGAAATAATCCAGCAGCACTGTTGCGATACCCGCTTCGTTCGCCAGGCATAAACATAAGGCAGCGGCTTCCGCAGTGGAAAGATAGTTTTCCTGGTGCGATTTCCGTACCGCGTAACCACGCCCCGTCGCGTCCGGTAAAACCACGCAGGGAAACCCATCCAGCCACCGGCTCAGATGAAACATCCGCCCACTTTGTTTCCAGGTTCCGTCCAGTAAAACAAACGTATTGATTCGACCATCCGAGGGCAATGCGGCTACCAGGCCACGCGAATTTGCGGCTGCCTCAGTAGCCTCTTCCGGAAAAACAATTAAACAGCGGCGCGCGGGATCAGCGAGCAATTCCAGCAAGCGAATGTCCGGCTCGGTGCGACTCCAGCAAAACACATGGGTGTGCGCAGGTAATACATCAGCAATCAAACGCCCGGTATTGGTCGGTTTTAATACTTCGTCGCGATGCATCAATAAAATAAATTCGCTGCGCGCGCTCATGGTGGGTCGCCACGGGCAAATACAGGCGTAGGTTGCCAATTGGCAATCCCCACAGCGAATAACCGATTTGCCTCGCGCCTGGAATTCACGGGTAGCCTCGGTAATACGCCGGGAGCGGACAGACAGGAATTGGTTTCTAGCAGGGGATTTAGTCATAACACCGGAACAAGACACGAAAGCGCGCATTATCAATCAGGCGGGGATGAAAAGCATCTCGTAGCCTGCGCAAAAAATCGCGTAGAATTGCCGCAATTTTTTTGCAATCCGGATAACCCCATGATTCCTGCGTTAACCCCTACCCTGCAACTCGCTATTGATTTAATCCGCTGCCGCTCTGTTACGCCTGAAGACGATGGCTGCCAGGAGATGATGATCCGCCGCCTGGAGGCCATAGGCTTTCACATCGAACGCCTGAGATTCGGTGAAGTCGATAATTTTTGGGCGATCCGCAATGGTGCGGAGGGTGATTCCGGCCCCATCCTGGCATTTGCCGGCCATACCGATGTGGTACCGACCGGACCGGAGGCCCAGTGGGACAACCCACCCTTTGAACCGCGGATTATCAACGGCATGCTCCATGGTCGCGGCGCGGCAGATATGAAAGGGTCATTAGCGAGCATGGTGATTGCCTGCGAAAATTTTGTGGCCAAACACCCGAACCACAAAGGCCGCATCGCATTTTTGATCACCAGTGACGAAGAAGGCCCATCTATTAACGGAACGGTTAAAGTGGTGGAATGGCTGGAGGCGCGCAACACCAAAATGACGTGGTGCATTGTGGGGGAGCCTTCCAGCACCAAAACCGTTGGCGACGTCATTAAAAATGGGCGCCGCGGCTCCCTGGGTGGAGTTCTAACCGTGAAGGGAATCCAGGGCCATGTAGCCTATCCCCACCTTGCCGATAACCCCATCCATAAACTGGCACCCGCCTTGGCCGAATTAGCGGCACAGCATTGGGATAGCGGCAATGAATTTTTTCCAGCTACCAGTTTCCAGGTTTCCAATATCAATGGCGGAACCGGTGCAACCAATGTCATACCCGGTGAAGTCAGGGTGGTATTCAATTTCCGTTTTTCCACCGAGTTGACCGAACAAATCCTGCGTGAACGCACCCAGGCTATTTTGGATAAGCACGCATTGAAATACGATTTGCAATGGACGTTGAGCGGCCAACCGTTTTTAACACCGCGCGGGGATCTTGTTAACGCCGTTGTTGAAGCCATCCAATCTGAAACCGGTTTGGTTGCGGAACTCTCCACGTCTGGCGGTACTTCAGATGGTCGATTCATTGCACCTACCGGGGCGCAGGTTGTTGAGTTGGGCCCTATTAATGCCACTATCCATAAAGTGAATGAATGTATCAGTGCCGATGACCTGGATAAATTGACTGCGATTTACGAAAAGACATTGGATAAATTGTTGGCGCATTAATTTTCCAAAATGGCATTTCAATTAGTATTTATTTAAGCGGGCCTTGCCCGCTTTTTTTATTTTTTTCCTTCGCGTTTCATCCCGAATTAATGTCGATCACCTTAACAGGCCACCACACAATCATTTTGGTTTTTTAAACGAAGCGTCAATTAGGCGACACATTTCTAACGAAAAAGTTGGAAACCTTTTGAAAACATTAATAAATCCAGACTTGTCATAATTCTTGCTCATGCTTGTTTGACTGTCTTTTAAATGACAATTTTTTTGTCCATTTTTTCTGGCAGCATCAAGCCCACCCCCTTGCTAATCAAGCAATTTGTCATTCAGCATTGAAAGGAAAATGAATATGACCAGCTCTTTTTTCAGCGAAGTATTGCGAGTCCCCGGTATTAAAGTATTAAGTCGTGAAGAGGCCGCTTTTCAATACGGCGCGGATACCGGTGCGAGCCACCGTTTACCCGCCGGCGCCATCCTTATTAAAGAAGTGGATGCCGTCCAGGCAATTCTGGCGTTAGCCAATGAATTCAAAGTTCCACTCTGGCCCATCAGCGGCGGACGCAATTTTGGTTACGGTACTTCGTTGCCGGTCGATAGGCACAGTTTTATTTTGGATTTATCACAACTGCGCCGTGTTTATATTGATGTGCATTCATCCACCGCCCTGATTGAGCCCGGCGTCACCCAAAGTGATTTACACGCCGCCATAAAAAAATCCGGCGCAGATTTATTAGTTCCGACAACCGGCGTCGGACCCAACGGCAACATTCTGGGCAATGCGCTGGACGGCGGCTATGGGTTAACCCCGATAGCCGATCACTTTAATGCGATCTGCGAACTGGAAGGATTTTGGGGCAACGGAACCGAATTTCGCCATACCTATCAAGACCTGGGTTGCGCTGAAATGGCCAAACGCTGGAATGCGGGCACCGGATATTCCTGGGCGGGCCTATTGCGACAAGGGAATTTCGGCATAGTTACCAAGGCGCGGGTGCAATTGGCGCGCGCGCCCGAAGCGACCCGTATCCTGGTATTTGAATGGAAATCCAACGAGGCGTTTGTTGCCAGCCAGGCGGAATTAAATAAATTAACGGAAGATATCCCGGGTATCGGCGGCATTATTATGATGAACGATTACCGTATCCTCTCCACGCAAGTTGATACACCGCTTGCTTCACCGCTAAAAAATGAAGCACGCATAAATTATTTACGCAATCTCGCCAAACAACGAAAAATTTCTGCCTGGACGGGTTTGGGCACACTCTATGGTTCGCGCGCCGCCGTGGCAGGATCGGTAAAAGATATTCGGCGCCGCCTGAAAAATTGTCGTGTGTGGAGTTTTAGCCCGCAACAAATCAAACAATTACAAAAAATCCAGGACTACTTGCCCAAATGGGGTTTTTCAGCATTGCGCCGTCATTTCGGGGCACTGGTTAATACGCTGGGAACTGTTGAAGGTTATCCGATTGTTGCATTCCTGAAAATCGCCTATGCGCTTGACCCTACAGCCAAAAAACTGGATCTGGATTCGCATCCCGCAAAAGACGGTGCCGGCATTTTGTGGTACGCGCCCCTGGTTCCGTTTTCAGGCGAGGAAGTGGAACGCTATCGCCAGGTCATGGGCAAATGTTTAACCGATTACGGTTTCGATCCGCTGCTGGCCGTTACATCGCGTTCTTCGCGTACCTTATCGGGAACCATTCCGCTATTGTTTAATCGTAAAAATCCGGAAGATGTTGCGCGCGCAAAGCAATGCTATCGCGCATTGGTAAAAACCGGTTTGGAAAATGGTTGGCCACCCTACCGACTGGGTATCGACTATATGGACCTGATCGCTTGCCCCGCAGACTCTCCCAGCGCGCAAGTGCAACAGTTATTGAAAAAAGCGCTGGATGAAAATGGTGTTATTGCTTCCGGCCGTTACGAACACGCCAAACCCGTTGCGCGCTTCATTCCCACCTTTACCGAAACCGAGGTTGCAACAACGCAACGCAACAACAAATCCAGAAAAGTCGCTGCGACTGAGCTGGCCAAGGAACCTGCGGAGATCTAGCATCCAGCTAATTTAGTTTCGCCAGAATAACGACTCCGAGAAGGAATTTTTCTATGAACAAAATAATGCACCTCCGCATCAGGGACGATGCAATTATTATTTTGCCGGTGTATCCAGGTTTACTATTAACAAGCTGCCCGTAAAACGTTTTGGTTCCAGGCAATACCAGGTCAGCATTTCGCTGTCCCAACGGTCATAACATTTATCCACTAATTTCAAAAAAGGTTTTCTTCCCGGGTCGGCCAACACCATTTTCCTTACACCTGCGCTTGCAGCGCGTTTTAACAGCGCGAACCATTCATCCGTCAGTTCGGGCCAGAAACAAATATCGCCGCCAACGATAATATCGAATTTTGCCAGATCGGCTTTCTTCAAAGAGCCCATCGCTCCCTGGCGGGTTTCAATTTCCACATTATTCAAATCGGCCTGTAGGTGCAGGAAGCCAAAAACCTGGTCATCAATATCCAGGCCCGTAACCTTGTGGCCCTGGCTGGCCAGGTATATTGACGTTGGTCCCCAACCGCAACCCACATCCAGCACCCTGCTTTTTTTCCTGAGGGGATGGTGGGTGAAATAATCCATCAACACATAGCTGGAATCCCAATGGCGATCCCCGTGTGCGCTGGGTGTCGATTCTTTTTTTACACGTTTTATCGCCGGGCTTTTTTCCTTGTACAACCAGATGCCATAAACGGGAAAAGTATTCCTCGCAGGGGGAGCAAATAATTCAGGCACGGATTCTCTCGCTAAATTGATTGACATAAATGGGTGTAAGTAAGATCACGGGAATTCTATGACAGAATTAGGTCATTAATGTGACCGCTATTCACAAACCCCAAGGTATCCCTCTGGTGTGTTACAGGTGCGTATGAGAAAACAACAACACTGGACACAAAATGGATCAGCAAATAGTGAGGAAAGTTAATAGCTGCCTAGCCAAGGGCAAAAAAAAGCCGCGAAGGATTTCGCGGCTTTTTTTCCTGGATTGGACACCTGGCCTCAGCGTGACGTACCGCGACGTGCAAAAAATATCGCGCACAATCCTACAAACAATAGCAATGCAATATTAGGCTCCGGCAATTTCAATTCCGGTGTACCCGATCCAAACAAGAATAAATTGGAAAGGCCACCGCCTTTGCCATCAAGGTCACGATAACTGAAGGTGCCTGAAAGCTGGTTAGGCGTTATTAACCACGCAAAATAATCCGGGTTCCCGTTCCCATGGCCAACATGCATGGTAATGGCCGCCATCCCATAAATAGTCCAGAAGCTACTATCTATACTCCAGGTTCCCGTCACGTTATTACTACCCCAGGTTCCTGTAGTCAATGCAACGCTAAACAGATCATTAACACCATTATTGGTTAATTCACCTTCTTTCACCCAGGTACCGCCAAACAATGTGCTGACCTGCGCCGGACTGTGAATGTTGTCATCGTTACCCGTCTTGCACGCCGTCGCCGAATCCAGGGTGGCAATACGCTGGTCGGTTGGCACACACGTAATCGGCGTCGCAATAACCCATGCACTACCAAAAACACCCAATATCAAGGCGATACCGGATCTCCACAATTTCAACATAATATCTCTCCTATTAATTGAATCAGGTCGAAACCAAGCAAATTCGATGCCAGGCGCAAAAATCATCATTAAATACAGGCGGCTAGCGCCATCCAAGCATTAGTGCTCGCGGAAAGAGTGATAAATTTTTCGACTTTTGGGATTCATAAACAGCGGCATGGTTGTTTTGGCCGTCCCTGTCGATCTACGTTATTGGGGTTAAGCCAGGTGATGCAGCCCCTTTAGCAAACATGGTAAGTTGCCCCCTCTAGCGAGCCCATTACACCTGATACCTATGCCCAACACTGCCTTTAAAATCCCGGTTTTCTGGCCAATCTATTTTTGCGTCCAATTCATTGCGCTGGCTTTGGTCAGTTGGCATCTACTGGCCCAAATCCATTTCGCCTATCCCCTTGGCTACCAACTTTTGAGCCTGGACAAACACATAGCGCAGTACGCTCCCCTTAATCGCAACAAAGATGATTTTGAATACACACGCCCCGCAGACCATTGGCGATTATTCGGAGAAATCAGCGATGCCGTACAACACAGCGGTCGTGGCTTACAGGGAATCGGCTACCCTTTGCGCGACGGGAGAACAGCCGGGCTGATGCATGCGGCGGAAATTATCCATTTGCAGGACGTTGCCAATTTGATTGACCGTTTTTACAACCTGGGGCTTATCTGCCTGGGCTTATGGTGGGTATTAATAGCAACCGCAGCCTGGCAAAAATGGCCGCCACCGTCCGGCAAAAAAGTATTACTGGGATTCCTTGCGGGCTTGGGCCTGATCACAGCGACGGTTTTGATTTGCGGGCCCAAAGCTGTTTTTTATTGGTTACATGAGCAAATTTTTCCGCCGGGCCATCAATGGTTTTTTTATTATCAGGATTCACTCATGACCACCCTGATGAAAGCGCCGGACATTTTTGCATTTATCAGTGTATTTTTGTTAGTGATATTGATTTTTTTGTGGTACCTCGCTTTTGTGGGTTTAAAGCAGATAATTAATCATCGCTTAAAAAAATAAAAATTATTTTTTGACTGATAAAAATTAATTTTCTATCGGTTTCAGTTGTGCAACCAAAATCCTGTAGCACCAATTGGCCAACCGGCACTGTTTTGATAGAGTCCCCACCCGCGGGACTCCGCCCAAATATCCCCCTCGCTATACTTACACCGATAAAGAGCCTTAACTATGAAGCTGTATTTAAAATTTTTTGCTGCATTTGTAGTATGCAGCCAGTTAATTGCTTGCAGCGCCAGCAAACCGTCCCTAACCCAAGCCCCGGGCCAAAACCACGGTTTTACCGGCGCACAGCAATCCGCGGACGAATGGTGGAATATCCCCTACCCGCAATCTTTTGACGCCGCAAAACTGGAACGTAAACAAAGCTTGATAAAAGTCAACGGCAAAGGTTTTGTGACTGAAAATGGAAAGGAATTTATTTTTCGCGGTGTAAATATTGCCGATCCGGGTAAATTGTACCAACAAGGTCATTGGAACAAGGGCTTGTTTGCAGAGGTTAATCGTTGGGGCGCCAACACTATCCGCATCCCTATCCATCCCCTTTCATGGCGCAAATATGGCAAGGATTGGTTTTTTGAGCGCCTGGATGAAGCCGTGCTTTGGGCCAACAGCCTGGATATGTATTTGATTATCGATTGGCATTCCATCGGTAACCTGGAAGCAGAGATGTACCAGCACGTTATGTATGAAACAACCAAAACTGAAACGGCCGATTTCTGGCGCAAGATTTCTTTGCGTTACCGTACTGTGCCCACAGTAGCGGTGTATGAAATTTTTAACGAGCCGACACACAATTACATCGGCACCGGTGATTTTTCCCTGGGCAAGGCCAGTTGGGAAAGCTGGCGCAATTTGCTGGAGGATTACATCGACTTGATTCGCCTTTACAACAAGCATGCTATTCCATTGGTAGCGGGTTATAACTGGGCTTACGATCTGACACCCATCGCCAATGCACCGGTGCGCCGTGACAATATTGCCTACGCAATCCACCCCTATCCACAAAAAGCCAAACCGCAAGATCCGACCAAAGCCAACTTTTTTGCGATGTGGGAAAAAAGCTGGGGCTATGTTGCAGATAAGTATCCGATGATCGCCACTGAACTGGGCTGGGCGAAAGAAACCGATTACGGTGCCCACGTACCGGTGATTAATAATGACGGCACTTACGGCCCAAACATTGTTGAATATATGGCCAAAAAGGGCGTGTCCTACACGGTATGGGTGTTTGATCCTGATTGGTCGCCGGTCATGATTAAAGATTGGAACTTTACTCCATCGGAACAAGGTGAATTTTTCAAAAACACAATGTTAAAAGCTAACGCACCTTAATCCCCTGCATCCGGATGGGCACCGGCTTGGTCGCCCATCCAGCTTAAGCGGGACTTATTCTTTATTAATCCCTCCTCCATTGCCTCTTTGCCATCTTTTTACGGTTAATTGATGCTCGATATGCGCGAAAACTTGATCGCAATCAATATCATTTGCATTTATATTGCGTACAATGGCGCCATGGACTGCGGATTGCGTTGTCTATCTGATACATCACCCACTGACTAATAAATCACTAATTGATTAGAAATCACTAATTGAAAATTTCAAGGATCTTTATGCGTAACAGACTTATACCTCTCGCCGTAGCGGGACTCTTTTCATTGCAAGCACAGGCCGATGAAAATCTTTTTGGATACATCAAGGGTTCCGAGGTACTTCCGCAAGGCGCTATGGAGTTCTACCAGGTAGTTACCCAGCGCGCCGATAAGGGTTTGGGTGATTACACGGCTTACAATACCGAAACCGAGCTTGAATACGGCGTCAGTGACAGATTTACCATCAAGGGCGAGCTTAAAGGCCAGTCCATTGATACCTCGGGTTTGTTGATCGATGGTTATATGCCCGGTGATAAGAAGTATGGGTTGAGATTCCAGGGTGCAGAGGTTTCCGGTAAATATAATTTTTTAAGCCCTGCCCTGGATAATTTTGGTTTATCGATGACCGCCGGGTTGGACTACCTGGTTCTGGATCCACATTCCGGTCGCGATAAAGACACAATTAGCATTGACCTTGAACTGCAATTGCAAAAATATTTTCTTGAAGGGCAACTGATTTGGGCTGCCAACTTCGGTACCGAAGGTACGCGCGCTACACGCAAACCGATTGCAAACCTGCCGGAGGATTTCGAATGGCCCACTGGAATGGAAGTTGAAATCGAGTTCTGGGCCGGGACCGGGTTGAGTTATCGCTTTGTTCCCAATTGGTTTATTGGCCTGGAGACCCTTTACGAAACCGAATATGAAACCGAGGTAGCAATGGAACGCAATTCGTTATTCGTTGGCCCCAGTTTGCACTACGGCGGTAAAGATTACTGGTTTACGTTTACTTATTTTGACCAGGTACGTGGCGGCGGGGAAACCTATGAAGGCCAACCAAACGATTTGCACCTGATTGAAAAAACCGAGCAAGAAATTCGTTTAAAAGTTGGCTTTAATTTCTAATCCTGAGGATAGGCCTGTGCAAGTTTCGCACAGGCCTCAACCACAGCAAAGCGATCCGCAGTTTTGAGGCACACAATGCGTAACATTCCTGGATTTATCGCGATACCCATGGCAATCATCGCTCCAGCGTTGGCGGTTGACCATGCCCATGCTGAAAATTACCTCAGTGTTACCCAAGCCCAGCAAATACTTTTCCCCAATGCAAAAATATTCCTGGAGTCTGCGATCCATCTAACCGATGAACAACGCAATCAAATTAAAAAGATTGCGGGGGTCCGCCAGCGCACCGCAGTACAACAAAATTGGCGCGCCGAAGCCGATGGCGAATTGCTGGGATATTTTCTGGTTGATGATGTAGTGGGTAAGCATGAATTCATCACCTATGCCGCCGCTATTTCTCCCGATGGACAAGTGATTGGAGTTGAAGTATTAAGCTATCGCGAAACCCACGGTGGGCAAATTCGCAAACCCGAATGGCGACGTCACTTCACGGGGAAGACCCTTAACGATCCATTTAAATTAAATAAAGACATCCCCAACATCAGCGGCGCAACCCTTTCCTGTCGCAACCTGACCGATGGTATTAAACGCTTGCTGGCGATCCATAAAATTGCACTAAGCCAAGGCTGATATGCAAAAACGCCTGCGCCCCTTGCTGGGGACTTTTGTTGAAATTGCGATTCTCGACCCAGGGAAATTAACCGACCAACAAATCCTCGCCGCTACAAATGCGGCCTTCGCCCGTTGCGAGCAAATCCAGCAACAATTAAGTTTCCATCATCCCGGGAGCGATTTAACACGATTGAATCGCTCGGTGTTGGATTGGGTAGAGCTTCATCCCCGCAGTATCCAGTGTTTGAAACTTGCGCGCGCGCTGACCCGGTTAAGCCAGGGCAAATTCAACTGTACCCTTGGCAAAGCGTTGGTGGATAAAGGGGTTCTATCCGCTCCGGACATAACCACACGGCCTGTTTTAAACCTGGGCAGTTGGCACGATATTGAGATAGCAGGACAGCGGGCGCGGTTGCGGCGGCCTGTCTGGGTAACGCTGGATGGAATTGCAAAAGGGTTTGCAGTCGATTTGGCCATCAGGGAATTACAACTTTCGGGAGTTACTTCTGCCTCGATTAACGCGGGGGGTGACCTTCGGGTTTATGGCCCGGCGATTATCCCTATTATCGTTCGCGATCACACGGGGCGCGACCACCCCATGGGCGGTTTACAAGACGCCGCTATCGCAACATCAACGTCCCACTACTCGGCAGAACAACCAGGACTTTTGTTGGGGGCCAAAGCTAACGAATTACATGCAAATACCTGGACGGTTATCTCCACGAGCGCCTGGCGAGCAGACGCACTCACCAAGGTCGCCGCCAATTCGACGGCCTCCCAACGCGCGGCCACAATTCGCGCGTTGGGTGGCAATTGGGTCCCGCTCCATGCCTAAATACACATTCAGCTACATTTTCCCGCCTGCAACTGTCAAAATAACAACCTTTTTAGTTTGACGATTCGCATCCATCGCTACCTTCAACTTCCGGCAAGGCCATGAAAAAATCTCGCATATGTTTATGGGTTATATTGTTCGCGATCATCGCCACCGGCATCGCACTTGATACCATGGCACCGCTTAACGAAGATGATTTTCCTCATCCACTCAATGGATTATTTCGCGAGTTACACGGAGTGAGCGCCATGCTTGGTGTGTTTATTTTTGGTTATTTCTTTGCCGATCACGCGCAAAAAAAAATTCATAAAAGGAAACATCATTGGGATGGTTACCTGCACATGGGTTTATGGTGCGTGTTAATCGGCAGCGGTTTGCTGCTGTATTATCCCCAGGATGCGTTAGCGTTTTTAAATGTTGCCCGCATCCACTGGTATTCAGGGATCGCTCTCGCGGTGCTTTTTCCACTGCATTTTTGGCGTAAAACTATTAGCAAAAAGATTCGCGCCTCGAAACCCTAATGGCGGTCAACATGTCCGCTCATTCACTTGGTCAACGACAAGGCGCGCCTCTTCATCCAACACCCAAACTTCTTCATAATCCACTTCAAACAAATAACCATCCGGGTCTTTAAAATAGCCCGCGATTCCCCAGGGGGTGCGGGTTGCCGGTTTTACCAGGGTTCCGCCAGCCTCAATCGCCTTTGCAAGAATTGCGGGCACTTCATCCGCTGTTTTGGCCAGGTATACAAAACACACACCCTTAAAGCTGGAAATATTTGCTGTATCCGCCAGGGAATCAACAGCCAAACCTTCACGCGATAACAAACACAATGCGTAGCCACCCAAATCAAATTTCACAAATTCATTATGCCCCGTGGGGGATTTTATCCACCCCAGGGATTCATAAAACCGGGTGGAAGCGGCTATGTCATTAACGCCGAGCAAAATCAAATGCAAACGTTGGCTGGGAGCGATGGAAGGGAAATCCGCAACAGGAAATTGGTAACCAATTTTTTTATCAAGCATGTAATCCTCCTGAAATGGCAAAGTGCGCCTTGGTGGAATCGCCATTATCCCCCATGCGCCAGGTGAATCCTGTCAGTAGCATCCGGAACGAAAAGGCGTGCCGAAATTTTTCGAAAAAAAAGCAATGCAGTTCCCTGCATTGCTTTTTTGTGCGTTTATATTAGCGAATTAATTACAACTGGTTCTAATATCATTTAACGGCCCACGATTCATGCCTGAACGCGAGGTCAATTCGGCCGGGCAAGCCACTTCTTTGTATTTCAATGCCGGGTTATCCGCCGCTTCAAACCAGTTTGCATACCATGTACACGCTTGTTGCAGTTCAGTCAAACCGCGCGAGCCAAACACACTGTTACAGCGGTTGGTTAAACAGGTTTTGTATTGTGACAAACTCGCGTTGTAACCCAACTCCTGTTTACACGCGGCGAGGAAGCCGCCGTATTGCGCACCCAATTCTGAATTGGAAACACCCCATTGCGCCGAACATGCGTTAAAGGCACCGACACCGCCGCCGGGAACCAGGATATCGAATTGGCCACCGCCAACGTCATAGCCGATATTGGTTGCCTGGACGATCATCACTTTTCCGGCGAGCGCTGCGGAACCGGGATCGCCCGGTGAATTATGGGATTGGCCGGTAAATTCCAATTGATAGCAGCGGCCACAAACATCGCCACTGGCAGTCGCCGCGTAGCCATAGGCCAGTCTATCGTTCACCGCAAACGGTGCCATTCCCCAACACATATGGGCACTGCCGCCGCCATTACCGCAGGCACTCGCCGCATTTACATCGGACAAACGGGTGTTATTGCTACTGCAACTTGGCAAAGGATTCACCACAGACGGGACATTGGCCGTCCAGGAGCAATGCGCTTTGCAGCAATCCCAATAGCGAGTGGCGTAACCATTGCAAGTTGCGCCCGTTTGAATGCTGCTGGCGGCTGAGCTGGCAACCGATGAACGCAACGAAGAACTGGACAGCGGTATGGCGGATGAGGCTCGACTCGATACCGCCACACTGGAAGCCCCGCCATTCACAATGCCGTAGGGCGCAGGCTGTGCGCTACAGGTCGACCGGCCGACACAACTCCTGCCGTTTTCATAACCCCAACCGCTGGTTGTGTTCACGCATAACGGTGTAACGGTTCCATACCAATTACAGGCCTGCCCGCTCACCGAAACCGAACTGGACGATAATGCGGGGCTTGAAGACGAACGGGGTATGGAACCTGGCGCTAGCGACGAACTGCTGCGCGGCACACTGGAAAGCGCGGCACTCGAGGTCACCACCGAATTGCAAATCGTACCCGTAATTGTCGGCACTTGCGCCCTGCTGGCACCATTGGTTCCCTGCACACCGAATTCAACGCTCGAATTCACTGCGATATTGCTGTTCCAACCCAACGGTGTTGCGGTGTAAGGATTTGATCCCGATACCGTTGCATTCCAACTGCTGGTTACGCGTGAACCGTCAGTGTAATTCCAACCGATACTCCAACCGGAAATCGCGTTGGAACCGTTGTTGGTAATACGCAGTGTCGCTGTGAATCCACTGCCCCAATCATTGGCAACAATGTATTCGCATTTTGCGGCTTGCACTGCGCCGCTTTGTGATGCCGCCAAAATAACCGTGGCATTCATCGCCAATCGTTTTAACGAAACAGGCGCTATTTTCAAAACCGATAAAAATTTCATTATTCGTCCTCCGCGAGCAACAAAAACATTAACAGCAAAACTTATCCGCACTGGCAGATATTTTTGCATTGCGATGGGCTATCCCCGGAAAAATTCCGAACTGCGAATACGGATACAACAAGGGAAGCATTGGGTTGATAACAACGGGAGAGATTTTTAATTTTATTGTTGTGGCAATAAGACTAACGCAGCAACGGGGATTTACAAAACGGGGATCGCTAATCTGTGACTCGCTTAACCAGAAATTGTCACCCAAAGAATGAATCATAATAAAACGGCAACAGAAGTTGCCGTTTTATTTCACTGATAATTTTATTTTTGCAAATGCTCAACGCCATGAGAGCGAAGCGCGCATTTACTGGCAAGTGCGCACCAATGACCAGGCATTAGTCCAGGCCCAACCCACGCCCGGTTCGTATGGACCACCGAGGGTACACCAGCCACCCACCGTGCAGCGGTATTCATTACCCGCATTGCGGACCAGCGCCCCGGTCGCATAACTGCTGCCATTTACGTAAGCCGGTGATGTGCAACTACCAGACCCAACCGAATTGGCGACTGAACTTGCCGCCATGGAACTGCGCGCCGAAGAGATTACCGCCGCCGAAGAGCCGCCACCGGAACCATTGCAATCCCCCAAATCCAGCCAATAGTTATATACGCCGGATGTTAATTCAGGATTGTTGCCCTGGGTCCAATAGTTTGCCTGGTAGCGTTTATTATTGTATTTGACCTGTTGCGGCTTGTTATAAACCGTATGGGTGTCCCAGGTAGGCAAGCCAGCACAAGTATCACTGCCGATACTGCTTGCCAACGATGAACGCGACGATGACGGACGCGAGCTTGATGCTACCGGCACACTGGAATTCGAACCACCATATTCCACATCGATACATTGGTAAAAACCTTCGGGAGCATCGGCATAGTCGCGCTGCCAGATACTATAGACCACATGTTTACCGGTGCGCGGCGGCAAGTTCACCATATGCCGGGAAACTGCCTCTTGTCCTGTCGGTGATGATTGATGGATCTGTTCCAGGTCGGACCATCTCAGTGGCTGGCTCGGGTTGTAACCCTGCCTGGTGATGTAATAGCGGAAATACATGCTTCGATGTTGCGCGGTATTGGTCCACACAAATTCACGATAGCCCGCCTGGACCTGCGTTGCCGGCCAGTCACTGCGCGCCAGGTCCAAACCCGTATAACCGCCTACACCGGCACTGCATAATTTCCCATCGGGAATAACCGCCTGGTGGTTATCCCTGACCCCGCCAATTGCAATACTTTGCGGCGCATAAAATCCCACATTTCCCGCCGCTTTTGCCGCGATGCAGGCGGGATGAGTCGGGTTCTCAATATTATTTTCCTTGCACACAATGACTCGCGCCTTGGGTGATGACACGTAGCCATGCGCATTAACCTCCGCAGCACCCAGTAATGCCGCCCCGGCAACCGCGACAGATACAGAAACACCCATTGACCTGACATGAGAAATAACAGAATGTTTTTTAATTAATTGCACTTTCACTTTCTCCGTAATGGGCAATACCACATTGCTGCGGACATTGCGTGAGTTGGTTGGATATTGTTCCTGCGCAAATCAGTGGAATCTGAAACACTCACGGCAGGCCAAAAAATCCTAAAACCGCTGTTAACGGAAAGCGAGTACGAGTTTTGGTTTTAAGGTTCGACTTTGGGAGGAAAGGTTCCGCTTTTTACGAAACCTGGAAAAATGGGGACCGATTTTATATTTGCACGCCAAACTAAAATATTGATGTGATAAAAATTCCAATGGTTGAGGAATTTAAATCCATTTAGAGAAATATTTTTTGTGGTTATTGCCAGATAGTTGCCGCAAAAACAACGCAGTTCATCCGCGAGTGTTTTATATAGGCTAATAATTCCAGATCAACCCTGCGCTGCAATAAGTTCTTTAACGATTGCGCTGCATGCCTGGTTTGAAACCTGGATTTTCAGCGTCTCCGTACCCGTGAAATAAAATAGATAACACACTTTTTTATCCGAACCACCAACCAGGCGCTTGATGTCTATCGCGCTGACAACCTGGTAATCATATTCTGCGTCGGCAGCGTTTTTGGCGATATTAAGTTTCACATAGCCTTTTCCGATGGCTTCGACACTCTCTACGCGCTCAGGCATACGGCCGGCGAAGGCACCTGTGGATACTGAAAGCATTACGAGTAAAGCGCTGAGTTTTTTCATTACCGTTTCCAATGGATTTCCGAAGAGTTTTACCTGGCGGGATCATAAATAAATTAATGTTTGCTGCTGCGCGCTTTCCTGGCCTGCCAGTAGTATTTCCACGCCGAGTAATGATTGCCCGGGTAAAAAAGCAAGCGGGGCTGTTCCGGTAATGGCATCCGCTATATTTTTATAATACAACTCATAACAACCGGGCCGCCCGGCAATACGCTGGCGTTGCGATTCGCCATCCTTATGGGTGTGGAGAATCCCGTAATTATCTTCCCCCGGTTGCGCCCAACCCGGCATACCGGGAACTATGCCGCGCATCATTTGGCTTTCCTGTACATCCTGCCCGAATTTCAGGAATGAGCCCCTGTCGCCATGAATGGAAACCGTTGCGCCTTTTTCACTGACGTAGGTACTGGAACGCAAGATTACGCGCATATCCGTGTAATGGAAAATCGTGTTGAAATAATCCGTAGAACCTTGCGCGCGCCGCAGGCTACGCATATCCGCATAGACTGCGGAGGGCTTCCCGAATAAACACAACATGGAATCCACCATATGGATACCCAAATCAAACCAGGTGCCTGAGCCGGGTAAATTATCTTCCTTCCATTTCTTATGGGTAATGTTCGTACGATAACGATCATAATGCCATTCCACTTCCACGATACGCCCCAAGTCCCCGGCCTGGATAATGTGTTGCGCATCCAAATGATCGCTTTCCAGGCGTTTGTTCTGGAACACCGAGAGAATACAATTTTGTTGTTGTGCCAGGGCTATTAAATCGTTGCCTTCCATCAAGCTTAGGGTAAAAGGTTTTTCAACTATGACATGTTTACCGGCCAGCATGGCCGCCTTCGCCATAGGGTAGTGAAATTCGTTAGGTGTATTCACTACCACCAGGTGAAGCTCCGGGTCGGCAATTAATTCATCAAACGTTTTTACAATATTTACCTGCGGATAATCGACCAATGCGGTGGGCTCATTGCGCTGCAAGATACTGTGGAGCTTAAGGCGCGGTTCGGCCGTAATCAGCGGTGCATGGAATACTTTACCGGACATGCCATAGGAACAAAGTGCAACATTTAACATGGGATTGGGTGTTTCTCATTAATTGTTTTTTTAAACCAGGCTCGACCCTTTACGGATTTTCATGGGTGCGGGCGCGCGGTTTTAATTTGATATAAACACGCCGCCTTACCTGGGCGACAAGTTGGCCATTGTCGTCTTTAATATCCACCAGGAATTCGGGGATATATTTTTCCCCGTTGGCAGTTTTTGCGCGAATGTCTTCGATAATTCCATCGGTAATTTTAAAGTGCGCATGGACATGGGTTTTACCGGGGGCGATGTAATCTATCTCAGCATGTTTGTCCCACACAAAATAATCGCGCCCCAGGTTGGTCATGAGCATTAACATATACCAGGGATCAGTCATGGACACTAAGCTGCCCCCATATTGGGTGCCGACATAATTCCGGTTATACCAACGCAGCTTTAAAGTTACATGGGTTTCTTTGTAATCCGCGGAGAGATACGTAACTTTAATGCCGGAAAAGAAAAGTGGCGGCCAGAGATTGACAATGATTTTGAATAAACCTGCTTTCATGTCGGTATTCCATTAGCAGAACTTCAGTTCGCCCCTGCTTGCGGGTTATTAATTGAGACGCGTCGTCAATACATTTATGTGGCCCAGTCCCGGTTGCCCCGGCAAGGTTCTCTTAAACGATTCGTTAAAATCACACCACCCGCTTGCGCGGGATAATTACAACGCCTTCATCGCGACAATCCACATAGGCGCTAATACCATAGACCTGTTGCAAATTGCCAGTGGTCAGTACCTGCACGGGTTCTCCATCGGCAACCACGTTTCCCTGGTGGATCAATACCAACCGTGAACAGAAACGTGCAGCCAAACTTAAATCATGCAAGGCCGCAAACACAGAGCCGCCCTGCCGCGCGTGTTCCGCCAATAATTCCATCATGTGTAATTGATGGTAAGGGTCGAGCGCCGCGATAGGTTCATCGGCCAAAATAATTTCCGGCTCACCCGCAAACACCCGGGCCAACAAGCTGCGCTGCAACTCGCCACCGGAAAGTGTAGTCACTATTCGGTGGCGCAACGGTGTTAACTCGGTCATTTCCAGGGCGCGCGCTATGGCATGGGTATCCTGTGGTGACTTGCGGCCCAATGGTTTGTGCCAGGGCGCGCGGCCCAATCCAACCAGGTGTTCAACTTGCAAGGGCCAGGCCGGGGCTTCCTGCTGGGGCAAATAGGCAAGTAATTGCGCGCGTACGCGATCGGGTAGCTGTTGCATAGGCACAGCCGGGTAAGTGCTGTTACTGATACTGACTTGTCCCGCATCCGCTTTATGTAAACCCGCAAGGATACGTAACAGCGAACTCTTGCCCGCACCGTTCGGGCCAATCAGCCCGACAAATTCACCGGGAGATAAGTGCGCATCCACGTGATTAATAATCATGGTTTTATCGCGGGAGAATTGAATACTACGAGCCGTAAGTGTGGTTGCCATTATGCCCACCGTGACCGGGTTTTCAGGATCAGCAAGAGGAAAAACGGCGCACCGATTAATGAAGTAACCACACCGATTTTCAATTCGCGCGCGCTATCGAACTGGCGCACCAAAATATCGGCGAGCACCAGCAATAAAGCGCCGCCGAGCGCACTGGCAAACATCAGCCGGCCGGGGCGGTAACCGACAAAAGGGCGCAACAAATGCGGGATAACCAAACCGATAAAACCAATCGCACCGCTCACCGCCACGCAGGCGCCCACACCGATGGAAATACCAAATAACAAGATCGCGCGCTCGCGGTGATTATTAAAGCCCAATGAACGCGCGCTATCTTCACCCAGACTAAGCGCATCCAGGAAGCGGCTGCGGCTTAACATCATCATCCAGCTAATAATTGCCAGGGGCAATGCGATGCCCACATGATCAAAATGGCGATTCGCCAATGAACCCAGCAACCAAAATACAATTTCCTGCATGGCATACAAACTGGGCGCAAAATTCAATGCGACGGCAATAAAGGCAACCATGATCGAACTCATCGCGGTTCCCGCCAAAATCAAGGCGAGCATACTGCTGTGCAAGCCAGCCAACACATACACCATCAATAAAGTGAACAGCGCCCCGACAATTGCCGCACCCGGCAACCAATACCATGCGGCACCGGCGATACCGAAATACAGGGTGCATATTGCACCGAAGGCCGCACCGCTGCTCACCCCCAAAACACCGGGGTCCGCGAGCGGATTGCGCAACAAGCCCTGCATAGCGGCGCCCGCCATTCCCAGGGTTGCACCAATCACTAACGCGAGGATCAATCGCGGTAAACGGATTTGCCCGATGACATTGGCGGCGAGGCTTTGCTCACCCTTGAAAAAATCTTGCAATCCGGCGATGACACCAATATCGGCAAGGCCGGTATTAAGCGCAATCACCGAGGCTGCAACCAATGCAACGATCAATGCTCCGGTTAATACCGCGAATGGAATTTGAATTCTCAAATCAGGTTCCTGTGAAATTATTGAGCTAATGCTTGTTTCAACGTGAATGCCACATCGCCGATAACCGATGCGGCACAGCCGGACAAACCCGCCGGTAAAACCACGATTTTAAATTCGGCATTTTTTAATGCCGGGTGCGCAAGGTATTCACGCGCGAGGGAAAAAGCTTCATCCTGGCCTTTTTCTATAATTAAAATGTGCGGCTTTGCACTGAGCAGCAATTCAAGGTCAAGTTGGTTAAACCCGAACATACCACGCTCGGCAGCCAGGTTCCGCAATCCGGCCAGCTGCATTAATTCATGTTCTAAAGTGCCGTCACCGATAACCACACCATTGGCTGAATACCAAAACGCGGTGAGCGGGGCGTTAGCTTTGCTTGCCGATTGCAATTCCGCAACCTGGAAATTGATTTTTTCCACCATCTGCTGCGCGTTTGCCTGCGCACCCACCATCCCCGCCAGTTGCACGATTTGGTTATTAATATCGCTTAATGTGCGCGGCAAGGGTAAACGCTCCACGCGCTTGCCCAGTTTCTGTAACAAGTCGATTGCACCGGGCGCATCAAACTCACCGGCGAAAATGACCTCGGGTTGCTGCGGTACTATTTCTTCCGCCAGGCCGTGATTCAGCGGCACACCCCGAACCTGGTCCGCAATAGGCGACCATAGGGGATTCGCGGTGAGGTAACTGATGGAAACCAACCGTTCGTGCGCAACCAATTCCCACAATAATTGGTCGATGCAAATATTCAGTGAGGCTATTCGCCGGGGTGCCGGCGCAGGTGATGCGGGTACAGGTGCGGTTTGCGCGGCAACAGTGAGCGCGAAAATGGAAAATAAAAAGCCCATCAAATAATGGATGGGCTTGCCTATTTGCAACACCGCACATGCCTTACACAATTGGATTCAACCAGGCTGCACCGCGCACGCCGCTGGAATCCCCGTGCATCGCCTGCACCACCGGCGTATCGCATTCGCGCCCGAAGACATAGTGCGGCAGTAATTTGGGGATTTCGGTATAAATCGCGGCGATATTGGAGGCACCACCCCCCAGGACAATAATGTCCGGGTCCATTACGTTAATGATGGTGGCAAGCCCGCGCGCGAGTTGGTCGAAATAATTAGCCAGGACTTCTTTCGCCAGGGAATCGCCCTGCTCCGCAAGCGCCACTATATCCGGGCCGCTGAGTTTTTCACCAGTGATTAACTGGTACGAAAGGCACAGGCCGGTGCCGGATAAAAAAGTTTCCTGGCATCCCGCCTTTCCGCAATAACACGGACGCGCATTCAATTCCGCTTCGGATGTCCAGGCCAGCGGATTATGCCCCCACTCACCCGCTACCCCATTGGGGCCGACAACCGGTTGGCCCTTGTAAGCCACACCGGCACCGCAACCCGTGCCAAGGATACCGGCGAACACCAGGCCATACCCGCGCCCTGCACCATCGGTCGCTTCGGATACCGCGAGGCAATTGGCGTCATTGGTAACTTTCACATCGCGGCCCAGGCAGGCGGATAAATCACCCTGGAAAGGTTTACCGTTTAGCCAGGTGGAATTGGCATTTTTCACAAAACCCGTTTTACGCGACAGGGTACCGGGGATACCGATGCCCACCGGCAAGTTAGCTTGCCCTGCTTCCGCCTCCGCCTGGGCAACCAAACCGGCGATATCACGCAAGGTTGCTTGATAGTCGTCGCGTACGGTGGGAATACGGGTACGGAATAGCTCCTGGCTACTGCCATTGAGCAGGATGACCTCGGTTTTGGTGCCGCCGAGGTCGATGCCAATACGGTAATCGGTCATAGGAATCAGTCTGTTAGCGAAATGATCAAGGGAAAAGCGGGCGGGATTATAGGCGCTGCCCCCCGCGCACAGCAAATGCGTTGATGATCGGTTACATCCGGCATATAAGGCTGTCCGTGGCGAAACTGCCAGCGCGGGCTACACTGAACAGCATCTATAGTTGTGATTTAACCGATATGACCACTCCAAAAACCCATGGCGCCCGGGAGCGCCGTAAATTCAGTCGCATCCTGTTTGATGCCCATGTGGAATTAGCCCAGGGCGATTGCCATTGGCGCGCCAGCCTGTTGGATATTTCACTGAGGGGCTTGCTGATCCAGCACCAATTGCCAAGCCAGATTAAAAAAAATGAACCCATCCTGGTGAAAATCCTGCTCTCGGATAACGCCAGCATAGCGATGACGGTGAGCGTAGCCCACCAGCATCACAACCAGACCGGTTTGATGTGTACCACTATCGATATTGATAGCGTCGGCCATTTGCGCCGCCTGATTGAACTGAATTTGGGCGATGCCGGCGCAGCGGAGCGCGAACTGAACGAATTAATGAGTGATTATTAATTCGGCCCCTACCCTTGCGGAGTGGATAGACGAATGAGCAACCCATTTATTACACCTGCCGACGAACCGCCCGAGGAGAAGCGCAAGTATGCGCGCTTCCCACTGCGCGCGATTGCCGAATTGCAATATTCCACCAAAAGCTGGGAGGCGCATGTGCTGGATATTTCCGAATCCGGTGCGCGCCTGGTCATCTTGCAAGAACACCTGCTGCAAAAGGGCGACCCGTTGCGGGTACATATCCACCTGGATGAGTTGAACCTGGTTACCTCCAACAAAAAAATGCTTAACCTGCACGGCCGATTGATCCATGTTCGCGAGCAGCACCTGGGTTTTGAATTCCAACCCGACGCCCCCGCCGACAGGACCTTGCTCTACGAATTACTGACGCTGATAGAAAACGACCTTTAACGCTGTAAATACTATGCCTAACACTTTGCGCGTCCTTTGCGCTTTGTTACTGCTGGTTAGCGGTTCGACAAGCTACGCGAGCCCGCCCATACCCTTGATTATTCCCCCACCCCAGGCGATGGAGCCGGAGGCTACCGGCATTTATTATGAAAAAGCCTTACAGCTCGCGCTGGCTAAAACGGCAAGTCCCGCCGACGCAATGCCCGGTAATGGGACGGAATACAAAATTACCTATCACCACCAGGTAGTCGGGCGGGAACGTTATCGCTTGTTAGTCAAGCAGGGCGTGGTGGATGTCATGTGGAGCAGCACTAATAACGCGCGCGAAAGGGAATTGGTTCCGGTGAAATTTAATTTACTGCGAGGCATTAACGAGTATCGGGTTTTATTAATTCGAAAGGATGACCAACCCAGGTTTGATAAGGTCAAAACCCTGGCAGACCTGCGCCAATTCAGGATCGGTTCCGGTACTCACTGGAGCGATACCGCTATTTATAAGCACAACAATTTGCCGCTGGTGACCAGTTTCGCATTTGACACCATGTTCAAGATGCTCGCCGCCAAACGTTTTGATTATATGGCGCGCAGCCTGCAAGAAATTGACGGCGAACTGGCAACCTATGGGCACCTGGGGTTGGCGGTTGAAAAAAACCTGATGATCCATTACCCCCAGCCGATTTATTTTTTCCTGAACAAAGATAACCACGCCCTGGCGAAACGCATCGAGCGGGGATTGTTGTTAGCCGAGGAAGACGGCAGCCTGCACGAACTTTTTATGACGATTCCCAGCTTCCGCACCGCAGAGGAAAGATTGCGCCATATAAACCACCGCATCATTGAACTCCGTCGCAATGATTAACGGCCAGAACGCAATCCACCGTTAAAGCGCGTCCAATGCTTCCTGCAAATTCCTGACAGCTACCACCTCGATACCCAGGTTTTTTTCACGCGGTGCATTGGCAATCGGCACTATTGCGCGCTTAAAACCATGCTTGGCGGCTTCACGCAAACGTTCGTGGCCACTGGGAACGGGACGGATTTCACCCGACAAGCCCACTTCCCCGAAAACAATTAAATCCTGCGGCAAAATGCGGTCGCGGAAACTCGAAACAATCGCCAGCAATACCGCGAGGTCGGCGCTGGTTTCCATGACTTTTACACCACCCACCACGTTTACGAACACGTCCTGGTCGCCCACCATAATGCCACCGTGCCGATGCAAAACGGCGAGCAACATCGCAAGGCGGTTTTGGTCCATACCCACCGCAACGCGGCGCGGGTTGCCCAGGTGGCTGTCATCCACCAGGGCCTGGATTTCAATCAATAACGGACGCGTACCTTCCCACATCACCATAACCACCGAACCCGGTGCCGCATCTTCCGCGCGTTGCAAAAAAATAGCCGATGGATTGTTGACTTCGCGCATACCCTGTTCGGTCATGGCAAACACACCGAGTTCGTTTACCGCACCAAAGCGATTTTTATTGCCGCGTAATGTACGGAAGCGTGAATCGTTATCGCCCTCCAGTAAAATGGAACAGTCGATCATGTGCTCCAGCACTTTCGGGCCGGCAAGCGAGCCATCCTTGGTAACATGGCCGACCAGGATCAATACAGTGCCGGTTTGCTTGGCGAAACGCGTGAGGTAAGCGGCGCTCTCACGCACTTGCGACACCGAACCGGGCGCGGAGGAAATATCTTCCATGTGCATGACCTGGATGGAATCAATCACCATTACTTTCGGAGCGATCTGTTGCGCGGTTGCGCAAATGGTTTCCACACTGGTTTCGCTCAGCATTTGTAATTTATCGGCAGGTAAACCCAAACGCTGGGCACGCATGGCGACCTGTTGCAGGGATTCCTCACCGGTGATGTAAAGCGCCGGCATAGCGCGCGCGAGGTTACACAGTGTTTGCAGGAGCAAGGTCGATTTTCCGGCGCCGGGATTACCGCCGATCAACACCACCGATCCCGGCACAAAACCGCCGCCGAGCACGCGGTCAAACTCGCCGGTGCCGCTGCTGAAACGCGGAACATCGCTTAATGCAATTTCGGCGAGCGTCTGGATTTTATTGCCGGAGGCACCGCCGGCATAACCTTCGAATTTTGCGGAACGGTTGGACGGTGTTGGCCCCAGGCGCACTTCGGTGATGGAATTCCACGCCCCGCATTCAGTGCATTGGCCCTGCCATTTCTTGTAATCCGCACCGCATTCGTTACAGACAAACGCGGTTTTGTTTTTAGTGCTCACAGTGGGTCCTTTTTTTAACAACGCTTCGCTATTTTTTCTCGCTGGTCAGCTTTAGGTAAGCCCCCAGGCCGATCAGCAAGGCAACAGCGGCAAACAACATATGGACCGCTGAGTTCAAGTGGGTGGCATCACCCAATAACGATTTAAACATTAACAACAGGGATTCGATGGATACCGCAATGACAATGGCGGACATAAAGCGCGCAATGGTGCGGCGCGTTGAACCTGTGTGGTGGATGTCCTTATGCAACAGCACTTCCTCTTCCAGGATCGTTTTACCCAAATCAAAAATCGCCAATCCCAGGGTTACCAGGATAACGGACTGGAACGCCTGGGTTGCAGTATTGGTGTGTTCATGGATCATGGCGTAGAGCGAATGCCCGGCGGAAAATAATAACAATGCCGACACCACCACCAGCATAACCCCAATGATGCCGTACACCACCTGGAAAATGGGATGCACAATGCGGCGCAAACTGTCGCCATTTAAAAAGATAATTAATTTTTCCAGGTTGAAATTAATCACCAGGTAACCGGTTGCGTTTTCCGCATCCACAAAACGCTGCACGGCGGAAATAGCCAGTTGGTGTGTCGCGCTGGAGAGATAAGGCTGGGTTACCGTGGCGGTCGCCGGATTTTCGCGCGCCTTGCTGTAATAAACGCGGTTGCTGCGGTCTGAACCGAAACCCGGTTCACGGCGTTTGGGGTCCGGCACTGTGGGCGATGCCGCCGATTCGGTGGTTTGAATACCTTTTTCATCCAGGCAATAAATCAATTCCACAAACGGATAGGAATCGTGCAAGCGTTTCACGACTTCCTTGAGTTGATCGGTAGAGGTTTCCAATTTATTCGGAGACAGGGAGGTCACTATAGATTCCAGCAGGCGCTCTATTTGCGCCTGGTATTCATCGTATTTTTTTAACAGGTATAAATAATTGCGTGGGGTCATAGGGGTAACTCATCAACACAGCATGGCTGCAAAAAAGTGGCGGCAGTTTACCTTATTCACAAGCAGTTATTGCGCCATCGACGCCTGAATCCAGACCAAAAAAACAAACCCCGGCTAGCCGGGGTTTGTTCAGTGATCGATCCGATACCTTTAATTGGCTGGGTCTGCAATGGCTTCGATATTACCGGGAGCAACCGAACCTACGGTTACGTTGCCATCATTCAGCACGAAGGTGACCACCTGGGCTTGCAGTTCGCCCGTTACCTGGGGTGCATCGCCCTCTGGCCTTAACAATGACGAATGGCCGCCGGCGGTAAGCTTCACATGGCCCTGGCCCAGTTGGGTTGTGCCCGGAACCAACGGTAATGCGCCAAGCAGGTTTGCCATAGCCTGGGTACCCATCAGCGGCGCACCCGCTGCCGCGTTGGGAATTACCGCATCATTATTAATTTGTTGCACCAGGGTAGGCACACCCAAACCGGCGAGGGTTTCCATAAAGTTCACCGGATCACCGGAATCCATTGCGGTCTGCGCCGCGTAAAGGAAACGTTCGTAATTGGTAGTGCCCGGGTTCACGCCACTGTTACCCAAACCGCCATTAATGATGGGCGCAAAGGTTGCCGAGTTCACCAGCACCTGCGCAACCTGGGTACCCGCCGCGCTGGTTACCAAACCGCGAATAGGCTTGAGGTTGGATGCAAGGCCCGCTTGCGCATCATTTGCAATCGCAACCTGGTTAACCGTGGTAAACACACTGCCCAGGATGCCACCCAATGAAACGCCGACAACATAAACGCGGTTTACATCCAGGCCGGTATTTAACGATTTGCGAATTTCAGTGTTTACCGCTTCCAGGCTCGCGTTCAGGTTCAGCAGGTCCATCACTGCCTGGCGGTTGTTATCGCGCGTATTCGGCAAATACCCGAGGTTGATAAATTGCGCGCCCGAGCCGTCGCTGCTGCCCGGCGCATCAAAATTCATGGGCGCGGGCGCTCCGCCGGAACCGGCAACATTGAAGTGGCGTTCGTGCGGCGCGTTAGCCCCGTAGAGGGTCGCAAAGGGAATGGATTGACTCTTTTCCACATTCAACGCATTAACAAAGGCGCTATTGGCGGGCACACCGTGTACCGGCAAATCTATGGCGACCGTGGCAATGCAGCGGCTTGCCAGGGTGTGGCCCAATGCGAGAACCGAAGTGCGATCGCTGGTAATACCATGGACGTAAATCACCACCGGATAGCCGGTCGCGGCGTAGATCTGCCCGCAATTGAAACTGCCGGCATAACCGGGTACCCAGTTATCCTGGGGCATGGTGACTTGCAGGGGCACAGATTCATCGCCGGTTTTTGCTGCAAACGGATAGCGATACGTGACGTTGTAACTACCATCCGCATCTGCCGGAATCGTTACCCCCATGGCTCCCGCCAGGGTAAGGTCCGGCTTCCAGTTGCGCCGCAGGTACTCACCAAATGCGAGGCCGGTGGCCGCAGTTTGGTAATAAGGCAACTTGATATAACCGGTGTAGAGCTTGCCCACATTGGCGGCGAGCGCCGGGCTAAAGGCATTAAAGTCGATACCGGTTAAACCGGAAATGCCCAGTTCACGTGCCTTGGGTGTGGGCAGTAAATTCAGGGAGTCGAGTTGTACCGCATTTGCAACCGCCGTTTGCGGTGCGGCTCCCGCCTGGATTTGGCTGCCGGCAATTGCCGCACGTGGTGCCGCCATGGCAACCAGGGGCGCCAATGGGTCGGTAGTGGTGAAGGTGTAGGTCAGCACCAGCTTTTCCTTGGCCACCGCCGGTGTCAGTTGCCCGCCGCTGGCCGCCGCCAGGAATCCGCTGGCAATGGTTTCCCAGCCGTTGATCGCGTTACGCACCGGCACCAGTGCCGTCAGGGTTTCATAGTCGGGGTCACGCAATGCGTTGTAGGTCCAGGAACGCGTCAGTGCGGCACCTGTCCCATCTTTTAAATCGTTGGTGAGGATTACGAGGTATTTGGCTTTGGGTTTCAGCGGCTTAAGGGGGCAGATACGCAAGGCATTGTTAGTGCCGCCATCCAGAGAAACGACTTGCACATCAAAATTAGCCAGGCCGGTCACGCCGACGATGTTGGCCGGATCGAGCGCATCCTTGCCGTTGGTATTCAGTTCCACCAGGAAAACACTTTGCCCCGCGATGGCGCTGGCAGGGTTCACGCTGCCGCTAATCAATACATCAAAGAACGCGGAGGTGGAAAAACCATCCATTTGGTTCATGGTGGCGCGCACCGGGTCGGTAGGTGCACCCAGGTCGGCGGTGCCATCGGTTTCCCTGGCTTTGGCGAATATCAGGTCGGTATTGAAGGGAACATCGGACACAATGGGATCGAAACGCGGGTGTGTTCCCACCTGGTAGATATCCGGGCCCGTCGGCTCCGGCGCTTTTTCGGTATCGTCCCCGCCACCGCAGCCTTGCAAGGCCAGCATTGCGAGGGTCAATGAAGATAACAGGAACACATTCGATTTATTTTTCATGGTAATTCCCTGAACAGTTTATTAAGGCTCCACCAAGTTTAGACAGGATTTGCCGGGGTGCGAATGATTTATGTGGCAATTGCGCCGCCACCGCAAGGGATTGTGTGACCCGCTAAAGTGGCGTGCAAGTGGCGTGTAAAAGGGAGCGCAGTGTAACGCGTGAAAAAGCATCCGTGGTTGAGGTAAAAATTCACAGCAATTTACCCGGAAATCTATAAAAAATAACCTTCACCCCCAAGGTACCAGCCGCAACGATAATATTGGTGCCGGGCGCTGCTGTAACGTTAGACACCCTGAAAGGTTTTCCCCGCAAAATTCATCAAGGAAAGGGAGGTTGCCGTGGCCATTCGTGTATGGGTATGCAATGTTGCCCACGCAAAAAACCTGGGTGAAAAAATTATTACCTGCCTGAACGAAAAGGGTATTGAAACCGAGCTGGTCAATAACCCGGCAAATACCGGCACCGGTATAGTGATCCTCACGGAATCAGTGTCTGAATTAATTACCCAATTGCAAAACAACTATCCGGTTTCCTCCCGCTATTTATTGGTTCTCCACAACGGCACCATGACACCCGAGCAAGCGCGGCAGCTAATGCGGGCCGGTGCCAGTGACATTTTGGCACTGGACAATAATGCTCCTTGCGTTGATGAAATGATTGCGCGCATCCACCGCTGGGATGCGGTAGAAAACCTGGTGGGTGCACCCTATGTAAAACGCTGCCTGGTTGGCGAAAGCCCGGCCTGGAAAAATGTGCTGCGCCAATTGGTGGAAATTGCGCACTTTACCGATGCGTCCGTGTTAATCCAGGGGGAAAGCGGCACCGGCAAGGAATTGGTGGCCCGTTTAATCCATGAACTGGATGATCGCAAGCAAAAGAAGGAATTGGTTATCCTCGATTGCAGCACCATCACACCCGAATTGTCCGGCAGCGAATTTTTTGGCCACGAACGCGGTGCGTTTACCGGCGCCGTTTCCGCGCGCGACGGCGCTTTTGCACTTGCTGACCAGGGCACATTATTTCTCGACGAAATCGGTGAATTGCCATTGCATTTGCAAACGCAGTTATTGCGCGTGATCCAGGAGCAAACCTTCAAGCGCGTGGGCGGCAACAGTTGGCAACACACCGCATTCCGCCTGGTCTGCGCCACCAATCGGGACCTGTGGGCGCAAGTGCAAAAAGGTGAGTTCCGTGCGGACCTTTACTTTCGCCTGGCCAGCTTTATATGCGACCTGCCGCCCCTGCGCGAACGCACCGAAGATGTGCTGCCGCTGGCCAGGCATTTCCTTAAAACCGCCTCGCCCCAGGGCAGTGACTATGGCCTCCAATTGGACCTCGCGGTCGAAGAATACCTGCTCAATCGCGACTACCCCGGCAATATCCGCGATTTACGCCAGGTGATAACACGGCTGTTGTGCCGCCACGCGGGAAAGGGGCTTATCACCCTGGGATGTATCCCCCCCGATGAGCGCGAAACCTGGTTCCGCCGGGACTCCGCCTGGCACCAGGGAAACTTTGAACTCGCCATTAAACGCGGCTTGATGAACGGCGCGGGGCTTAAGGAGGTCAGTCGCATTGCAGAAGATATTGCGATCCGCATCGCGGTCGATGAAGCGGCCGGCAACCTGCAACAGGCAGCCCAGCGCCTGGGGGTTACCGACCGCACCCTGCAACTGCGCCGCGCGGCGCGGCGGGAAGCCTAGGCGACCAAACCGATACCGACCGGGTTGCGCACCGGCCTCGGCCCCGGTTGTTTTAATCCGGCTAACCGCAGGAAGTTCCCCCCCAGTACCAGGGCGCGATCCGCCGGGGATAATCCCATCACCTTTATCTTTTCCAGTTCAACGCCCGGATGCAGCCAGGGGCCATCGGTGCCAAACAACAATTTTTGCGGACCACAGCGCTCGATCACCCGCATTAACAGGTCAAAAAAACGTACGCCCGAGGTATCGGTGTACAGGTTGGGATAGGCCTCAAGCCGTTTAAGGAATTCCGTTTGCGAGCGCCATTTTTCCGCAAAACTGGACAGGTGCGGCACAATAAAATTTAAATCGGGGTAGTCGCGCGCCAACCAATCCAATACTGTCAATTCGGTTTCGACATCGTAGAGGATGGGCACCCTGTATACCCGGGCCGCCTCGCAGATTTCACGGGTAATACGCGCATCGTGGCGATGCACTTTTACGCCCACGAAACCATAGTCTTCCACCGCCGTTTTTAGCATCGGCAAAATCCGTCCCTTGTCGCGCTGCGCGTGCAGGTAACACAAGCCCATCAATCGCTGCGGGTAGCGGCGAACCCTATTTGCTACCGCATAATTGGCCATGGCGTAGTCATCGTGGAAATTGGCAAACACGACGCTATGGGTAATTCCCGCCGCTTGCGCCCGTTGCAGGTAACGCGCAAACAGGGATTCGCCGCTCCAGGGGTCCATCAAACCGAAACCGGCGATGCCGTGGCAATGGGAGTCAATGATCATGGCTATACCCCCATCAATGCCAACTGGTTACCCCTACGTGACCAGCGCCCGGTGCGGTGGCGCGAACGGGCTTGCTTGCATCGGTTGCAGGAACAGGGAAGCGCGGGTTGCTCCAACCGGCACCGGCACGGGGCGGAACCGCAGCTTGCGCATATGCTTGACGCGCGATTCCTACAGTTACAGGTATTTGCCTGGCAAGATTTGCTAGCGCACTTACCCGGGTTGCAGGCACCGCCAGGCTTGCCGGAGCAACCGCATTTGCACACACGACTGGATGTGCATGAGCTTCCGGATTGACAGGAGCAGCGGCGGAAATCCGGCGCCGCAAATTCATAGGCAGTTCCCGCCGCCAATGGCAAACGGTTTTGCGCAACCTGCTTGCGCACGCTGGCCAGCAAGGTAGAGCTGGTCGGGAGCACATTGTGGATTACCACCCTGGCGTTAACCGGTTGCGGCGGTACGGGCCGGCTGGCCGGTAAAGCGTATCCCTGGCGCCTGAGCAACCGGTCGAGCGCGCGCTCCACATAGCGATCCAGGCTGTAAAACCCACCGATCTCCGCCATGTAAACCCGTAAATTCGTCCATTGACATCCCTTCGGCCACGCGTGGCCCGGCTTGAGGTAAGCGCCGAACCGGCTGCGGAATTCTTCCGCTATCCCGACCTTTAATACGCAATCTTTGACGCAGGTAGAACAACGGGCCGCGTTATTGCTGACATTGGCCGGTGCATCGCCAACCAGGATATACACACCGCCCTGGTTGGACCTTGCGGCGGCCAGCGCGTCCTTTATCGGAAACAGGTACCGGTCACCGGTGTGACCCGGGCGGGATAACCATTTGAGGCTGATATTCCGCTCGCCCATGTGCGCATGGCCGATTTCTTCATCCGCCTCAATCGCTCCCCCCGGTACCATTTGGCTATCCAATACCACCGGCTCGGTAGCAGGGCCGCCAGGTTCGGGAAAATCGGCGATGGGATAGCCGGGTTCGGGATAATCAGGTCCGGGGTCCGGATAGACAACCATATCCGGATAACGCCAGGCGCGCACGCGCGGTAGGGACCTCCGCCGTGGTCGGCGGTAGGAAACCAAGGGGCGCAACCGACGCGACGCAGCGGCACCGCGACGCCGCCGGACACGCAATTCCTCCGTTTCCCCACCCCACCCTGTTAACTCGTTTTCAGTTTCATCCATCGTGAATGTCTCGAACATGATCCACCTCCAGGTGTAGTGCGAATTTGCGTTACTGGAATATCCTCCCCACGCCGATTCGGCTGCGCCGAATCACAGCATCCAACTGTTCCAGGCAAAGGTCGATGTCGTATTCCCTGTGCCGCGCGGTGATCACCAGGCCGAGCCGCAAACGCGGATCTTTGCGCGCATTTAGCAACAAGGTTTTAACACCGCGCGCCAATAAGGCCTGGTGCAGGCTCGCGGCGGACAGAGCCGCTATTGGCCGCAAGGTTTGCAGCGGGAACAAACCGCCTTCCGCGCTAAACCCCAGGGTTGCCAGGCCCTGTCGGAGCCGGTGCAGGTTCGCCAGCAAACCGCTGCGCAACCGGTCCCCTTCCTGTTCGTTAACCACCAGCGCCCGGTCGGCACTTTGGATCACCGCAACGGAAGGCGGGCTGCAATGGACCCGGCTCAGACTGCGCAACCGGAAACGCTGCAACATTGCGCTGCTGCCTGAAAAAACCGCCATAGGCACCCCGAATGACTTGGCAAGTGAAGCCCCGCACAAGATGTCCGGCCCCGCCAGGCCCAGGAACCGTAACGAACCGCCGCCACCGCTGCCGTAGGGTGCGGCCTGGTTCGGTCCCGAACCCAACAACCCCAGTCCCTGGGTGTCATCCACCAGCAATAAGCCACCGAAGTGGCGAACCGCTTCCAGGTAATCACCCAGCGGGGCGAGCCGACCGGTGCCGGGGCATAACCCATCCGCCACCACCAGTGGCCGCAATCCATTGCGCACCCGGCTGGCCAGCAGCCGTCGCAGGTGCCGTGGGTCGTGGCCGTCAAACGCCACCAGCGGCACACCCCGCCCGGCCATGCGTTCAGCGCCCCAGCGGGCAATGGGATAACTGGCGCTGTCCAAAAAGATGGCTGTCCGCGCGCTGCCAAAGGTTTCAAATACATCAAAAAACAAATGCAAGGTGGAGGGTAAGAGCACGGCTTCATCCGCTCCCTGTAGCCGTGCCAGCTTACCGGCCAGTTGCTCCGCGCCCGGCGGGTTCGCCATCATCGCCGGTTTTCCCAGCGTTAATTGGCCCCAGCCCGGCAGGGATTGGCTTGCATGGGTCAGGCCCAGGTAAAGTGCCGAGGTAAAGTCAGGCATACACGCCCCCCTTCAACGGGGAGCGTGTTGCATCGCCAAACGTTTGCGCAACAGCACCGAGGGCATGGTGTAGTCCACGCCATCGCTGGTACTCAGGTCCACCCCGGTTACCGCGCGGTAGGCGTGGATGTAACTCTGGATGTAAGGCCTCATCAAATCCGCCCAACCTTTGGCTTCATCTTCATTGGTCACTTCGTACCAGTTGTGCCAACGGATGGTTAGCAAAATCTGCTCGCCTAATACGCCCAGGTCGCGGAAATGGGTCACTGCCACATCGGACCAACCTTGCAAGGTTTTCATGGTATCCACCTGCGGCATCCAGGCTTCCTTGTGGGGAACCATCACCCGGCTTTGCAAGAAGTCGCGAATTTCAGGGCGCGAAAGAATCCATTCCTGCATCAACATTTCCACCCTCGATGTCCAGGCCAGGTCACCAAACTGGTTATGCGCTCCCTGGGCGAGGATCAGGTTCAGCTCCTGGATCGCATGCAACATGGGGTAACCATCCGGGTCCACAGTGGTGTCCTGCTTGGCCCGGAAATAATCCGCACATTTATTTAGCAAGTTGTGGAACGCCTCCAGGAATTTGGAGCGCGTATCCGCCGGGCGCAAATTGGAAACCGCCTTGCCGTAAAGCTCCAACCCGTATTGGTGTTGGTACTCATACGCGCGGCGCTTGATGGAAAGGCGATCCCGTTCCTCTTCCACATAACCCCAGAGGATATTGTTCAAGGGACGCAACGGATCGATTTCCACGTGTGCCAGGGGATCACGCTCGCCCGGTGCACGCAGGTTCTGGAAGCGGCGGCTGATGGCATTGATGGTTTGCACCAACATCGCCTCCTCATGCCAGTAGTTCCAGATCAACTCCATGAAGCAGGGATTATTCACCCGGGAACGAATCAGGATATCGGTGCAGAAGCGGGGATTTTTACCTTTCTCCGGAATTTCGTATTCCGGTAATGCGCTTTCAATAATATGTTTGATATAGGGCAAACGGTTGTCGCCCAGGTAATGGCTGAACAAGCTTGTCCACGCATTTTTTGGAACCCGCGAATAATCACCAAGCTCCAGGTTCTGGTGCAACGAAAAACTTTTATTGCCATTGTGCGCCGGTGTCACACAACCGTAGATCAATAAAAATGCTTCCGTTGCCGTTTTTAATAACTCATACGCACCCACACCAAAATCCGTCAATTCGCCGCGCAAGCGATTCAGCTTTTCCATTTTGTTTTTCGCTTGCCCGACAACCTCCGCCTGCGTTTCCGCACAGAGCACGGAATTAACAAATGCCTGGTAGGTGCTGAACTCAATGGATTTACTGCTATTGAGCAGATGGACAAAAAACCCCATGGGCTCGCTCGGCTCGGTAACTTTGCGCGCATGTGACACGGTGAAATTGCGTGCGGTAACCGGTACCGGTTGCTGCTCGACAATATCAATGGCATTGCCGACCGATAACACCATGGTTTGCAATCGCGCCATATCAAGCAAACCGGAATCAAAACGTACCGCGGGAAACCCATCGATGCCGACGTTATTTCCCCGCCCGGAATTCGGCTCAATACTCACAGCCAGGGTTAAACCGTATCTGCCGGGGGATACAAATCGCCCTTCATATACCCCGGCTTCGCCATTAACCATTTTCCATTGGGGATCGGTGGAACTGATTTTAACGCCGGGCCCGGCATTTTTAAGTTGCGCATACACCCGTTCACCGGCCTGGGCGTAGGACAGTGAACTATCGACGCTATCCGACCCGCCAGTGCGGTCAATCGACGTATTCATTTCCAGGATTAAATCGGAGTCAAACGTGAAATTTATGACTTCCGGATTTTGTTCGGTGCTTTCAATCTTAACGATACAAAAGGGCATATCTTTCGCCTTTTGTACGGCGTATGGCAGCAGGCACTCATATTCCGCATAAGCGAGATGCGGGAATATGCAAAGGCCGTTATTAATATCGGCGTATTGAAATTCGCTATCCGAATCTTTAATGCGCAGGGCCATGGTCCCGCTGATTACCCGGATTTTCTCATCGGCGTCTTTGACGTAAATGTGAAGGTCTGTTCCGGTATTGGTTCCTGAAACTGGACTCATATCATCCTCCCGAGCCAAGGCTCAACATTGGTTTGTAATTCATCGGTTTGTCACTGATCGGTTTATCGCCGACAGGTTTTTGCAACGCAGGTTGTGAAATCTGGCGCAGCGCGCAAACGGCTGAAACATTTAACGTAGTGCGCAACGCCCAGTGCGTAAGTAACTTGCCCAACACCGTGCTTTCCTCTTCCGGCGTTAGCTGGCCATCGGCGCGGGCCTGGCCGATGACGGCAAAAACCAGTGTGGGTGGGGCCCGGTACATCTGCGCCGGGTTGCGGCGCCAGGTTTGATAGAGGTTTTGCAAACGCGCCGGCTGGCGCTCGTCAATTCCCATGGCCTCTTTTAACGAACGTCCGCGTAACCTGTTGGGGCGATGGTTAACGAGCAATTCAATGAACGCCGGAATCCCCGCCTCCAACTGCCGGAGCAGTTCCGCCTTTTGGGCATCCAGCCCAGCCAGCGGATAGTAGGCGGTCCATTGGGCTTCCACCCTGTCCCATTGGGGGTGTGGGTAGAGTACCCGGCCAATCGCCGCGCTTAATTTCACCCGCAACCAGGGCGCCGGGTGCGGGTCCCCGGTATCCACCCGGAATACAAAGGGCCGCGGTAATCCCACCACACTCATCAACCCCAAGGTAGAGGCCACCCCTGCCCGCGCGACCGACCAGAAGTCCGCGACTATCTCGGAAATCCAGCGCTCCCAAATTTGCCAGACCCTGGCATCAGCCCCCTTTTGCCGCGCGCGCAACGCCGGCCGCAGGGAATTCACCAAATCCAGCAAGGCCGCCGCCTGGTGCCCGACTTCATGGAACAGGGATGAGGCAATGCCGTAGCCAATCATCCGCTCGCGCGGGACACGAACCACCGCGACCGGATTTTCCCCACCGCCGGGCAAGCGGGTCCGTGCACGGCGGATAGCCGCGCCGATACCGCGATCCAGGTAGCAAATCACCGGGGGCGACTGGAAATATCCGCCCGGCAAATACAAGGCATCGGCGGAAGCCACATCCAGGCCGGAAAGCCACACGCCGGTTTCGTTTTCGCTGCGTTGGGTAATCACGTCGTTAAACAAATCGAACTTGTTCAAAACGGCATTGAAATGCAGGCGCAGGAAAATAAAACGGCGATGCGCTTCTTCAACGCTGGCGGCCTGGCCCTGCGGGCTTTTCAGCCAGCGCAGGTAATCCGCCGCGCGTTTGCGCAACTCCCCCCGCCCGTTTTCCAATACCTGCTCAATGGCGGTTTGGGCTTCCGGCAGGAGGCTGGCTGCGGGCAACATAGCTTCCTGCAAGGCGAAGGATTTCACCCTGCCCAGCCGGATCAGCAGGGCGCGGGTATCCTGTTCCAGGGATGCCAGGGTGTGAGCGGGAAGAGCCATGGCCGTCACACTCCAAACAAAATGATGCGATTGCCTTTGCGCACCCAGCGGCCGGATTGGCTGCCGGCAGTGCGCGTGGATTGCGGCCCTTTTACCAGGCCGGGAGCGTACTTCTGCGCAGCCTGGTTGGTTGCGGCTTTGACGACGCTGGCGGGGTCGCCACCGGTCGCCGTTGCCGCATTTTTAACGGCATCTGCCGCGAAGCGGACATACTGTTTGGCAAGCTCGAAGGATTCATCCTCATGACTTAATCCTTCCGTCTCCACACCCAGTAATTGTGCGGCGCCGGCACCAATCCGCTGGCCCCATTTGGCACCGCTATCGCCACCGAAATGCTGGCCGACGGCGCCGCCGATAATCGGCAAGGCCTTTTGGGCAGCCCCCTTCAACACCCCGCCAAGTTGCTGGCCAACGGGGGACTTAATGGCCGCCCCGACCGTGCTGGCCGCCTTGCGGATAAAATTGCCGAGGAAATAATTCAGCTCTTCTTCGTTACTGACTTCGAGCAGCTCAGATGCAAGCTCCATAATTTCGGATTCATTGAATACCTCCCCGCTCTCGCCATTCCACTCGTAGGAAAACTCAAAGTTTTCACCTTCGAACGCGGTAGTCTCGGGGGTATATTCCATAAAAGTGCGATCTATATCGTGCATGGCATTTCTCCTTTGCTTAAACATTCAACAGGACGATGGTACGGCCACGACGAACCCAACGGCCGCTATTGCTACCCGCAGTGCCGGTGCGACGAGTCGCTGCGGATAACAAGCCGGGCGCGTGCACCCGGGCAGCCTGGATCACCGCGTTTTGGGCCGCCGCTTGCGGGTTTGCAGCAGCAGCGCTGAGGGCGTTCTTAACGGTATCGCCAGCGATACGGACAAATTGTTTTGCACCTTCAAACTCGCGGTCCTCCTGGTTCAATAATTCCGCTTCCAATCCCAGGGCTTTACCTGCATAGCTGGCCAGGCCGCTGCCGATTTTGGCCCCGAGTGGTCCACCCACCATTCCGCCCAATGCGCCACCGGCGATTGGCAGGGCCTTGCCCGCAACCGTTTTAAGCACACCACCCAAGGCTTTACCCACGGGTGAACGCACCACCTTGCCAATGGCCCCGGCGGCTTTTTTCACTAATTTGCCGAGGAAATAATTGAGTTCATCCTCGTTATTAATTTCAAGCAATTCAGCGGTCAGTTCGAGCAATTCACCCTCACCAAACACTTCACCGTTGCCTCCCCACTCCTCCTCATTTTCGAATTGCTCTCCTTCAAACACGTTAGCTTCCGCATTAAATTCAAAAGTGCCTTCTTGCTGGTACATGATCTGTTCCTCCAGATGGGTTCCGATTGTCAAAGATGCTGGATTAAACGGCGTGCCCGGATAATCCTTTAAATAAACAGCAAAGGGAGTAGAGCAACCGCTGTGCCAGCCTCCAACGGAAGGGAAACAAATTAAGTAACTTATTGAAGCAAAAGAATTTATTTTTTATCCAATTGCAAATTTCTTAAAAAGTAAAACCGGCTCTGCCGAAACGGGTTTCGTTTGAACCGAAAAGATTGGAATAAGGGCGAAAGGAATTTCGGTGAATAGATCACACAAACATTGCGACTGTGGACCCCCTATGAATGATTGGATATATCAAATCGCCTTTCCCTTTTATTTGGAAATTTCCAAAGGCGATGATCAGGGTATTTTTCCTTGCATTTATTTTTTTTGTTCCTAGCCTTATATGTACCTTAATAAACAAATAATTAATTAACGTATTTACTTATTAGCACGCAGGTACATGTTTATAGCGATTGCGGACGCCCGAAAAATCCAGGGCTTCAATTTTCACTTGCGCAGGAAATGAATCGCACAGCAAAAAATTGCAGCAACACCACGCCCGGGTGCGTCAGACAGTTTTTAAGTCGCGGCTTTATGGCTTTGCTGCGCACAGGTAATCCACAAAGCCACGATTTAAAAAACTGCCGTTACCACGGTGTAATCTGTAATTAATTACAAAACCAACAAGGAGACTTATATGTCTGGCAAATTTGAGTTATACAAAGATAAGGCTGGCGAATACCGGTTTCGATTAAAGGCATCAAACGGAATTACCATTTTGGCTAGCGAGGGCTACAAGGATAAATCCGGTTGCAATAACGGGATAGCATCCGTCAAAAAGAACGCCCCCGACGATAAACGTTATGAAAGGAAAACAACCAAATCCGGCGGTTTCATGTTCAACCTTAAAGCCGGCAACAACCAGGTCATAGGCACCAGCGAATCCTATGAATCGGAATCCGCTCGCGATAACGGCATTGAATCGGTAAAAAAACATGCACCTGATGCGGTGGTTATTGATTTAACATCCTAGGTAATGGCGTCACAACTTATAAATCCTTCATAAAGCCAGCGGCGCAAAGCGTCGCGGCTTTAGTTTTTATTTTGCAGGAATGCCTTGTAGGGCTAACAATCCAATAGCGAATCATCAACTTCTTACTTGTGATCATTATTTTTATCAAATACAACACCGGACAATTCAAACTCCTGGATCGCATTTTTTAGTCTTTCTGTACAGTAAATATCAATGCAATGTTGTTCCGGTGTTTTAAATACGACTTTCCCATTAACATCATATTCGTTAAAAACCGGTTCGCTATTATTTAATATACTCATTACCTGGGTAAGGCAGTTAAATATATAAAACGTATCCTTTTCGACAAGGACAGGCAAAAATTCCCCAAATGGAGAAAGTAAGTCACGGAGCAAGCGATGAGCCTTTGGTGACAAAACCAAAGTGGCACCTATCCAGTTGCATACATCCGGAATTCGATTTTCCTTGCCGCTTATTTTGGAAAATCCGGTGCGGACAGGTTTCCAATAAGGCAACAGAGGCAAGTTTTCCAAACTGAAATCATGGATAGCGTTATAACTCAAATCTTCCGGCATATATTCAATGAAGTCGTCCACTTCAAGGTCCAGCTCCTGAAAATCATATCCATCACGACGAATTGCGTATATTTCCATGATTGCCCCAATTATTTTTTTCTAGCTTCAGGTGGAAGGTTATTTTCCTGAGGGCTTACCTAATCAGGTGTTCGGTATTATCTATTAAAGACAAATAGTGTAAGAAATCCGGCCTTATTTTTCTATTTTATGAACTTACTATTTCTTTACAGGAAACATCTGCGATAAATTTTCCTCGAATATCACGCCTTTGAGTTGGTTTTTTTCTGCAATTTGTTTAAATGATTCCTGGCAAATCAGGAAGCTGTTTTCCAAAAAGCCAGGCTTAAAAATAACCTTCCCCTTTATTTTATCCACCCGCAACCCGAGTGATGCAGGAATATGGTTAGAATCGACCTCCTCAATTTTAAGCTTGGTCTTTTCAGCATCGACAGCGTCCGCAGTAATAGATTCTAAGCAGTTATAAAGATAAAAGCCGTTTTTTAAAGCTAAAAATTCTCCAGCCGGATTTAACAATTCCTTTAAAATTTCATAAGCCTTAGAGCTAAGTGTTAAACATGAAAGATTCCAGACCGAAATATCCGGAATTAAATTTTTCTTACTATCCGAATCGAATTTAATGTCAACAGGAGTCCACTCATTTTTGAGCCTACTTATTAGCGAAATATTTTCCTGCGGAAACCACACTTTCACCTCGTTAAACTGGCGGCGCATTGCCTTAAAATCAACGAAGGCTTCATGGCATTGGTAGATGTCATTTATTAAACGGTAAATTGTCATAAGGTTCGTTCCATTGGCCTTTTGGCAGCATGGCTTCCAGTGATATGAAACTAGAAAAAATTATGCGCTGGTTCTATTACCAATCCCTGCGGTATTAATTAGTGAATACAACAAGCCGCCAAATGTACAACGAAAATACATTGATTGACAGGCGCAACCCCATCTTTTACCCTGCTCGCGCAGCGTAAATCCGCTGCCGGGATTGCAACCCCCGTTTTGCCAAACTGGCACGAAGACGTAAGTTTTTGTGTCCTCGTACAGCTTTGCCTGTTGTTATGGCGGCTGGGCGAGGCCACCTTTGGGTGGGCCGGTGTGGTTTGGTCCGGTGGTTGCAACCTTGTCCAGTCCGCCCCCATGAATTGCAACCTCATGGGAGCGAAGTTAGAAACCAAACTATGAGAATGTATTATGGATAATATTACTCAACAGATGTACGACGCGGAACGCGCGCGTACTGTTCAATTAACACCTTCGCAATATTCCTTCTACCAAAAAAATTACATCGAGCTTCTTGATCCCGATGGCGGGCATCTGGAATTAGTCGGCCGCTCCGTTCAACGCAGTGTGGAAGAAGATAAATTGTACCGTTTGCGCGAACAAGTGGTTCTATTGCAAGCCTTGCTGGCTAACATTACCGAGCACATTGAACTGCCAGCCCTGGCCGTTGCCGGGCTGGCGGGTTTAATGTTTCGAATACAAGGGATATGTGAAAAAACATAAAGCGAAGCGGCCAATTGGCCGCCTTGTTGCAATACCGCAAATCAGCTATTTTGTTAACTGCAAATCCGCCGTATTTACGAAGCCTGCCTTTTAAAGACAACCGATAATGATTGCCCCATCAAATCCTCCGCCCAGCCTCGCCCCGGATTATTACCTGGGTAACTTCCGTTTCCTGGTGGATTGGGTGTGGGGACGCTACGGGGATTTGCTCAGTGAAGACGAGCGTGCATTTGTACAAACCTTTTATGCACTGGGTCGCGATGCGCAGTGTTTGCTGGTACGGTTATCCAGTCGCAAAGGGCCATTGTTTCGGCGCACCAAGTTGGATTACGAGGAAATTACGAATATAGATGCGGCAGCCGCGGAATTGATTGCGGCGGGCTTATTACAGTGTGATGTGCCACTCAGCCTTGAGGTGTTGGCCAATGCATTAACCAAAGCGGAACTGTTAATGCTATTCCGTGAACCGCTTGCCGGTATGGGGTCAGCGCGGAAGGAATTGCTGGTCGAGCAACTGCAATTACAAGCGAATGAACCGCAGCACTGGCAAGCCTGGACACGCAACCAAGTGGGGGCCGCATTTTATTTGGATAACCAAGCCATTATTAATAACTTGTTATTGTTATTTTTTGGTAATGCCTACCAAAACCTTACCGAATTTGTGCTCCAGGATCTAGGCTTGCTTCGCTACGAGAATTATCCAATTGATCACCGGCATCGCTTATTTAAAAGCCGTGAAGAAGTGGAGCAATATTGGCATTTATTGCAATTGCGTGAACAACTGAAATTAACTGATTCCACCGAGGCATTGATTCAACTCGCCACACAGCTACCCGCACCCTGCACTAGCGAAAAAATACAACGGCGGCGGGCTAAATTGGCCAACCAACTCGCTTACGAATTGGAACGTATTGGTGAGCATCGACTGGCCATGGAACTTTATGGGCAAAGCCATTTGCCACCGGCCCGCGAGCGGCGCATTCGTTTATTGGAAAAGCAAGGAGATTTCACCGCGGCATGGGCATTATTAAATGAGGTGATGGAAAATCCACGGGATGAACAGGAACTGCAAGTTGCCCTGCGCTTGGCGCCGCGGCTTGCTAAAAAACTAGCGCAGGTATTTGCCAAGCAAATTCCTGCCGCCATACCGGAACAGCATAGAGTGCTAACGCCCTTGCTCGATGGCCAAGGCAATGTATTACGTGTGGAAGAAGCGGTGCGATTATCACTGGATGAAAAAAATGCGCCTTGTGTATACGCGGAAAATGCCTTGTTACCCGGATTGTTCGGATTATGGTTGTGGCCCGAAATGTTTCGCGGGATTGAAGGCGCCTTTGCCAATCCCTTCCAGGCGGCACCACTGGATATCCACCAGGAAAATTTTGCCGCTAATCGCCCCGGCATTGCGGAATTGTGGACATTCATCGATAACGATAAACACCATGGGCATATCCTCCAAATATGGGAAGAAAAATTTGGCATTGCCAATTATTTTGTCAATTGGTCATTTTTAAGCAAAGAGTTGCTTGATCTGGCCCTGCATTGTATTCCCGCCGCACACCTGAAAATTGTTTTTGAGCGTTTGTTATTCGACATAAAAAACAACCGCAGTGGCTTGCCGGATTTGATCCAGTTTTTTCCAGGTCAAAGGGCCTATCGCATGATAGAAGTCAAAGGCCCCGGTGATCGTATCCAGGACAACCAACGGCGCTGGCTGGATTATTTTGCGCAGCACCGAATTCCCGCAGAGGTTTGGTATGTCCGCTGGCAGTAAATCCAAAAATGTCGCCATTAAAACCCTGGTGGAATTTGCGGCAAAAACCGGCAGCCTGGACCGGCGCTTTACACCTGCCCCTACGGGGCAGGAGGGTATTGAAGGTCATAGGAAAGTGACGGGCAATCGCGCTACGGATTATCTAACAGAGGTCGGTTTGGGTATCACTTACCGCGACATCCGGTTTCGCGGGCGCGCCGATGGTTACGACCCGCAACGCCACTGCATCGAAGAAATAAAAACATTTTACGGCGATGTGGAACGCATTCCCGCAAACCACCGGGCATTGCATTGGGCCCAGGCACGTTGTTATGGCTGGCTCTATTGCGCGGAATATGGTTGCGATGAAATCAACCTGTCACTGGTTTACTTCGAGTTGGCAACTGAAACAGAGCACTCGATTGAAGAGACCTGGCAAGCAAATGCGTTGCGCGATTATTTTGAACAACTCGCAGAAAAGTATTATGCATGGCAAACGCAATTAAATAATCGCCAACAGCAACTCAGCCACTGGTTGGAACAATTGCAATTTCCCTACGGAGCAATGCACAAGTCGCAACGCGCCATGGCTGAAGCCGTTTATAAAGCTGCCATTACCGGGCGCGTGGTATTAGCCGAAGCGCCCACCGGCACCGGTAAAACCCTGGCAGCGCTGTTCCCCGCGCTTAAAGCCATGCCCCGTTCGCCCGTGGATAAAATTTTTTACCTCACCGCTAAAACCACCGGCAAGCAATTGGCGCTGGAAAACATCCAGCTAATTGCCAGTGACAAAAACCACACCGTGCCGCTGCGTACGTTGGAGTTAACGGCGCAGGAAAAATCCTGCCTTGAGCCAGATAAAAAGTGCCGCGGTGATTCGTGCCCCTATGCCCTGGATTTTTACACCAAGCTCGAAGCGGCACGGCAAGCGGCATTTGAAATTCCGACCCTGGATAAACAGGCCTTTGCACAACTCGCCCATACATTCGAGATTTGCCCGTTTTACCTCAGCATGGAAATGGCACGTTGGGTGGATATAGTCGTCGCTGATGTCAATTATTATTTTGATGGTACGCCCTTGCTGCTGGGCTTAACCAATGAGTTTGGATGGAATCCCTATTTGTTGGTGGATGAAAGCCATAACCTGATTGAGCGCGGCCGCAGCATGTATACCGCGGAACTTAAACGCATTGACCTGCTCGCAGCAAAGAAAATCGCCCCTACCCCAATTAAAAAATCCCTGGATAAAATCAACAAGGCGTGGCTCCTATTAACAAAAACCCTGGGAAGTGAAGACGATGAACTGGTTCACCTGGAAAGGCTACCAGAAAAACTGGGGAACACCCTGGTGGATTTCACCAATACCTATGTGGAGTTCTTGCAGCAAAATCCTGATCATCCAGTGCAGGAAAGCATTGCGCAGGAATTTTTTTTCGCAGCGCTGAATTATCAGCGCATTGCCGAAATAATTGATGAAGATTTTTGTGTAGACCTGCAAGCCCCAGGCAGCAAAGCCGATGTCCTAACCCTGCGCAACCTCATTCCGGCGCGCCAATTGGCGGCGCGATTGGGTTTTGCGCACTGCGCCTGTTTTTTTTCTGCCACTTTACATCCGACACATTTTTACCAAACCCTGCTGGGTTTACCTGACAATACTGTCCATGTGCAAGTACCATCACCTTTTAGCGCAGGACAACTTTCGGTACACATAGCGCGGAATTTATCTACGCGTTACAGGGATCGCCATACGGCAGTAAGCCCGCTGTGTGACATCATCCAGCAACAACTTGAAGCAGCTCCCGGTAACGCCCTGGTATTTTTTTCCAGTTATGAATTCCTGCAACAAGCTGAAGTGAAATTACGCGAGCGCTTTGCGACCACGAATATTCAATTGCTGGTGCAGTCGCGGCGCATGAGTGAATTGGACCGGGAAACATTTATCGCGCAATTTAATGCGCAACAAAATTTACTGGGGCTGGCTGTTTTGGGAGGCGCTTTCAGCGAAGGCATTGATCTGGCTGGCGATGCGCTGAAAGGCGCTTTTATTGCAACCCTGGGTTTGCCGCAAGTGAACCCTATCAATGAGCATTTACGGCAAATCATGCAGGAAAAATTCGGCCAGGGTTATGACTTTACCTACACCTACCCCGGCATCCAAAAAGTAGTGCAGGCAGCGGGCCGGGTAATCAGGAATAAAACGGATTCGGGATATTTGTGGTTATTGGACCAGCGTTTCGCGCAGCCGCAAATAAAATCATTGTTGCCGGAGTGGTGGGCATTATAATTTTTGCAGTAAAAATAAAATGGCTTTAATGGCCAGGCGATCCGGACCGTGAACGTTCGGCAGCATTGATCATTGCTGTCAAGCCTTTAAAATCCACAGGCTTGAGCAGGTGATCGTTAAAGCCACTATTGAACGCCAATTTTTTATCTTTGTCTTGCCCGTATCCCGACAGGGCAACGAGGAATATTTTATCCATCGTCGCATCCCCACGAACACTGCGCGCAACAGCATAACCATCCAGCGCCCCGGGTAAACCAATATCGCAAAAAACAAGGTCCGGCTTAGCGGACCTAATCAATTGAAGGCCCGCTTCACCATCGTATGCACATTTCACCTTGTGGCCATCAAGGGACAACAGCGCCGCCAGGGTTTCCACCATATCCTCGTTGTCATCAATCAATACAACTTTTAAGGGCGCCACTGTTGCGATGGTTGCAATCGAATCACGCCCGGGAGTCAACCCGGTTGCAAGCGGCACACAAAAAATAAATTCCGAGCCGCAACCGGGGCCGGCGCTGGCCGCCTGAACCGTACCGCCGTGAAGGATTGCAAAACCCTTGATCAAGGCGAGCCCTAAACCCAAACCACCTTTGCTGCGCGCCAAATCCTGGTCACCCTGCACGAAGGGTTCAAATAACTGTTCCAATAATTGGGGGGCAATGCCCATGCCCGTGTCTTTTACTTTTATAACAGCAAAGTTTTTGCCGTTGCGGGTTTCTTCTGTGAGGGATACGCAAACCTCACCTTGCGCTTCGGTAAACTTCAGTGCGTTGTGCAATAAATTTCCCATCGCCTGCGCAATGCGGGTGGGGTCCGCAAACAACCACATCGGTTTTTCCGGAATATTTACCTGCAATGCCACTTGCTTGTTTTTATAACCGGCACTGAAATCATTTGCGGTTTGCCGGATCAATTCACCCAGCTCAAATGTCTCCCTGCGCAATTCAATTTTTCCGCGCGAAATACGCGCAACATCAAGCAGGTCATCGATTAAGCGGGTCATATGCGCGACCTGGCGGTCAATTACCTCAAGCCCGCCGATAACAGTCTCATCGGTGGGGCCGAGCCTTCGCAGTAATTCCGTGCTATTGCGAATAGGCGCCAGCGGATTGCGCAACTCGTGCGCGAGCATTGCCAGATATTCATCCTTGCGCCGGGCGGATTCTTGCAGGGCTGTTTCAGCGCGTTTTTGCTCGTGGATATCGGTTAATGTTCCCATCCATCGAATTATTTTATCTTGCTCGGTCTTTACCGGAAGTGCGCGCCCCAGGGTCCAACGATAAGTACCGGAGACGTGGCGCAAGCGAAATTGCGCCTCAAAATTATTGCCGCCGTTTAAACTGTCTTGCCAGGTCGTGCTTACCTGGTTTTTGTCGTCGGGGTGAACGAGGTCAAGCCAACTGTGGCCAGCATCGTTTGTTTCCTCCATGCCGGTAAAGTGGAACCATTGCTGGTTAACGTAATCCTGCTGGCCATCCGGCAATACCGACCATACCATTTGCGGCATGGCATCCGTCATAATCCTGAATTTTGCTTCGCTATCCTTTAATGCGCGCTCAGCGATTTTGCGTAACGTAATATCGCGCGTAATTTTGGCAAAGCTGACAATTTCACCCGTTTTATCCTCGACGGGCCAAACAATCACCTGTGCGTGATAAACCGATCCATCCTTGCGTACACGAATGCCTTCCTCTTCATGGCGCCCATGGATGCGAGCCATGTTTAATTCGTAAATGGCGTGGTCCTCCGGCAATATATTTTTAGGGTAGAGGATGGAAAACGGGCGCCCCAGGGCTTCACTTTCGGTGTAGCCGGTCAGGCGTTCCGCACCGCGATTCCAACTGGTAATAACACCTTTGGTATCCACCATAAACATGGCATATTCATCGATGCTTTCTACCATCAAGCGAAAACGATTTTCGCTTTCGAAAAGTTGCGCCTCGCGCTGCTGCGCTTGTTTTATGGCGGTCACGTCGCGGGTTATTTTGGCGTACCCCACAGTTTTACCTTCGTGATTATCAATTCGCCAAACAATGAGCTGCGCGCAATATTGGGTTCCATCCTTGCGCATCCGTACGCCTTCTTCCTCATACCGGCCATTCATTTGCGCCATTATTAATTCGTGGAAAGCGTGATCCCGGTCGAGCACATCCTTGGGGTACAGCATGGAGAAATGCCGCCCGATTGCCTCAATATCCGAATAGCCGGTCAAGCGTTCCGCCCCCCGGTTCCAGCTTGTGATAAAACCGTCAAGGTCCACGATGAACATCGCATAATCTTCAATACTTTCCACCATGAGCCTGAAGCGATCTTCACTGTTCAATAACCAAATATCCGAGCGCTGCGCAGCAGCCTCAATATCGGACGGGTTGAAATGGTTTTGCCCGGCAACCTTGGGAAACGCGGAACTTTCCTGTGGCGAATCCATTGAGGCGACGTTTCCATTGGCAAATTCATGTTGTTCCACCCCTACCGTTGCACGTAATGCCAATCCCCGCGCTTCCGCAAGCAGCAATATGACCTGGCCCGCATCGTTTTTCAGCGGGGAGATTAGAAAATTGATTTTTTCTTTTTCATATCCGGGCAAATTAATTTCATCAATAAGATCAGCGTTCTCTCCTTGCGCTGCCATTTCGCAGGCATATTGCCACAGGAATTCCGTTGCCGGGCCATTATCCAACCAATTGACGCTCCACACCGGTTTACCAATAACCTGTTCATTACCTAACAGATTTTTTGCAAATTTATTGATGGCCCGCAGGGTTCCATTCGGATTCAAGACAAGGAGGAAGGTTTGCAAGCTGTCGATAACAGACCGCAGGATATTCTCTTCATACCGCATTGATATCAATCTCTGTCAACAATTAAAAGGCCATCAATCTGTATAAGCAATAAAGTGATTGTTACAAACCGGAATTATTGAAATAAAAACTTGATAGTTAAGTTATTATTCGCTTTTCATTTCGTATATCCGCAAGTGCAGTAGCGTTGCAGATAAATTGCCATCAACTGGCGGGATATTACTTGGGAAGCTTATCGCTTTCCGATGCCCATTTCCATGAACAAGTCGTGTCTATCTTCCCTCACTGCAACATACCAGGCATGCCGGATTGGGCGCACCGGAATGAAGAAAGTTCCAACATATCCTATTCTTTCCGCTATAACCATTTTTTCCACCTACTTGAGCGAGATCAGTATGAGCAATCCCCAACGAGATATTACCCTGCGCTTCCTGGCTGAGCCACAAGACGTCAATTTCGGCGGCAAGGTCCATGGTGGCGCGGTAATGAAATGGATCGACCTTGCCGCTTACGCCTGCGCGGCGGGATGGAGCGGCCGTTATTGTGTAACTGCCTATGCCGGCGGGATTCGTTTTGTGTCACCTATCCATGTCGGCAATTTAGTCGAGGTAGCGGCAAAGATTATTTATACCGGTAATTCTTCCATGCACATCGCCCTGGAAGTGAACGCCTGTGATCCGAAATCCCTTAATCGTCGCCTTACCACCCATTGCATTGTGATCATGGTTGCCATGGATGAATCCGGCCAACCCGTAAAAGTTCCTGAATGGATACCCCACACCGGACAAGACAAGCAGCAGCATGCAACGGCAATAAAACTAATGGAAATGAGAAAAAAAATAGGCGAGGAAATGGAAATTTTTATTTGATGAAAAATGCGCCCGACAACTCAATGTGGCACTAAAAACATTCCCATCAGCACTCAGATTAATCAATAGTATCGCGTCGCATATCGCATGGTTGCCGAAACCACTACGACACTTGAGCAATTATTGAACTTTGCCTCTGGCCCAGTGATCCATTTTAAATCACCGGCGCTATTCATCGGAATCATTCCGTTAATCAAGCAATTTAAAATGGAAACGCATTTACGTCATCCGTGTAAAATCTTTTACCATGCCTCGCACGAACAATTTTCACCACGCGAGCTACTTGCCTTTGCAAGGCTGGCCGAACAAGCCGGCTTCGATGGTTGTCACGCATCGGATCATTTTCATCCATGGAGTAAACGCCAGGGCCAAAGCGGCCACGTTTATTGCTGGCTGGGCGCATTGATGGAGGCAACAAAATTTGATGCGAGTTTTATCACCACACCAGGGCAGCGTTACCATCCTGCGGTGGTGGCCCAAGCCATAGCCACACTGGGCCAAATGTATCCGGGCCGGTTAGCAGTAGAGTTGGGCAGCGGTGAAGCATTAAATGAGCATATCACCGGCGCTCCGTGGCCCGGCAAAGCAGAACGCGATCAACGATTGTGGGAATCGGCATCGGTTATCCGTCGCTTGTTAACTGGTGAAAAAGTTAACCATCAGGGATTAATCACTGTCCAGGATGCGAAGTTATATACCCTGCCCGATATCATTCCCCCGTTAACCTGCGCCGGACTTATTCCCGCCACCGCGCGCTGGGCAGGTGAATGGGCGGATGGTTTTATCACTGTGCACAAGCCGAAGGAAAAATTACAGGAAATCATTGCCGCGTTTCGCGAAGGCGGAGGTGGCGACAAACCGGTCGGTGTAAAAATCACCTTCTCCTATGCGCGCGATGAGCGCATTGCCCGCCAACAAGCTTACGAGCAATGGCGCACCAACTGCATCGAATCCACAGCGATGGGTGCGCTGGGAAGTACAGAAGAATTTGATCAAGCCGGGGAAAATATTCCACTCGATACGGTATTGCGGAAAGTTCCTGTCTCCAGCCGCTTATCTGAATTCGCAGCCCTGATACAGGAAACGATCGACCTTGGTGTGAGCACGATTGTTTTGCATAACGTCAACCGGATGCAGGAAGAATTCATCACAGATTTCGGTTTGGAGGTAATTCCGGCAATTCAACGATACTAAGTTTATGGGGATTGGAGAAAATGATGGCTAACAACCAGCCCCCTTCCCCACCCGCCCTTGCTGCGCTACCGCGCCCTTCCTTTATCCTTTGGATCAGCACGCAATGTAATCCAGTGTAATACGCCGCCAGCAAACTTCTCCTACACTCAACTCTGCATTACTGGAAATAGCCAGTGCATTAGCAAACGGGTATGAATACATTTAGTCCTAATGAAAGGAGTTATCCATGCGGTTAATTATTAATAACGATTCACTAAAAAACTTGGGGCAGTTTTTTTTCCATGGCGTGTTGGGTGCGCTGATTAGCGTGGTATCGCTACTGTCACTACCTGCCCATGCACAAACGCGTACCCCTAACAGCATCGATTACGCGATGTATTTCCTCGGCGATGTACGCGATAACGAACATTGCGCGATGACCATTGAAAACGGGAATTTTGTAACTGCTGCCAGGATCAGTAACCCGGCAATGACCTGCCCCGATATGACATCCTGGCGATTATTTGCAGCCGTAGTGCGCGATAAATTCTGGAGCGACTGGGCGGATGAAACACAAAATTGGCCACAGCAACCCTGGCCGCTGTGTTCTGCAAGTCAAACTACCAATTGCTGCACTCCCCATTCAACCACCAATAGCAAAGAACATTGCCCTTATTTTCCCGGTAGCTCCAACAACGCAGATGGCGCCTTAAAAAACACGGAAGCAGTTAAAACCAGCCCTTCGCATCGGGTGGGACGCCCCTCAATCACGCATCAACTCCAAGCTATAAAAACCCCGGCGGAAGTTGACCTTTTAATAATGGAATTGAAAAAAACGCAAAAGCTGGCAACAGCGACAACCCAAGGCAAAGAGTGCCCTGCCAATATCGTTAAACAACTGGTTCCAAAAAGTTATGAAAGTATCGGCCGGGTAATCCGCCAAACCAACGCGGAAGTGACTATTCGCAACAAACCATTCCATGATTACCTCTTTGAAAACGATTTGTATAACAGCGATGGTGTCTCCGCTGTTTTTGCAACCAATGCCGCAAACCAAAAGAACAATGCGCCTTATGCGGCGGATAACTTTTCCGCAACAGAAAATCGCGCGACCAAGCTGAGTAAAATTGATTTACCCCCCGACGCCATTATGATTAAAAGCAATTGGCTATTTGAGGGAATCGCTGCGGAATTGGGTATTAAAAACTCAAAAGAGGCGCCCTTTATTACCCAGAAGATGACAACCCTGGTGCAATTCAATAACGGTAAGGAAAAAGTCAATTGCAATTTAACCGGAACCCATTACCTGATGGCCTTTCATGTTTCATCCAAAGATATACCGAATTGGGTGTGGACAACCTTTGAACATATTGCCATGCCCGGCCGTTGCGATTTTATCGGTTGTAACGATTCCTACGGTTACAATTCCACCGATAAGCTTCCTGCCGGAACCGCGAAAAACTATATTGCACCCCATGTTAAATCCGATGGCTTACTCATGGCACCGGCAACTGTATTCGATAAAGACAAGCTCTACCCGACAGAAAAAATCAATCCGGGCCTCGATCGGGTCTTTAACGATTTGGGGATAGGAACAACAGCCAGCACCAATAAAGATGCCCCGAGTATCGCAGACCTTGGTTGGCGCAGTTATCGCCTCAAAGGTTCACAAGTTGGATTCACCAACTCCATGGGAAGAAAAACCCTGCTCGGTAACTCGATCACTGAAGCAGGATTTATGAACGGTTCCAGTTGCATCACTTGCCACGCACGGGCGGGTATCCACGTGGAGCAAAACAAGGCCAATTTTTTCCGTTTAAGCGTGTTTGAAAAGGACCTATCGGATTATGGTTATGCGCTGAGCGCGCATGGCAATCCCAATCCTGAGTGGTATTACCATGACGATAATACCGGCACACTTGATGTACTCCAGACGGATTTTGTGTGGGGATTCCTCAATGCAAACCCTATAACAAATTAGCCAATAACTCGCTGGCCCCATAAGCAAGTTATACGCGCAAACGGTGTCTTTGTAGAAAGCAAGCGGTGCCATGCATATTGCCTGGCACCGCT
>CBFGOY010000002.1:0-202610 GCA_965650515.1 uncultured Cellvibrionaceae bacterium | reverse complement strand
CCCTTCCTGATGAACGGAAATGACCCCAAGCGGGCATTGTGATCGTTCAGCCTCAACAGCTAAAGTATTTAGACTCAACTATTTTGAAAGCTCTCACTGGAAAGGCATTCAATTATGGAAGTCATGCGTTGACGATGCATAATGCATCGGAAAATTTACTCTGGCGTCGCTTTGGTGCGAGCAAGCCCAATGAGAAATGGACAACGGATATTACCTATATCCGGGTTGAAAAGCAGAGGCTCTATCTGGCGGCAGTCATGGATTTGTACTCGCGTAGCATTGTCGGTTGGGCACTGGATATCAGTATCACAGAGGTGCTGATTACTGATGCATTGCGCATGGCATATGAGCGCCGGGACATTAAACCAGGAATAATCATTCACTCTGATAGAGGTGTGCAGTATCGCGCTCAAAAATATATTGATTTTATGCAGCAGCATGGCGCCATCCCGAACATGAGTCGCAAAGGAATTGTTGGGACAATGCGCCGATGGAGTCATTCTTCAGTCGCTTGAAAGTTGAACTGATTTATACCCAACAATTTCACTCGATTGAAGATGCCAGATCGGGTATCTTTGAGTACATAGAAATTTTTTATAACCGCTTACGCAGGCATTCCGGCATTGGTTATGTTGCGCCAGCAGAATTTGAACGAATGGCCGCTCTGGCTGCATAGTTAGGGTGTCTACTTTTTATGGGTAAGATCAAAGGAAAAAATTAATGAAAGAAATTTTAATTTTAGCAATCGCGGCTGTGCTTTTTGGCTGCACGCCTACCAATACTAAAAAACTTGAAGCCAAAAACGAAAATACAGTAAAAACTACATCTTCGAGTAAAAAATCAGAAAACATTCTGGCACCAACATCAAGCACTGCAATAATTAGATCTATCAAAGCTAAAAATATGTTTGACCAAAAAACTGTTGTTTCAACGCTCGAAAAAGTTTTTGATGAAGGCGGTAAAACTATATACGAAGCTCCATTAATAACTTGGGATGGCCCAAAACCTGCCATAAGTTTACCCGCTGGTAAGTATGAGGTTTTAGTGGGATGCTGGGAAAATGGCGCAAGATTGTATAATTATCATAGAATCAAAGCAGATCTTGAAAAAGAAAAAGACTATACGTTTTTTTGCTTGAAACAAACCGGAAGGGTGTTATTGGGTTTAAAAGGCGTTGTTGGCCTATATGCTTTCTATTCTGAGACTCAGCAACTTGAAGTTAGTCAGAAGAAATATCAAACTGAAATTGACAGCATCACTAATAAGTAATTTATACAAGGCGCTCCAGCACCGCACACTTCGTTTTCTGGATAGTTTGCAAGCCGCAGTTTTAATTCTGCCGTTAACACAACCTTATAAAGGGATACACATGTTTAGGAAGCTAACGGAAAAATTAAACGATACAATCTTAGAAAGGTTCATGAATCATATTGGCCGACTTGGTAACGTCGGAATTATGTTCGGCTGCGCAGTTAGTCTAATTAAATTTAGAGAGACTTTTTTTCTGAAAAACCGTGCATTGGAATCTGTTTAGGTATTATTACATTGGTTTTAGCCTATATGGCATTAATATTTGTGGCAATTGGTATTGTTAAGGAAATTCATACATCTATTTCACAAAAATGGGTTTCTGAAATTGTAGGAATCATTGCCTTTTTTTACATAATTCTACTTGGCTTCGGTATCGCAGGCTCAGCCCTTTGATGGCGCAAGATGAGGTTTTAATGAAACGTCGTTCCGCATAGCTCCACTGAACAGAATTTAAGTCGCAACTTTGTGGTTTTGCTGTGCAAAGTATTCCATAAAAACCGCAACTTATATTCTGCCGTTTACCGCAGCGTTAGTTTAGGAGGAGATGAGCATCACTATCGAATTGAAAAGCCTTATAGTATTTATAGGTGTCTTAGTTCTCTGGCTGAAATTTTTCTGTTTTATCGTTCCTATAAATGCACGCTCCGCACCTGAGGCAATTGCTCGAGCGTTGGGATTTCTGTTTGTTACTGAAATAGCATTTTCTTTATTGGTATCATTGCTCGTTGCGATAATAAATAGAAACCCAGAAAGTCAAATTCACAGTGAACTATCTTATGTCTTCAAGGTTTTTGGTTTCCTTGTCATTGGTGCGTTCGGCGCATATATTTCCATGAAAACCAATGAAGACACACATACAATGAATCTAAAAATTTATTCGGCTATAGGGTTTGTTCCAAATACTTTGGTATCTTTGCCTTCGCTTGGTGTTGGCAATCTGATGCTTTTCTCCATGTTTTGCGTCCCTATTGTTTCAGTTTTTTCCGGTTATATTTTGTTAAGTAAATACCCAGAAAAATTTAAAAATTAACAAGGTGTTCCAACACCGTTACGATGCCTGCGCCTCCACTCGACAGTTTGTAAGTAGCGCATTTAGCGAATTGCTACGCAAATTTATCGCAATGCGCTACTTACATGAACACAACGTTAGACGTAAAAACCAATCAAATCCCGCGCATAAAAAAACACCAAGAAACTGTTGATTTATACAGCTTCTTGGTGTTTCATTGTTTCTGCTTGTAACCCAAACACAGGAGCGTCCAAGCAAACAAAAACAGTTACGTAAATTTAAGTCGCTACCCCTGAGTGCTGGAACACCCAGAGGCAGCTAACCACAACAGACTTCGAAGGAGTCCATTATGGCTAAGCGCAATGATAAGCCAGAGTCCCGCTCGGCTGCAAAATTTCCCTACCATCGCCAGCTCAAAGTCCGTAAAGGGCATTATGAGTATTGCTATCAAGGTAAAACCTTTCAGAAAAATCCCTATCCTGAGCCAGTACCATTCATTCTCATCAAGGGATATTGGTTAACCCACGCCTGTCTCCCTATCGGCACAGAGTTACAAGTCACCGTTAATCCCGGGCAAATTATCCTGTCGGCTTCATCTGGCGGATAGCTTGGGCTATAGTTGGCAACAACCACAAGGCCTACAAAGTGCTGCAACTCGCATTGCGTGCATTGACAGTAAGTCACGGCTTTGTGGTTTTGCTGCGTAAAAGTAACCCACAAACCACACCTTATAAAATGCTGTTGTACGCGGCGATATAAATCCGTACAACTTACATCATCGTTAACTAAAGGAGTGCTAAATGCCAAAGCTTTATGAATACTTGGGAATTATTTTGTTTTTCTACAGCAACGAGCATGAACCTATCCACATACATGGAAAACACGCAGGACGTGAATCAAAAGCTGAAATTCATTTATTCAATGGCAGAATTAACAAAATCGTACTAAAAGACAAAGGCTTAGGTTTAGAGCCAAACAAACGCAAAGAGTTTGAAGAGTTTGTTCATGTGTACGCTAATGAAATTGTCGAAAAATGGATTGACTACTTCGTTAAGAAAAAATCCATAGCACCAAAAATCATCACGCAAAAGGTGAAAAATGTCAGCTTTATCCGTTAAAAGCGCAAAGCATATAAAGTCACATATTCTTCAGGTTGAGTTCTCTAACGGAGAGAGTCGTCTTATAGACTTTGCGCCATTTATATTTTCTGTAGGTCATCCGGACTACGACCGTTATAAATCTGAATCAGGTTTCCTTAATTTCAAAATCGAAGATGGCAATTTAAATTGGGACGATTACACCATGATCTTTCCAGTTGAAGACCTCTACACAGGCAAATTACTACGCTAAACATTCATAATAAAGCGTTGCAGTAGGCCACTACTTGTCTAGACAGTTTTTTGTAAGTCTCGGCTTTGTGGTTTTGCTGGGCAAAGTATTCCCCAAAGTCACAACTTACAAATTGCCGTTGAGCTCGACGTTATGAAACAAATGGAAATCACCAAAGAAGTTTCCTGGTATCGCTTTCTATTTTTATTATTATCGGGATAATTTGCGGTCGTCATACGGCAAAAAAATTGGAAAGAAATAACACATAAACAGGCGTTGCGGTTGAGCTTGGCGTTAATTGTTCAGCTATATCATAGGAAAAAAGGAGAAAAGGTATGGAGTTTGAGTGGGATGAAGCTAAACGAGAAAAAACTCTACTGGAAAGGGGGATTGATTTTTGGGATGCAGTATTGATTTGGGATGATCCTTTTAGGCAAGAGAGACTGGATAGTCGTAAAGATTACGGTGAAAAAAGATATCAGACGATTGGAAAGGGCCCTGTAGGTATACTATTTGTTGCGTACACGATTCGTGTCTACGATCAAGGACGTATAGTGAACCGCATAATATCTGTCCGTCCCGCCAAGCGCCAAGAGATCGAAATGTACGAAAGCCGGACTTTCCCTAAGGGGCTCGCATTATGACTGAGAGAACCACACGCATTACTTTGGAGCAAGCTCGTAAACTTCGGGGTTTATCAGATTCCAAGAGAATTAACCAAGTATCGGATGAAGAAATTGACCGAATCATAGAAAACGATCCAGATTTGTACCACCTAACCGATGAAGAGTTGGCTCAATTTAAATTAGCTAGGAACCGTAAAAATGAACGAGAAAAATAAGAAAACACGCCTAACTCTGCAAGAAGCAAAATCCAGGAAGGGAAAATCAAATATAGGTAAGCTGCTTGTTGAGCAACAAAAAGAGAAGAAGAAAAAGCATTAACAAGGCAAACCAGTCTGACGGATTTTCCGTTCCTTGTTTTGCGATTTTACACTAGGCTACTGCAAAACAATCCGCTACAAAGCCACAGCTGTTTGAGGCGTTGAAGCGTCATTCAATACATTCAAAAATTAAAAAGCCGGAGTACCCCTCCGGCTTTTTCACATTTGATCGCTTTGCGTGTTGCCTTGCTTTATTTGAGCCGGGCTATCAGCTCGGTATTTGCTACTTGTAATGCCTGGCGTTCCATCAGCAGTTGCAGGCATTCATCAATAAGCGTGTCCACGTCGTCCCCCAGGATTACCGTTTGCGCGGCGAAGGCGGCGGAGCGTAATGCGCGCTTGAGTTTTTCCGGACTTTCACCGCCGCCCACCATGATGTTTTCGCGCGTTGACAGGATTTCAAAGCCGGCATCGCGGACAAACCCGGAGACTTCATCCAACGGGTGTTGGTACATGGCGAGGGGCGCTTCTTGTAAACGCTCGCGCCAGGCCGGGCGGGCGAAGACTTCCTGGATGGTGTCCCGCAACAGGAATCCCTGGGAGCGGGGCTGGCCGCAGCTCCATTGCAATACCAAATGGCCGCCGGGAACCACGGCTTTGGTCATTTGTTGCAAGGTGGGGCGGGGATCTTCCAGCCAATGGAGCATCCAGAAGCTGGTGACGAGGGAGTAGTAACGTGGAGTCAGGGTTAGCTGCCGGGCGTCGCACACATTGGCGGTAACGGGCAGGCCCTGGCAGCGCCGGGCGGCGGCGGCCACCATGGATTGGGATACGTCCAGCGCGCGCACTTGCCAGCCATGGCGAGCCAGGGCTTCGGCCATGCGACCGCTGCCGCAGCCGACATCTACGGCATGGCCGGTGGGTGGGGAATCCCACAGGCCGATGGACTCCAGGGCCTGGCGGGCAGCCAGGTATTGGCCGTCATTGCCCGCTTCATACTCGTCCGCTAACCATTGGGGAGCGGTTACGGCTGCGGTGCGGTTGCCGGCGGATGATTGGGTTGGATGGGTAAGGGTTTCTTCGGTCATGGTGTCAATAATCCTTGGGTTGCAGGGAGTTCAGGGGTTTCAGGGTTTTGGCGGGATTGGAGCACTGTCGCGATAAGTTGCTGGCGGGCAACCTTGCCCACGGCGGTCATGGGTAGTTTGTCGATAAAGGCCAATGTGTCCGGCAACATAAAACGCGCGACTCCCTGGTCGATCAAAAAGTTGCGCAATTCCCCCAGGCCGGGGGGCTGGGTGTCCCCGGCGAGGACCAACACCGCACAGACCTGCTCACCGAGCCGTTCGCAGGGTAGGCCGACTACGGCGACATCCTTGATCGCCGGGTGGCTGGCAAGCAGGGTTTCCAGGGCCTCAACCGATACGGTTTCTGCGCCCCGGCGGATCACCTCGCGTACGCGCCCTTCAACCACCAGGTGGCCGGAGCTAAGCTGGCGCACCAGGTCCCCGCTGCGGTAATAACCCTCGGGGCTGAAGGAGCGGCGATTGGCGTCTTCATCCTTGTAGTACCCGCGCAGGGTATAAGGGCCGCGCGTCCAGAGTTCGCCACGCTTACCGGGGGCCACATCCTGGCCATCCGGGTCGACAATGCGGATCTCGTCCAGGTCGGATAGGGGCCACCCCTGGGTGTTTTGGACCAGCAGGTCCGGGTCGGTGGCGCGGGTGTAATTGAGCAGGCCTTCCGCCATACCGAAAACCTGCTGGAGGGCGCAACCCAGTTCCGCGCATACGCGCTTCGCCAAAGCCGCATCGAGGCGCGCACCGCCTGCTTGCAGCAAGCGCAGGCTAGCCGGCGGCGGAGCAACCAGGGCGGCGTGTTCAAGCCAAACCCGGACCAGGGGCGGCACCAGGGCGGTAACCGTGGCACCGCTGCGTGCGATACAGTCAAAGGCGATTTCGGGGCTAGGGGCCGGGCACATAACGACCCTGGCTCCGGCACTAAACGCCCCGAGGATACCGGGGCAGGCCAGGGGAAAGTTATGGGCGGCGGGCAGGGCGACCAGGTAGCGGTCCGCTGCGGTCAATTCGCACACTTCGGCGCTGGCCCCGGCGTTGTAGAGGTAATCGCGATGGGTGCGGGGAATAAGCTTCGGCAGGCCGGTCGTGCCTCCGGAACACAGGAGCAAGGCGATACCGGCCGGATCGGCGCTGTAGGCCGGCAAGTGACCGGCATCTCCATCCAACAGGGACGCCAGGGTCCGGTGGGCGCCGGGGCTTGTTGTATCGATGATGATGTGTTCGAGTTCCGGTACCGCATCGCGCAGTTGGGCCCCCAGGTCACGGAAATCCATACCCGCGTCGCCCTCGCTGGCCAACCAGGCGCGCGCCTTGGCCAGGCGTAGAAAATGTTCGATCTCGCGGCGCCTGTGTCCCGGCAAGGCCATCACCGGAATCACTCCCAGCTTGAACAAGGCGAACAGGGTAACTACAAAGGCATTGGTGTTGCCGATTTGCATCACTACCCGGTCGCCGGGGGATAACCCCAGGCGGCCCAGGCCGGTCGCCATGCGCTTCACCAGGGCTAGCAGCTCCTTGCCGGTGAGGTCCTGCCATTGGTTGCCCGGGAAACCGGGCCCGCTCAGGACCAGGTCGTCAAGGCGCGGCGCCAGCGCGGCCTCCAGCCAATCGGCGAGGTTGGTATCGCCCCAAATCCCTTGCGTGCGGTAGCGTTGTACCAGGTCATCGGGCCAGGGGGTCAGGCCATCGAAAGCCGGATCATCGTGGGTCATGGTGCGCTTGCCTCCGCAAATTCAGCCATCAGCGCCGCGTCATCCAGCTCAAGGATTTCGCAGTAGATCCCGGCGATCCGGGTCATTTGCTCCAGGCCCGCATTGCCTATGGCCTCCGCCAATCCGGCGATGGTGGGGGCGTTAAACAAGCGCTGCATGTCGATAACCTGGACCCCGAAAATTTCCCGCAACCGGGCGACCAGGGTGTTGGCCAACACCGAATCGCCGCCGGCGGCAAACAGGTTCTGGTTGATGTTGTCACCCCGGCCGCCGAGTACATCAGCCCATACGGCGGCTATCGCTTTTTCAATCGGGGTTTGCGGCGGTGCCGGGGGTAAGTCTGGGGTGCAGAAGATTGGCGCCGGCGCCTGGGCCCGCGTGCGGTCGGCGGGCAAGCTATCCGCCAGGCAGCGCGACCAGGTTTGCGGAACCGTCGCCAGCGCTATAACGGACTGGTGGAAAAAGGCAAACATGGCATCGAGCACGCCGTCTACGAAAGCATCCTCACGGCAGTCCCAGTTGAGCAGCAGGCCGCCATCCAGTTCGGTGATCTGGGTGTCCAGCAAGACTTGCGGCCCTTGGGAAATAATCCACACCGGATCGCCGAACACGCGGCGAACCGCCGGATCGAACAGCTCACCCAGGTTCAGGGCGCTGGTAAATACAACCGGCGCAGTCACTTGTCGCCCCTTCATACGGCCGAGGTCGCGCAATACCTGCACCCCGTTATAGTCCGCATGGGCCGCATCCTCGTGAAGGCGGGATTGGATTTGTCGGGCGCGCTCGGTGAAGTTTTCAATGCGGCTCAAATCGGCATCCAGCATAACGGAGCTACTGAAATCCCCAACCACTCCCGACACATCCGGGCCATCCATGGGGCGCAGGAACAACGGAACATTAATCAGGAAGCGCGGCTCGCTGCTCCAACCGGCCAGGGTTTCCGCCATGACGGTCGCCAGCACCGCCGCCGGGGTAAGGCCATGTTGGCGGCATTGGGCATAGAGGGTATTGCGCAATCCGGCGTCGAAATGGAAGTGCCGGCGCGTGGTTCGGGGTTTTGCGGCGGATGAAGGTTCCGGCACCGGTTTCAACGGAAGCTGCGGCCCTTCCGGTAGGGTATAGAGGCGGTTTTGCCACCATTGGCCCGCACCGCGTTTTACCGCCGGCCAGCGGCGTTCGGCGGCGATCCGGCAATCCCTGTAGCTGACCGGCAACGCCGGCAGGGTGACATCAAGGTTTTCATACAACAGGGCCAGCTCGCGCAGCAGGGTGCGGTAACTGACGGCATCGGCGGCAATCATGTCCACATCCAGGTGCAAACGGCAGCCATCCGGCAGCAGGCTCAGCGCTATGGCGAACACTTCGCCGGCCTCGATATCCAGCATTCGGGATGAGTATTGCTGGCGGGTGGTGTCCAGTTGTTGCTGGATATCCGCCGCTGCGGTGTTGCGCAAATCCATTACCCGTAGCGATCCCGCCTGTTCCGCCGGCAGGCAGGTTTGCTGGCCGTCGGCAGTCACTTTCAGGCGCAGGGAGGCGTGGCGTTCAACCAGGCGTTGCAAGGCCCGGCCGAGGCGATCCGGATCGAGCGCCGGGGCGCCGGCCCGATCAAATTCGGTGTACAGGTGGGCAGCGACGCCCCCCAGGGGCTGTTTCGGGTCGCGCCCCAGCCAATAGGCGTATTGCATGGGTGCAAGGGGCACGGGGTCATCCTGCCGTCCGGGTGTGGAAGTCCAGAGGCCCTGGGCATCGGCAGCGTTTGCCGCAGGCACCGGCGCGGCCAGGTACCGGACCCATTCCCCGGCGCGCGGCGCTTTGGCGAGGCTGGCGAAGTCCACCCTATGGCCTGCGGCGCGCCAATGGGCAACCAGACCCATGAGGGTGATCGAATCCAGGCCCAGGGCGAAGAGATCGGTATCCGCCGAGAGGCTGCCCGGGTCCAGTTTCATTTTGGCGGCGACCAGCGCCAGTATGTCGTTGAGTATTGCTGATGAAGACGGTACTTCATTCATTCCCTTATCTCCTTCTGAATCAATGTAAAGTTCTGGTGGATGGGTTACTGGCCGGCCGTGGAGGCTTCGGCCAGGCGTGCGCGCAGCAGGTCCAGGCGTTGCTGGCGCGGGCCCAGGCGCTCTTGTTCGGTTTGCCATTGCTGCCATAACACGGCCTGGTCGAGCTTTCCGTTAATGGTGAGCGGCAGGGCCTCCACAAACAGGAACCCGGAGGGCAGGCAGTGCACCGGTAGCCGTTCGGCCAGGTAATGGCGCAGGGCGGTCGCCTGGGGTAGGGGAAGGCCGGTTCCCGGCCGGGCGACCAAAAAGGCGAGCAGCCCCTCGGGAGGCTGGCCGTCTTTCGTCGGCTGGGCGAGGACTGCGCAGCGCTGTACAGCCGGATGGGTCTCTATCGCCGCTTCCACTTCCCCCGGTTCTATGCGGAAGCCGCGGATCTTTAATTGCCGGTCAGCGCGGCCGAGGTAAAACAATTCGCCGTCGCGCCTGACCGCCAGGTCGCCGGAGCGGTAGAGGCGCTCGCCGCTGCGGAACGGGCTGGCGATAAACCGGCTTGCGGTAAGGTCCGGCCGGCCCAGGTAGCCCAGGGCGAGCTGGCGGCCGCCGACGTGGATCTCGCCCGGCTCCCCGTCCGCCACCGGGTTCAGGGCCTGGTCCAGCAGGTGAACCTCCAGCCCCGGTATGGCTTCCCCGATGGGGCTGCCGTCAACCTCGGCCAGCGCCGGGGTGAGTTCGAGCCAGGTGACATGGACGGTGGTTTCGGTAATGCCGTACATATTGATAAGCCGGGGTTGGCCGGGGGGGTAGCTGGCCCACCAGCGGTGGAGTTGGTGCAGGTTAAGGGCCTCGCCCCCGAAAATGACGCTGCGCAATGACAGGGGTTTGGCTCCGGCCGCGCACGCCTGGCTTTCGGCCTGGGTCAGGGCATAGAAAGCCGAAGGGGTTTGGTTAAGGATGGTGATCTGCTCCTCGCGCAACAGGTGTGCGAAAGCCTCGGGCGACCAGGCGCTATCCTGCGGCACTATGCACAGGCGCCCGCCGGTGGTCAGCGCACCCCAGAGTTCCCACACGGAAAAATCAAACGCCAGGGAGTGGAACAGGGTCCAGGCATCGGTATGGTCGCAGCGCAGGCGGGGCATGACTGCATCCAGCAAGCTGAGGACTTGCCCGTGCCCGACCATCACCCCCTTGGGCTTACCGGTGGAGCCGGAGGTGAAGATTATGTAGGCGACCTCAAGGCCATGGCTGCCGGAGTCTTCAGGGGTAGCGGGCGAGGCGACAGTGGTTTCCGCCAGGGGTAAGGCCTCGTTGACGGCACCATGGTTCCCAACCCAGGTAACCCGGTTGCGGATCGCTTCGGGCAGGCCTGCCGTCCAGAGTTGCGCGCAAATGTCCGGCAGGGTGAGCAGGCGCACCGGGTTGCTGGATTCGATCATCCACTCGACCCGTTCCAGCGGGTATTTGGGGTCAATCGGCACATAGCCGGCGCCCGCCTTGAGGATGGCGAGTACCTGTACCACCAGTTCGAGGCCGCGCGGCAACATCAAGGCAACCAAATCACCGGGGCGCACCCCCTGGGCGCGGAGTTGGGCTGCCTGGATGCTCGCGCGCTGCTCCAGTTGCCGGTAGGTGAGCTGCTGGTCCCGGTAGCTCAGGGCGACCCGTTGCGGCCAGCGTTGCGCCTGTTCGGCGAAGCGGGCGTGCAGGCTGTCCGGCGCGGTCGGGGGATTTTCCCGCGTGCTCATGCGAGTTCCTCCTTCGCTGCCTGTTCCGGGTTGTCTTGCACGGATTGGGTTTGTTGCAAGGGCTGGCTTTTTTGTAAGGAATAGGGACGCAAATCCGTCCAGTGGCTTTCCAGCCAGTCCAGGCAACCCTGGCGCGACATGGGCCCACGGACAGGCTGCCAACCGGCGGGCACGGGCAATACGTCGGGCCAGATGGAATATTGGCGTTCAGCGTTTATCAGGATCAAAAAGGGAATTGTATCGTCGTCAAAAAGGCTTTCACTCATGGTCAGTCTCCGCCGGGATCAAGGGTGGGTTTTGGTGTGAGCCGGTGCTGGCCGGGGCCGTCGGTTCCGCATCCAGGCCCAGGATCAGTTGCTCCAGGTGGTGCTGGAACCGGGCCAGTAGTTGCTGCGCACGCGCCTGGCCAAGGGCCAAGGGGTCGTAACACAGGCGCAATTCAATGGGGTGTTGGGGATACACGAACAGCCCGGCAACCTGGCCGATGGAATCGCGCCAGCGCTGCTCGCGGATCAGCGCGAGCGATGCGGGGGTGGAAGGTGCAGTGCGGGATTCCATCCTCGCGTCCCCGTCCAGCGCGTTTTCAACCACGAGCAGGGTGTCAAGGAATTCGCCGAAGCGATGGGCAGGTTCGAGGTTATCCATACGTACCGGCACCTGGGCCTGCCATTCAAATTGCCGTGCTTGCAGCTCGCGCAGTTGGGTGGCTACGGATGCCGTGGAATCGGTGTTTATGCGCAGCGGGATCAGCTGCGTCACCAACCCCACGAGCGTTGTCAGCCCCTCGACCGGTGCGGTCCGGCCGGAATCAAACAGACCGAAGACCACATCGTCCTGGCCAAGCTCACCAGCCAGGGTCAAGGCCCAGGCCAGCTGGTAGAGCGCGGCGGACGAAACCCCGGCCTTCCGTACCCGTTCCACCAGGGTTTTGCTGTGGCTCGCGGATAAGGCGATCCGCAGGTCCGTGCTGGGGGTGCGGACTGCCCGCCCGGGGCATAGCAGCGAAGGAGTTTCCAACCCGTGCAACGCGCGGTTCCAGTAACGCCAGGCCAGGGTGCGATCCTGCGAATGGAGCCAATCCAGGTAGTTGCCCCAGGGGAGCTGTGGCTCATCCTGCGGGAGCCGGCCGCAGGCGCCATCGAGCCATTCCTGCAATATGCGCGGCGCGGACCAGCCATCCAGTAACAGATGGTGGCAATTCACCAGCAGTCGCCACTGGTGTTCGCCCAGGCGCAGGGCCATAAAGCGCACCAGCGGTGGCTGGGCCAGGTTAAAGCGGTACCGGTGCCATTGTTCGCGGATGGAATCCAACCGGTGTTGCTGGGCTTCGGCCGTTTCGCCGCGCCAATCCAGGCTTTGCCAATCGGGTTCCAGGGCTTCGGGGATAAAGGTGGCTGCGCCATCGCGCAAAAAGCCGGCGCGCAGGGCCTGGTGGCGGGACAGCAGCCGGGCCGCGCTTTGTTGCAGGGCCTCGGCGGACAAGGGTTGTGCTGGCGGCGTCTCCAGGGCAATTTCCATTTGGGTGGTCCAGGGGTCGGTGTCCCCGCCGCAGTGCCGCAGCATTTCATATTGCAGCGGAGTCACTTCCTTCAAATCGGACTCATCCGGCACCAACCGGGTCGGCCGGTTGAGCCGGGTAAGCACAGCCTGCAACTGGGCAAACAGGCGATCCAGGGCGGCGCTGTCCAAGTGCGTGGAGCCGGTCAAGGCGTCGAAACATAGCCGGCGTGCGCTGTCCAGTTGGATGTAGCGTACGCTCACATCCAGGTTATGCAGCAGCGGCCAATCCTCACCGCAGGCTTCTGCCAGTAACTCCATACGCGGCTGCGGCGCCCAGGGCTCGTCCTGGCCCCCGGCGGCGAAATCACCGAGGAAATTGAACCCCAATTGCCAGGATTCCGGCCCGGATGCCGCGGCCGAAAGGGGGCCTTCGGCCAGCGGCTCGGTGTCGTCGAGCCGGGCAATCGCCCCGCACCATTGTTGCAGCAACCTCGCCAGGGCTTCGTCGGAGTCTATGGCGGATACTTGCAACTCGAGCCTGGATTCCCGCGCGAACCAGCCGACAGTCCGGGAGAGGTCCTGGCCGGGGGCGCTGGGTTCCCGCCCCTGGCGTTCCATGACCAGGGCCAGCGTCCGGTCACGCCCCGGAACCAGGCCCGCCCGCACGGCGGCCAGCAGGGTAAGCGCGGGCAGGAAACCGGCGACAGGCACACCGAGGCGGCGCGCGGCGGCGGTGGCGGGGCAATGCCCTTGCTCCAGCGGCAACACCCAGCTTTTGCGTTGCGCGTCCGCCAGGGTTCCGTGTGCAACGGCGGGGCTTGCCGGCTCCGGCGCAAGCGCGGCGGACCAGGTCCGCCAGGCGGTCGGGACCGGCGGCAGCGCAACGGGCTGGCCGCGCTCCTGGGCCAAATGGCCCAATGCCAGGTCGCCCGCCACTATGTGCCAGGAGCTGGCATCCATAACCAGATGGCTTATCGCCAGCCAGAGTGTATTCCGCTGTTGGTCGCGCACCAGGGCAGCCGCCAGCATCCGCCCGGCGGAAGGTTCCAGGCGTTCGCACACGGCGCGCGCGATACTCGCGTTGTCGCCCAGGTGGCTCAGGTCGGCGAGCTGGACTTGGGCCGCGTCTTCGATGGCGGGGAGTTCCAGGTAACTTCCTTGCGTATCAGCCGGATTGACAAGGCGCGCGCGCAACATGGCGTGGCGTTGCAAAAGCGCGTCCAGCAGCGCCTGGATTTCCGCTTCGCGGATGGTGGCCGGTAAAGCCAGCGAAACAACCTGGGCAAAGCGCCGCAATGGTCGGCCCAGGGACAGATAGCGCGCCATCAGCGGCGTGGGGGTGGCTGGGCCGGTGTCTTCAGTATCGTGGACCGGGGCTTTATGGTTCGGGGATGCACCGCCGGCTTCTAGGAGCGGGGCCAGGCGGGCGGCGCAGCGGGCATCGAAAACCTGCCGCGCGGTCAGGGTCAGGCCGTCGCGGCGCGCGAGGCTGACCAGTTTGATGACCGAAATGCTATCGCCGCCCAATTCGAAAAACCCATCGTCAATGCTGATTTGCGCCCGCCCCAGCACTTCCGCCATGAGTCGGCAAAGCTGGTGTTCGAGCGGCGTGCGGGGCCGGCGCCCCTGGGCTGTTTCCAGTCCCGCGGGCATGACCAGGGCGCGGCGGTTGATCTTGCCGTTAGGTAATCGGGGCAAGCGTTGCACGGGAATGATGTATTTGGGGACCAGGTGCGCGGGCAGGGAGGCGGCACAGAGCTGCAACATGGCATCGGTATCTGCGGATGCCGCAGCGCCGGCTCCGGCGGTTTCGATAAAACACAGGAGTTGCAGGGTGCCGGATGCCGAAGGCCGGGCGACCACGGCACAGGGGCGCTGGAGTAGCTTCTCCACCGTGGCCTCCACTTCCAGGGGTTCAACGCGGAAGCCGCGGATTTTCACTTGCTCATCAATGCGCCCGATGTATTCCATGACCCCGCCGGGCAGCCAGCGCACCCGGTCACCGGTGCGATACAGGCGCGCCCCGGGCGCCCCGTGGGGATTGGCAATAAACTGGCTGGCGGTGAGGTCGCCACGGGTAATGTAGCCGCGCGCCAGGCCTTCGCCGGCAATCGCCAGTTCCCCGGCCACGCCGGGCGGGGCGAGCTGGAGGCAGGCATCCAGCACATAGACCTGCGCCCCGCCGACGGGCTTGCCGATATTCGGCGGTTCGTTGGCTGCCGCCTTTGCAATCATGGTATCGACGCAGGCTTCGGTGGGGCCGTAAAGGTTAAACCCGCTGCTGGTTTCCAACGTGAGGATGCGCTCCCACAGCGCTTGCTTCACCGATTCCCCGCCGAAACCCAGGATCGCCGGCACATGGCCGGGCAGGTGCTTTCCGCCGGCGTCGGTCAGCCCGGACTGGAGCCAGGGCAGGACTTCATCGAGCATTCCAGGGGTAAGTTCAATAAAATCCAGGCGCCGCCGGATAATCTCGCGCGCCAGCGCGATAGGGTCTTGCATGACGGTTACGTCAAATACATGCAGCTCGTGGCCATCAAACATCCATAGCGCGGGTTGCCAGGATGCGTCAAAGGCAAATGACCAGGCGTGGCCGACGCGGAACAACTCGCGGCCGGTGTGCCGGGCCGCCTGCTGGTAGAGATCTTCGCGATGGCTTGCGAGCAGGTTAACGAGGGCGGAGTGGGCAACCACCACGCCCTTGGGTTTGCCGCTGGAACCGGAAGTGAAAATCACACAGACCGGATGCGCAGGCTGTAACGGTTCGCGGCGTTCACTATCGCGCAGGTCATCGTCCGCCAACCCCGCCGCCGCCTGTTCCGCCGCCGTTAAGGTCATCAATAATCCCGGCGCGTCAAGCTCGACCGAGCTATCAATAAAGCCCAATCCGGGTTGGGCCAGGGAAATCACGCGCTTGATATAGTCCGCCGGATAGGCCGGATCAATGGGCACAAAAGCGGCGCCCGCCTTGAGGGTTGCAAGCATCGCAACAAACCATTCGGGCTGGCGCGGCAGGGCAATGGCCACCCGATCCTCGGGACCTATGCCGCGGGCAACCAGCCAGCGTGCCAGGCGATTGGCGCGGGCATTCAACGCGGTAAAACTAAGCCCGTTGTTTGCGTCGATACCGCACAGGGCCAGGGCCTGCGGATGCCTGCGTACCGTATTTTCAAACCAGCCCACCAGGGTATCCGCAGCGGCGGGTTGCACCGGCCTCCTGCCCCAGGATTCACGCAACAGGGAATATTCCTCGGGTAAGAGCAGTGAGTGTCCGGCCAAGGGCGCATCGGGCGCCGCCACACATTCGCTGAGCAAACGCGCCAGGCGCCGCAAATGCCTGGGCACGGTATCGGGGCGATAACGCGCACGCCGCCAGGTGGCTTGCAGGTGCAGGCAACCGTCTTGCAACAAGGCATCAAATGAAAGATCGATTTGCGAGGTGCCGTTGAAATGTTTTTGCCATTGCACATCCAATCCTTGCATTGCCGGCGCTGCCATGCCGTGGCTAAGGAAAGTCACCATGGTATCCAGCAAGGGGCTGCGGGATTCACCGCGCGGAATATTGAAATGATCAAGCAGGTATTCGAAGGGCAAATCGGCGTGCGCAAATGCGGCGCGACAACGCGCTGCACATTGCCGCAGCAACTTGCGGAAACTCCAACTGTTGTTCACCGCCAGGCGCAAGGGCACAACATTGCCAAAGTTACCGATAACGCCATGGAGTTCCGGAAGGTTGCGATGGGACGCGATAGTGCCGATGGTGACTTCCGGGGAGCGCACCAGGCGGGTCATCAATAACGCGATGGCGGCGACCAGGATTTCAAAGGGGGTCAAATGTTCCTGCCCGGCAAGTTGGAGCAAGGCTTTTGTTGCGGCGGCATCCAGGGATTCTGTGCACCAGTCTCCCGCCTCATCATTGCCCTGGTTGCGATCAAAATCGGCCGGAAAATCCAAAGGCTCGGGCAAGGGTAAAAGTTGCGATTCCCAAAACGCCAATTCCGACAAGCGCTTTGCCGAAGCCGTTTGCCATTGGAGGCGGTGCCAATGGGCAAAATCAACATATTGCGCGGGCGGCGACGGAAACCGGTCAGCATCCTTATCACTGCCTGGATTGCAAAACAGGTTATAGCCATCGGCAAGTTCACCCGAGAAAACACCAAACGAGGGGCCGTCCCACACAATATGCTGGCCCACCATCACCAGTACGTGGTGTTCGTCGGTTAAGGCAACCAGCAGCAATCGCAGCGGACTTTTGGAACCCAGGTCGAAAGGCGCGGTGCTCGCTGCTTGCGCAAGCGCCGTTAATTGGGTCGCGCGTTTATCCCCGGACAAATTGCGCAGGTCCGCAGTACTCCATTCGGGCGGGAGCTGCGCCAGGATGTGTTGCCGTGCGCTGCCGCTCTCGTCAGTGACATAAATCGTGCGAAAAATACTGTGGCGTTGCGTAATCCGTTCCGCACTTTTTCGCAATGCCTCCCGGTCCAGGTTGCCGCGCAAATGCCAGAGCACGCACACGTTATAAGCCGATGCGGATGGATCGAGCCGGTGCAAAAACCACATCCGTTCCTGGGCGTTGGAAAGCGGCAAAACACTATCCCGGGAAACTGGCGGAATAGTGCGCGCCGGTTCCGCGCCTTTCCCACCTGCATTATTTTCTGGCGAATTTTGTAAGCCGCGCGCTTCAGCCAGGCGTTGAAGCAATTTTCGCCGGATGTCATCGGTAGTCATCATCAGATCCCATTGATAAACAAAGTTAAACGACAATTTATAGCAAATATAAAATTTAATAATAATGATTGTTGTAATCTAAATGATAATTGTTTACTTTTTCAATACATTTAATTCTGTGATACCAGATTGTCGCCAAAACCATTACGGAGAAGCTAAAAATGACTACTGATACATTGGAACCGTTAAAGAGCCTCGCAAATGTCCACAACCAAACCATGGAATATGCAGCGGCGCTCGCTAACAGCGAATTGTTTGATGATTATTTAATTTACGAGCAAGGCGGCGAGTGCTGGTTCGGTGGTGGTGTTGTCCGTTCGGTAACCTTGTTCGCGGATCGAATTGAAACCCGCCAGGGTGAAACCGTCACTGCAAAAAAAATCAACGGCTCTGAACTCTGCCAGGCGCTCGCCAGGGAATTAGCGAGTTGGCAAGGCCAATGGCAAGCAGGTGGTTGGTCTACCTTTGAACTTTCCTACGCGTTAAAAACCCCTGAATTGCTAACCGAAAATGAGCGTGCCGGAAATGTTCCGCTGCTTTACCTGTGCCAGCCCGAAATTTCCGTATCCCTCGGTAAAGGTCCGGTACGTATCCGCTCGGAAAAACCGGGGCTGGAACGGCAAGTACGCGACATTTTAAATCGCGCTCCGGTTTTGCCATCGCTCACTACTGCGGGTGTGGAAATCGCCAATAGCCTGACGTACCAGGATGCGGTGAGCGGCGCGCTGGAAAAAATCCATAACGGTGAATTGGAAAAAGTTATTTTGTCGCGTCGGCAATTGCTGGATTTCACGCCCGATTTCGTCGCGACCTGGCTGCTTGGGCGCCGCAAGAATACGCCGTCGCGTTCGTTCTCCTTGCGCCTCGGCGGTTGGCAGGCAAGCGGCTTTAGTCCGGAGATTGTTTTGTCCGTCGATCCACACGGCCTTGTTACAACAGAACCGCTCGCGGGCACGCGCCGCCTTGATGGCCTGGCCGATGAAGACCTGTCGCGTTTCAATGAGCTTTATAGCGATCCCAAGGAAACCCACGAACACGCTATTTCGGTTCGTTTATCCGTAGAGGAAATGCATGAGGTTTGCGAACCTTCATCGGTTGCGGTGCGTCAATTCATGGAGCGTAAAGTGCGCGGCTCAGTGCAGCACCTGGCTTCAACCGTATGTGGTGAATTGCGCGCTGATTACAACGCCTGGCATGCCTTTGTCAGTTTATTTCCAGCCGTTACCGCCTCGGGAATTCCCAAGCGCGAAGCCTTTGCTGAAATCCGCCGTCACGAGGCAACAAGCCGCGGCCTCTACGCCGGTGCGGTATTGCGTGTTGATCACGATGGCACCCTGGATGCGGCCTTGGTGCTGCGCAGTTTGCTTGGACATAACCAGCAAGCCTGGTTGCAGGCAGGGGCTGGCGTTGTGAGTGCGTCCCACCCGGAACGTGAATTAACCGAGACCACTGAAAAGCTCGGCAGTGTTGCCCCCTGGGTGGTAAAGCTGCCGGTTAATTTGTAATGAACTTTTACAAAAGAACCGCGTTATTAACGTCCAAATAAAAGATAGGCATGAACAATGGATATTTATAAGGAATCAGTAATTTATGACCTGATCGGAGTTGGGTGTGGGCCATCAAACCTCGCCCTGGCCATTGCGCTCGATGCAAAAAAAGAAATCCATCGCGCTCTGAATGTGTTGTTTATAGAAAAGCAATCCAACTATCGGTGGCACGGTAACACTATTACCAGCCAGAGTGATTTACAGATTTCTTTTTTGAAAGATCTTGTGTCATTGCGAGACCCTACCAGCCCTTACTCGTTTATTAATTATTTACACGCGCATGGGCGCCTGGTGGATTTTATTAACCTGGGTACTTTTTTTCCGAGCCGATTGGAATTTAACGATTATCTGTGTTGGGTGGCGAAACACTTTGCACACCAGTGCCAATACGGTGAAGACGTTATTTCGGTGGAGCCGCTGCTGAACCAGGGACGGATAAAATCCGTGAGGGTATTATCGCTGGACACCCAGGGCAGGGAAAAAACCAGGGAAGCGAAATCCCTGGTGGTCAGTGCCGGAGGCACACCTTACATTCCCGATATTTTCCGACCGTTTAAAGAAGATAAACGCATCTTCCATCACGCAAAATATATGGAAGCTATGGCGGATCAGGCCTGCATGGTAGCGGGCAAGCCAGCCCGTGTCGCTATTGTTGGCGGAGGACAAAGTGCAGCAGAAGTGTTTATCGATTTAAATGACCACTACGCCTCTGCGCAGGTGGATTTAATCGTGCGCAGTTTTTCATTAAAACCCGCAGACTCCAGCCCTTTTGTGAACGAGATTTTCTCTCCTTATGCAACGGACCTGGTATTTGGGCAAAATCAGGCGGAGCGGGAGCAGTGGCTGCATGAATATCGACACACGAATTACTCCGCAGTTGATATTCCGATGATCGAGCAGATTTACGGAATATTCTATCGCCAGAAAGTTTCCCAGGTAATGCGCCACACTTTTCGCAGCTCAAGTGTGATAGAAAAAGTGAATGCGACACAACAAGGCGTTCAATTATGTATCCGTAATACCCTTAACGGTGAATTGAACGTTTGTGAATATGACATGGTGATTTTGGCCACGGGCTACCAACGGCAAAAGCATCGGGAAATATTGGCACCTATCGCGGAATATATGGGAGGCTTCGAGGTGGACAGGAATTACCAGGTCAAAACCCATGAACAGTTCCAGGTCCCGATTTTTTTACAAGGATACTGCGAATCATCCCATGGGTTGAGTGATACCTTGCTCTCCGTATTGGCCATTCGCTCCGAAGAGATAGCCACATCGCTCCATGCGGCCCTGGAGAGGACTAAAAAAATCAGCGATCTCAATAAAGTACCGGGGCTGGATACTGTGGGGTCCGTGTAAATCAACTGGATTCAATACAAGGTAGGCTGAGGGAAATGGATTTCTCGATTGTATTCACTTACCGTCAGGTCGCCTGGTGCAGTGAGCTTCACTGTTTTTATATTAACCAATAAGCGGCGCGCCTTTGTTTTTCTGTCCTTGCGGTGCTTACCAAAGGGCCATCCACAAATTTATCCACAGGTTTTGTGGATGGCTGCATTAGTCTGTTGGCGATGTTTTCAACAAACTGGCCGCATAACGCACTTTCAAGGGCGCTGTAGGGATCTGGATTATTCAGCGGTTGTAGCTGCCGCTTTGCCAATGGAATTGCTTGCTGAATTATTCAGGTTATACCAGTCCACATTGCGCGTGAGTGCCATAAACGTACCAAGCATCGCGAATAACAGGATTGCTCCCATTAACAACGCGTAATCTTCAGCGCTGAGTAAACCGTATAGCAAACCATAAAGCAGCGCGAGCGCGGCGGTAAAACCCAGGGCGCGCAAAACGCTTTGCAGTACATAACTCACATAAAAACCAATCAGGCTTACACACGCAGTTGCGGAAACTCCATAAGCAAATGCAAAACCGATATGTTCGGATAAAGAGATTAATAACAAGTAAAAGAATGCCAATGCCAACCCCACCAACGCATATTGGATTGGATGGACCTGCAAATGTTTGAGGATTTCAAACAGGAAGAACCCGGCAAAGGTCAACGCAATAAATAGCAACGCATATTTAATCGCGCGATCACTTTTTACGTAATGGTTAATCGGATCAATCAAGTTGACACCCAGCGTCGTATGCTCAAGGGTTCCGCACTCCTTGTATGCGCTACAGCGCTGGAAGTGTTCCTCCATATTTGTGGAAAAATAACTGGTTTGCCAGCGCGCACTGAAGCCTTTTTCATCGATGCTGCGTTCAACCGGTAAGTAATTCCCGGTAAAACTGGGGTGTGGCCAATCGGAAACCAGGCTGAGATGAGTTTCCTTTCCCAAGGGGCTCAGGTTGAATTGGCCTGTGCCCTGGAGTTGAAGGTCCATCGCAAAGTGATAATGTTGCCCCGCCTGGACAGAATCGAGTTTTATATGTATGCCATTGCCGAGTATCTTTAATTGCGCCCCTGGCTCCGCATCCAATGCTTTTTGGTTCCATAACAAACTCAATGAATTTTCGATGCCGCGAATATCGCTGATGCCCAGGGCGATATAAGCGGGCTTGAACTCGTAATGCCTTACTTCATCGCCCAAGCCAAATGCGGGTGGCAAGGTAAACTTGCCGTCGATGGTATTTTTTGCATGGTAAAGGTGCGCGCGATATATGCCGCGTTTGCGTAATTCGGTGTTCATAACCGAATTTACCCTGAGCAATTCGGGCAAAAAATATAATTCGCCATCAACCTGCTGCGCTTCGGTGATTTTTTCTTTCTTATCATTCACGGTGGTGATGTATTCGGTTTTGCGATAGGGCACGACCAGCACCGGACCGGTCAGGGTTTGGCTATAACTGGAACTCCGGGCGATATCGCTCACTACGCCTTCGCTGTAGCGCTGGCGTTCGTCAATGGAGCTGCCAATCATCGCGATGGGGATTAATAGCAATACCATCAGTACACCGATGGTCAGTAATTTAAACAGCAGCGACTTTTTCATAGGTTTCTCCTCGTAAGTTGGGTGAACCTATGATCGCTACTGATGGTGGGTTTTGCAGGGAGGGAATATGGAGTTTATAGGGAGAAGCGATGGTGCATGGCTGGCGCAATATTTTCGGGGAGTCATCTAGCGCGGAAAATGCAAGGTTGCGCGTACACCGTCTTCGGTGTTCTCCAAGCGCAATTCCCCATGGTGCAGGTTCATGACCTCCTGCACAAAACTTAAACCCAGGCCGGTGCTTTTGCGACCGGTGGATGGGCGCGGTAATGAAAAGAAACGCTCGGTCAGGCGCGCCTTTGCATAATCGGGAATCGCTTCACCCTGGTTGGTCACGCTGATTATCCAGCTTTTATCCGCGGCGCGCGTTTCCAATTGGACCAGGCTGCCATCAAGTGCGAAATCCAGTGCGTTATCCAGCAGGTTTAATATCGCCTGTTCAATGAGAAAACGTTCGCCGTAGACTTCCGCGTTTTCATCCAGGTTCAATTGCAGCTCGATATGCTTGCGCGAAACGGGTGCGGAACGGGTATCCAATAGCGATTCGATCAAGGGTTTAAGCAGGACTTTTTGGGGCGAATGTAAACTTTGCTGTTGTTCCACCAACGCCAGGTTAAGTAATCGTTCAATTAATTGCTGTAACCGCAAACTTTCTGAATCGATATTGGCAAGGAATTTTTGCCGTTGATCGTCACTCATGGGGGTTTGCAATAATTCACTGGCCGCGCGAATACCGGCGAGCGGGCTTTTTAATTCATGGGTAAGGGTTTGCACATATTGTTCGATATAGGCTTTGCCGTCCAACTGGATGCGCATGGATTCAAGTGCCTGCGCCAATTGCCCCAATTCGCCGCTGGAAATAAATCCGGGTTTTAAGACAGCGCGTTGGCCCTGGCTTACATTTAACGCATATTCACGTAAACGACGTAATTCCCGGCTAAGCCACCAGGAAAACGCCGCCCCGGAAATAAGCCCCAATAAAATTAACGCAGCGCCGAGCAACCCCAGGCGACGCTGGGTGCGATCTATATAGGGCTGCACACTGCGGTTGGGTTTGGCTACCGACACCACGCCGATAATGTTCCCTTCATGCGTAATAGGCGCCGCAACATACATGACACTGGAGCTTTCATCACCCTGGGCTTCCAGGGTAGAGCGAGCACCGTATTTTCCTTGCAAGGTGAGGTAAACGTCATTCCAGCGCGAATAATCCTGCCCCACCGCAATATCGCTGGAGTCCAGCAACACTGTACCTTTGCCATCCGTAACATAGATGCGGTGATTAACCTGTTGCTTGTTGACGCCCCAAATGGTCGCGTTGGGTTGGCGGCGTCCATACGCCTGGAGGATGTCACGGATACGCGGCGATTGCAGTTGGTTTTCCAGTAAGGGTTCGCGCAAAAATTCTGCCAGTAGGTTGGCGGTGTCCACCAACGTTTCTTCGGTAGATTGGCGCACACCGGGGCGGATTTCATCCATTACTGTGCGCAGTACGAAATAGCCGCATAAGATTACAAACAACAGGTAAACAATAAAAATACGCGCACTCAGGCTCATGACGTTTTCCTATTTGATGTGTTCCGCTTGTTAGCCATTCCATTTGCATTTTTTATGGTTTTAAGGGTGATTCTTTAGTGGTTGATAGGCATAACCAAACCCGCGATGGGTTTTAATCGGTTCGGCATCCGCTGCCACCACCCGCAACTTTGCGCGCAGGGTTTTGATATGGCTGTCAATATTACGGTCGTAACCGGCATCCGGGTTAATGCCGACTGCATCGAGTAATTGTTCGCGACTAAAAACCCTGCCAGGTTGATTTAAGAGTGTTTGCAATAAAGAAAATTCCAGGCGGGTGAGGTTCAAGGCATGTTGGTGATAAAAAATTATTTTACGGTTGTCATCAATAAAAAATTCATGCGCACCAACATGCGATGTGATTTTTTCGGGTGCTGTCGCAAAAACGGTCCGGGTACGCTTGAGGATTGCCTTGACGCGCGCCGCCAATTCGCGCGGACTAAACGGTTTAACCACATAATCATCCGCACCTATTTCCAGCCCGACCACGCGATCCAGTTCCGCGCCGCGCGCCGTTAAAAAAACTACCGGCACGTCGGAAAATTTCCGCAGTTGCTTACAGGCTTCAAACCCGGTGGCGTCCGGCAATCCGACGTCCATTATCACCAGGTCCACCGGTGTGGTTTTTAAATAATCGATAGCTTTGTGTGCCAGCATTTCCCAATGCGTGGAAAAACTTTCGGCCTGGAGCACAAACACCAGGCTTTCCGCAATGGATGGTTCATCTTCGAGGATTAGTATGTGGGGCATTTACCTTGAGTTCCGACCTAAGGATGAAAAGCTTAGGAGAATGAATGCAGGCCATTAAACCTGCATTTTGTCACATGGTAAATCCTTGCTTTGATGCTAATCAAGCAATAATGCGTACCCCGGATGGGGTTGTTGCTACAGTTTCCGAATGTATGGCTAACGCGAATAGAGCGTGGTAAGTACCGCAAAAAATAAATAGAAACAGGGAATTATCGCCACCAAAAATGCAAGGCTCCTGAGTTTGTCCAGGTTCGCCAGGTAGAAAACCCCGTGCAGCAAGCGCGCTATAAGGACAATGAATGCCGCTTCGGCCAGGTAAGTAATTTCAACCCGGGATGCGGCCACAGCCAATAATGCGGCGCTGTAAATGATAAGGGCTTCCCACGCGTTTTGTTGTGCCGCAACCGCACGTGCGCCCGGGCCTTGTAATTGCGCGTATTGCTCGCGTGGTTGTTTATTATCGTAGTTGCCTAATTGCTTCTGGCGATAGTAACCGGAAATCAATGCCATGACATAGGGTAGGGTACATAAGCATACTAAAACGACAATGGCGGTTCGCATGGATTTATTCCTCTCACTGGCTGCAAATAAACATACGCTATTTGGAGTCGTCTTCTGCAAGAATTCTCCGTGGGTTTTCCATGTCCCGGCATAACCACTATTTATTACTGAACGAAACGATGGGACCTGTCGTCTAATCGTCAGCACAGTGTTACGGGTGGGTACTCCAATGGCATCACGAATTTATACGCATAAGTTGGCAGTTATTATCGCCGGCGTAATATTGTTACTGCTGGTGGCCATAGCAACAGTAATTATATTTTCAGAATCCATAGTACGCAGGTTAATGGAAGGTAAGGGAAGCGAGGTTACCGGGCGGGAGTTGCGTATTGATGGCCCGGTTGTTATTGACTGGCATTGGACTTATACCCAGGCTCGTGCCACTCGCATTCGCCTCGCCAATGCCACCGGATACCGGGAGCCAAATATGGTTGCGGTGGAGGAATTGGCAATCAGTTTCAAACCGCTTGGGCTGTTGCGCGGCAAAATGGAAATTGGCACAGTTATTATAAAAAAGCCGGTGATTATCCTTGAGCGTAAATCACTGGAGGATAATAACTGGACGTTTTCCACTGCAAATAAAGGCGATGAAACGGTCAATGACCAGGACCGGCCCAAATTCCCGCTAATCGAACGGCTCCAGGTCACCGAAGGAAATATTATTTACCGCGATGCAATAAGGAAAATGAATCTCGAATTGACGCTGGATTCGGTGAGCGGCACGGATGACGTTGATTCCAGTCAGCAGATAAAACACGAGTTCACCATAACGGGTAAAGGCGATTTACAAAACCATCCATTTACATTGCAGGCGTCGGCGGGTTCGCTGGAAACCTTGCGTGATCCGGGGGCAGATTTTCCACTGGACATTGAAATAACCATGGATAAAACCCGCGTGGAAATGAAAGGAATCTTTAAGGACCCGTTTAGGTTTAGCGGTGTCGATGCGAGTTTAAAAATTACCGGCGATAACCTGGCGGACCTGTTTTACCTCACCGCCATTCCTTTGCCTCCCACCCCACCGTATCGCCTGGAAGGACAACTGACAAAACAGGACAGTGTGTGGGGTTATCGCGAATTTACCGGTGAGGTAGGCGGAAGTGATTTGTCGGGCAACTTGTCCTATGACATCGGTGGCGCGCGCGGCTTTCTCCGGGCGGACCTGCTGTCCAATGTATTGGATAGCGCCGACCTTGGGGGCTTTATCGGTTTGCCCCCACCGCTTGATGATGAAAAGGCAACGCCCGAGCAAAAGCGGGCGGCAGCGGAAAAGGAAGCAAGCCCCCGTTTGATTCCGGATGTACCGCTACATGTGGAGCGCCTGCGTGCAACCGATCTGGATGTAAAATTAAACGCAAAAAAAATCAATGCGCCTAATGTGCCGTTTAAAGGCATGGAAGTTCGATTTAATCTGCGCGACGGGCAATTAACGCTGGACCCGCTCAAGGTTATCCTGGCGGATGGTACCCTGGATGGGGTCATTAATATCGATGCCCGCCCCGATATTCCCCCCATGAAAGCACAGTTGAATTTGCGCAACCTCAGCCTGGGGCGGTTTTTTGATAACACCCGTTTCGCTAATACGACTAAAGGTTTTTTTGGCGGGAAGGTAGCATTGGCGGGTACCGGCGCATCGCTTGCCGATGTCCTCGCAACCAGCAATGGGGAACTGGCGCTTATCATGTCCGGTGGCCAAATCAGTCGGTTATTAATTGAGGCATCGGATATCGATATTGGCGAAGCCTTGCCATTATTTTTAGGCAAGGATAAATCCACGAACATTCGGTGCGGTGTTTTGGATTTCGCTGTGCGGGACGGTATGTTGAAATCAAAAACATTGGTATTGGATACCGGGGATTCACTGCTGGTCGGCAGGGCCGATATCAATTTGAAGGAAGAAAAAATCAATGCGCGGCTGGATGCAAAACCCAAAGACCAAAGCCTTCTGTCGGCGCGAATTCCTATTACGTTATCTGGCGACCTGAAATCCCCATCCATTGGGCTTGACCCTGAGCGGACAGGGGCACGGAGTGCTGCCGCAATCGCCCTAGGAACATTGCTCACACCGTTTGCTGCGCTGCTTGCGTTTGTTGAACGTGGCGATGCGGAAAACGTGGACTGCCATGCACTCATTGCCGCCACAAAATAAACCCATGCCAATGTATGGATGGGGTATCCAAAACCTGGCATTGAACTGCTCGATCCAAAAATCCTTGGGCTATTAAAAGTTATTGAATGACTGGAATCGTTGAACTAAAGGGATTTTGGAAAAACTAAAAAATAGAATGCAATTTCATTTCCAAGAGGGTTAAAACATGAGCCAGCATCCCCAACAACGCAGCGAAAAAACTCACAGCACCAGCAAATCCAAAAAAACAGGGAACCTTGGCAGTGGCCACGGAAATGCGTCGGAGTCAGGGCGTAAAGGCGGTAAGACCACCCACGGCCGCAATTAACGCGTTAGGTTAAAATTCCTATGAAGGAAATAATTATGCCGCAGAAGCCGATCAAGCAGATTATTGTCGCCTGCGCAGTGTTGATATTGACGTTCCTTACCGGGTTTGTAACCGGCGGAATCCAGAAAACCTATCAACCTGAAGATTGTAACAACACCCTGCGTGAAAAAAGCGGTGCGCCCGCTATGAACCAGGACGCCCGGTAACAGGAATAAACGGGCGTAACGCTAACCCGCTTTTTCCAATTCGCGTTTGGTTGCAATTAACGCGCTGATTTTCTTTTCAAGCGTATTGAGGGAGATAGGTTTGGTGAGGTACCCGTCAAACCCGGCTTCCATTGCTTTTCGAATATCTTCTTCCTGGCCGTAACCCGAAATAGCTACAACTATTAAATCCTGGTCGGTACGTCGAATCACTTCCACCACTTTATATCCGTCAATATCCGGTAAACCTATGTCCATCAACACCACATCAACGTTTTCCTGCGCGAGGATACGCAAGGCATCCGCACCCCGATAAGCCACGGTCGTTTGGTGGCCCAGGGTGTTTAATAGCAATGCGAGGGAATTGGTGGCGTCCACGTTGTCATCAGTCAGCAGGAATTTCATGGAGGCCAGTTCAACGCTTGCGGCTTGCGGCACAACGGATTGCACCTCGGGCATCAGCGGCAGCCGTATCGAAAACCGCGACCCCTTACCCAGGCCATCACTATGCGCAGTAATGGCGCCGCCATGCATCTGCATAATCGTCCGCACTACGGACAAACCAATTCCCAGGCCACCCTGGCTTCGGTCGATGGAAGTATCAACCTGCGTAAAGAGTTCAAAAATTTTTTCAATCATGGAGTGCTCAATACCAATCCCGGTATCGGTTATGTCGATCACCGCCTCGCTGTCGTGTTGATATGCCTTGATTTTTATTTGGCCACCGTGCTCGGTGTATTTGGTGGCGTTGATGATGATATTAATCAGGCTTTGCGCCAGCCGTGCAAAATCCCCGTTGACAATTAAATGCGCCTCATCGCAGTCGTAGAACAGGCGAATCCTTTTTTCCAAAACCCCAACACTGGTGGATTCGATTGCAAATTTTATAGCCTGGTCCAGCAACACCGGCCCCATTTTTAATTCCATCCGCCCTTGTGAAATTCGCGACACTTCCAGTAAATCGTCCAGCAAACGGGTGAGCTGGACGACCTGCCGTTTAATAAGGTCACCGAGCGAATGGGACATGGAACCATATTGCGCGGTTTGCATTAATAGTTCGCTGGCATTACGGATAGGCGCGAGCGGATTGCGCAGTTCATGTGCCAGCATAGCCAGGAACTCATCTTTACGGCGATCCTGCTCCTCCAATGATTGTTGCAGCAGGATCCTTTCGGTGACGTCGTAGCCATTGGCAAATATACCCGTGACCTCGCCATCGGCGTTGTGGATGGGTTGCAAGACAAAATCCAGGTAATGTTTATGCCTATTATTTTGCGCGTCAAAAAGCGCTATGGGCGCGGCATGTCCGATATGGGATTCACCGGTGGTGTAAACCTGGTCCAGTAAATCACCCAGGCCCTGTTGGTAAACTTCCGGCAATACCTCCTGTAACTTTTTATTGGCGATCTCCCTGCCCCCGAGCAAATCGTGGTAGCGATGGTTTGCATATTCATGAATGTGGTCCTTCCCTTTGTACAGGCACATAAATGACGGTGAATTGGTAAATAGTTCGCGCCAGCGCGCCTCAGCCTCACGATGCCGTTGTTTTTCCAGAACAATGTGCGTGGTTTCTGTGAGTATCAACAATACCCCGCCCACGTTATCAGGTGCGGTCTCATCGTAGATAGGGTCATAACTGTAGGTCCAGTAAGCTTCTTCCAGCCGGCCATTGCGGGTGATGGGAATAAAATGATTTTCACACCACACATTTCCTTCACCGCGCATCACTTTTTCAATGGCGGGGCCAATGGTTTCCCAAATTTCAGCCCAACAAATACGCCCTTCTTGCCCAAGTGCGCTCGGATGCCGGTCGGGTCCGATGGAAGGATAGTAAGGGTCATTGTAAAACTGGATTAAATCCGGCCCCCACCAAATAAACATAGGGTGGCCTGATGACAGCATAAGCCTGATGGCGGTTTTAAGTGCACGCGGCCATGTGGAAGGGTTACCCAGGGAAGAATTATTCCAATCGTATTCGCGAATACGTCGCCCCATCTCCCCTCCGCCGGACAGGAAACTATGGTTATTCGAAGTCTTATGCATGGATTCAGCCTTGAACAAAAAAAGGGCGGGTAGCGGCATCAGGATGGCCGGTATGGGGCATCTCGGTTTGAAAAATTTTCAAAATTAAAGGTATAGACGCCCGGCTTTACACAATCAACGCCAGTTGAAGCTTTTTTCACAATCGCCGCGCCCGGTTTGGCAATATCAAAGGCAATGGTTTGATTATCATTGAAACAGCCTCATTACCCACGAAAAAAGTGTTTAAAAACAATAATTTCCGCGTCAATGCAACATAAAACGAAAAAGGTAGATTTTATGGTGGGGACGCTAAGCAATTTGTTAGCCAAAACGGAGATTGGCAGCATTTCACAATTCCTGAATGTTTTTTTTCGCGCCCACCGCGTTGGTATAGAACTGGCTTGGTAACGCTTAAATCACTGCCGGAATCGGATAGATTCCGTCCGATCTGTTTAGGCACGTAAGTGCAATCACATAACTTCAATGAATTTAATTATTAAAAATGGTTAAAGGTATTGCCATCGGGGATACCTATTGCCAGGTATAAGTGGAAATTAACAAAGGGTCTTGGGGATCATGAAAAGGTTAGCGCTGCTGGATTACGGACGATTTTTTGCGGTCATCATCGTTGTGCTGTTTCATTACACATTCAATGGCATCGCGAACGGGAAAATCAGTTCAATCAGCCACATCCCATCGGTAATTGCATTTACCAAATACGGTTACCTGGGGGTGGAACTGTTTTTTATGATCAGCGGTTATGTCATCTTCTTTTCTGCCCGCAATGCAACTGCCGCCAAATTTGCGGTGAGCCGGGCACTCAGGTTGTATCCCGCCTACTGGTTTGCTGTGCTATTTACGTCATTGTTCGCTTTGCATTACGGTGGCGATTTAATGTCTGTGAACCTCGCGCAAATCCTTGCCAACTTATCGATGCTGCAATATTACCTGGGCATTCAACACGTGGACGGTGTCTACTGGACATTGGTTTACGAAATTACCTTTTACGCCGCAGTGTTTTTCCTACTGTTCTGCGGATTCAGGGAAAAATTGAATTCAATTTTCATTTGCTGGCCAATCTTATTTTTTATCGGCATTTTACTGAAAATCCAGCATATGCCGTTCATGGGAAATTATTATTATTACTTTTGTGCTGGTGCGTTATTCGCAATCCTTAAGGAAAGATTCACTTGGCCAGCCATGTTAAGCCTGCTGGTTTCGTATGTTTGCTGCATCGTATTTTCCACCGGCAATGCAGGGTTTTTGACACAGTCAAAGGGCATTGAATTCTCACCGGTGGTGATCGGTGTAGCCATTAGCCTGTTTTTTATCTTGTTCGCCTGCCAGAACCTTCCTAAGGCCCAATCCCTTCGCTTGCCGTTTTCTGGAATTGCCGGTGCGCTCACTTATCCGATCTACCTGATCCACGCCCACTTCGGGTATATGTTGATCAGTAAATTTGCGACTGAAGAAAACAAGGTTTTAATCTATGTGATGACTTTTTCATTGGTACTCGCCATTGCATTCTTTATTCACAAGGTTATTGAGGTACGTTTTGCACACGTTTGGAAAAATCTCTTTATTTCAACAGTGGGGCGTTTTGTGGATTTCCTGCAAGGCATTTCATCCGGCATCCGCATTGCGTATATCAATCGAACTTCTACCCGCATCGAATAAGCAATGCGTATAACAATGTCATTCCGTTGTTAGCCCTGTACTGCGAAATTAGACAAGCTATTAAGGCGGCAGCGGCCGCCTTTTAACTGTGTCATCGAATGATTTTTTTACGTTTTAGTAGCCTTAATGAAACTGTCCATCGGTAAAGATGCCTAATAGTTACCAGCCTCAATAGGCTCGGTAATAGATGCGGAGTCTTAACCATGAAGTATTTATGCATCGGATATTTTTCTCCCAGCTTATCGGCATCCCATCCAGACGTTGAAATCCATAAAGCAGTGAGTGAATGTGAGCCGCATTTAAAAAACCTCCATGCGTCAGGGAAATTAATTGTTGACCTTGGGGTTGAAAAGGATACGTATAGAATCTTCCGTGAAAATGGCGAACAAAAAAACCAGGAAGTGCTTTTATGCGCAGATAAAATGATCGGCAGCGTTACTGTGCTGGATGCCGAGACCATCCAGGAAGCCCTGGAGCTGGCAAAGCTCCATCCCGCAGTCCAGGTTGCCACAGGAGAATACCTGGGGTGGGAACTGGAGGTACGGCCCATCCACCGTTTTGAATTAAAATTGCTGGACAATTAACCCTGCCATCTGCCTGATTACAGGGAATGCGTAATCCATCGATTGCTTTCTATCATCCGCTCTTTCTTTTTATGGTTGCGATTCATTTGGCAACTTATACACCGAATGGATAAGTTTGCTCCTCACCTTTAATCCATTCCGAAACCGGATCCAGTGGCTCCAATGCAGATGTTGTATCCAGATGGATTACCCAGTCAAACTGGCGCGCAAGCTGCGTATAAAAATAATGGCTGCTGCGCTCGGTTTCAGGTAAATAAAGTACGCCAATAGCGCGCTGTAACAGCGGTGAGGCGAATAAATCCGCAGCTTCTCCCTTCATTGGCAACATAAATACAGGTATATCCGTATTATGAAAAAGCGCTTCGACGCTACCCTCCAGGGCGAGCCTTATCCGTTTGCATTCCGCCGGCGCATCCCACTCGGATGCCGCGGTAACCCTGCCGCTATAGGTTGTGAAACCAACCAGGGCACAGGAATTATTTTTTTCACGTACCAATTGGCCAAGGTTATGTTGATGTCGGGAACCCATATAAGTAGCGCGCGCATCACCAACGTGCGAGTTATGCGCCCAAACAACCACCCTGGCGGGCGATTTTTTTTGACGTGACAGAAATTCCTGCAAGTTAAATAGCGTCTCCGTCATGTGGGAATCGCGCAGGTTCCAGGTATTGGTACGATTATCAAACATCTGCCGATAGTAATGCTCGGCGTTTTTTATCAAACGCGCATTCTGTTCCGCTTCAAATAAATCGTCTTCCGCCGCAGCATCGCCTTGTTTTGCATATGTCACCGAACGCTCGCGCATGGATATTAATAACGCTATGACCTCGCGCTCGCAGGAATGCCGGTAACCGAGTTTTACCCAGTATCCATATGCCTGGGGTTCATCCACATGATCCAGGCATTTAAAAAGGTTACGCGCTTGCTGTGCAGCTTCCGGGTCCACCTGGTCAAGGTATTCAAGCACCGCAGCGATGGATTCATACAAACTGTACATATCCAATCCATAGAATCCCACCTGTTGCTCACGTGCGAGTCCTTCATTGTGTTGACGTAGCCAATCAACAAATTCCAACACTAACGTATTGCGCCACATCCACAATGGAAAACGTTTGAAGTCACCCAGCGCTTCGATAGCGGTTTTATCGGTTCCCTGCCCACGCACATAGCGATTAACGTGGAAAGCGCTGGGCCAGTCACCTTCAATGGCAATTGCAGAAATCCCCTGGTCACGAATAAGCTGCTTGGTTATATCGATACGCGCTTGATAAAACTCCGCCGTGCCGTGGGTTGCCTCGCCCAATAAAATAAAATTGTGACCGCCAAGGTAATCAGCCAGTTCTTGATAATCCGCTACACCAGACTTCTGCCTGACGGGCAGGGCGTTCCGTTTAATCATCTCGATGAGTTTTGTTGTGTTGCTAACCATGGCCCCAGCTCCACTGTAAAAATAATCCGACCGTGATTTAAATTAAACAGCGCGTTTTAACTCGCGCGACCAGGCCCGCTCCAACAAGGTTTTGACTTCCCCATCGCTGACTTGCGGAAATTCGCGATACCATTTGCTAACAGCGAAGAAGGGCTCCGGTGTCGCAAGGCAAACAACACCATCTACCAATTGCTGCAATTGCTCCAGGGTGTGTAAGGGGCCTACCGGAACGGCAATAACAATTCGCGCTGCGCCGCGTTGCTTCACCGCATCAATCGCAACACGCATGGATGCGCCCGTCGCAAGGCCATCATCTACCAACACAACGGACCTACCGTTTATCAGCGGGTCTTTACGTGAACCGCGGTAAGCACGCTCGCGACGGATAAGCTCTGCCGTTTCTTCGCGTAAAACATTGTCTATTGCCGCTGGGCTTATTTGGTTGTAAGCAATCAATTCTTTATTAATGAACTGAACACCGCCACTGGCAATAGCGCCCATAGCCACTTCAGGTCGCATCGGCATTCCCAATTTACGCACAATCAGCACATCCAACTCTGCCTCCAGGATTACCGCAATTTCGTAAGCGACGGGTACTCCGCCACGCGGTAATGCAAGCACCAACAAATTATCACGGGGGTCGAGTTCAATCAGTTGCATGGCAAGCGCCTTGCCTGCATCGCTGCGATTGGTAATGGGAATATTCATAAAAAACTCCAGCGGCTTCGCTGCAACGACACGTCGTAAATGTAAAAGGTGTTGCAGCTTTGACTCTGGGTTTAAACGCAGGTTTCGGGGTAGTAAGGCTGTTATAAAAGAAAAATTTTGGCACCGAAAAATGGTTTAACGAAGTTAATGGTTTCGGCTTATCCAACAAGAATCCTGTGCAGATATCTTCGTTCACTTCAGCGCTATTTCTGGTTCAGGCCTTAACTCCTCGCAGCATTAAAAAAAGGCGAAATTTCAAGGTTTCGCCTTTTAATTGCCTCTCGTCATTAATAAATACAGCTACTCTCCTGCAATATTTTCCTGCATTCCTCGTTGTTCCTTCACCTGTATATCAATCCTGTTGAGGATAGCCGCAATGGCATTGATCGCCTTCTCGGGCAATTTCACACGCCCCTGCATTTGCTCGAACAGTACCTCCAACAAACACGCCTGATACCAAAATTGATAAATTTCATCTTCCTCCGTCTTGTTGGGAAAGGGCTGCGCAATCGCGGTTAAAAATTTTCCCTGGGGTGAATGAATTTCAAGGCGGGATTGTTGGTAGAACGTGTATTGGAATTGATCGAGTTTAATAACGCAGGAAGCGGAGGAAACGAGGGGAGAACTAACATTATCCATAATAAAAATCTCGCTGAATGGGTTTTTAACCGCGCCCATGAGGTGAGATTCAATGGGGGCGGACTGAGCAGGGTTCTCACCACCGGCCCCAATTCAGCACCGGCCCGCCCGAAGGCGGCCCCACCCAGCCGCCATAACAACAGGCATAGCTGTGCGAGGACACAAAACACCGCGACGTGCCTTGTGCCGAATTGGGAATTAAACGGGGGTGAGAATCCCGGCTGCGGGATTTACCGCAGCGCGGGCAGGTTAGTAGATGAGGGTGGGGCTGTCAACGTAGCGCGGTAATGCGGTGTAATCCAAACTGGCGTGGATTGTGGCTATGGTCTTTACTTGCCTTTATCGGCCCGGTTGTGGCGGATGTTTTTATTGGTTTGGCCAAGTACTTGGTAATTTGGTTTAAAACTTTTTGCGGTATCCAGATTAATGGCAGCTTTGTGCCCAAAGCGGGAATTGGATTATCACCAAAACGATCAGTCATAATATTCATATTTAATGGAATCGCTATGAGCAAAAAAATACCACATTGGTCCGAAGATGCCTTTTGGACGGACGCCTTAAATAGATATCAATCGCTTAGAGGGCATGGTCAAATATCCATAAACATTAACCTAGAACTTTTGGAAGAAAATATTTTTTCAGGTGACAGCCCAGCATATAAAATGGTTGAAGCAATGTGCTCTGTGCGTGAACATGATGGATGGGACGGTTATAGAGGTGCTCCCCGTTTAATATTGGCCTTGCTTACGCTACTAAATGAAAAATGTGAACTTAAAAGAAATCAGTGAGAAATTTAAATGCTAGATTCGGCGACTATAAAAATTTTTCTTCCACAAGGCGATCCTAAAAGAATAAGAGTTGCTGAATTATCTAATTGGTCAGGAAAGTCAATCGCTTCTCCTCGTTCTGAGATCGATTTGTTTTTAAAACGGCCAGAAATAGCAAGGCCAGGCGTATATATATTACTTGGAATTGATCCAGAAAGCGGTGACTCTATTGCATATATCGGAGAGGCAGAAATTCTCTCAGAAAGAATTAAACAACATAAGTTCAAGGATGATTGGAATTCCGTAATTGTGTTTTTCAGTAAAGATGAAAACCTAACCAAATCTCACATAAGATATTTGGAAGGAAGGATGATAGATATATCTTCAAAAGTTGGTCGGTATAAAATTACTAATAAAGTACAAAGCGGGGCTCATCTTCCAGAGTCAGATCAGCATGATATGGAAGTATTCCTCTCAAAAATATTACAACTCCTTCCAATCCTTGGGACTGAATTGACAACTCCTATTGCCTCTCTTTTGCCAGAGAAGTCTATCGATTTATTATATTTCTCTACAAAGAATGTAACAGCAACGGGCTTTCGTTCTCCAAATGGATTTGTTGTTACGAAAGGCTCCTCTGCGGTACTAAAGGGGCGCGACTCCGCTCATACGCAGGGTATGTGGGTCGTTTCTCTGAGGCAGAAATTGATTTTGGAAGGTGCGTTAATTCAATCTTCGGATTGCCTAAAATTTACTGAAGATGTGGAATTCGGAAGCCCAAGCGCCGCAGCTGCAGTTGTTCAAGGTGGGACAGCACAAGGAACTGTGTTGTGGAAAAATAAACAAGGAATAACGTTAAAGAAGCTGGAAAGCAATGAGCTTTAAATATCCAATAATCTGCTTGCTGCTTTCCGTTTTATGTGTCGTAGCTTTTTTGATTCTTGGTCTAAGTAATTCACATGAATGGTTTAGTCGAGGAGGTGCGTTGGTAACGTTATTTGGGATTGCGGCGGAGTACTCATTGATCCAAATACAAACAAAATATCTTTCAAGTCGTTTTCGAGGTGTTGGTGCGCTCAGCGGCGGAAAAATAGATAGCTTTTCAAGTTCCAAATCCATATCCTCTAATTCAAATATCAGCCCATCTTATAGTGGTTTTAGGGACACTCATTTGGGGGTTCGGCGACTGGTGTTTAAATTGGATGGTTAACACGTAGGTTGGGCAGCCATGCCCAACAAATCTATTCAATGACCAAAGATGTTGGGCAGTAATGCCCAACCTACATTATGCGCCAAGATCTGCTTCTGGCCGAAATATTCCATTGAAGTAATGGCATTTCTTATCTGTAAAATCCATCAAACAATTCTTACGATCGCTAAAAACAAATTAAAGGTTACAGCATGATTAATATAAGGATCGCTTTTTTATTTTGCTTGTTTTCAATAATTCCGCACCAGTCTTCAGCTACAGAATTAACTTCTGCAAAACGCTTTGAGCTGCCGCACACTCATAAGGTGGAAATAAATTCTCCACCCGGCATTCCCTATGAGTTAGTCATATCGCTACCAGCCGGCTATAAGGATTCAACTGGTAAACGTTATCCTGTACTTTATTACACAGATGCACAGTGGGACGCTCCATTATTGAATTCAATTTACCTAGCTCTGGTCTTTGACAGAGCTGTACCGGAATTTGTAATGGTTGGTATTACTTATTCTGGTGTTAATCCCAATTACACGGCGTTACGCACCAAGGATTTGACTCCAACAAAAGATGAGAGCTTCGTTCGTGATTCAGGTGGTGGTGAAGCATTTTTGAAATTCATTAAAGAAGTCATTATCCCAAAGGTTGAAGGTGAATACCGAATTGATGTCAGTCAGCGTGCTATCGCGGGCTGGTCATTTGGCGGACTATTCGCGCTCTACGCGATGTATAACGAACCACAGCTGTTCAAGCGGTGCATTGCGGTTAGCCCCGCAATTCCTTGGGATAATGAATACATTAGTCAAGTAGACGATGAATTCTTTAAATCAAACAGTAAATTCAACGCTCGGCTTTTTATTTCTCATGGAAAAAATGAGGCCCAGGCGTTTGTAGCATCCGTTTCTAAATTCCAAAATAAGATTAAAAACAGGAAGGGTTCGAATTTACAATTAATGAATTATAGTGTGGAAAATATGGCTCATGCGGGAGCGAAGGCTTCAGCTTATGCTCAAGGACTTGTTTGGGCTTGGAAAGATATTCAGCCTTAGATCCGTTAAAAACACCAAGTCTCAAATGGAAATGAGATCGCAAGTATGTGTAAGAATTTCCTAGCGGTCTACAAATGGTGATCAGCTGAGACTTTAAGTTATCGCCAGCTTCCGCAATTGGCCGTTAGCTGACATGCTCTATGCTCACTAAAGGTGACTCGACTCAACCAAGTGGACAGCCACTTGCTTGCGGCAAGCGGGCTATACCATTTTTTTACAGCCCATCCTTCGTCGCGTCAATTTCAAGCAGCTTTTTTGCCAAGAATATTTCCAGTTTATTGTTTTCGGTTTCCACATCTCGGAGCCATTTCACTTCGTGTGCCTCAAGTCCCGTTGAAAAAAACTTGGGCCCGCTAGTGGTTGCGGACCCAAGTTGTTGCACAACAGATTATATAGAGTCGTTGAAGGCACTGACCAAGCTTGAACAACCACCAGCAATGCCGGTCTCTCGTCCTGAATTTAGAATTATGGAAGCAACGACATTGTTGGGAAATTCAAGCAGGCAGGTTTCAGTGGTTCTGTCGTTCCAGTACCAGCCGCCCGAGTGCCCGTAGGCTGTGCCGCCGTCAACGGTGTAGGCATTCCACATGCCCGCCCTGTTTCGCATCAGCGCTCGATTAGTATCATTCATGATGTCGTCATTGAACCGGACGCTAGTCCAGTATTGCGTCATTTCTTTAGCAGATAGATGGAGCTGCGCAAATCCGCCGCAGTCGTCAGCCCGAGCCATCCATCTCCACCCTGAAAGGTTGAAGTCATTTAGCTTATACATTCTGGACTCGGGGAAGCTGCTCTGCGCTGAGCAGGAAATGGATTTAATATCTTCGTTACCGGTGACCAAATGGTTCATAAAGTCCAGGTAGCGCAAACCAGAAGTGACGCCGTCAATTGAACCTGTTGGGCCCCCGACCTGGCTCCACAGTCTTGGGATCAGCACACGCATGAGCGCGTAGTTCATGTTCTCGTATTGCGCGGTCGCGGGCGAGGCTCCTCGTTGCACCACAAATCGTAATCCGTCCCAGTGAGTTGCCCATCTCTCCCGGTCAGTCCCTGTTAATGAGCTACCGACTTGGCCCAAACCTGAAGTATGGCGAAGCAAATGCCCGAAGGTAATCGGGGTGGCGCTGGCTGCATTAAATCCAGGGCCGCGGGTCCAGTCGGTTGGCAGCCAGGGGTGAACCGGGCTGTCTAACGTGAGGCCATTGGCACTGAGCAGGTTATAAAGTAGTGGTGCAGTTAACATCTTGGTTACCGACGCAATAATTGAGCGCGAGTTAGAAGACATTTCGACGGTTGGATCTGGATAGCGTTGCGCAAATCCGGTGGCGCCCGCGATGGCCAATTGGCCGTTTTGACTGATAGCGTAAGACATGCCATTTACGTTATTGGTGTACCGAGTCTCCAGGAATGCGGCCATTCTGTTGAGGTCCGGGTTGGAGGTTGGCTTGGTAAGGTAGGGACCATAGGAGGCGATAAAGGCGTTGCTGTTACCGAAGTCTACGTCCAACAGCGCGTACCCCGCTTTGGCCTGTTCGACCCACCCTTTTTTGAATGAGTCCCAACCGGCGTGTAATTTCAACCTGCCCTGGGCTTTACCCTTAAGCCAGACGCCGACGTATTGTGTAGTCCCGTTTGAGTTAAGCACCATGTTGACATCAATGAGATCTAATCCCTGTTTCTGGAAATTACTGTCCATGCCAATGAATTCTTGAATCGACGAGGTGCTGTAGAATCCGTATGCGTCGGTCCCTGGGCGGTATATGCCAAGGTAATGCAGATTTCCGCTGATGTTCACGACATCCACATCCATCAGGCGCATTCCTTCAGCGGACATTTTTTTCCAATGTGCTTCAAATGCTGTCCAATAATCAGCGTACATGACATACGCATGATTACCCTCCCCGTAAACGGAATAATGGACCAGACTTGAGCCTTCATAGATCCGATCTACGTCCAGGAGACGGTAGCCGGCTCTGGAGAGTTCGTCCCACTTGGCAGTGAACTGTGTCCAACTAGTATTGCGAACGATCATGTATTTGCCGGTGCCGGGCTTCCATACCCCACCAAACACCAGCTTCCCACTGCTATCTCTCTGCACCTCAATATCGGTGAGGCGCATACCCACCTTCTCTAAGGTTTTTGCCTTTGTGGTTAACTTGGTTAGCGAATCGAATTGAAAAACCGCGTTATTACTCGCAGCTGCTTCCACGCTTAAATGTGGATCATCTACGACAGCATGGGAATTGTTTACTGCCATAGAAGTAGCAGCCATTAGAAGTAGTACATACGTACGGAGACCGAAGATTTTCATAATTTTCCTTTCATGTGTTATTGAACGTTAGTCAGCGGGGCGCGGTGAGGTCAGCCGCTAAAATGAAGTGTACATTCCTGAGAAAAGTCATCCCACGCATACATCACAAACGGAAGGAATCTCACACGACAAGTGGTTTTAACAATCGAGAAAGCCACCGTCGGAAGTCGTACCAACTTCACAGGTGAAAAACCGCTAAGAGATAACGGAGAGTATGGTGCCAGCCTTTATGGTTGTTTACTTCAACACGACTGGCTTAAAAGTATGTCGAATAAATCTATTTGATTCATAAAGATTAAGGCAGACTCATACAGAATAATTTCGATTTTTAAGTAAAAACTGTATGTCCGCGCGAATAAAAAGAGAGAACTTAGCCTTAAAAAAAATTGGCGCCATAGCTTTCTTGCCAAATGCTAAGGGCCATGCTTATGCTTGGTGGGATCGCAACCGATTTTGATAGGATTCAATTTTGGTTAACATTGGCGCAAAAATATTTGTAAATTGCTTACGGATGGCGCTTTTCAATTCATTTATTTTAAGCCTTTTAAACTAAACAATTTCGCTGTGATTTTTCGCCAGCCGTTTTAATGCTACCGCAGTTTTTCTAAATCCATTTCACCAAGACTAGTCTGCAAAGCTCGACATAAGCCCGAAGCGAGCTGGTAATCCTAACTGATCTTATACGACACGTTCTTGATAAGGAGAGAATTATGCGACCTGTTAACGAATTCCTACTGATTGGTTTAATGATCACGACTTCCGCAGTAGCGAACGAAGTCGAACTTGTTACCCCTCCGGAAATTACACGCTATTGCATCTCGGAGCCTGGTGCTGATAGCGGATTGAAATACATTGGAATTGTCGATCTGAACCGACGCGGTCAAGCGCTGATGTTGGGTTCCCAGGGTGAGGGAGAAGAAGTATTTTTGTGGGACCGGAAACGTGGATATACATTTATTGATGAGCTCGCACATGAACAATCAATCCCCGCACGTGCCGCCGTGGGTTTCAATGATCGAGGGCAGGTCCTGGGGACTCAAAGCATAGGACCGGACGGTGCGTTTCTCCGGGCAGTTATCTGGAAACGGGGCAAAGGTCTACGATTCCTGGAGCCCGCGCCGGGAGATGAAAGCAGTGTTGCAGTCGACATTAACAAGCACGGTGAGGTGGTAGGCATTAGCGGACCTTACCCGAATGAACCGGCCTTGGGTGAACGCTCCGTCATCTGGGACCGCCACTCTCAAGCAACTGTCATCCCGGAGTTTCCAGACAGCACAGGAGGTAGGCCATACGCTATGAATGATGCCGGACAGGTCATTGGTGCCAACAACACGCCAGGCAGAGTCCGCGGTTACTTCTGGGATCGTGAACATGGCCTCCGTGCGATGGAGGATTTGAACGGCGACGCGTTTGGTATTCCTTCAGGCATCAACGATCACGGAGAGGTCGCGGGTAACGCAATCTTTTACCGTCAGCATCAGCATGGGTTTTTCTGGAGCGAGGAGACAGGGATGGTGGACCTCGGTGACCTGCCCGGCGGCGTCGACCGCAGTTATGCTTACGATATCAACAATCACCGGCAGATCGTTGGATACGCCTCAGGCGAGGGCGATGGGGTGGCCGTTATCTGGGACTCAGAGGGTCAGATTCACAATCTGAACGAGCTACTCATCCGCGATGAACCTGATGATCAGTATCTGCATATGCTCTCTGCGGGGACAATTACCGATGCGGGGTTAGTAATAGCGCTTGGCTTTGATAGGCGCGACTATCTTCGCTATCGCACTTTCTTGCTCACACCCGCACGGCGCTCCCCAAAGGACAGTTCTCAATTTTCCTGTGGAAAATGAGAGGCCAACTGATGACCAATCACTGGCATCTCGATGATGCCAGTGTCGGCTGTACTTACACTCAGTTTGTCCAACCAACAAAGAATTTCAAAATGGTGATTTTTCGCATGCTCGGAATCCTTACGAATCCGTTGCGGGGCAGGCGGAGGTAATCTGCGGATTTCCACAGCTAGCGAAAGTTATTGTCTCTTTTTTCCGCAATGTGATTATTATCCAATCCTTATTTCGCTTTAGGTTTGTTGAGGGTGACTTAGGGATTCTGATAGGACGCCATTGATATTGATGGCGTATCATCTCAAACACGTATTTTTGTCGTAATGAAGGCCGATAGAATTCGGCAGTATCGAAAGAATTGATTATTTAATACGATTATATCTTTTCACATTCGCGATGGCGGTCGAGATGCGGAGAGTATTGTATTTGTAGCAATTTAACGACATGGTTCGCGCAGGGCCGACGCGACCAAAATAATCCTGCCACGCGGTATTACTGGTAACAAGGTCACGAAGCATTGTTTTAAGTTCGTCCAGGGTCCAGGCAGTTTTATAGCCATGCGCACCTGTAGGGGCTATGCCGCCGGTGCCTGACACATATTGTCCGAAGTCATATTTTTTCTCGTAAGCCATAAAAACTGTGTAGGTAACGCCAACCGGGGCAGTGTGCCTGTACCAGGGCATCACCACAAAGTGATGAACGGGAGAGTCTGAACTGAAATGCCATACCGCCGTATCTGACGGCGAACCGCTGAACGCAATCATGCGGATGATGTCCCGTTCTGTAGAGTTGTGCCTTATCTGCTCATTCCCTTTGTCATTTTGCGCGCTGGCATACACAGCATGTCCCATTTGAACAGGCACGCCAGGGCAATTATCCAGTCCCCGTAGGGTCGCGTTTCCTACAATTGCGGTTATCAAATCAATACCGGTGTTTGCCATTTTATGCTCTCTTTCAAATTAATGTTCATAACATTGCCAATACTCCGGCAATCATCCCTGCAAAATACTTGAAATTAATGACAACAATAAATTTAGTTTTTTAGCTTGAGAATAATTACTCATATTTATAGGCGCCTAAATTTTCATTAGGTGTTTTGGGGAGGGTTTTTAGCTGGCCGCGCTATTTGGCCGAAGGGACGTTATCAGGCAAGTTTGATGGATATGATCACTTACATCAAAGATTTTTGCAGGCGAAAAAAACCTCCATATATCCGCTACAAAATCCTTTATAGTTAAACTCTTTGTCCGAAGGTTCGCAATTAACCAAAATGGCGCCTACTGATAACCTCCGTTCTTTACTCAAGCGGAATGGTTTAAAGAACTTAATACATTTATTGGTCATTGGAGTTTTATTGAATGCTAAGCCGGCTTGGGTTGTGGAAATGGCTTTTAGTGATATGTGTTCCAATTCTCAACAATTGCAGCACTGGCCAGCAAATTCCCTCATCGCGTGAAAGCCAACTTCCAATAACGCCGATTCGTTTTCTACTCACGTTTGACGATGGTCCGAGCGGCGCTACCCGCGATAATCCCACGCAACAAATATTGGATGTGTTAACCAACAATCAAATACAGCCAGGTATTAAAGCTATTTTTTTCGTGCAAACCCGTGCCGCACGCGGTGGCGGCACAGAGGTCGGGCAGGGGTTGTTACGTCGTGCAAATGCCGAGGGCCATTTGTTAGCATTCCATACCGCGACAAGACGCCATGACAATCATCGATTCCTCGAGCCTGCAATTCTTGAGTCCTCATTGCAGACCGGCATCCAGGATCTAATTGCAGTATCAGGTATTGCACCGCGACTCGTGCGGCCACCCTTTTGGGGTTACAACGACAGCACACTCTCCAGCTATCATCGCCATGGGTTGCATATGCTATTGACGGACCTTAGTGCAAATGACGGAAAAATCCATGGCGTTAACTGGAGTTGGCGTAAGCGATCCAATCTACTTCATCAATTGCGCAGAGTGAAATCGGAATTGATTGACGGACGCATCGCCAGGGTCGATGGGAATATTCCCATTGTGGTCACCTTCCATGATGTGAATAGCTACACAGCTCGCAATATGGAAGTCTATTTGCGGCTTCTGCTCGATGTAGCCCGGGAACTGCAATTACCCGTGGCAAACGAACCTTTTTATGATGACCGCGCCCAACTCGAAAAAGCCGCATTGGCGCGCAGGGTGCATGAAATGCAAGGCGAACAATATATTCCGGGGTTTTGGGGTTGGTTGTGGGGATTGGAGCTTTAGGAAGAAAGGTTCATGTTGCTGTTGACAATGTTTGAATTTTCTTCGCAATAAAATAAATCCGGAAGAAAAAAGTATTAGAGAAATCGATGATGGCTCGGGTACATTTACAGCGTACAACTTCACATGGCTTAATTTAAATCTGGTTTCAGTGTCATACGAATTCCACGCATCATAACTGAAGATGCCTCCAAAGGAATCATTGAACGGTAGTCCAGATAATCAGACTCGAAAAATTCAAATTCCGCAAATTCCGTTTCATTTAACCAGTTGGTGCGAGATGAAATATAAAGTACCGATTCTGTGTAAGCGTGGAGATCCTTGTACTTTCGGCTAAAATCCTTTGAATTCGTCTCCGTTACATGCCCGGAGTAAGTGATCTTATACAGAAATGCGGACAATACGAAAAACAGTAACCCCATCGCAATAATTTTACCCATGATAACTCCTTCATTTTTGACCAGGTTGATTAATAGAATTACAGCTTCGCTATATGAGGCAAAATATTTCCGCATGAGAGAGATATTTACTATGTCGAGTTGCCGCTGCTCACAGAAACGCATCAGGATGGAAGACCCGCATAAATAAACCCGCCATCTACCAGCATAACTATCAATCCATTAGTGAAAAATGATGTGCGCTTTGTTTGTATAGGACTGGCGCAGGTTGTCTTTTTTGGCGTAAAAATCCGCGTTTTCGAAAGCATTTAATCGTGGAAATTTTAGGTAAATTATTTTATGTATACTTGTATACAACTGTATGGTAGATTGCCTCGAAATACCGGGCCAAGCTTTAGGTGAGGGTGTTTATTTGTATGACTATATGATGCGTGTGGATCATTAGCGTAAGGCATGCCATATAAATTAATAATAAAAAATGTAATACCTCGAATATTTAGGTCGTCACCAACTCCCGATTTTTTAAATCTGACCGGTTTAATAAGTTTTTTAAATTTCGCTAATTTTTGAAACACGCCGGTGAGCAAAAAATAATTTCAATTTTTTTTTCGGAAATTCCACGTTTTTTAACTGTACCCCCGACAGAAAGTTTTGCTGGGAATGATGTACGCGCCTAAAACCTTCTGTCATTCCATTGCTACTTATCGGAGATTAGATATGTATAAAATAAAACCTTGTGCCGGGCCTATTGCCCAAGCGCTGAAACGAACTTGTGGTTTGATTGGGATGGGTGTTGCTGCGGCAGCCTTGTCACACCCGGTATTTGCTGCTTGTACCTATTCCGTTGATAACGAATGGAATAATGGTTTTGTTGCCAGCATTACCATCAAAAATGATACGGGAGCGCCGATAAATAATTGGAGCGTTAACTGGAGTTATCCCACCAATCGAATAACCAGTTCATGGAATGCGAATTTTTCTGGTTCCAATCCTTATACTGCAACCAATTTGTCGTGGAATGGCAACATCGCTGCCGGCCAGTCGGTGTCATTTGGCTTTCAGGGAACAAAAAACGGTGCTACCGCTGAACGTCCGACTATAAACGGTACTGTGTGTGGTGGCGCTGTTTCTTCTCCGAGGTCTTCAAGCCTTGCTCCCAGTTCTGTACCGGGTTCAAGTGCACGTAGCTCAGTGTTCCCCAGCTCAATTGCTGTCAGTTCCAGCAGCAGGTCCTCCGTTGCAAGCACTCGAAAATTTGTTGGCAACATCACCACTGGCGGGGCTGTGCGCTCGGATTTCATTCAATATTGGAATCAAATTACGCCGGAAAACGAAGGTAAATGGGGTTCGGTTGAAGGCACGCGCGATGTTTATAACTGGGCGCCGCTCGACCGGATTTACGCTTATGCGCGCGAACATAATATTCCGGTGAAAGCGCATACATTGGTGTGGGGCAGCCAATTTCCGAGTTGGATTAATAATTTGAGTGCGGCTGAACAAGCGGCAGAAATTGAAGAGTGGATTCGCGATTACTGTACGCGTTATCCGGATACTGCAATGATTGACGTGGTAAACGAAGCAGTGCCCGGCCACGCGCCCGCTGCCTATGCGCAAAATGCGTTTGGCAATGACTGGATAATTAAATCCTTCCAGCTTGCAAGGCAATATTGCCCCAACGCGATTTTGATTTTGAATGATTACAACGTATTGAGTTGGGATACCGACAAATTTATCACCCTGGCAAGGCCTGTCATTGCCGCAGGGGTAGTGGATGCATTGGGTGCGCAAGCCCATGGCCTTGCTGATCGTCCGCTTACTGAAACCGAAAGCAAACTGAATCAGGTCGCAGCCTTGGGTTTACCGGTTTATATTTCCGAATATGACATCGAAAAAACCAACGACCAGGATCAACTGCGAGTGATGCAGCAGCAATTCCCGCTGTTTTATAACCATCCATCTGTCAAGGGAATCACCTTGTGGGGTTACGTGGTTGGCCGGACATGGCGCGAGGGCACCGGTTTGATCCAGGAAAATGGGACACCCCGTCCGGCAATGACCTGGTTGATGAATTACCTTGCCACTACAACGCCGTCAAGCCAAAGCTCTGTACCGGCTTCATCCAGATCAAGCCAGTCATCCTTAGTGATTTCCAGTTCATCATCAAGTTTGAATCTACCATCAAGCTCCAGCAGCAGTTCGCTTTCATCGTCAAGTTCACTGCGTTCGTCCAGCTCCAGTTCCATTATTTCGGCCCAGCCAGAATTGGTCGTGGCGATTAACTCCGGTGGCGGTACTGTGAGTTATAACGGGGTTGAATACCAGGCTGATCGATTTAATACCGGCGGTACAGCGCATAGTACGACGGATAACATCAGTAATGTTGCAGAAGGTGAATTGTTTAAATCAGAACTTTACGGCACCTTCGGTTATGAAATCCCTGTCACCAATTCGACTTACACAGTTGAATTACATTTTGCGGAGATTTACCACACCACCGTTGGACAGCGATCATTTAATGTATCGATTGAAGGTAAGCAGGAAATGTCCCAGGTCGATCTGTATTCATTGATCGGCGCCGATGCTGCGTATACCTACACAGTGAACAATGTCCAGGTTACCGATGGAAAATTAAATATTGATCTGACTACCCTCGTTGATAACGCGACGCTTGCGGGATTTGCCATTTATTCATCCACTGGCGGAAAACTTGTTGAACCCCCGGTCGTCGATCCCGGTTCTGCCAGCAAGGAAAATGAAGGCGCTGATTGTGCTTTGGGTAATCCGCCAGCAGCAACCAGCAATGCGAGGCTTCCTGATCCGTTTAAGAAATATAACGGTGCACGCATTACGTCCAAATCTGAATGGCGTTGCCAGCGCCAGGAAATTTTGAAACAAGTTGAAGCATCTATATACGGCACCAAACCACCAAAACCGGAGCAGGTAACCGGTACGGTCAGCCGCACGCAAATTACGGTAAATGTCCAGCACCAGGGTAAAACCGCCAGCTTCAGCGCGAAGGTTGAAATGCCCAGCAACGTAACCGGTCCGGTACCTGCGGTGGTTGTGCTGGGTGGTTTTGGCGCTGACACTGCCACCATAAAAGCGGAAGGTGCTGCGATTATTACTTATGATCCTTACGCCGTGGGTGCCGAGTCAGGCAGCCGTACCAATAAAACCGGTGCCTTCTACACGATTTACGGTAACCGGAGTACAACAGGTTTATTGGCGGCCTGGGGTTGGGGAGTGAGTCGTATCCTCGACGTATTGGAACAATCCGGCGCTACCATATTGAAACCGGATGCAATAGGTGTGACCGGATGTTCACGCTTCGGCAAAGGTGCCTTTGCGATAGGCGCGCTGGATCAGCGTATTGCACTCACGATTCCGTTTGAATCCGGCAGCGGTGGCGTCCCGATTTGGCGTGGCCTCTCCGGTGAAGGTGCGCAAAGCCCGAGCAGTGCGTATGGCGAAACCTATTGGCTGGGCGATGCGTTCAACAATTATGTTTCCGATGTAAGAAGGTTGCCGGTAGATACCCATGAAATAATTGCGCTGGTTGCTCCGCGCGGGCTTTATATTATGGATAATCCGCACATTGCCAACCTGGGTCCGAAATCTGCGCACGCTGCGGCCCTGGCGGGTGCGGAAGTCTATAAGGCCCTCGGTGCGACCAGCTCAATCACCTATCACTCTAACGTAGCCAGTGGCAGCCATTGCGAAATTCGCCCCGAACATAAAGCGCAATTGCAAGCCAATATCAGGCGTTTCCTTAAAAAGGAATCGGCTACAACCGGGGGATTGAATGCGCATACCAAAGCAACTGCAAGATTGAGTGATTGGGTGGATTGGACTACGCCCGTGTTGAATTAAATACGCGCGGCCAGGGATGGATTATTGAATTAATTGTTTTAGGAATAAATTATCTGCAATCCCTTTGCGAAGGGGATTGCAGATAATGCTGGAAAATAATGATGGCAAAAAAAATCAGGTCAAAATTGCTATCAAGATAATAATTGGAATTGGCACACCCAGAAACCATAAAAGAATTGAACGCATAGTGTATCTCCTTCCTTAATCGTGATTAGAGGTCGCGTTGACGGCCGCCGAACGTAGCCAGCCAACTTGCAGTAAATGCGCCTATCAACAAGGATATGAACAGCCACAAGGAAACATAGGCCGTAGTTTTTCGGGCTTCGTCCGCCGCTTCTTTAGTTGCAGCTTCAACGTCACGCATTTTTGTCTGCCAGAGATTGTAGGTTTCGTTTACGCGTGCTTCCGCTTCCTGCTGGCTCAGGTCAGTGTGTTCAGCAACTATCTGTCCGAGGTATTGGGCATCGGCGGGCGGCAATGAATTATTCCGCAACGCGTTAATAAAAATCCGTGCAATTTCCGCTGCGGGCACTTCACCCGGATCTTGCTCCGGTATCGCAGGTGCCGGGACAGGCGCCGCAGGATCAATGGGCGCGGCTGCCGGATCGGCAGGCGTTACCGGGCGTTTGCGAAATAGGGAATCGACAAAATAACCGGTTGAATCCTTGTCCAATGTTGAATTGTCCGCATTGGCGCCCGCGACTGCGCCAGCGACGCCAGCCGAGGCTACGGCACCGCCGGCAATCGCCGCACCGGCTTTAACGCCCCCACTGACAACTGCGCTGATTGTCGAGGTTAATAAACAGGCGGTCAGTAAGGTGGCTACGGCCCAGGCGAGGAAGCCGTGTGCGGTATCGCGAAAATAAACTTCGTCAAGTGGAGTGGAAATCCATCGGGTCCTTAAGCGTCCGGCTATATAACCACCCAAGCCACTGGCAGCGAGGGACGTCAAGGTAACCCATAAAATCCCGGATATACCAAAAGTTTTTGCTTCTATGCCCTCGTTAGACCAAGGCGAAATCGCGCTCATGCCGAGCCCGGTGCCGAGGACAAATAAAATCAGTGACAATGCCGCCGCTGCTGCGGCACCCGCAAAAATTGCTCCCCAGGATACTGCGCTATTCGACGCTGCATTGCCTGGTGGATAGTGCACAAGGTCGCTTGTTTCATTGATTCCAATGGTTGTACTCATTGTTAACTCCTTACGTGGCCGTATTAGGAACAGTTTGGTCCAACTACGGCAACTAAAATAAAAAAAAATTCCACATTTCCGGGCTGCATGCGAGGCGACAAATTTTTCGGCACCTTAACGAACCTATTTAAATAAATTTTTTTTGCCTACATTTATTGTGACTTGAATGAATAAAAAATCCCGCGTAATAAATTATCCATTGGGTAGCGCAACAGCGGCGCTTCGCTTGTTGGTTTTTCAGGGATTTAAACATTACCCATAAAAATAGTTGTTAATCCGGGCATGAATTTTTTTGGAATGATCCGTTATCGCCGTAGCGAATAAGCATTTCTAATGATGAACTAAAGCAATCCCGTTCGGTCATGAATTATGTGGTTAAAGATCGCATAGGGTCAGGGCACGATTGCCAGTTATTTTGGCGACGTCGTGTGGCGACCCAATTCATAAACTGATATTTACAGGAAAGGTGTTGTTATGAACTACGAAACTCGTGATACCTATGGCATGTATAAAACTTATTTGAATCGCGACGATAGCAAAGGGCCGGGTCCACGCCTGATGGGTGCGGATACATTGATTGGTAATGATGTTTATAATCGCGCTGAAGAAGATCTGGGTGATATCAAGGAAATTATGTTGGATATGTCTACCGGTAAAGTCGCCTATGCGGTGTTGTCTTTCGGTTCATTCCTTGGCCTGGGCGAAAAATTATTCGCGGTACCCTGGAGTGCATTAACCCTTGATACCGTGAATAAACGTTTCATCCTGGACATCGATAAGAGCCGTTTGGAAAATGCACCGGGATTTGATAAGGATGACTGGCCCGATATGGCGGATGAAACCTGGGCGAAAACTGTCCATAGCTATTACGGCAGCCAATACCGGGATTTAAATATCAATAATTAAAAAAATCCAATCGTTTCGCAGTTATGGGCTGTTGGGCCCATAACTGCGCCCTCCATATTCCCTAGGGAATCAATTCAACTTTGATTGAATGCACTGCATCATTCAATGCACCAACAAATGCAACATCCGATGTGTATTGCACGCCGTTTCCGGAAAGGTCGCTACTGGTGTAAAGCGTCACACGGTAACCGGCCGGAACAGTGATTGATGAAACGCCCGAATCAACACTGTTTGGATCAAACCACGAACCAGGTGCACCGCGCGCGGTTAAATCGATGGGGCGATATTCACCAGCATCCAGGGTAAATGCGCTGCCGCCATAATTCGCATGTTCGTAAACAGTAACTCCCTGTTGCGCGGGAAGCGGTGCGGGTAGTTCACCGGTTGCGGAACCTTCAGCGATGGAATAAGCACGCCACAATTGATGGATGTTGTAACCCGTCCACTGAATCCAGATCGCATCGGTATATTGCCCGGCGCGCAGTAATTGGTCCAATTGGTCAACGCGTGAAATTCCGTTGCTGTTGTAATTTGCTTCCACCCATTTCAAAAAGTTTGCGGTCACACCGTAGCCATTGGTGTAATGCTGGCCATAACGGTAGGGTTGCAATGACCAGCCGATGTTGCTGAGTCCGTAGGCGTCGCGCACAAAATCCGCGATACCTTCAGTTAACCAACCTGGCGTATTGCCGAAGTTATAAGACTGGACCACGTGCATTCCTTCATGGACCATGATGTCAGTATCGTGCGGGTTGTCCAGCATCCATTGCCTTTTTACCACTATGTGGTTGCCACTCGCGTAGGCGGGTGGATCTATGTCGCGTACTTCCAGGTACACAGTTTGCGGCGCATTGGAATTGAAACGCGCAACCAATTGCGGATAAACCGTATGGAATGTGCATACCAGGTTATCCAATGTGTCGTTATTGAATGCGCCTTCCACGCTGACGATTAAATCAATATTGCTATCGCATTCACTTACCGGCTGGCCGGAAAAACGCAAGTTATCGACGACAACCGCATCCGTGGTGTTAGGTAGGTTCAATACCAATTTAATAACCAAATCGGAATAATTTTGCTTTAAGGCATTTTCAATGTTGGCAGGCACCGGAATGGTTAATTTATGGAATGTGTTAGCAGACAAGTTTGCTAAATTTGCAGAGCCAACCCAGGCACTGTAAAGCCCCAGCGTCGGGCTGGTGACAGAAAGCTGCACTTGCCCCCATGAAAAACTCGCGGGAAGCCGGATGTCCAATTCAAATTCCTGCGCAACGCCTGCAAGGGTTGGCAATGGTGAGGAAGTTAATTCCGCATAGGAGAAATTGCTAAGCGCAAGCGCGGAGTTGCCCTGGGTACGCGTGGCGGTACTTGCCGCTGTTATTGAACCCGTTGACCAATATTGAAGTGCTTCAAAACCGAAAATGTCTGCCTGTGTTTGTGCGCTAGCTGCCGGTACTGTGCAAACCATCGCCACTGCACCGAATAAAGGTGACAACAGGTGTTTTGCAAATGCCTTTTGAACGAGGTGTTTCATACTGCTCTCCATTTGTTCACATGTTAACGGATACTGGTGTGGAGCCCGACCGGTAATGGGTGCGGAGCCCCGCGATATTCGTCCAGCTCTGTGACAAAAAGAAGAACGGAATTCAAAAACGGGAAAAATTTTGTCGGCTCAATTGGTGCGGTTTTCGTGGCTACCAGGCGCGCGAATAACTGTTATTTTTTTCTAAAATAAATTCACAAAATTACAAAATGTAACATGTGTATTGCGCACCTGCTTACCCATCTCACCGGGGTATTTTAGTTGGCACACGAGTTAACCTGGGGGTCCTGTTTTGCGTCGCGCCCCGGTATTGGCGCGCCGCAATTTTAATTAACGAAGAGGTGTAGGTTCCGTATGGGGCGATTGGCGCCGGCGAATGATGCTTAATGCAAAAAGTCCCAGTCCTGCCAAAACGATACTATAGGGTTCGGATACATGAGCGTGCCACATTTGCCAATGACCGGAGTGGTTGCTATCACTCCAATGTTTTTCCGCACGGGATAAGCGAATGTAAGTGTCGGAGCGCACCTGGTAATAAGTGTGGTAAAACGCGCCCGCATAAAAATCACAATTACAGGTACCCATGCCATAAGCGGATTCAACACGAATTGCACCTTCCTCCAGCTCCAGTTGTAATCGTTCGAGTGGGGAAGCCGTCGGTGGGATAATTTGTTTCAGCGCAAGCGAGAAGTTCCAACTGTCAATTTCACCATTTGAATCGCGAGTGATATATCCCGAGGACTCGGGCAACAGGTAATGGTTTATTGATGAATAATAATTTCCTTCTCCGCTCACTTCCAGGGTGGAATTTTTAAGGATCAAGGGAATCTTTCCATCGGGCGATGGGGTTTCAGCTGCGGAAAAATTTATCCTGAAGGACGGCCTGGAGGTTTCCTCAATCATGCCATCGGAGTAGCCATCGTTCAGGCTTTCCACCATTGGCATATGCTTACTGGTGTACACCAGTTCGAGAAACGCGTGCGCCACTTGGGTAAACAAGGAAACGAAAAATACAACGCCATAAATGATTAACTGCAAAAGCCTGCGCTTCTTCATGATTAACTCCTGATGCAAGGTAATAAACGCGTAATAACGAAGCAGCAAAAAGCGCACCATCGCGCAAGCCCTTGTTTTTTCGTCGCAAAAAATGCGCGGCGCTTAAATGCGTAAGGAAACCTGACGTTAGCGAATGCGATTGATGATTTAAATTCAATTCAACGTGGTCACGTTTTTTTAGCGGGGGTAGAGTTGATATCGGCGACGTATTGGGTTGTGGCGGGAATTAAATCGTTATAGCAATATCCAAGGAACGCTCATTTAACAAAGCGGAGGTGGTTTTTCATGAAATCTATCCTGCCGGTTTTTACTTTACTCGGCGTTGCGCTCATGGTTGTTCCCACCCAGGCATTTGATTATGGCCTGATAAAAAAACGCGCGCCCGGTAGTGTGACTATCATCGGTCATGTGTTGAAACCCGAACAAATATCCGCGAAAAAAATGCTGGGAAAAATGGCGTTGCCGCCAGGGTTTGAAGCCAATGTTTTTGCAAGCGATTTAATAAACCCGCGCATGATCGCTGTTGCTGACAATGGATTTGTGTACGTGACACGCCGCGATGTAGGCGATGTGATAAAGCTGGTCGATGCGGATAATGACGGGGTCGCGGAGTATCAGGAGGTTGTTGCCAACCGCCCTGGTATGCATGGAATCGCTATTGATGGAAATTCAGTATTTCTGGTAACGGTAAAAGATATTTACGCAACTACTCTCGAGACGGATGGAAAGTTTGGGCCATTAATTCGTATCGTTGATGATTTGCCGGACGCTGGCCAGCATCCGAATCGCACAATTGCGGTGGGCCCGGACGGTAAATTGTATGTGTCCGTCGGTTCCACCTGCAATGCGTGTAATGAAAGTAGCCCGGAAAGCGCCGCGATGTTGCAAATGAATGCGGATGGAACCGGCCGCAAAATTTTTGCCTCCGGTTTACGCAATACTATCGGGTTTGGTTTTGAGCCGCGCAGTGGCGAGCTTTACGGTATGGACCACGGTATTGATTGGCTGGGGGATAACGAGCAATACGAAGAACTGAACCATTTGGTGAAAGGCAAGCAATATGGCTGGCCATATGTTTACGGTGAAGGGAAGTTTAATCCGCAAGATGAACCGCCGGGAAATATTACCCATCGGGAATGGGCTGCGCGCAGTGTTGAGCCCCTGGGTTTCTATACGCCCCACGCGGCACCCATGCAAATGACTTTTTATACCGGTACGCAATTCCCCGGCGAATATTATGGCGACGCATTTATTGCCATGCGCGGTTCCTGGAACCGGAAACCACCTGCGGGATACGAAGTGGTGCGCATCCATTTTGAAGGTGGCAAGCCGGTGAAATTTGAACCCTTCGTACAAGGATTTTTAACCCGCAAAGGTGATCGCTGGGCCCATTACGGCAGGATTTCCGGCCTCGCACAAGCGAAGGATGGCGCCCTGTTGGTGGCGGATGACGCTAACGGCGTTATTTATCGAATCGCTTACACCGGTACATCAAACACTACCAGGCCTTTGGGGCCGCCAACCAATTCGTACAACGTTCATGTGCGTATAAACAATGCGGATGCACTCCCGCCGGAGGGACCGCATATTGCTAACCTGGCAATTCATTTACTCAATGGTGCGAATACACAAACACTGGAATCCGCCGCGTTTCCACCGAATAATTTTATTCCGCGTAAATTTGCACTCGAAGGGGAAAATATTTCCCCACCGTTAAAATGGAGTGCCGGTCCTGAAGGCACCAAAAGTTATGCGGTGATAATGGAAGACCCGGATGTTGCGCAGAATCCACCGTTCGTCCATTGGCTGCTGTTTAATATTCCTGCCGATGTCCTTGCGTTGCCGGAAGCTATTCCACCCTCACCGGAATTACCCAAACCTGAAGGCGCGCTGCAAGGGAAAAATGATCGCGGCGCTATCGGGTACATCGGGCCTAACCCTCCAACGCCGGACCCTGCACATCGTTATTATTTCCAAGTATTTGCGCTGGATACCACACTGGACTTACCGGTGGGTACTACACGTGAGGAGCTGGTTAACGCCATGCAAGGGCACGTACTTGCAAGTGGTTATATCACCGGATTGTATGATCGGTAAAAATAACCGGCTATGTTTTAAAAAACGGCAATATCGATTGCCGTTTTTTTTGCATCACATTTTGAGAGGAAAAAAATGACACGGATCGGCAGGCGGTGAACTTCCCTACATCGGCAACCTCCAAATTATATAGTTGCGTTTTGTTATGTATTTTTTCAGGAGGAATGATGAAATCGACTGATTTGCAAACCAAGCCCCAGCGGCATCTTGAAGGTCGCCAAATTGGCGGTGATGAAACCGATGAACTGTTTATTAATAATCCCGATCACCCTTTGAAGGCGACGGAGCGCGGGAACCAGAGACAGGAAGTTGACTATGTAAAAAACCAGGATCGCAAACCGAAACGGAATCCCGATGAAAATATTTTTGACGACAAGGTCAGTACCCGTGGGCAATAAACTGTCAATCGAACAATGCCCTGGCTGCCTCCATGTCTTCGTTTAACGCTTCGCTGCTGCTGATATCAATATTCGGGTCCAGGCCCAGGCGCTCGAACGCGGTTACGGTAGAAAAATCGATATGGGCGACAGCGGGATCGGTAAATAATCCGCATTGCAACATGGCAACGGTGACAAGATCGGTGTAGTCGGCTTTTGCCGGCATGCGGGCGAAGTCAAGGTGTTGGGTGGGAATTTCCGCTAACTCGGGCGGAAAGCCCCAGGTTTTCAAAATCAAATTGCCAAGGTGCCCATGGGTTTGTTCGATGACGTTATCCAGGGTGATGCTATCGCGCAATAAAAATGGATGTTCTTCCGCATATGCAAGGATTGGCAACACCCCGATTTTGTGGATCACACCTGCCAGTGTTGCCTGATCCGGGCGCAGGCGTGTGTAGTGTTTGCACAGTACGTGGCAGATGCCCGCTACCTCGCTGGAGGTGCTCCATACCTGGCGCATACGCATATCGATAATATCGGATGTGGATTGGAACATTTGTTCCATGGCGAGCCCGGTGGCGATATTACAAGCGTAGGTAATCCCCAAGCGTATTAACGCGGCGGGCAGATTATCCACCGGCCGGCCGGCGCGCAGTAACGGGCTGTTGGAAACGCGAATCAGGCGTGCGCTGAGCGCCGGGTCAATGCGAATGACCGAAGCCAATTGGTCGATGTCTGCGGTCGGGTCTTCCGCGACTTCGCGAACACGAAGGGCAACTTCTGGCAAGGTAGGCAAAACCAAATGGTCCTGCTGGATTGCAGCCACAATATCTTTAGTCACTTTCTCGGCAATGGCGGTCATTGTGCTCTCGCATCTTTATTTTTAAGGATTATTGTTTTCAGGATTTATTTAGCGTAATGGACGGTTTCTTTAACAACTGTGTTCAGGTATAGCATAGGAATGATCATATGGAAGTTTCAGGTGCTTAATAGCGCAATCCGATGCAACCCAGCGGCGGTTGTTAATTTAAAAATTGCGCAAAGTTGAAAAGCCTGCGTTGCGCTAAGGGTGTGCTAGCCTGCATAGCAGAAACATTTTATGAGCTTGCCTTATGGACGATAGTAATCGCCTGTGTAACCTTGGTTCCTACCACATCCTGGATACGCCAGCGGAAACGCATTTTGACCAATTGACCTGGCTGGCCGCTTTTGTTAGTTCAACGCCAGTCGCAATGATTGTGTTGGTTGATGAAAATCGACAATGGTTGAAATCCGCCTATGGAGTGGATTCAGGCGAAATTGAAATCAGCCGCGCCTTTTGTGTAAGCACACTCGAAAGCCCCGAAGCGTTTATTGTGCGGGATACATTATCCGATGCGCGTTTTAGTCAGGATCCGCTCGTAACCGGTGCGCCGGGAGTTCGGTTTTTTTTGGGTATTCCACTTATTTCCCGGGAAGGTTTTGCACTGGGTTTGTTAGCTGTAATGGACAAAGTACCACGCACGCCAGACGCGGAACAAATAGCGGCGCTTGCCATGCTTGCCAATCAGGTGACGGCGCACCTGAATGCGCACCGTGCGCGCTTCGATGCGAAAGTTTCGCTGGGAAGTGATGAAACTATCGCCCGGCAGAAAAACCGGGAATTGGTGGAAAACCTGCGGTTGGTGCTGGAGAGGATTACGGATGGTTTTTTTTCGCTCGACCAGCATTGGTGTTTCTCTTATGTAAATGCCGAAGCCGAACGCATGTTGGGTAAATCGCGTGACCAGTTGCTGGGACGGAATATTTGGGAAGAGATTCCGGAGGCGGTAAATACCCTATTCGAAGCCAATTACCGGGAAGCCCGGCGGGTGCAAAAGAAAATTTCGTTTGAGGAATATTTTGCGCCGCTTAAAACCTGGTTTCGGGTCAATGTTTATCCAGCGGCGGATGGGTTGAGTGTTTATTTTCAGGATGTTAATGAGGAGCGCAGGAAAGAGGACCAGCTAAGATTGTTGGAAACCTGCGTGGCACGGATGAACGATCTGGTCATTATCACCGAAGCGGAACCTATCGATGAAACAGGTCCGGCGATTTTATTTGTGAATGATGCATTTGTGGCGCGCACAGGTTATTCGCGTGCGGAAGTCATAGGGCGCTCACCTTATTTTTTACAAGGACCCAACACTTCACGGGAGGAAATGCGGCGCATTAAACAGGCGATTCGTGCCCGCCAACCAGTACGTGCGGAATTAATCAATTACACCAGGGCGGGCGAGGAATTATGGCTGGAGATGGATCTTTTTCCTATTGCCGACAATAACGGTTGCGTAACCCACTGGGTATCGGTGGAGCGGGATATCAGCGAGCGCAAAGGTATTGAGCAAAAACTGTATGAAAGCGAACAGCGTTCAAAATTGATCGCGCGGGCTACGGCGGATGCAATCTGGGATTGGGATTTGGTCAGCGATTTGCTGTGGTGGGGTGATGGTATGCAAACCCTGTTCGGTTATTCACAGGAAGAGCTGGAAAAAGATAGCCAATCCTGGACGAACCGCATTCATCCTGAAGATAGCTGTCGCGTAGTGGACAGCATTATGGCGGCAATTGAGGGCGGCATTAATAATTGGAACGAGGAATATCGTTTTCGTCGTAGCGATGGCAGCTATGCCTATGTGCAGGATCGCGGCTTTATTATTCGCGCCGGTGACGGCAAGGCAATACGTATGGTAGGTGGCATGACCGACGTTACCGCGGCCAGGCAAGCGGAAATGGAATTGAAAAACATGGGTGCCATCAAACATGCGCAACAATTGGCGGAATTGGCCAGCCAGGCGAAATCCAATTTCCTTGCCACCATGAGCCACGAAATACGCACACCCATTAGCGGTGTTATCGGTATGGTGGATGTGCTGCACCAAACCAGTTTGAAGGGGTATCAAATTGAAATGGTCGATATCATTCGCGATTCGGCCAATTCGTTACTGGAAATTATTGATGACATCCTGGATTTTTCCAAAATTGAATCCGGAAAAATGGAATTGGAATCCGTGGCGTTTCCACTGGAGCGAAATATTGAAAAAGTGTGCGCGTTGCTGGATCGCACCGCGCTGGATAAACAGGTGGAACTCTCGCTCTTTACCGCCCCGGAATTGCCCGCTGAGGTGATTGGTGACGAACTCAGGTTGCGCCAGATCCTGCTGAATTTATTGCACAATGCGATAAAGTTTTCCGCCAAATCGGTTTCGTCCGGGCGAGTCCGTTTGAATACACGGGTGATCAGTCGCCGTGCCGCTGATGTGGTTATCGAATTTGAAATTACCGATAACGGCGTCGGCATGTCGGAAGAAACATTAAATAACCTGTTCACGCCGTTTATGCAGGCCGATGCATCAACAACTCGCCATTTTGGTGGAACCGGGTTGGGGTTAACCATTACCCATCACCTCGTGGATTTAATGTGCGGCGAAATCCATGTTGAGAGTCGCTTGGACCTGGGATCGGTTTTTCGCGTACAAATCCCTTTTACATTGCCCACCTACAAATACCCGGTGCCGGATTCACGTACCGATTGGCGCACCCTGGTGTGCATACTCCTGGGCGAGCCCAAAGGCATGGGTGATGTTTGGCGTAGCTATCTGGAAGCAACCGGGGCCAGGGTTATCCCCATAATGGAAATCACCCAAATCCATTCGCTGGTATTACCGGCTGATTCAACAGCGTATGACTGGTTGTTATTGCTTGATCAAATTAACCCCGCGCAAGATCCAGGCGCCAGTTATCAGGCTGCCGAGCGCGCCTTGGCGCCGATAGTGCAAAAACCTTTGTATGGATTGGTGATCGGACGCGGCCGCCGGCGCGAACTCAGGCGTGATATTTCCGGTTTGGTTTATATCGATGGCAATGCACTGGGGCGCTTGCGGTTTTTACATGCGCTGGATGTTGCCCTGGGTCGGGTGGAGATCGGCAAGAGCCTGGAGCGCGGATACCACGAGGAGGATTTCCAGCCACCGGCGCGCGAAGATGCAATCCATCATGGACGGTTATTGTTATTAGCGGAAGACAATGAAACCAACCAGAAGGTTATTAAACAGCAACTGGCTTTATTGGGATTTGCTGTGGATGTTGTTAGCAATGGCGCCCAGGCTTTTGAAAAACTAATGCAACAGGAATACGCCGTACTCATTACCGATATCCATATGCCGGTGATGGATGGCTATGAATTGATTGCAAAAGTGCGCGCCGCCCGCGAGCCATTTCAGCAAATCCCTATTATTGCGCTTAGCGCCAATGCGCTCACCGAAGAAACGGATAAATGCAAGGTACTGGGTGCCAATGAATACCTGGTTAAACCGGCGTTATTGCCGGAATTAAAAACGATGTTGGAACATTACGTGGCTGGTGGTGAAAAATCCCTGGGCAGTTTACCCGCTAATACCGCTACGTCGGTGAACGAACATTTTAATTGCCAGGTGCTGCGCGAACTGGTTGGCGGTGATGATGGAGTGGTAATCGATTTTTTGACTGATTATTTACAGTCAGCGCAGGAAATGCGCCAGCAAATGACCGATGCATTTGGTTTTAAAAAAATGCACGAGCTTGCCGCCGTCGCGCATAAATTGAAATCCTCATCGCGCTCGGTGGGGGCCATTTTATTGGGGCAATTGTGTGAGGATATAGAGCACGCCGTGAACCAACGGCAAGCGGACCTGCCTGGTTTAATGAACCGGTTTTTGACCGAATTTACACAGGTCGCTGAACTGGTTAACAGGAAAATCTCAAACCATCATTTAGCGATGGGTTCGCCACAATAGGTGCGGGGTTAGCAACAAAATGACAGATACCGAAGCAACCATTGATCTCACCAGTGTTCGCGCCATGGTAATCGATGACGATGCATTCATGCTGAAAATCATGCAGCGCATCCTGGCAGTGCAAGGGATTAGCCAGATATCAATCTGCGGTAGTGGGCAGGAGGCATTGATGCAATTAAAAACGGCGCCCGGCGCGGTGGATTTGATTTTGCTGGATTTAAATATGCCGGAAATGGATGGCATTGAATTTGTGCGCAACCTGAACCCTGATTTTTTTAGTGGCAGTGTGATTTTAATCAGCGGTGAAGATGAGCGCATGTTAATCAGTGCTGAAAAGCTCGTGGCCGCGCGTCAAATAAGTATCCTGGGGCACCTGCAAAAGCCGGTGACCCAGGATGCCTTACTGGGATTGCTGCGGCATTGGGTTCCACAAAAGAAATTTATTCCCGCCGCGTTAAAAACCTATTCGGCGGAAGCATTAGCCCAGGCCATTGCCCGCAGTGAATTATTTAATTGCTACCAGCCCATAGTTTCACTAAAAAGCGGCAAGGTTGAATGTGTGGAAGTCCTGGTGCGTTGGCAGCACCCGGAGGATGGTATTGTCGGTCCGGATTTATTTATTCCCCTCGCTGAAGATCATGGCCTGATTGATGACCTCGCCAACTATGTGTTGAGCGAGGCATTGGTGCAGCATAAAAAATGGCTGGAATTGGGAATCAGTTTGCCCATGGCGATCAATGTGTCCATGGAGAACCTGGCATCGCTGGAATTTGCCGATACATTTTCAAACATCATGGCTGACGCCGGAATCCTCGCCAAGGATATTACCCTGGAGATCACCGAGAGCCGCGCCATGAAAGACCCGGTGATCACGCTGGATACACTTGCTCGTTTGCGCCTGAAACGCTTTGTGTTGTCGATTGATGATTTCGGTACGGGGCATTCCTCGCTGGCGCAATTGCGCGATATTCCCTTCGACGAATTTAAAATTGATAAAAGTTTTGTTACCGGCGCCTGGGCGGACAATCGCATCCGGGTAATGTTTGAAACCAGTTTGAACCTGGCCAAACAATTGAATATGAAAGTCGTTGCCGAAGGCATAGAAACCGAAAAGGATTGGGACTTTGTGCGGCGAGCCCAGTGTGATTACGGCCAAGGATATTTTATTGCCAAACCCATGCTTGCCGATATTATCCCCAAATGGTTGCCCACCTGGAGTGAACGCGTGCGCCGCGAATTATTACCGGAAACGGAAGCGGCCAAATTGACGGTGAAGCCGAACAAACTCGGCAGTGTGTTGATCATTGAGGACCACGAATTCCAGCGGCGTATACAAAGTAAAATCCTGACCGAAGAGGGCTTTACAGTCGTGACCGCTGCAACCAGTGCAGAGGCGCTGACGTTACTGCGCACCCTGCGCCCGAGCCTGATCATGATTGATGTGGAGCTGCCGGGTATGAATGGTTTGGAAATCCTCAAACGCCTGCGCTCTACAGCGGTATTCAAATCGACTCCGGTACTGATGCTTTCGGGGTCTAATCAAAAAGACGTTGTGGTCCAGAGCCTGAAAACCGGAGCATCCGGTTTTATCGCCAAACCTTTTGACCGTAAAACCCTGCTCGCCAAGGTGGCGGCTGTACTCAAAAAATAAGTGGGATTTCGCTTCGTTTTGCGTGGGTGCGCTTTACTGGTTTCCACCCTGGGCCAGCGCCTTGATAATTTCCTGGATATATTTTTCAATCGCCTTACTTTCATTTAGCAGGATATCCATTCGTTGGGACGATTCGCTGATGGCATTTTCAAACACGGCTTTTACGGCCGGGGAAGGGTTCATTAATTTAACCGAGGCTTCTACTTCCGCAGTGAAATCTGCCAGGATTTTCTTTATCTCCATCGATTGGCTTTGGTAGCGTTCATTAATTTGTTTCAAGCTGGATTTCACCTGGATAACGGATTCCTTCAAGGCCTCATCGTGGCGGTAATTCTTTTGCCGGGCTTCCAAATGACTAATGCTGGAATTGACCAGTTGGGTTAGGGTATTTAGCGTTGCTTCCAGCAGCGCTTGAGCGTCGTCGTCTTCGGGCGGTGTTTTTATAAGCAGGCGCGCATGGGTGCGAAAAAACAGGATGCCATCATTGGTATAGCCGACGTGGCTGGTGCCTTCGGACATCTTTAGCGTTTTTTGTTCCTCTAGCGTCGCTTTGCCATCTGAATGGTGTTCGATCTGGCCGAGGCTGCCGTCAAGGTAGAATCCATGGTTCAGGTTCATTGAATTCAATGTGCTAACCAAGAGCTCCGCAATGGATTCAATATCCGTGCATTCCAGCAGCCTGGTGGCAAATTGGTTAATAACATGCGCATGTGAGTATTGGTCAATGGTTTGTTGCAATTGCGCGGTCATTGCTTCTATGTCGCGATTTAATTTTTCAATATCGGGATGTTGCTCCTTCTCTTGCTCATCGGTCATTTGGTCGCGCAATAAATCCACTTCACTTTCCAGGGTCTCGATGCAGTATTCGCATTCTTTGACCAGGCGTTCGAGCTTTACTATTTCCTGGGTCTTTTCCGCTTTTAAGGTTTCATCGTCCGTGTTACTCATACTCTCGCGCAATTGATTGATTTCAAGGTTAAGCTCCAAAATTAATTTGCGCTGGTTTTGGTTGTTGCTGCGCAATTTTTCTATTTCTTCCAACGTGCGTTCATGCCCGCCATCGGTGATCCAGGATTCCAAAGGTTCCACCGCCGCTGCTTCCGGATCGTCAGCCGCGATGGCTGCCAGTCCTCCACTCGTTGGTTCACCGGCAAGCGTGGGGGCTTGCATATCCTCCACTACTTTTGGTTTTTCCGATGGGGATTCCTGTGGTTGGTTTTCCAGTGCTTTCAATTGATGGATATTGTCACGCGCCAACTTCAGTTCTTTTTGTAATTGGGTGATGTGGTGATCTGATTTCAAGATATCGACTTCAAGGGCTTTGACTTTCTCCTCGAATTGGCTGCGTTCGTTTTTATCAAAGCGTGAAAGGGAGTCATTCAAATTGTCGGAAATGGTGGTCAGTAACGCCTGCTTCCGCTGGGTGATATCACTGATATTTGAAATCTGGAACAGGCTTCCTTCATAGGCGATACTCGCGCGTTTATGGCGTGGCTGCACATCCGTGACCTCGTTGGCACTAAGTGGCATGGGCAGGGCGGCCGACTCGGGCAGGCTACGTTGGATGGCGTTCATTAAGGTTTGTAATTTACGGATATTGTCGCGCTGGTTTTTGTTCTGGTCTTCAAGGCGCCGGTTTTTTTCACGCGTCAGGGTAACTTGCCTTTTAAGCCGGACATTTTCCATTTCGTGTTTTTTTAACTGGTCAATTTTTTCGTGCAATTGCTTTATCCTTCCTCCTGCCGCGTTTTGTTGCTTGTCGATATTCCTTACCCAGCGCACTATATCCGCCGATTTTTTTTCCAGCAGTTGCCAGTTTTCCGGTGTGTTTTGCTTGATACGGTTTTCCGCTTCGGTCATCGCGTAGAGGTAACGTAATGCGGCTACTTTGGCGCTAAATGGCAAATCGGCGGAGAGCACGGGCACACCACCGGGCGCAAATTTTTTAAAGCGATCCAGGGAATATTGCGCGATGCTGTGAAGGAATATCCCGACAGTGTCCCCGTGTAGGGATTCGGGGATGTCGTTATTATCCGCAAAGTTCAACTCGCTCAAGATATGGCGGGTACGTTTACGCAGCTCTTTGTATTGGTGCTGCATCTCGTTGAGGGCTTTCTTGAGCTTCCAACTTACCAGGCAAAGGACGGTACTGAGCACGACGAGGACAAAAATGATCTCTCCCAGAATGAATGAAAGCGTATTTATCTCTACCATTATTGAAGCCCCGTTTCAGATAGCTATGAGTATAGATATCGATATAACGAATGATGGGCCTAATTTTTGCTGAGCCGATATTTGTTGCAATAGCCTTTACCGGTGCGGTGTTCGCGGCGGGATGGCAGCATCCGATTCCAGGGGGTGCTTGCATAGCGGCTCACACCTTTGTAATCTGCGCGGCCGCCAAAAACCTGAATAACCTGAATTATCGCCCCTTGGCGACGCAAAAATGGGTATTAATGGTGACCTGATCGTCATTTTCTACCCTTGCCCCCAGCGATGGCGTAGAATGCCGCCCGCTTTTTGGTGATTCGCTTGTGCGTTTTTTAATCCCTCGATTGTTGGAGAAGCCTAATGTTAAAGCTGCCTGAAACCCTGCGCGAAAACGTCCGCCTGCTGGGGGAACTCCTGGGTGAAACCATTCACGCCCATGAGGGTGAAGAGCTGTTTTCCAAGGTAGAAGGTATACGCAAACTGGGTAAGGCCATCACCAAGGCGGAAAATGGTGATTCGGCGCCGTTGGTTGCCATGCTGAGCAGTTTGAATGACCAGGATATTCTCCCTATCGTCCGCGCCTTTAACCAATTCCTGAACCTGGCCAATATCGCCGACCAGGAATACTTCTCCAGCGCCGAAGCCGAGCGCGAAGACAGCTTGCAAACCCTCATCCAGGAACTTGCCAAGGTCCATGGCCGGGATGCGCTCAACCAAATTATCAACAAATTGCGTATCGAACTGGTTCTAACAGCTCACCCAACCGAGGTGACCCGTCGTACCTTGATTCGCAAATATGACCAGATCGTCAATACCCTGGCGGATCGCCAGAACGGCAGCCTGCTTACGTTTGAACAAGATAAGTTGCGCGGCCGCCTGCACCGTTTGGTGGAGGAAATCTGGGCCACCGACGAGATTCGCACCACCCGTCCCACGGCGGTGGACGAAGCCAAGTGGGGCTTTGCCGTCATTGAAAACAGCCTGTGGCAGGCCGTGCCTGATTTTATCCGCCATTTGGACCGCCTGTGTTCCCGCCATTTGGGTGAATCACTGCCGGTGGATATCCGCCCCATCAAATTCTATTCATGGATGGGCGGTGATCGCGACGGCAACCCCAATGTCACCCACAAGATTACCCGCGAAGTGCTCTTGCTCGGTCGCTGGATGGCCGCTGAGCTTTACTCGCGCGATATATACAGCCTGGGCGGTGACCTGAGCATGAGCGAGGCCAGCGATGAGTTGCGCGCGCGCTATCCGGACAGCGTTACACCCTACCGCGATGCCATGTATGACCTGCGCCGCCGTATCCAATCCACACTGGAGTGGGCTGAAGCCCGTCTCCAGGGCCGTGCGGTAGAGGTCCCCGCAGACCTGATTACCAGCCGCGAGGATTTGCTGTCCCCGCTGATGTTGTGTTTCCGCTCCCTCAATGAAGTCGGTTTGCCGCACATTGCCAATGGCCCGCTGGTCGATACCATCCGTCGCATCCATTGCTTTGGTATTAACCTGGTGCCACTGGATATTCGCCAGGATGGTGATCGCCATGTACAGGCGATTGACGAACTGGTGCAGTACTTGGGGCTGGGCGATTACCGCGCCTGGTCGGAAGAAGAGCGCCAGGCTTTCTTGCTGGAATCATTAACCAGCAAGCGCCCGTTGTTGCCCTCCGTATGGCCAATGAGCGATGAAACTGCGGAAGTATTGGCAACCTGCCGCGTAGTGGCCCAGGAGCCGCGTGAAATCCTCTCCCATTACATCATCTCCATGGCGCAGCAGCCGTCGGACGTGCTGGCGGTTGCCCTGCTGCTGAAAGAATGCGGCATGACCTGGAATATGCCGATCGTTCCCTTGTTTGAAACCCTGGATGACCTTGATCGCGCACCCATCGTTATGGAGCGCTTGTGGGACCTGGAGTGGTACCAGCAATATTCCGCCCACCAGCAAACAGTAATGATTGGCTATTCGGATTCGGCGAAAGACGCGGGCAAACTCGCCGCCACCTGGGCGCAATACAAGGCCCAGGAGAAGTTGGTTGGCCTGGCGGAGAAGTTCGGTGTTTCCATGGTGCTGTTCCATGGCCGTGGCGGCACGGTTGGCCGCGGTGGCGGCCCGGTGGAAAAAGCCATGGCTTCGCAGCCGCCCGGCTCTGTGAAAGGCCGTATCCGCGTAACCGAGCAAGGCGAGATGATCCGCTATAAATTCGGTTTACCGCGCGTGGCGTTCAGCAGTTTATTGTCGTATGTAGTTGCAACTTTGCGCGCCACCATGTCTCCTAATGCCTCCCCCAAGGATGAATGGCGTGATTTAATCGAGCGGATGGGTAAAGCCAGCCTTGAGGCCTATCGCAGTGTGGTGCGTGGCCACAATGATTTCGTTCCTTACTTCCGCAACCTCACCCCCGAGCAGGAGTTGAGTTTGCTGGCGTTGGGCAGTCGCCCGGCCAAGCGTAAATCCACCGGCGGGGTGGAAAGCCTGCGGGCGATTCCCTGGGTATTTGCCTGGACGCAAGTGCGGTTGAACTTGCCGGCCTGGTTAGGGACTCGCCAGGCCTTTGAATATGCACTGAAGAATGATCCGGCGTTGCTGGACGATATGGTGAGCAACTGGCCGTTCTTTTCCAGTTTCCTCGACCTGCTGGAAATGGTGATCGGTAAGGCTGACGGTCCGATCTGCACTTACTATGAGCAGCAACTTGTGCCGGTGGAATATCGCGGCCTGGGCCAGCAACTGCGTGGTGATTTGCAGGCCCTGGAAAGCCTGATCAATAAAATGAAAAAACAGGACACCCTGTTGGCCGATGATCCCATGCTGCGCCAATCACTGGAAGTGCGTAAACCTTACGTGGACCCATTGAATTATTTACAGGCCGAACTGCTTAAACGTTACCGCAGCAGCGAGACTATCAGCCCGGACCTGGAGCGTGCGCTCAAGGTAACCATGGCGGGTATTGCGGCGGGTATGCGTAATACGGGTTAAAAATCCTCCGGCCTGTTCCCCCGGTTTCACCGCTTTACATAAGCGCAAATTAATACCCATTAATTTGCGCTTTTTCTTTAAATCTCGTTCTTTGCCTTGTGATTTAAATCGCCCACCTGCGGTAACAATTGGGAGTGCCGCCGCCATGCCCGCATAACCCTGTGTTAACCAAGGCTTTTGCGGGCATATGCGGGTTATTCCGGTTGCAGGCAAGCACAGATCCTCAACTCGGGTTAAGATAAACTTGGTCAATGCTTCCGGCGGGCTTCACCCCCGGGCAGGCTTGCCGGTATTCATCATGGGTACAGCCAGGCTGCCGCAGCATACGCCGGAATTTGCAGGCTTCCCCATTTTCCAATGAACCTACACACCAGGGACAAAACACGTTATAGGACATTGATGGGTCATTAACCATAGGGCTATAGCAATGAACCGACTGCAACCCAAATTACATGCGGTGCATCATGTTGCACTGATCTGTTCAGATTACGAAAAATCCAAACATTTTTATGTGGATGTCCTCGGGTTGGAAATATTGGCAGAAAATTATCGTGCTGCCCGCGACTCCTGGAAACTGGACCTGGCGTTACCCAACGGCACCCAACTGGAGCTTTTTTCTTTCCCCAAACCGCCCGCGCGCCCGTCGCAACCCGAGGCCTGTGGTTTGCGCCACCTGGCGTTTGTCGTGCGCGACCTGGATGCCGTCGTGAGTTGGTTAACCAGCCACCAGATAGAAGTAGAACCCATCAGGGTCGATGAATACACCCATAAACGCTTCACGTTTTTTAAAGATCCGGATGATTTGCCGTTAGAGCTTTACGAATTGCCTGTGCTTTTTAAAAATTAACTTCCTCATAGGGTGAACTGTTTTGTTGTCAAAAAAAATAAAATGGCTGGCTGGTATTTCATTATCTTTCCTGGTCGTCGCCGTGCCGGTAACCGCGCGCGAATTGGTGATTGCTATCGAAAATACCTTGCAGGCATCCACTTCACTGGATGCCATGGCGCGCTCGCAAATGCTGGTGCGCAATTTAAAAACGGCGGGTGTTCCCCAGGCTATGTTCCTGATTAAAACGGAGAACATGGGTGCAAAAAATCGTGAGCGTGTTGCCTTATACAGTAACCAGGGGCATTTGTTGGTAAACGCCGGGCATGACCATAGCCTGGTGAGCAAAAGCGATTTATATGCATATGAAATCGGCATATTGAAAGCGAACCGCTTGCTGTCGCCTTTTTCCGGTTACCAAAAACATATTCATTTTTCTTATTTGCATGAGGCCGGGGACTTTAATATCCAGCGCGGGTTAACCGATTTTTTACGCGAACGCGGTTACAAGGCCGCATTTACGGGCTTCAATCCGGCACGCGGAATCGATACCTACATAAATCAGCATTACCAGGCAAAGGTCCTCGCCAATCGCCGTGTGGATATGGCGGCATTGGAGAAAGCCTATATCCAATTAATGCTGCAACCGCTGCAACAGCAGGATGCCTATCTGTTCAATATGCTGGGATATTCGCCACGCCAGGTATTGGTTGTGCAGGAGAATGACCTTGCTGCGTATTTTATGGTCGGATTAGTTGATGAGCTGGTAGCGCGCGGTTGGAAAATGGTTGCGGCAGAAAAAGCGCTAAATGATCCGCTGGCCAATCCCATGGCCCTGGGCGGTTGGGGCGCCAATAGTTACCTGCATGGTTTAACAGGCCTGCCTGAACAACCGGTTGCCTATCCCCGTGTAATTGGTCCGCGCAAGGCGGAAGTTGACCGGGTATTGAATCAACTGGTGCCGGGTTTTATTGAATAAGTTGAATTATTTTTATCGAGGAAAGTATGCTGAAAAATACATCCCGTTTAATCGCACTCTGTATTGCCGGTGCAATAACCGCGGGTGCTATGGCGCAACAAAAATCCGTCATCTTTAAAAACGGTTTCGACACTGACGCCGATATAAAAAAATGGGCATTGATGTATGGCGCCAAAGCGGTGAAAGAGCAGCCTCGCAACGGTGCGGGCGCATTGCAGGTTGATGAGGGTGAAGCCTCGGTTCGTTCACGGGTAAACCTGAGTGAGCAGGGTACGCTTGAACTCTGGATTAAAACCTCCACACCGGCAACACAATACAAAATCAATGTGCTGGTTGCCACCACCCAAAATACCGATTCAGGCTGGATGCAAGTAGGGCAAATCCAGGGCAGCAATGATTCCACCGAATATCACGCCAAACGTATTTCCATTGACGATCCGGGCAAAAAATATTTGCGGCTGGATTTTGAAGTCACCAACGGTCAAGCCTGGGTGGATGACATCAGTGTGGAAAAAATCCTGCTGGATACCGCGCTACAAAAAAACCAGGAGAAAGTAATCGCGGAAGTGCTGGGTAAATTGCGCGATGATAAAAATTACCAGGTCCAGGCGGATGCGTTGCGCACGCTTGGGAAAAACTACGCCGCGCAAATTGATGTGCAGCGCCAATATTTGGAATACGCCAATGGTATCTATTCCAGTGTGACCTTGGTTCTCGCTACTTCAGAGCGCGGCAAAATGGCTAACCCGCTCGGTTACCAAACGTTTAAGGGTATTGTCAGCGATGTGCGCATGGTGGCCTCGCCTATACAAAAAGCGCGCATGGATTCTTTATTGCGCCCCTTGGGTGATATAGCCACGGCGACATTGAACGTAATGACCCAGGGCGCTTACACCGCGTTTGCGGAACCCTTTAAAACCATAGTCGCTACCGCCTTTGATAAGGTGGCCTATGAGAATGCCGGTGTTGATCGCAAAGCGCGCAAATTTGCGGAAGAAAACGGATTGAAAACCTTTGCCAAGGCAGAAGGGTTTTTGGGCGAGGTTGAAAAAGAATTAAACACGGTGGTGGCGTTGGATCGGGACTTGATAGACATCCAGCGTGAAGTGGATAAATTCCGCAAGGACCTGGATAAACATTTAAAGGAATCATTAATTGCGGGTGGTATGGGCAAGGGCCAGGAAAATTACAATCGGGTAATGAGTAAAGACGAACCCACACGCAATGCCGCGCTACAGGAAATCAATAATTATTTTATAGTGCAAGCCGAGAGTTACCAAAACCATTCCAGTTCCAATACCGAGTTTGTGCAATTCATGATGAAAGCGACCGGCACCATGGAAGAAACCCAGGTCTTTAAAGAGCGCTTCAACCAAATCGCCTCGTCGGTCATTACTTTCTACGATAAGTTTGATCGCTCGGTCGCGAAGGACCAAAACCCGTTCTCGGACGAAAAAGACCGAGCCCTTTGGGAGTCCCACGCTGTGAAGGTTCGCGCTTACATCCAGGAATCCAAGGCGGCTTTTGCGAAGGCGTATATGTAATTGCTCTGCCGATCTTTGCTGTTTGGTAAAAATGCCCCGCTTGTTGCGGGGCATTTTTTTATTACATTTCCCTGGCTATTTTTGCCTTGCGCACTAACTGGATAAATTCAGTGCGATAACCGTACTCATCCTTTCCTTTGTTCGCCTGGGCTAATTCAATGACCTTGTCGTAGTTATAGTCGCCAACATAATTGCTGCCACGCAGTAATTGCGCGAAGCCCGCTACCGCTATGGAAAAATTTACCTCTTGTGCGTGGGTTGGGGTTGTTTCTTTTAATTGGTTGGTAATCGGGGTTTCGATTAATGCGGATTTATTTTCCGCAGGCAATTTATAACGCACACGTAAAAAAGCCAATTCACTGGATTTTGCTGCTGCGGCCACCGGTGGTTGATAGCGGCTGGGTTCCAGTAATGTGTTACCTGAATTGGCGGGCGTAATTTCGTAGATCGCAGTTACTCTGTGGCCCGAACCGATTTCACCAGCGTCAACTTTGTCATTGTTAAAATCCTCGCGATTCAATGCGCGTGTTTCATAACCCACCAGGCGATACTCGGCTACGGTAGCGGGATTAAATTCAACCTGGATTTTCACATCCCTGGCGATAGGAAACAGCGTGGAGGTCGCTTCGTTTACCAACACTTTTTGCGCTTCGCCAAGGGTATCTATATAGGCCGCCGTACCGTTGCCGTTTTGTGCGAGGGTTTGCATCATGGCGTCCTGGTAATTACCTTGGCCAAAGCCCAATACCGACAGGTAAATACCTTTTTCGCGTTTGCGTTCTATTAAGTCCTGCAATGCGTCGTCACTCGTTTGGCCGACATTAAAATCACCGTCGGTCGCGAGGATGATGCGGTTTACTCCCTGTGAATTGAAGTTGCCCTCGGCAAGTTGGTAAGCGAGGGCGATGCCTTCGGCACCGGCGGTGCTGCCACCGGCTTGCAAATTATTTAACGCCGCAAGGATTTTATTTTTTTCCTTAACCTTGGTGGGTTCCAGCACCGTACCCGCGGCACCGGCATATACCACTATGGCGATAGTATCGTCGGGTTTTAGTGTATCCAGCAACAAACCCATGGATTGTTTTACCAAAGGTAACTTACTGGGTTCATCCATGGAGCCGGAGACGTCCAATAAAAAAACCAGATTGGATTGCGGGATTTCGCTGGCCGGTAAATGGTAACCCTGGATACCGATGTGGATTAATTGATTGCCTTTTTTCCAGGGTGAATCCACTACACGGACATGCGTAGCGAAAGGCGTTTTTTTATCGCGCGGCGCCGCGTAGGCATAATCAAAATAATTAACCAGCTCTTCGGTGCGTACAGCATCTTTTGCGGGCAATTGCCCATTGTTAAGCATACGCCTTACAAAACTGTAGGAGGCGGTATCCACATCGATTGAAAAGGTGGATACCGGATTTTCACTGGCTGCAATTACCGGATTTTCTTTAAAGTCTTCAAACCGGTCGCGATATTCCTGTGGTGGTTGAACGACTACATCGGAGGCTTGAAATTTTACAGCATATGCCGGGTTCGCGGACTTAGCTAAACCGGTTGGAGACGCTGCCAGGGTTCCGGCCGCTGTCGGTGCGATTTCCAATACCGGCGCGGGTTGTGCCGCTAAAACAACTTCTTCTTCACGGGACGCTTCGGCCATCCGTTGCTGCGCGGCATTTTCCAGCTTCATTTGCTGGATATTAATAGCGGTTGATTTTTTCAATGAATCCGCAACCACCGCTTCACGGAGTTGTTCGTCATTGGAATGGATCATCCAGTGTTGGGTAAACGTAAGCCCTGCAACCACAGCAAGGCTGGAGGCGGCAATGGCAGAAAGTAAAACCGGTTTTTGCCTGATTGGACGATTTTCGGAATGTGGATTGTTCATTGAATCACTCCCGTGATGGTTGATGTCACGGGTAAGACGCAAACGTTGCAAAAGTCCTTGGCGTAAATTGGATTTTTTTTCCGGATTTTTTTGTAATTCATCGAACGGTTTTTTTTCAGCACCGGTTGCCACCGCCTGCTGTGCCTCGAACGCAGCCATGGCGGCCGCCAGGTGGCGCGCTTTGGCGGTGGGATTTGGTGTGGGTAGGGGTTGTTGCAACTGTTGTTGCAAGTCGTGCTCGTTCATAAGGATACCTCCCAGCTGCCATCATCTTGTTGCCATTGGTGGAGCTGTTTGCGAATTTCATGGAGTCGCCAGGACACAGTGGATTCCTTGATTTGCAGGATAGCGGCGGCTTCGGCATGGGTTAAGCCTTCGGCGTGGACAAGCAAGGCTGTTTCCTTGAAGCCTTCGGCAAGTGAATCCAGCCAATGCAGGATTTGTTGCAAATAAATTCCGGTTTCCGCGCGTTTATCCTGGTGCGTCTCCTCGTCAATAACATCCAGTGCTTCATGCCGGTGGCGTTGCTGGCTGCGTTGCCAATCTTTCGCGCAATTAATTACCAACCGGTAAAGCCAACTGCTGAATGCCGCCTCAAAGCGAAATTGCTTAACGTTTTGCGCGAGTTTGATACAGGCCAGTTGCGTCACATCTTCCGCGTCGGCGGTATTGCCGCACCAGCGATAGGCAAACCGGAATAGCCGGTCATAGCAATGCCCAAGCAATTTTGCAAAAGCCTGCGCATCGCCTTGTTGGGCGGCGATAATAAGTTGTTGTTCATCATCAGATGACATAGATGGATTCCGGTGTCCTACCCTGAACGGGTTGGTAATCTTCGTTGTTCTGTGTCGCTTTTTGCCGTCGTCGGTAAGACGTTACGCGCTGGTAAATCCTTGGGTAATTTATGGTTGAGCAATCAGTGCGCCGGGAATTGTTTGACGGCGCGTTCGAGCTGTTCCAATTGTGTGGATTGGCTTTGGTAGGCAATAGCAACGAACAAGCGGTGGATATTAGCCAGCGCCGCCCGATGGTGTGGAGCGGATTGGACGATTCGGTCAATAAAATCTCCCAGGGTTTCACCGCGTCCGCGATGGTATCCCAACTGGGCAAGTTGTCGCTCCAGTTTGTTGATCGCGCGCACTTCCCGGCGTATGCCCGCCGGTTGGTGGTTGCGCGTCAGCGTCCATGCGAAAACAGCGGCGATGGCCAATCCGAATCCGACCAGCCACAGGGTCAATCGCCAACTTTCCGTTCCCCCCAGCAGGCGCGATAACAAGCCTTCCTGGGCTTCGTTGTCATAGTTCAACACCCAGCGCTGCCATACGTAGGTGGCGGCATCCCAACGGATTTGCAATTGCAGGAGCAGCGAGGAACCCTGCCAGACGCTGCTCACCAGCTCGCGGTCGGTTTCATTCAAGGCCTCGTTGATTCCCTGCTCGATGCGATTGGGCGCAACAGCGGCCGTAGGGTCAATCATTTGCCAGCCTTTGCCGTCCACCCAGACTTCGGCCCAGGCATGGGCGTCGGATTGGCGTACCAGCAAATAATTTTCTACCGGGTTCCATTGCCCGCCCTGGTAACCCACCACCACACGTGCCGGGATACCGGCGGCACGCAGCAAGAAACTAAAGCTGCTGGCAAAGTGTTCGCAGAAGCCGCGCTTGCTTTGGAACAGGAATTCGTCAACGGAATGGGAGCCCAGGGTCGGGGGCTGGAGTGTGTAGGTAAATTCGCGATTAAACAGGCCCAGGGCTTTATCGATGATTTGCCGGTCCCCGAGCTGTTGGTCCCGCCAGGATTCGACCATCGCGCGGGTTTGCGGGTTACTGCCCTGCGGCACCCGGGTGTATAGGTCCCGCTGTAGGCTGGTGAGTTGCAGCGGCTCAGGCCATTCCGGGGCCAGTGCCGAAGTAACCTGGTAGCGCATACGTTGGGCGAGGGGGATTCGGTTCATCAATAGCGAATCCGCCGTGATGCGGATGGAGTTGGTAGTATTTTCAACACGGGTTGGCTTCATCAGGCTGAATAACCAGGGGTGGCCGTGCGGCTCCACGATAACGCTGTAATCAATGGTTTCCTTGGTGATGCTTGCCTCTTTCTCAACCGGCCTTGCGCCCCAGGTATCGCGCATCGTCCAGGTACGGCCATCGAAGGTATCCAGTACCAGCCCGCGCCAGTACAACTGGTGCGGCGCCGGCCTGGCGCCATTGAACTCAACGCGGAACGCAGGGGCGGGGTTAAGTGCGAGATTGCCCAGGTCGCCCGGGGATAGGCTATCGCTGAAACCGGTTTTGGCGGCCTGCTGGTTGGGAATCGCCCAGAGTGGCCCCAGCCGCGGAATGACCACGAACAACACCAGCATAACCGGTAACGCATGCAGCAGTATGGCGGTGCCGCGCTTTAACCGGAGGCCGGGCGACTGGATACGGGTCAGGTAAAGCGAGCGCCAGCTCGCCAGCAGCAAGGCAAGGCAGGCCAGGCAATAAAGCGCAGCCTGGGGGGTTTGGCTGTACAACAATTGGGTGGCGGTGATCACAAAGCCGATAAAAACCAAGAGCTGTGCGTCCCGCGCCGAATTCACTTCCAGGAGCTTGAGCGCGAAGGCGCATACCAGCAGCCCAACCATAGTGTCGGTACTGGCTTTGCCGGAATAACTGGCAAACATACCGACCAGGCACACGATGGTCAGCAGGATTTTGGCGAATTTACCGGGAGCGCCCCAGCGACCGCGAAACATCTGGGTGCGCCAGAAGGCGGCCGTTGCCCAGACCAGCCACAGCCAAACGGGTAAATTGAAAAGGAGCGGCAGGATCAACAAGGCTTGCATAACCAATAACCAGGCGAGCTTGTCGCGCGCCAGGTATTCAGCACGCGCCGCGCCGGGTTTCGCTGCGGTTTTCCGGAGTCGGCCGATCATGGGGCCAGCGCTCCCGCCAAATTAAATTCGGCTAATGCCTTAAGGACATTGTGGCGGTGGAAATCGCCAAGGTCGGGCGCCAGTGTCAGGCTGGGGAGTGCCAGGCCGTAGGGCACCTGGCGGCGCTCGTATTCCAGGGCCCAATAACACAGCCCGGATAAACGCAGCTCCTGCGGCAGGTTCAGGCTATGCCAATCGAGCCATTTTTCCGCCGAAAAATAGGCTTCGTATTCTTTGGTTAACAGGCCTTTTTCCTGGGCGTATTGTTTCCAGGCGATATGTTTGATCGGATCGCCCGCCTGGTAATCGCGCAGCCCGGAAAAATCATCACCGCCGCGCTGGCTGCTACCGCCTTCTTCACGGCCGCTGCTGGCTTGGTGCCTGGGCTCTTCGCAAGCGACAGGGCTGGGGTAGATCAGCGCGGCGGCATCCAGGTTGAGCCAGCTCCAGCAGCGGATAATTCCCAGCGGAAACCGGCTTTGCACTAACAATCGCCCCGGGCGCAGGTAGCCACGCTCCCGGGCGGGGACATGCAATGTCACCCGCAAGGGTTCATTAGGGTTGAGGGTCAGGGTTTGGGTCCCGCTGCCCGGCCAGCGTAATTCCAGGTGATCGCACCCGTACTTATGGACACTGGACAGCTCCAGCACGAAGGCCGCCGGTTCGCCGGCAAATGCGGGTTTGCCTTCGATAAATTTCACCGTCACGCCGGCAAGGTTGGCAAAGGAGTGCAGGATCGCCACAACAAAAACACTCACCATTAAATAGGCCAGGGCGAGGATCAGGTTGTTCTGGTAGTTGGTGCCCAGCATCCAAATCACCAAGGTCGTCAGCAAATACATGGCGCCGGACAAATTGGGAAAGGTGTACAGGTTTTTGCGGTTGAGGGTGACGGAGCCTGTGCGTGGGCTGCGCCGGTCTACCCAGCGGTAAAACCGCCTTTCCCAGGCGTTGCGCCAGTCGCTTACCGGATTGCCCATTGCTTAACCCAGCACATTCACGCTATCGCGCAAATGCTTGACCAGCGGTTCGGTATCCTGGCTATGGCCGCGCCCGCGCACCCGGTGGCCCACAACGGAGGGCAGGACCGCCTGGATGTCTTCCGGCACCAGGTATTCGCGGTTGTGGATCAAGGCCCAGGCCTTGGCACCGCGCAATAAGGCCAGCGCCCCGCGCGGTGACAGTCCGTAGGTAAATTGGGTATCGGTACGGGTGAAGGCAACCAGGCGCTGCACATAATCCAGCAGTGGTTCACTCGCCTTCACGTGATGCACCGCCTGCTGGATCGCCGCCAGTTGCTCATGGGTAACCAGGGGTGCCAGTTGGCGAATGCGCGCGCGCGGATCTACACCTTCAAATAACATCCGCTCGGACGCCGGGCTGGGGTAACCCAGGGAGATGCGCATTAAAAACCGGTCCAGTTGCGATTCCGGCAATGGAAAGGTCCCGCTTTGCGATAAGGGGTTCTGGGTTGCAATCACAAAAAACGGTGAGGGTAACGGGCGGCTTTTACCTTCAATAGTCACTTGCCCTTCTTCCATCGCCTCCAGCAGCGCGCTTTGGGTTTTGGGTGAGCTGCGGTTGATTTCATCGGCAAGCAACACCTGGGTAAATACCGGGCCGGGATGGAATTTAAAAACCCCTTGCTCACGCTCAAAAATCGCAACGCCCAAAATATCGGCGGGCAACAAGTCACTGGTGAACTGCACGCGTTCAAATTTCAATCCCAACACCTTAGCCAGGCAATGGGCGAGCGTGGTTTTACCCATACCCGGCAAGTCTTCAATCAGCAAATGCCCTTCGGCGAACAAACAGGCCAGCGCCAGCCGCACTTGTTGGTCTTTACCCAGTAAAACCTGATCGACTTGTTCAATAATCTTGGAGATCAATGACTGCATGGAAATCCCGGTAAACAATAGATTGGTGAAGTAAATGGGAGCATAGCGCAGGGCTTTGGGCGGCGGGGATAAAGAATCGCAAAGCTGGCGGCTGGTTCACGCATTGGCGATTCAGGTGGCTGGATCTGCAACCACGCAATTACGTCCTTGTTGCTTCGCCTGGTAAACCGCTTTGTCGGCGCGATTAAACCATTCTTCCGGCTTTTCATCCCCGGTTAGTTGCGCCAGGCCAAATGAAGCTGTGAGTGTGCCTTCCGGATCGCGCAACTCCAGTTCAATTTGGGTGCGCAATTGCTCGGCAATAACCGCGGCATCTTCAAGCCCGGCATTACGCGCGAGTATTACAAATTCCTCGCCGCCGTAACGAAACACACGATCGGTTTTGCGTATGCGTTTATTTAATAATCCGGCCAGGTTAACCAGCACCGCATCGCCAACACTGTGCCCGAACTTGTCGTTTACCATTTTGAAAAAATCCAGGTCGAGCACAATCAGGGTTGCCGGAATACCATTGCGTGCAAAATCGTCAATGCTCATGCGCATTTCTTCGTTCATTGCGCGACGGTTTCCCAAATGGGTCAAGGCATCCTGCACGGCAAAGCTTTGCAACAATTCCTGCTGGCGCGCGGTCAGCCGCGCAAAGGTATAAGCCATGCTGCCGCATATCAATAATGACGACAGCATGGCAAACATTTGCACGGAGCTTTCCAACTGTGCGGCCAGCGGCACTATGGCGAGAATTGCTACAACATTGGCTAATAAACCAATGTTGGGTCGCAACAAAAAGAAATTGGCGAGCAGGGCGGGGAACAACCAGAACACAAAAATAGGTTCATTCAAATGGGCGACGGCAACCGCACCCGCCGAATAAAGCGCGGCGGTAATATTGGATACCGTTTGGGTTGCCTCCTTGCGCCAATAGGTAAATCCTGCACTCCCCAACGCAACTATCACAATAGCCAGGTCTATCGCCGCATTTAACCATTGGCCGTCCAGGTAACGAACCGCTACAAACGGCGCGATGCCGAGGCTGGCCAAAATCGCGAATAGATAAACCAATCCACGTTGGAATTTGTTTTTTAAATCCGTAAACATGGGCACCCGGGGTCTCCCTTTAAACATGCAATGGATTTTTATAATCCTGGTGACAGGCTCTGCTTTTATAGTTCACAGCATAGCTGGCGATAGGTAAATTGTTCGACGATTTCCGGTTGGGCTCACTGCGGGAAGATTTGGGACCGGGCTGGGGCAGCTCCCAGGTATAAGTTTTTGTCGCATAGGCAAGGCGCTGAACAAGCGCCTTGCCTGTTGAATCACTAAAATTACTGATCGATCCGAAGATTTTTTCGTTTAAGGGCAATGAGGACAGCACCTAATAATAACGGAACCAATGGGGCCGGTTCAGGTACGCTGGCTTGGGTAATTTTGACATCTTCATAAGGAGTCTCCTTGTATTGATTAACTGTGGGCATAAACTGCCGTACAGGATCATACACACATGGTTTTTATTTCAGGTGCCATGTAATTAGATGTAATGCGCAAGTATGGTAATAGCCGCAGCGCGTTAAGCTCAATGGGCAGGAAAATTAGCAGGCATTATGACTTTTTTATGGAAATGGTCGGAGTGAGAGGATTCGAACCTCCGGCCCCTGCCTCCCGAAAGCAGTGCTCTACCGGGCTGAGCTACACTCCGTCTGTGGTTGATTTTAATGCGGGCTTTTAATTTTTGTAAATGCTTACCGAAAAATTTTATTGGTTGGATGTAACAGCCGGATTAATACCCAGCCAATCGTCGATCCGTTTCTCCATATAGGGATAAAAAGGATTGGCGTTCAGGCGCTGGTTGGTGTCGGCAGCAATAATCAATGTGTTTTTTTCGCCCCGCAGGTTCAGGTTGCCCAAGCGGATTCCGTAAAACTCCTGCTCGTCCGGTTCCAATCCGTAGATGGGATCATTGATGGGAAAGGGGAGGGCGATGTGGGAAAGGGAGTAGACGCCGCGCGGGAACTCCAAAGGCAAAGGCGTCTCAAGGTTTTCCAATGAACCGGCGGGACGTCGCCATTCGCTGACCTGGTCCGTATCCGTATTGCTGTTGCCAATTTTCACCAGGTGGTAATTCAATCGCGAGGGTTCAAACAGGTCGGTAAATGTTTCGTTGCTATCAGTGCGGATAATCGGTGCCAAATACCTATTGCGATTAATGTCAAAAATAATCAGTTCGCTGTTATTGTCGGGCAATGCGCGAAAAAAATATTTTGTAATTGCATGGGTACTTACCGTTGAATCTACCAGGGATTGAAAGACGATACATGGGGGAAAATGCGCAAGGCCGTTCAATGTTTTAATCGCCTGGATTTTAATTTGCAGATATTTAGTGAGTCGATGTGCTTGCCAGCCCGCATTCACCGTAAATGAATTGTATTTAAACGGGTTATATTCGGGGTCCAGGTTAAGCCAGCGTTTGGAGCCTAGCAGAGGTAAGCGACCGATTAATTCCAGGCTTTTACCGAAGCTTGCAAATTTGCTGACGCCCAACATGGGTGAAAGTAAAATCAATTTTTTGGGTTGCGGTAATCCCTGGTCTTTTCTTGCCTCCAGGGCGTAGTTGACTGCCAGTGCTGCACCGGTGGAATAACCGAGCAAATATAATTCCCGGTTGTCGCCCAACTGTTGTTGCAACTCATGCATGGCCAATTTTGCGATAGCTGCCCAATCTTCCCATTTTGCTGCCAATAAGCCTGTTGGTAATGTTCCATGGCCGGGTAAACGCGGCGCAATGACATAAAAACCTTGTTGCTGGAAATGCAACGCAAGGTTGCGCATGGAATAAGGCGAATCGCTTAACCCGTGCAACATCACCACGCCGCCGCGAATTTTCTCCGGTTTCAATACAAAACTGCGATTCCAATTGCGGTGGTGATTCAGGGGATTAACCGGCGAGTCCACCTGGTAGCGGTATGCATGCTGGTATTGGCTATCGGCCAGTGTTTGTTGCAATTGGGCGAATAAATGTGTTTCCTGGGCGAGGTAAGTTTCCCATTGATAGGATAAGGTGAGATCCTTGGTGGAAAACTCGCCTTTTAATGTAACGCGGTGCCAGGGACGGGTGCGTTTTAAACTGCTGAAACCAACCCATACCAAACCGCACAGAATTATTATTATCACCAACAGGAAATATTGCATTAGCATTTATCTTCTCATGATTTTTTTTACAAAATTCCATCATTGATTCAAAAGGGTAACCCCAAATGCCGTTTTTTGACAGCCATTGCCACTTTGATTTTGCCGACTTTGACAAAGACCGCAACCTGGTGTGGCAAAAAGCAATGGCGTTAGGCGTAAATGGTTTGGTCATACCGGGCGTCGAACCGGCACAATGGCCAAAAGCCCGGGCGTTAAGCCGCGAATTACCCGGATGCTATTTCGCATTGGGAATTCATCCCTGGTGGGCCGGCAAGATAGCCATAGATGCCGCCGCGCTGGAAGGTTATGCACAACAAATATCGCACATACTGGCCGAGGATAAAGCGAGCAATCAAACCCGGTGTGTTGCCATCGGTGAAGCGGGGTTGGATAAAACTATCGAAACGCCTTTGGAGCAGCAATTGGACCTGTTCAGTTGGCACATCGATTTAGCGAATCAATGTAAACTACCGTTAATTATCCACAGTGTGCGAACCCATAACGAATTAATCGCGCATTGCAAAAAACACAAACCCTTGTATGGCGGGGTCGTGCACGCATTCAATGGCAGCTATGAAACAGCAATGCAATTGATTGGTTTGGGATTTTATTTGGGTGTGGGCGGAACCATCAGTTACGAGCGCGCCCATAAAACCCGTACAACATTTGCGCGAGTGCCATTGGAATCGGTGCTGTTGGAATCAGATGCCCCGGATATGCCGCTGTGCGGGGAACAGGGGCAACGTAACACACCTGAAAATATTCCACGTATTGCACAGCTTTTCGCCGGGTTACGCGAAGAAAGCAGCGAAACAATCATGGCTTGTATGTGGGACAATAATCGTCGCTTGTTTGGCGTGCCCTGGTAATTGTTTCCAAACTAATAAGCGGCGATTGGCATTGCGTTTGGCGCCGCGTTTAATGCACACCTGTTGTGCCTTATTAAATAGGCAATATTATGCAGTACGACGATTTGTCCTCTATTTCCATTCCGCAATTGCTTGCTGCCGGCAATTGGCAGCAGCAATACAAATTGATTATCCAGTGGGGAAAATTGATTGGCACCAAGCCGGAATTACGAATACCGGAAAACCTCATCCGCGGCTGCGAGTTTCCCGTGTGGCTGGCGTGTGAACAGCGTGAAGGAAAATTGACTTTCATCTTCGATGCTGACAGCAGTGTCATCAAAGGCCTGGTGTCGTTGTTGCTGGTGCAGCTTAACGGGCGCGCGTTAACCGAAATCAAAAATGTTGATTTGGAAGGAAACCTGCAAGGGCTGGGATTGGATAAACATTTAACCCCATCGCGCAATAATGGTTTTAAAGGAATCATTGCACGTATTGGCGAATTATTAGGTTCAGCTTGAATTGGGTTTATGTAATGCGAGTCGTTTGCCTGCTAAGATAGCGCTCAATCGCCCGCGTTGCGGCCAGGAAACCAAAGGTGCCTGTCACCATCACACTGGAACCAAACCCGCCTGTGCAATCCAGCTTTACGCCCTCTTGGAGCGATTGCTTGGTTTGGCACACACTGCCATCGGGTTTCGGATAGACCATTTGCTCATCGGAATAAACCGCATCCACACGAAATTTCCGGTTTCTATCGCGCGCAAAATTAAAATGGCGATACAGCTGGTGGCGGATCTTATGCAGCATCGGATCATTATGGGCGCGCGCAAGGTCATCCACTTTGACCCGTTGGGGGTCACGTTTGCCACCGGATGAACCCACCGTTACCAGCCGCAATTTCATGGCGGAACAATAAGCCACTAAGCGCGCTTTCAAATGGGCTGCGTCTATTGCATCGATAACCACATGGTGCTGCTTGCCAATGACATGATGGATGTTGTGCTCGTCGATGAAGTCCTCAACCGAATGGATAATAATTTCCGGGTTGATATCGCGCAGGCGGGTGGTGATGATGTGGTTTTTGGAGTGCCCAACGGTGGATTGCAAGGCGTGGGATTGGCGGTTGGTGTTAGTCACACAGACCTCATCCATTTCAATTAAGGTGAGTTCTCCGACCCCCGAACGCGCCAGCGCCTCGGCCGCCCAGGTACCTACGCCACCGAGCCCAATTACGGCAAAGTGCGCATTGGTCAAGGCGGGCAGGGCGTCCTGCCCATAAAGCCGGGCGATGCCGCCAAAACGTTGTAAATAAGCGTGGGTGACGGGTCTGGCCATAACTGCTATTCGATCCAGTGCAATAAAAAATGGCGGCTTTTTAACGGAGAAAAGTATAAATGACAAGTATATGCCGTTAATATCCTGAATTTAGTGTAGCTGCCACCAGGCGGCGTTAAAGCAAAGCGTGGTTAAAACTAGCCAGGGGCTCCGAATGAAAAAACCTATCAATACCAACCCTAAAGTTGATGCTGTGTTAGCGAATGCTAAAAGCTGGCAGGGTGAATTCGAAAAATTGCGAGAAATTGCCCTGGGTTGTGGACTCACCGAAGCACTGAAATGGGGGCAACCTTGTTATACATTGGGAAAAGCCAATGTCGTATTAATCCATGGTTTCAAGGAATATTGTGCATTTCTGTTTTTTAAGGGGGCGCTATTGAAAGATCCCAAAGGGATTTTGGTTCAGCAAACCGAAAATGTTCAGGCGGCGCGCCAGGTTCGTTTTACCAGCACACAGCAAATAGAAAAAATGAAAGGCACGCTGAAAACCTACATCCGCGAAGCGATTGAAATTGAAAAAGCGGGGTTGAGTGTCCAATTCAAAAAAACGGAAGAATTTTCGATCCCTGGAGAGTTCCAGCGAAAATTGGATGAAAGCCCTGGTTTGAAGGAAGCGTTTGAAGCCCTAACCCCCGGGCGGCAACGCGCTTACCGGTTACACTTTTCCTCCGCCAGGCAGTCCAAAACCCGCGAATCCAGAATTGAAAAATGTATTCCGCAAATTTTGGATGGCCTTGGTCTGAATGACTGATGGCAGGCATATTTTTGGAATTCTGTCGGTTTGTTAAAACCGGCTTATTAAGAAATGGAATGGCATTCAACCGACAAAAAACAAAATATCCTGCGCATGGGAAACCAAATATAACAGGCAACCTATGCAACCCCCCACAATTGTCCCGTTAATACGGATGTATTGCAGGTCCTTGCCGATGTTCAGTTCAATTTGACGGGACATTTCCCGGCTGTCCCAACCTTTTACTGTGTCCCTGATATGCGTAGTTAAAAACTGCGCAAAGTCAGGGGCCATTTTTTTAGCGGCGTCTTCCATATGCTGGTTAAGTGAATAGCGCAGGCTGGGATCTTCGGAAAGGGTCTTTCCCAACCATTCACCAGCGGCATTGATTTTCCGATGCAGGACTGAGTTCTCATCATTACAGTCGCGTTTAATCCAATCTTTCATGTCGCGCCACAGGGCGGACATGTAACCGTTAAATGTTTCATCGTTTTTCAGGTAGTGTTTTATTTCTTCAGCCTTGGCATGGAATTCAGGATCGGTTTTTAATTTTTCGATGAATTCGGTTGTATAACTATCAAATTTAATTCTGAGCGGGTGCTCCGGGTTCTCATTGATCTCATCGAGTAAACGGCTCGCGGCTTTAACGGCAATGTCCGCACCCGTCTTGCCAATCCATCCGGAAGGCACAATCTTCTCTGCCACCGGATGTTCTTCTTTAAGCCAGTTCACAATACCTTCGGCAATAAATGCCTGGGTTTCCTCTTCGCGCAAAATGGATGCGAATTGGTTGATACCTTCGTTCAGTAAGGACTGGTGCCGCTTATTTTTAGTCATCACTTCCAATAGCATTCCCGCTGAACCGGATAGATCTGTTTTGTCCAGCATCGCGTGAATCGCTTTGGTCATAAATTTCTGTACCGCGGCATCCTCAATAAAATCCAGGGTGCCGGAAATGAGCTTTATCAGGTAACTCCCCAATTTTTGCGTATTGGCCGGTGTATTTAGCCAATCCGTGGCTTTTTGCGCGGGGTCGTGTTTTTCGATCAGCGCAACCAGTGAATCCACATCGAGGAATTTGTCGCGCACAAAAATGGCGAGGTTATCAGCAATTTTTTCTTTATTTTTAGGAATAATTTCAGTGTGGGAGGAAACGATTGGAATGGGTACGCGTTTAAACAATGCAACCACTGCAAACCAATCGGCAAGCGCACCGACCATTGCTGCTTCAGAAATGGCCCGCATCAAACCAACCCACCATCGATCCGCCGGTAAAAACAACGTGGAAGTAAAAATAAACGCGGCAAATAATAGAAAATACAGTGCGAGGCGTTTGGATTTCCGTAATTCAATTTCTTTAGTCATTGAGGGCAGGCTCATATTGGTTGATACCAGGTATATCACCGGATTATCCCTATAGCCCGCGCTGCCCTCAATAGCTAATCCATTGATGGCGTCTTATGCCTGCTGCTCCGGTAACATGACCATCCAGCCAACACCGAATTGGTCTGTAACCTGGCCATAGAGCGGGGACCAGAATGTTTTTGCCAGTGGCATATCAACATTGCCGCCGGTCGCCAATGCATCAAAAACCCTGTGCGCTTCTTCTGCGGTCTGAAGGGTCAGGGTTAGGCGAAAGCCGCTAAAGCGTGTAGCGTCATCGCAGCCATCGGAAGCCAAAATGTTTACGTCGCCCAGGGTAAAGTCAGCATGCATAATCTTGTTTTCGAAACCTTGCTGCAACATACCTTCGGGAACAGGGTCCGGGCTCTGGTTAAAACGCAGCAGCATATTAATTTTCGCGCCCAGGTGTTGCTGGTAGAAATTCAACGCTTCTTCACAACGTCCCGAGAAGAATAAATAATTGTTAACCTTCGCCTGGCGAAGCGCGATAGTTTGGCGTAAATGTTCTTCCTGTGCCGCTGCCTTGCCTTGCGGGTCCGCTTGGGCAAAATCTTCCATGGTATAAAAAGTGCGGATTTCAATATCTGAATCTTCTTCCATGGGGTTGGGGCATTTTTTAACCCATTCTACCGCTTCCTCCATTGATGCTACATTCCAGATCCAATAGCCGGCGATCAACTCATTGGTTTCGGTGAAGGGCCCGGTAGTAACGATGCGCTTGCCCCCGCTGAACCTTACCCTTAGGCCTTCACTGCTTGGCTTAAGCCCATCGCCGGACTCCATAATACCGGCCTTGACCAATTCTTCATTAAAGTTTCCCATGGCGGTCAATAACTCCTCGCTGGGCATTTTTCCGGCTTCTGAACTGGGTGATGCTTTGACAATAACCATAACTTTCATAAGGTTGCTCCTTGATTGGAAGGGGTTTGATGTATTTGCATTAACTAGTCGCTCTACTGCCGGCTGAATCGACAAGCAGGAAGAAATTTTTTTCATCTTTGTAATAGGTGCCAACCTGGCCATGGGGAACAAATTATAGTCAGCATCGGGGATGTTTAAAAATGCGAGGGGATTCCCAAACTGCTTTGCCAGTATATAGGAAGCGAATAGACGAATTGGGATGCGGTTAAGGAGGTTGTGGTTTAAAAATAAAATTTATGTATATAAATGCTTGGAAAAGATAAACCATGGCTGTGAGGGACAGGCATGGTTTATCTGGTTCAGAACAATCAGTAAATTTTACTCGTCCTGATTATCGCCTTTATGGCTGTTTTGTCCACCTTTACGTCCTGCCTCAGCGGCGCGTTCCGGATCGTTTTTGAAATTACCGCCACTGACTTGACCGCCTTTGTGGCCGGCTTCAGCAGCACGCTCCGGATCGTTTTTAAAGTTACCGCCACTTACTTGCCCACCTTTGTGGCCAGCTTCAGCGGCACGCTCCGGATCGTTTTTAAAATTACCACCACTTACCTGGCCGCCTTTTTTGCCCGCTTCAGAAGCGAGTTCCGGATTGCTGGCGAAGCCCCTGTTTTCTGTGCCGGATTTTTGTGTCTGTGCCATTTTGAAATTCCTCTTGCGTTAAATTGGTCAATCGTTTATGTCTGTTCAAGGTTGCGTGTTACAGACGTAACTTATAGGAAACATTAAAAGCGAAAAGTTCGATAAAAAATTAAATTTCTTTGAAAATGTATTTATAAATTCGCTTCGCTTTGATGGTTAATAATTTAATTTTAATTTATTTTTCTACAAATTTTTAAGTTAATAAATATGCTTCGCTTGTGCTATCTACATCATCCTATTTAAATAATTAATTTTTTATGTATGCTGCGAATCTCCTTGGCCTATCGCCTAAATAATTTTTTGATAATTAAAGCCGCGTTGCGTGCGGTATTGCTTGATAATTTAATTTTAATATTTTTTTGTTAATAAGATTTTTTAGCGGCGGATTACTGCAACTGGATATGGCATAAATAATCGCTGCGCATATGGATATATATCGGTTAATTATCGCTGGGTTTTTCATCCAGCTTTTCAATGAATGGCTGTAGGCGGGGGTCATTGGATCGAATTATTTTTTGCGCATGGCTATGTGCACGCTCAAATAATTCGACATGGTTTTCGGGAGATAGGTCCTTACATTCCTCATCCTCGCGGAGGGGCTCGGAGCCTTCGCCAATGACAACTGAAAAGCGGGATTCATTAAAGGGCACTAAAACAGAATAGATAATTCCATTGAAGAGCTTGGTTTCAACGGGATGATACTGTGAAGCGGGTTTGTTATCTTCAGTCATTTTTTTTCCAAATATAATGGGATAGCCATACGGCTGGCTCCAGGGTTTTGCCTTGGGTGATCGCTGGTAATGTTTTAAGAGGGCAGCGGGCACCTCAACATGCCCGCTAATTGAATGATGTAGATGGGGTTTCAGGACATTTGGGTCATTAACTCTTCTTTCCGTATAGCCAATTGTTCTCCTAGCTCCATAAGGTCAAGTTTGCTTTCCTTTACCTTGGGGAAAATTTCATTTTGCTCTTCCTTGACGTGGTGTTTTACGTACTCGGAAAGCACCGTAACCTTGGCTTCGTAAAGCTCACTATCCGCTTCAGTATCCACAATTTGGGCAATGAGGTACTTTAATGTATCGTGCTCAACGCGCGCCTCGGGAATCAGCGTCTTGTCTTTAAGTGCGCGCTGTACTGCGGGATAAAAAATTTCTTCTTCGATCTGGGCGTGGATGGTGAGTTCCATACAAATTTGCGCGACCAGTGTTTTCTTTTTACTGCTTCCGCGTGCAGACTCGAATTGTTCAAATAAATCATTTACCAGTTTGTGGTCGGCCCTGAGAAGCTTTATAGCGTCTTGCATCTGCGACATGGGTTCTTCAATGGGTATTTTCTTAGCTGCATTAGCCATTTTATTCTCCTGGAATTAATTTTGGTTGCGTGATTTATGACGCCCTGTTTTCGAATTAGTTTTAAAAATAAATTTTTTTTATTGTATTTTTACAATTCCTTTGATTTATTTTTTATGGTGTTTGGTGCATCCGATGTAAAATTTTCAATACTTGTTGGTTGGTCAACATCGATCATCAGTATTGATGCGTCAGCTATTACCGATTCGGTTACTTTTTAGATTTACTTTTTATTAAATAGTTACTGGATATACTAAAGGAAATGGATATGCATCTTAATCCCTTCCTTAAAATTGAAAATAGACTGGTATTCAAATTGCATTGATAAAAACAGTTGACCTCACATCCATTAAGGAGCCATAAAATGACAGATACTTGTAGAGAAAATATTTGCGATTGGTTGCGTGACGCCCATGCGATGGAAGAGCAAGGGGAAAAATTATTTTCAGGCCAGGCGGATCGCCTCAAAGAGTACACCGGCTTGCGTACCAAACTGGACGCCGAAGTTAATTATTTTAAAGAACACCAGGCATTGCTATCTTCCAGGATAGAGCAACTGGGCAGTAGCACCTCTCTCATTAAGGATACTGCGGGGAAAGTGGTTGCCGGTGCGCAAAATATGTCTGGCCTGATGGTTAGCGATGAACCCGTCAAAGGCATTCTCGCACTACACACATTTACGCAAATGGGCATCGGGTCCTATAAGATCCTTGTTGCGGCTGCGGAGGCAGCGGGGGATGAAGATACCAAACGGATTTGCCAGACAATCCTGGCTCACACCGAAACCCGCGCACGCTGGATTGAAACCGAGCTGGACGCGGTTACCAGGACCTTCCTGACAGCCAAAGCTGCTTGACACCCGGTAATTAAAGAAATTCATCATTAAAGATCGGGTAAGCTTAAAAAAGCGGAGCCGCCAACAGGCGCTCTGCTTTTTATCGCTTGGCTTTTTTGCTCGCCATGAGCAACGCTATTGACGTAATGACCACAGCGCCTACTGCAACACGGGTAATTACAGCTTTCCGGTTATATTTTAATTCCGCGTTGAATCCACGCTCATCCAGGCAATGCGGGACACGGCCGGTAAAAATATCGCTGGCCAAACCTTCCACCATGTTTACCCGATCCGCGAGTAGCAATAACAACCAGTGACGATAGCGGCCCTCACTGAATTGGAAAGCGTAACGGCGGATTGCGCCACTCAAATTTACCGCGGGCGCCGAGGTGCCAAATACACCGGGCATATCAGGCCGCTCGTTGGATTTCAGTATGCCCTCTGTGTTGCCTTGCGGAATGGGGCGCGACCAATGATAGGCGGTACTATCCCCATCAAACCGTTGGCGCATCGGATAGGTAGGATCATTCTTCGGGTTTGCATCAATGGCCCAACCTTTAATATGTGACATTTTTGCGGACAGCTCATCAATCAAGGTTGCGGGCCGCTGTTGAGGATCTTGAATAAAATTATCGTTACTCATGTTATTCACCTTGCAATGACTGTTGCCGATGGATCAATGGGAATTGGATGTAATCAACACCGGTTTGATACATCCATCCAGCTTATCTGAAAAGATTCGATACGCATCCGCCACGTCTTCCAGCGGAATCCGATGGGTAATTATTTCCTTGGGATTCAGAACCCCGTTCTGCACATGTTCAATCAGCCGTGGCAACAATCGTTTGACTGATGCCTGATTGGCACGCAAGGTAATACCTTTATTCAATACATTGCCGATGGGAATTAGATTTCCTGTGGGCCCATAAACTCCCACAATAGACACGACACCGCCTTTTTTTACCGAATTGATTGCCCAATGCAACGCCGTGGCTGAACCTGCCTGGAGTAATAATTTTCGACCCGTGATCGTTTGCATGGCGCTACCTGCTGCTTCCGCACCAACGGCGTCAATACATACATCCGCGCCCAGATGATCGGTAATTTTTTTAATAAACAGAACCGGGTCTTCCAGCGAGCGAAAATTGTAAACTTCGCACTGTGCATAATTTTTTGCGAACTCCAGGCGGTAATCCAGGTGGTCAATAACAATGACGCGTCCGGCACCGAATAACCACGAACATTTAGCGGCCATAATTCCAATCGGGCCCGCACCGAAAATCACAACCGTGTCACCCACCTGGATGCCGCCCATTTCCGCCGCCTGGTAACCGGTGGGAACAACATCCGTTAATAAAACCGCGTCGTCCAGGTCCATCCCTGGCGGAATTACTGTCGGGCCAACGTCCGCATAAGGGACGCGTACATATTCCGCCTGGCCGCCGTCGTATCCGCCAGCGGTGTGTGAATATCCGAAAATCCCGCCCACAGCGGTAGCCGCCGGATTTGATTCGTGGCAATTCCCGAACAGTCCCTGTTTGCAAAACACGCATTTCCCGCAGGCGATATTAAAAGGGACCAGAACCCGATCTCCCACTTTTAACTTTTGGACATCATCACCGATGGTTTCAACGACCCCGGTAAACTCATGTCCGAAGGTCATGCCCACGCGTGTATCTGGAACATTACCGTGATACAAGTGCAAATCGGAACCGCAAATACAGGATCGGGTAACCCGAACGATGGCGTCCTGCGGATGGAGAATGTCTGGCACAGGTTTTTGGGATATGCGAACGCGTCCCGGCCCTCTGTAGTTCATTGCAAGCATTGGAAGCTCCTCCGGTATTATTGGAAACTAAATATTTTTAAAAAATAAGTGCGCAAATACCGAGACACTTGCAATGCGCAGGCATTCGTTGCGATACATATCAATTTTAAATAAGCGGGGGCTACCATTAGATGGAGCAGCGATAGGGATTATTTCGGTGAAAAAATTAAGGTATTTTTTACCCTTATTTGAAACTTTAAAATCAATTTATTAATCAGAAGGAAGCGAGTCTGTAATAAAAAAAATGATTCAATAATTGAATGACTTGCGTTTGATTGCGCTGATGAGTGTGTCGTTGGCGCAGGTTCGTCGGGTCGAAGTCTACGGAGCCATTATGGAAACTGTTCTCTACAGTAACGAGTTATTTGTGATTACCCGTGTAGAAGTCTACGACGAGGACGAAGACTCAGTCGCCTCATTTTTTGAATTGGTTGAATTGCCCAACAAAAAGATTGGATTCTTTGACTCTTATTCCGATGCGGAAAAAGCGATGCTAACCAAGCTTTCTTCATTGGATGGAAATTGAACCAGGTGGGAAAAAAGGATGTACATTTTACAATGGCAAAAACTTCCAGGAAACTACCTGTTATACCGCTAGTCGATTTGCTTATTATCGGTCGTAGCCCGGCGGTACTAACTACGGCAATATACCTTGCGTGTACCCATAGATGCGTATTGGTTGTGGATGCGGGTTCCAGCAGGACGCCCTTGCAGAGCATCAATAATTTTACATTACCTTAACGCGTGCAATGGCCGCCAGCGCTAAACCCGGCCAATGCTGCGCACAAAAAAAGGCCAGGTTCCTACCGGTTGTTGTTGTAAGTACATCTGCTATAAATTGCGCATTTCTTATCGGCTTCCGAAAAAGGGTTTGCATTTTTTTATAATAAACCCCGGGGTTTTCACCGGCTATATAAACCTCTGCTGCGAGCTGTCCGGAGTGTAAAGCCATGGTAATGCCGTCACCAGCCAGGGAATGGATCACGGCGGTTTGGTCACCTATCCGAAACAGGTGGGGCATGGCGGCGGCGGGTGAATGGATGTAACCATAGGGTACGGCCGAAATCGCGAGCGGTTTCGGCCATAAGGCAGTGGAGCCTGCGAGGCGCTTTTTTAAATGGGGTACGACATTGCAAAGCCATTCAAGCACGCAAGGCCAATTGCCGCCGCAATTTTTGTAGATGTCCCTTTTCATTAAAAAACACAAATTGGCCTTTTGGTTTTCAATTGGCTCCAGGCCCGCGTAGCCGCCGTTATAAAAATAAATTTCCACATTTCTCTGCAATTGTTCCTGCTGCAATTTATCGAGGTAAAAATGCATTTTCAAACCGATCAGGTCGCAGTTGCCCAGGTAGGATACCTTGCGTTGCCAATTGTGTAAGTCGTGCTTGCCGGTTGCCAGGAACACAGCCTGGGCGCGCACTGTACCCAAGCTTCGCTCATTCGTTGCGTCATTATTTTCCGAGGTGGTCAATTCCCAGCCTGCATCCACCGCGTGCAAATCCCGGACTGTCACACCTGTGCGTACCTCAACACCTGCTTGCCTGGCTTTATTTAAAAGCGCTGCATCCAGTATGCGGCGCGATAAGCTCCACGCAGGGAACGGCAAATCACAAAGCACGGGCTTTTTCTCGCTGTACAGATTAACCCGATATATAGGTTGCGCGCCAAGCGCCGCTAAATCCACACCCAATTGCGTTAACAATTTTGCTGCCTCCCAGGTAATAAATTCGCCGCACACCTTGTCATGTACGTCATTTTTTCGTTCCAGCAAACATACTTGCTCACCTGCGTTGGCAAGCGCAAACGCCGCGCTGGAACCGGCGGGCCCGCCCCCGATTACAATCACTTTTTTCATGGGCGGAGGCATTATATTTTTTCGCACGAAGCGCAAAATCGAAAGGGAAAATGCCAGTTGACCCCGGTGTCCGGGAATTTGTCGATTGCATAGAAACCATCAACATCCATCTTATGGGTGTCTGGATGTGGCCGCAGGAATGAATAGCGATGTTCTATTTGTGCACGCGTCGCCATGCGACGAAATAGCGCCGTGAATTTTTCGTCCGGTAAAAGCCTGGGCCCGTAATCGACAAATTTTGCGTGTACATCAAAATCCGGAACAGCCGTTGCGATGGCATTTAGATAAGCAGCGCCCATAGTCAGGTTCCACAGGTGGTTATCTTGTTCGGATGATTTTTTTTAACAGCGGTTCCTCGGTTTATCGACCAGGCGTGGAAAAACAGCGTTTGAGGATGTAAATGTTTCAATTAATGCTATGGGAAACGACTGTTTACTGTCGGTATGGGCCGGGCGATAGGTTACGAAATAATAGTTTTATTTATTGTCGGTAAAAGCATGCCGATAAATACAAATGGGCAAGCCTGTATTTAACGGTTTACATGCCATCATCAAAAAAACATTTTTTTCAGATTAAAGGAAGTAACTGGCCCCCGATTTGCACTGATTTGCAATGGGTACTGGAATATCAATTTTTTAAATTCTATAGCCGGATTGTAAGGAATCAGTTATGTCTTCTCTTAATCCATTCGAAAAGCGGTCGGCTGGAATCCTGCTGCACCCGACATCACTTCCCTGTTCCGAATCTTGTTGGGGTAATGATAGGCAAGATGCGTTTGGCACCCTGGGGACAGAAGCTTATAACTTTGTGGATTTCATTCATGCCGCCGGTTTGAAGGTGTGGCAGGTTTTGCCGCTGGTGCCTACAGAAGATAACTTGTCACCCTACCAATCAACCTCTGTGCATGCCGGGAATCCTGACCTGATAAGCATGGATGATTTGGCAGGGCGTGGCTGGATTGACCCAGGGTGTATGCAACTGAAAGAAAGAAATCGTTACGGACTGGCAGAGCTGCGTCGCAATTGTTCACCCGCTTTTTATAAATACCTTGAGGGAAATTCCGGTGCCGAAACCCGTCGGCAATTTGAAGGGTTTATAAAACAGGAAGCCCACTGGCTGGAGGATTTCGCACTGTTCTCGGCCCTGCGTTGTCGCTTCGAGGGCAGTAGCTGGGTGGACTGGCCGGTCGAAATGCGCAAGCGTGAACCGGCCGCACTGGAAAAACAGAAGCGCGAATTACATCAGGAAATTGAGTGTATTTACTTCGAGCAATTTTGCTTTTACACCCAATGGTCAGCGCTAAAAAATTATGCAAATCAAAAAGGGATTTCAATATTTGGCGATATTCCCATTTTCGTTGGGCACAACAGCGCAGATGTATGGGCATCACAGCATTATTTCTTGCTCGATGATAATGGTCGACCCAAAAGCGTTGCCGGTGTCCCGCCGGATTCGTTTTCCGATGTTGGCCAATGCTGGGGTAACCCGCATTACGCATGGGATGTGATGGAGCAGGATGGTTTCCAATGGTGGCTGGCCCGTATGGGTACCCAAATGAAATTATTCGATTTAATCCGCATTGACCATTTCCGTGGTTTTCATTCCGTCTGGGCTATTCCCGGTGAGAATCCGGACGCCCGTAACGGTGAATGGATTTACACCCCGGGCGAGGCATTGCTACAGGCCTGCTTCAAGCGATATCCGGATTTAAAACTGGTAGCGGAAAACCTGGGATCTATCACACAGGAAATTGAAGATTTACGGTTGAAATTTAATTTACCGGGCATGGTCGTGTTGCATTTTGCATTCGAAAATGATTCAGACAGCCCCCACCTTCCACATCACCATAGCATTCATAACGTGGTCTACACCGGCACCCACGATAACGATACAACCCTGGGTTGGTTTGATCAGTTAAATGATGCAGCACGCAAACAATTATCCAATTACAGTTTTCGCTCGGGCGATTCAATGCCCTGGTTGTTAATCGATATGGCCATGGCCTCCAGTGCAAACCTGGCAATTATTCCCATGCAGGATTTTTTGGCGCTGGATAGTTCCAGCCGGATGAATATGCCCGGTACATCGGATAAAAACTGGCGCTGGCGTTTTTCATGGAATCAGGTGGATCCCGGTTTGGCAAATGTGATTAGGCAGCGATTGGCAAGCTATCACCGGGATTCCCAATAAATTTTTCACCATCAATTTTTAAACAGTGACAGGGGAGAAATTCCATCGAGATGATTAGCCAAATCGCCATTGCCATTACCGGAATCCTGGCGGTGTGGTTGAGCCAGGACGCGCGCCTGGATCGCCGCAAGCACGCATGCTGGTTCGGATTGGCTGGCCAGCCTTTTTGGTTTTATGTTTCATTCAACGAGCAGCAATGGGGGATTTTCCTGCTCAGTTTTTTTTATACCGCTGCCTGGTTGCGCGGGTTAAAAATGTATTGGTTGGATAAGGACGTAGCGGCAGAAGATAACGCATAAGAAAAAAAGGGTGATTCCCGCTATACCCAAAACGAGCGATTTATCCTTCGTAAATGCCCTCGTGCATGATGGCACGGCATTCGCTATTTATAGGGAAACTTCATGGTCCCCATACAAATAAGCCCGAGACTATATATTCCTTAATCGTATTTACAGGGGAGGAACAACTGTACCCGGTGTTGTCTTATAAACATATTCGATATGTACATACGCTTAGAGATTAAAAAAGTGAGCAAAACCAGTAAACAAATAATTCTGCCTTTTGCCAGCGAAACCGCGAATATAGGAAACAACCCGGATGATTCATTACAAGCGCGATTTTTCGAAACCCGGAAGTTGACGGAGACCCTGGTTAATCGCCTTTCACCCGAAGACCAAATGTTGCAGTCCATGCCCGATGCCAGCCCTGCGAAATGGCACCTTGCCCACACCACCTGGTTTTTTGATACCTTTATCCTTAAGCCGCGCGGTATCAAGGTTTCAACAGATCCGTCGTTTGAATTTTTATTTAATTCATATTATGAGCAAGTCGGGCCGCAATTTTTGCGCGCCTACCGGGGGCTTTTGTCCCGTCCATCGGTTGAACAAATTTTAAAATATCGCCGGGTGCTCGACCTCCGGATCTTTGAGTTATGGGACACCTTTGATGAGAATGAAAAATACCTGGTAACGCTGGGTATAGCGCATGAACAACAACACCAGGAGCTTATTTTAACGGATATCAAGCACGCTTTTTTCCACAATCCCGCTTATCCCGCCCTAACCAAAATCCCCGTCTCAAAAAATGATGCCATTAAGGTCAAATGGCATGATTATCCGGAAGGGAATTATTCGATCGGCGCCAGCCATGGATTTTATTTTGATAACGAAGGCCCGCAACACGATGTGTTTATACAAGGTTTTCGCTTGGCAAATCGCCCCTCGACAAATGCGGAGTACCTTGCCTTTATGGAGGACGATGGATATACCGACAGCCGGCATTGGCTATCGGAAGGCTGGGCATGGGTACAACAATCGCAGCGCAAGGCGCCCCTCTATTGGATGGAAATTGATGGCGAATGGTTTAACTACACCCTGGGTGGGTTGTTGGCGGTAGATCTTGCCTTGCCTGTTTGCCACCTGAATTATTTTGAAGCCTCGGCCTTCGCCAGTTGGATGGGCAAGCGCTTGCCCACCGAAATGGAATGGGAAATTGTCGCGAATAAAGTAGAACCCGCCGGAAATTTTCTAAATCGCCAATTACTGCATCCCAGGGCTGCCGTCGCCGGTGACGGGCGCCACCCTGTGCAGATTTTTGGTGATGTATGGGAGTGGACGCAAAGTGCGTATTTACCTTATCCGGGTTTTAGGCCTGGCACTGGTGCCGTTGGGGAATACAACGGGAAATTTATGGTTAACCAGTGGGTATTAAGAGGTGGTTCTTGTGTCACCCCGCCGGGCCATATCCGCGCGACTTACCGAAACTTTTTTCCTGTGAATGCCAGTTGGCAATTTAGCGGAGTGAGGCTTGCAGATGACGTCTTTTAATAGGAATACGGTGTATGCAATTGAACATGATGCGCCTAACCGTAGTTTGCGCGAAGAATTTTTCAACGATGTGATTAGCGGCCTGGCAAAATTCCCTAAAGAGTTGCCCTGCAAATATTTTTACGATGAGCGCGGTTCAATTCTGTTTACACAAATCTGTAGCACGGACGATTACTACGTGACGCGTACCGAAGCGGCACTTATGGAAAAAATCTTGCCGGAATTAACGGAAAGGGTGGGTGCTAACGCAACCATAATAGAGTTTGGTTCAGGCGAGGGAAAAAAAATCAGGCACTTGCTGGAGTCCCTGGATAACCCGATGGCTTACGTACCTATTGATATTTCGCCTGAAATTCTGAATCGTTCCGCGATTGAATTAAAAATGCAATTTAAACGCGTAGCGATTTATCCCCTCGTTGCGGATTATATGGGTGAGATCAAATTACCCCGGCAGGTTCTGGCCATGAATAACCGCAAAATCGTTTATTTCCCTGGCTCCACCATCAGTAACTTTACCGCCGGGGAGGCTGCAACATTCTTTAGGAAAGTTAGCGACTTCCTAAATCCGGGTGATGGATTTATCGTTGGTGCTGATTTGGTGAAATCGCCCGCACGGTTACATAACGCATACAATGATTCCGAGGGTGTAACCAAAGCGTTCAATCTGAATATCCTGCATCGAATTAATCGCGAACTCGATGGAAACTTTGATCCCCGGACATTTGAACACTACGCTTTTTTTAATCCCGTCCAAAAAAGGATAGAAATGCATCTGGTGAGCTTATGTGAGCAATGGGTAAATATAGGCGAGGAGCTTATCCATTTCAGCCATGGGGAGAGCATCCATACTGAAAATTCCTGCAAATTTACGCTTGATGACGTTGGGCATATGGGCGCGGCATGCGGTTTTAAAAACACCAGGATCTGGACCGATACGGAAAAGCTGTTTAGTGTCAGTTTTTTGTTAAAAACATAATTTAATCTTTCCTGTTTATTCGCGCGTTGCCTGCGGTTTCATTGGTGATCTGTTGTATAAATAACGCCGCTTGCGCTTCCTCCATACGGATGTGCAGGGTCACTCCGGCGTCGTAATCCATAGCTACAACTTGACCTCCATACTGGTGAACCAAATGGCGAATTTTGGTTTCCCTGGCGAAATCCGCGTGTATTTCCAGTTCCACATTCGGGGTGATTTGCTTTAGTTGCGCTTTGTTTACCGCATTGGAAACCGCGTTCGAGTAGGCTCTAACCAAGCCTCCGGCGCCTAATTTAATACCACCAAAATAACGCACTACCACGGCAAGCGAATTGCCGACTTCTCGCTCGGTCAGTACATACAACATGGGTTTTCCTGCGGTGCCGGAGGGTTCGCCATCGTCATTAAATGCCTGGGTTTGCTGCTGCCGGGTATTGCCGATCACATACGCCCAGCAAACATGCCGGGCGTCGGGATACTGCTTGCGATAGTGATCCACCCATGCCATAGCATCTTCACGGGAAGCCACCGGATGCAGGAAGCTCAAAAATTTGCTGTTCTTTTCCTCAATCATCGCCTCAACGGCAGTGGCTAGCACGGTGTAAGCAGACATTCATTAAATTCCAGGTAGCCAAGCCATTAACAAGCCATTAATAGGGAGGGGAGGGAGGCACATTTTACGCCACGCGAACCCGCTGGCAAGCCTGTGCCTCGCTATAAGTAAATTAAATTGGGATAGGGAAAAGACCAGCTACAAACATGGGTGAATTAACTGTCATTTAATAAATTTGGAAATTTTTTTGAAAAATTTGTAAAAATAAAATGCGAAAAATTTCAAATATACATTTTTCGATGGGCTTACCCTAACCAATCGAAACGTTAAAACCCAATGCACCGATCTTCCCAATTGCTTTAACGCAATCAGCCCCATTACAGGGCTGGTATTTAAATAGCAGCCATAGCTGTTAAAAATTGTTCCCTGGCCTTAGCCACAGTTTGCAGTGCCAGGTTTTGGTCCAAGGCTGGCGGCGGCGGCCGGGTTACTGGTGAAGTCGCCAGAGGATTGGGTACCAATCGCTACGCCATTCGCGGGGGCAGCCGCGCCACCGAACAACCATTTGACAGGACCTGCCCCGTGGGAACTGGCAACCCAACCTTGCAGTGCCAGGTTGATATCAACCGACGCGCTTCCAACCGCCAGCCAGTTTGCACCGTCAATGGAGTAGGAAGCGGTAGCCGACTTGCCATCGTTGCCTACATCCAACCGAATCCAGATAGGCGTGTTTTCCCCAACCAGGGGTTTGCCATTTCCCCCCAGGGGAATTTGGGCATCAATAGCCTGGGTTTTCTGGCCGTTGCCGCGGCGGTATTGCATGCGCAACCCATTGCTACCGGTGCGCAGTATGGCGATGTAGGCTGCATTGTCGGCGCTGGATGCCCGGACCATGATGCCGGCTTTGATCCAGCCGTTAACATGGGAGGTCGGGTTACCGACATAAGCAACCTGGGATCCGCCCGCCGGCGGTTTGTTATCGTAGCGAAAGTAGCAGCTATCGTTCTTATCCCAAATGTCTCCCGAGGTGACCGTTATGGCGGAGAGTGCCCCCGGCTCGATCAGTTGGCTGGTTGTTGGCGAATCTATCGCCGTAAAGGGATACCCGGTTTCCGGCGAGTCGGTGCGAGCCCATTCATCGGCAAACGCGTTGATTTTGTCGGTGGTCAGGTGGTTAACCCTGGCATTCCAGGCGCTGCACCAGCTTTTCTGGTCATTCAGGCCGTAGGCGCGGCTGATGAATCCCGCCGTGGAAATTGCGCTGCCGAGGTTAGTGTGGTTCGAATCCAGGTTGAAGAATACGGCGTAATCGAATTGGGTAATCTGGCTCCCGGAGGTTATTTCCGGGGCAACAAAAGCCAGGCGTTGATTCGCTGTTTTGCCGTTGTCCACATATTGGTTCAGGTGGGACGTGGGTGAGGACAGGTTGCCGGTGGTACACGCAATGATGAACTTGCCGCGTAACCGGTCGAGTGGTGGCCAGCCCGAGGCGGCCACGGCCGCTTGCAAATTGGCAGCTTCGCCGATCAAATCCGGAGGCCCCCAAATGGCGGCGCGCCCGAGCCTGGCTGCCAGCAGTTGGTCGAGGGCGTCCGGGGTGTGGTTACCGTTAGTGGTAAAGCTGTCCTTGAGGTCCAGCCAGACGGTGATGACCTCATGGTCAGGCACCGCCAGATGGAATGAGTGCAATACATCCAGGGCGTCGGAGAGCCGATTGACACTGCTGCCCTGGTCAACGACCGACATATGGTAGACATACCAATCACTGTCCAGCGGCGGCCAATAGGCGCCGTTGTTGCTGTTATGGATATCAATCTCCAGGGAGCGAATTCGCCAATAGAGTGCCTGGTCGGGATAACCTTCTGTACGTTGGTAACTGTTGTGCGAACCTTTCTGGCGCACCTGGTTGTAGCAAAGGGAAGTCATAGGCTGGGTTCCTTCGTCTAGGTTTTAAAGTTGGTGGCGGCGCCCCACACAAGGTAACCGGCGGGCAGGAAAAACCCCGCCACTATATAACCGGCGATGGCGACGTCGCTGCTGGCTGCGGATTTGGCAAGTTGCGGGAGGGTTGCGATCTTCTGTACCGTCTGGTCAGAAATGAGCCCTTTACTGGCCGCCTTGGCGGCAATCGATTCACGGCTGGCCCAGGCTGACTTGCCCAACGAACCCATCGCTCCGGTTGCCGCTCCCATGGCAGCACCCTGGAGGGTGCTCTTGAGTAACCCTTGGTACCAGGGTTGGTGCTGCGCCACATTGGTCAGCACCGTTTTCAGGTCGGAGCTAATCACACTCGACAGGGCACCGGTGGTGGCCCCGGCTGCTGCGCGCGCCAGCACCCCCGATGCTCCCGTCAACCCATCCGTTAAGGTGGACGATAACGGATTGAGTGCGCCGCCCAGGGCACCGCTGACGAAGCCGGAGGCAGCGCCTATACCCATCGCCTCAAAAAAGCCCTTGGCGGTGAAATCGCGGCCGTGCTGGATGTCATAGCTCAAACCACTGGTTCCCGCGCCGTTGAGCGTAGAGCCGAGGACATTGACACCAAAGGTGCTCCAGGAGAACGAGGAGGAGGCGGAGGTGGTTTCCGCCGCCGTAACGCCGGTGGCTACTTCCGCTGAAGCACTGGCGCCCGCCGCAGCAGTGCCTTCGGCACCCGCCGCACCTGCGGCGGCACCGGCATCGGCGGCCGCTTCGGCACCAATTGCGCCGGCGGCAGCCCCGGTTTCGGCCGCCGCTGTCGCGCCTTCCGCAGCTCCGGCAGCGCCCAGGAGGGCCGCATCCGCCGAAGCGGCGGCGGCATCGGAAGCGCCACCGGTAAACAGGGTTAAGCCCAACCCGATGGCGGTGATGGCCACCAGGGCTATCCCGATGCCGACCTGGGCCCATACCGAAATTTCACCGGTGGGGTCAACAATGATCAGCGGGCTGTTGTTGGCAAAGACATAGGGGCTTGCAAACTGCCGACGCGGGTCCGGGGCCAGGAAGCGGACCAGGTTCGGATCATACATACGGGTGCGGAAGTCATAGAGGCCGACATCGGCATCCCAAACCTGGCCCTGGAAGGCGTAGGGAACAGGATCCTGCCCATGCACCGGGTTAAGCGTGCCAAAGGGTAAGTATGTACGGGCGCTGATAAGCTCGGCACCAGCGACCACTCCCCATACGGATTGGGTGGTATCGGTAAGTAAGTAGTAACTTCGATCCGCTATCCAGGCGATTAACCCGGTGGGGCCATGCACCGTGATTCCCCAGCTGCCATCGACCAGGCTCGCCACCGCCACCTGGCCGGCACCGGTAAAGTCAATTCGAATTGACCCCCCGGATTGCTGCTTGACCACCCGTTGCTGGCTGCCGCCGTAGGCCAGGCGCATACCGGTATTAGCCGTGGTAATTGCGGTGGTCATTCCGGTGACATCGTCGTAGTTAAGCTGCCGCCCCAATCCACTGGTCATTTGGCCCCGGGCACTGTAGGTAAGGCTGCTGGCGCTGCCGCCGTTGACCTGCACGCGCGTTAACTGGTTATTGCCGGATTGGTAGCCGAACTCGGTCTGTTCGCCGGCATGGGTCATGCTCCACAGGTTGCCATCGGGGTCATAAAGGGTGTATTGGCTATCGGAGGCCCCCGCCGCGCTGCTCAACCGCCGTTGGCCGTCGTAGCCAAAGGTGTCGTTATAGTCCAGGCTAAAGCCGGTGAAGGCGAAGCGGATTGCACGGCTCGACATGGCACCATCGGCGTCGTAACCCAGGGTAAAGTCCAGGGCCTGGTTACTGCCATCGGTCGAGCGGGTGCCAAGCGAGGCAATCCAGCCCGGGGAGTTGTAACGGGTGGTCCGTGTCCAATCCCCGGTGGTTTGGGTAACGGGCTGGTTATCCGCCGAATAGCCAAAGCTGGCAATCTCGGCCCCGCCTGCGCTGGTGCCAATGGCTGTCACATTGCCCTGGTCGTCATAGCGGTAGTACAACTGGCTGATCGGTGCCCCCGCCGGCAGCGAGACTTGGGTAACGTCACCGAGCTGGTTGTAGGTATAACCCAGGGTGCCGCTGGCCGTTACCGCCCCCGAGATCTCCTGGCTGACGGCGACAATATTGCCGGCCGTATCATAGGTGAAGCGCTCGACCACTGTGATGCCTTCGGCCGAGGGCAGTAATGCCGGTGCGTTGTTAAGGGTAGTGCTGGTCCACTTCATGCCGATCAGGTTGGGGTCATCGCCGGGGCCGTCGTAGGTCGTTATCACCGAGGCTTGCGCGCCATCAACGCCGGCTACTGGCCAGTCCGGGTCGTCGGCCCTGGCTTCCAGCAGGTCGGGGTCCCAGGTGCCCTGGACTTTCCCTTCTTCCAACATGCGTCCAATCGAGTCGTAACGATAATAGATGTACCACTGCTCATTCGTTCCCATAGCGGGCTGGACAAAGCGCAGGTTACCGACTGAGTCGAGGATAAAGTGTGTGTGACCGGTATCCGGATCGCCCAGGGCGGTGGTTTCCTGGAGGGCGTTTGCCAGGGTTTGGCGTACAAAATTGCTGTTGCCGGCTTGCGGGCCGAGGGTCAGCGCGTTAGGTAGCTGTTGTTCCAGGGTTGCAATGGGCCCGGTATCGGGAGCGGAATAGGTGCGTACACCGGAACCCTGGTTAACGAGTGAGCCCCCCGCATCGAAAAACGTGGTCGCAACCTGCTGCCCCAGCTTATCGTTAAGCTGGGTCGAAATGGTTTTGACGGCACTGGTAATGCTGGTTTGGCTATATTCACCGCCGGGCAGGCTCGGGGCATTGCCGGTGTTCGCCGTGTAGGTAAATTGGGTGGTATTGCGGTCCCCGGCGGGTACCAGGAGATTGATCGCATAGTCCTTGCCGGGCAGGCTGGTTTCCAGTTTTACCGAACGGGGGGAGGCTTCATAGCGCGCGCCCCAGTAGGGGTAGCCCTGGTCGTTGGGACGGGTAACGCCATTCGCATCCACCTGGCCGGCATAATAGTCAGCCACATCGCCGCTCATTACCCAATCCGTAGCCATCGCGGAGAGGAATGCGGCCACATCCACAAAATGGCTTCGGTATTGCAACGTGGGCAGGTTTGCGCCACCGCCGAAAGAACCGGGTGCGCTTTTGCTGGTCGCCACCTGGCGATTTACCGCATCGAACACCAGTTCACAGAGCAAGCTAGTGTTTCCATGCAGTTGATGGATCTGGCGCTGGCGTCCGCCGGCGTCATTGTAGGAAAGGCCCAGCCGGATACCGGTAACCCCCGTAAGGTTCCGCAGTTGGACGGGGGCTCCCGCCGCGCTAATCGACACCCGGTTGCTGCTGGGGCGAACCCGTTCGCTAAACAATAATTGGCCGTCTCCCAGGAACAGTACTACGCCATCACCCACCACCAACAGCCACTTGGTGGCTATGGCCGGGGGCCGCGCGAGGGCGCTCCAGGGGTTGGCCGCCTGGGATGCCACCCAGCCATTTCCGTTCCAGCCCAGGCTAATGTCGCCCACATTCACATCCAGCACGCTTGTATTGGAGGCCTGGGCTTCAAAGTAGACCGCATAGGTATCGGTCGGTGACTGTGTCCAGGTCAGTGTATCGGCTGTTTGCCCGTCGTGAACCAGGGCGCCCTCATGAACCCGCCAGGACTGGGGATTGGATGGTTGCCAGCGGGTTGCCCACAACCCGCCATCGCGGAAGCTTTCAAGGATGCCGCCATTAGTGGGGTGGAGGGTGAGTTCCGCATTGGGTGAGGTTCCTTCGAACACGTCATCGGGAGAACCCTGCCGGGACAGGAAGCTGATTGCTATTTCCCGTACCAGGCCTGCCGTACCCACCGACACCGAGGCGCGGTAGCTGCGATCATAATAGGTGCGGCTGGTGCGTCCGCTGGCGTCCATGGCGGATAAGATTTGCTGGGAATCTGGATCAAAGGTGCGGATGGTAGCCCCGCTAACCAGGGGGGTTACCAGCATCGAATCAATATGGATATCGCTCGCCGTCGTATTGGTTGCATCCAGGACCAGGGTCAAGGGCCCGGCGGGCGCATCGGTAAGTGGAATAGGCAGGGTGACATAATTCCAATCCGCCTCTGTAGGGGCCCAGGCCAGGGTGAAGCTTTGCCCCTCGTTCCCCTGGATGCGCGCGTTCAAACCGCTGCCATCCGCCACAAACCCCTGCGGGGTGCGGTACCGACAGCCCAGTACATAGGTTTGGCGGTTACCGGGTAACACGCTTACCCTGATTGAGGCCGCTTGTCCGCCCGGTAGGACGGCCGAGCGAACCCCTGTGTAGGCATCATCGTCGTCATAGGTGACGCCCGATAAACTCCACCCCTCGGTACATTCATACGGCTGGAAGCCCTGGTATGCGCAGCCTTCCGGGGCCGCATTGGCGATGCGGGCAACCGCCAGTTCGTCGCGGGTGTCATAAAGGGTGGCGCTGGGGTTGCCAAGGGCATCGAGATTGCCGGTTTCCTGGCCGTATCCCGTGCGCGAGGTGGTGCGGGCGCTGAGTTGCCATCCCGCGGGCATGTTGCCGGGAACATAACTGGAAAATGGAAAATCAGGGTTGTTGGAGGCAACCAGGCCAAACCCGGCCTCCGGTGCCGGGACCAAGACCCCTTCACCGAGGTTGGATGGCCAGGCGCTATAGGTAGTGGCATTGGCGGCAACCGGAAGGGCTTGCCCTTGAGCAGAATGGAAGCTGGATACCTGGACGCTGTCCGCCAGGGCATGGATCGCCACCAGCGCCTGGTAAGCCGCAAACTCAACGCCATAACGCGTCACGCTCTGGAATGTTTCTTCGGTGCCGTTCCCGGAATAGTTGGTGCGCGCCTGTGTCACCGGCTGCCCGGTGTAGGGTAGGGTAAGCCCCGGGCTGATATAGGAGGTGCGGGTGTTAGTGGTAACCCCGTCACTCATTTCAGTCTGTTCACTCGCCGTGACCCAGCCACCGCGCAGGTACACAGGCGGTGCCGCCGGGTCGGTGGGGCTGCTGGCCAGGCTTTCAATAACTGTCCAGGTAGTAGCGCTGGATGCGACCTGTTTTCCATCTGCTGTGTAGGTTTCGGTGCTGATTAACAGCCCATCGAGCATATCGTAGTAATTGTCACCGGTCTGGTCCTTAACGCCGTTCAGGTAACGGCTAACCACGTATCCATTTGTAGCGCTTGAGGGGGTGCGGGTGCCGGGATAAACCCCATTCTGGTAGTACTTGATGATGTTGCCGCTGGCATCGGCACTTGCCGAACTCGCGTCGGGCAGGAACGCGGTGGGAATAGGGTCGCCAAAGCCATCATCCATTTCCACCGCCACAACCGCATAGTGCTCGATGGGGCCATTGAGGGCGAAGCCGGCGTAGCGGTGCAAATTCAGGCGTTGGGCCTGGTCAATGGTGGAATATTGGGAAGGAAATGACACAAAGAGGCTGGGCCCCCGGGCAGAAGTACCGGCACCGCCCACTCCCCCGGCCCCTGGTTCCGCCAATTTTTCCCCGGTAAAGGACACGGGGGAACCACTCACATTGCCGTTTTGCAGTATCAGCGCCTGGGCGGACTGGCTGCCGTCGTTGTCCACGGTGTATGCCAGGAACAGGGGCGCTTGGTCCACCAGCGATTCCGAATCGTAGGTATCGCCTGGATTCACCCCGGCGGCGAGGTTGGCAAGGTTGGCAACGGCCTGATCCGAGACCACATTGCCCCAGTCAGTCGCAGTTCCCCGATAGTATAAGTAAGGCCCGATAACCGCCCAGTCGTCTCCGCTGGCCGAAGGCCAGTTGTCCGTCGGACTTGTTTGGTTGGGCAGTGGCTGGGCCAGCGCATCAGGCCCAACCCAGGGATTGGCCCGGGTCGGATCAAACGACATCACTTGTGCTTCAGCCGCCCCGGTGCCTGTCGTCGGGACCAGGACGCGGATTGCATAGCTGGCGCCATAGGCAAAACGCACCGAGGTGTTAGCCGGCGGGTTACCCCCCAAATTCAGCGAAGTATCCTCGCTCCAGGAGGAACCGTTACGTCGCAACAGGTTCCCGTTGGTGCCAATGAGCGCATCCTGGACCAGGGTAGGTATCCAGCCAAGCCGGGGATTGCCGCTGCCAAACCAATCCGTGTAGGGGCCATGACTGCTCAATGCAAGGGTGTAACCGGCATCCCATTCGGCAATCCATTGTTGATAGGTGTTCTGTTGCGCATTGGATGAGGTCAGGTTGGTTATCACCAATAACCCCGCACCTGGGGAAAGGGCCACCGCATCCAGGGCATCCGTTACCAGGCCGTTAATCTGCACAGCGGTACCCACCTGCCACTGGAGCAAGCCATCAAGGCTGGCCAGTTGCAATTGGCCGCGCATATCAAGCACCGCGTAATACTCGGGACCTGCTGTCAGCCAGGAGAAATGCGCCACCGGGTTGGTTTCACGCGTCCAGGTGCGGGTTGTCCATCGCCAGGTAATAACGTCATAGCTTCCGGTGAGGGTTGAACTATCCATTTGGCTGACCACAAAGAAGGTGTTGCCACCGACGAATTGGGGCGCGCTGTTGGTATTGGGGTAGGTCAGGGTCGGTTGGTTGGGTGCCGTGGTATGGCCATCAATTGTGGCTGCTTGCCATTGGCCGGGGCGGGCGGTATCGCGCTCAAACACATAGGCTGCCAATTCACCGGATGCCCGGTTGAAGCGCAACGTTAAAAAATCGGCGGCGGCCTGCACATTCAGGCTGGCCAACGAAAGCCCGGCGGAGTCAATCAGGGCCGAATTCGGTTCCGGTTGCCAGCATAACCAGGAGCCGGTCCAGGTATAAACTTGGAGCGACAACTGCAGGCTGTTCTGGTTGTAAAAACACACAACCGCGTAATCATTACCAAAAAATACCCGTGGGGTGGCCCCATCCGCGATGGCCTCGGGGCGATCGGCAACAGCCGTGCGTTCTGCCATCACCAGTTGCTGGTCGTTGCTGTAGGTGTAGCGCGCAATGCCCCCCTGGGGATAGGTGACTGAAAGCAGCGCTCCCGGCTGGCCACCCGGTGTATCCATGGCGAGATCATAGTTAAACAGCAAACCGGGCAATGCGACCCCGTCCTGGTTGTACTGCACAATGCTGGTCAGGAAGCGCTTATAGGTATCTCCGCACAGGCTTCCCGGATATTGGGTGACGTTGGCGACGGGGCTACCGGGCAGGGGTTCATACAAAAAACCGATACTGAACATCCGCGCCCCGGAGGGATCATTGACATCAATACCGGCCAGGTAGCGGGTTTCATAGCGATCCTGGTAGGGGCCCGGGTTATTGCCGGGAACAGGACTATGGGGATCATGGTATTCGCGCGGGGATTCCGGCTCTGCGGCCCATAATTTATCGCCGTAATCGAAAGTGATCACCCGCCCGAAACTGTCGATCACCTGGTCGAGGTAGACCGCCTTGGTATAGGGTTTGCCCCCGGCGCCGACCTGTTGCTCAACCACCGGGATAATCCCCGCTGCATCGCGGGTACCCGCGTTATAGGTAAAGCGAACCTGGCTGCCGAAACGGTCACCCAATTCAGTGAGGTACCAGGCGCGGGCCACCTGGACTTGCTGGTCGGTTTCCTGGCTGGCACCGGTCCAGGCCGCCTTGTTGCCGCCATCGGTCCACCATACGGACCAGGCAATGCTATTGCCTTGTGAAGTGGCAAAACCCTTATCGGTATCGGTGCCGCGCCCACCAAAACTGCGCCTGACCGCCTGGTCACTCACAACAAGCCAGCGTTCATATTGCGGGTAGTAAATAATTTTCCAAAACTGGTAGTTCTGTAATTGGTAGAGTTCCCCGCCGTCATAGGCGAGCAGGGGCCCGGAATGGTTATCCAGGCGGAACTGTTGCTGTAGCTCCGGGTCATCAATGACCCAGGGACCATTGCCGGAGACCTGCGCGCTAGCTGACAAGGCAAGGCCATTGGCTAAAAAGGCAGCGCGCACCCCGGCGGGCACCGTCGTATTATTTTGCAGGCTGTTAGCCAACTGGCTATCCAGCGCGAAAAGTGATGGGACAATCGGCTGCTGGTAAAGGTTGTTGGGGGTGCCGTTGTCAAACAGGGTGTATTGCCGGCTGGCCGGGGCGGGTGAACCGGTATCACTTGCCTCGATCCAGGTTAGCGGCAGTGTCCAGCCCAGGCCCAATACCCCTGTCGGGGCATCCGCGTTCCAGGTGGTCGCGGCGCGAAAGATATTACTTTGGTATTGCACGACCAGGGACACATCAAGGGCGTTGGACTGGGAGCGCCCGGGCAGGGTAAACAGGGGTTGCGTCAGGTTCACATCGCCGCGAAACAGGTTAACTGAACTGGCAAGGTTACCCTGTGAGCTGCCATCCATTTGGAAGGTCCTTACGGCTGGCGTTTGGGTAGAGTCGGAGCTGGTGGGCGATGGGCTGGTCATGGGAACTCCAGGATAAAATCAATAGGGCTTCGTCCCGGGCCTTTGCACTGGCCCGGGCGATTGGGTAGGGTTAAGCCGGGATCGCAAAGACAATCAATGAAACACTGGAATCAGCGTTACTCTGTGAGTTTCCGCTGTCGTCAGTGATAAATGCCTGTGCGTTATTGAGCGTGACTTTTTGGCCATTGACTTTCCAGCCGGTGCATCCGCCGCCGATGCTTTTGACATGGTGATCCTTGCCGCCGAAGGTGACAGCCAGGCTTTGCAACATCACCGCTGCATCCTTAAGGTCAGCATTGAAGTTCACATCCTGGCTCGAACCGGTTTGCTGGTTGACGAGTGCCCTGGACAAAATCCCCCGCTCAGACGTAGACGCGGCAACGAGCCCGCCATTGATAGAACCACTCGCAAAATTACCGCTGGAGTCAACCATTTGTGCCTGGCTGGTAATTTGGCCCAGGTTACCGCTTTGTTTAAAGCCCGCTGTTGTCTGGAAGGTTTTCACGTGATGGTCTGCTGATTGCGTTAACGACCAGCCCGACAGGAACGCAGCGCCGGTGGAAAGCGTGTTGGATGGCAAGGAAATTTCCCCGCTGCTGCTTCCGGAGGCGATGGCATTGGCATTCGCCAGGCTGATATTGCCATCAGCTGCGGTAATCACCGCGATGCAGGACACATTGACCAGCGAATCACCATTGCTAATGCCATGCCCGGTATCATCATCAAGCCTGGCGGTAATAGTCGCGGTGACCTGGGTTGAATTCGGTTGGTTGGATTCAAGTGACAACAGCAGGGTTTTTACATGATGGTCGTCATTGCCGAATGAAAATTTCCAGTAGGTTACCCCCACCACATAAGCCAGCACTTTATCGGAAAAATCGAAAACAACAGTTTTATTCGGTGATGATGAAACACTTTTTATTTCAATGGGCATGTTAAAGACTCCTATCTTTAATTGGGATAATGCGAATCGGCATAAGAGCAAAGTTAATTGACGCGACGCACAAGTTTTTTATTTCCTGTCGCCTTAATAATTTGCTCGGATCAAAGTGATTCATGAGCCACAAAAAATCTATTACAGGATATTTCACAATAAAAAATGACGTTTAAAGTTTCATGCTGAGAAAAAGTTTTGGTGTGATTGATGAAAGGAATTAGCGCGGAGGAATTGATGAGGCGTAAAAAACGAGCGCGCCCCGATGCAGATATAAACCCTGTAATGACTTGTAATAGCCAGCAGGATCAAAGCTTGATTGAATCGGATAAATAATTTTTCTCAAAAAAATTATTTATCGGCATCAGTGACAATAGAAAATTATTTTTGCTATTTGCCGGATTTCCATTAAAGGAGAATGAATCATGACAAATACTGTGCTTACCGGTAACTGGACATATCGTAGTTATTTAAATGACCCCTCATTCGTAGGTGATGACCCACAGAAAGCCCTGGCCCAGATTTTCGGTGAAGGAAACCTGCATTTTACCGGCAATAACGCACCCAATTTTAAAGCCGTCCTCGATTTTGGTGGCGATGCGCAAATGGATTTGTTTGGCACCATTGTTAATGGGATCGGCCTTAGCCCCCAAACACTCGTGATTACCGGCACCGGGCGTGAAGGAACATCAACAGCCAAATGGGTTTATCAATACCAGGGATACCTGGTACCCACCTGGGCCGAAGGTGTTGACCAGGTTCCCGCAATAGTAGGTACCGTCATTCGCACAATCCCCCATGGCTCCGGGCCAGCAGGTGTAGTCGCTTCGTTTGTTGCCATAAAGCAAAAGTAATACTGCTGTTGTGCACGCATCATTATGGTGTGTGCGCAAAAGTTATATGAAAATCTGAATAAGAAGCCAGCCATCGCATTCTTGCAATATTGCAAAAAAACAATGGCAGAAATGTATTTATTCGCCCAGCCGGAAATGGTCAATACCTTTGCTTTTATGTTTCCACGCTGCAAAAAATATCCCGGGTAACAGCATAATTGCGGAGGGACTTTAAAAGCTTTATACCAATACAGCTCTCCGCATTTTTTGAAAATTTCTACCGGCTCCCGTCTTCAGTATCAATTAAAACATCGCTTCAAATTCGTCGGGTTTTTCCATTAACAACCGGGCATTTTGGTAACAAAAAGCCGTGCATATCAAAGCTGCCTTCCTCCCACCTATAACAGATGTTATATTTGCGTCCCATTCCACCAATAACAAACCCAGGCAACCACGGAATAGCAAATGCCTTCCATCGATGATTTTTCAACCAAAGTTAAATCCTTACGCACCGAGCTAAAGCTCTCCCAGGAAGACCTGGCCAAGGCGCTTGGGGTCAGCTTTGCCACCGTGAATCGATGGGAAAACGCCAGGACCCAACCTTCAAAACTTGCACAGAAGCAGGTGGAGATGTTTATCAACTCACAGCAGCATGGAGCACTTGGGAATGAGTAATCAAGGTGAATTGGTGAAGCTAGATGGGAGTAAAGTACTGTGATTTATTTTGATCGTTACACACACATCAATGATTTGATTCAATTCTACTTGAACGAATCACCTGATCCGGAAATTACTCGTATTCTCACCACCGATATAACCAATGAAAGCGATGCTGAAAAATTCGGCCATTTTATTTGGGAAATCGTGGAAAAAATTCACGATGATGAAGAAACAGGGAGGCTGGTTCTGGGACGTCCAGATAATACCGATATGCTGCCCGACTTAAGTTACGAAGTCACAAAATATATGCGCCGGTCAGGCTTTTATAGTGTATGGGAGCGTGTTTCGGATCTAGGTGATTAAACTTTTACGCTAAATCTCAAAATTTAATATCATCTTACTTCTCTGATGTCTACAAATAAAGAATGTTTATTGGTAATTTCTTTAGAGACGATTAACTATATACATTGGTTGACTTCGAAAACTTCAATAACAACCTTTCCGCGTTGTTACCGAATTGACATGCCAAAATGGTGATGAGGAATTTCGACCAGATATTACATTGCTAATTGAGTTCATGCTCCAGATGATTATGAATACGCTCGAATCCTTCACCCCCAAGTTACCCCCCAAGTCAGCGAATTGCTTTCTGTACTTAAGGGGAAATGAGTCGGGATGATTTGCAAGCAGCGTTAGTCTTGCAAGACCGCAAGTCATTTAGCAAACGCTATTTAAAACCTGCACTTGACGCGGGGTTGATTGAAATGATTATTCCGGAAAAACCAAATAGTCGAATGCAGAAATATCGGCAGACAGCCAAGGGAAAGAATAGATAATATCCCTCAACTCCTTATTTCATTTCCCCTTTGACAACCCACCCCCACCCCATTAAAGTTCACCCCACTAGAACTTAACACGGTCTCCCGCAACCGTTAGCTTTTTGTGCGATTTCGATCTTCGTAGGAAAAGTGGCGCCCGCCATTTGGTCGGGTGGAGAGGCGTAATACAATACCCGCAAGGGGAATATGCCCGGAGTTCTGTTAAGACTCTAGTTGACACCCGACTTCCAGCTACTAACTGGAAGTTGTTCATACTAAAACTTAACAGAGATTCATCATGAACAATACAAATACATCGGACGTTTCCGAAAATTCCCCTCCAAGCGTCAAACGCGAAATAGTTGACCTGTACGATTCCTACCGCGAGTTCCAGCATTTTTGTGCGTTTTATTGCCAATCCACCAGTGTGATGCTCCGCCGTTTTGGTGAGGATCTGGATGCTGATTGCATGGAAGGTATTGAGCGTTTTGCGCAGATGGTGATCGATAAATCGGATGATGTTGGTGCGGGGTTAAAGCAGTTAATGCATAGATTTTAACTACAGTCATTTCATCCCAATGAGATGTATGGCTCGCTGCCAAGGCGAGCCGCAGTGTTATAGTTTGGCTCGACATATAAATTAATTCATGGCCTATATTGAACCATCAGACCACGTTCGAGAAACACACCTAAAGTCATTGTTGGAAGTGGTTTTCGAACAATCCCTAAAAGAACTGACCTGAAAGTGGTCTAATTTGCAGGGGCTTTATGAGTTGCTCCTGCGCAGTGTTATTGCTGAACCAGCCAAGTCCGGAGAGAGCCTGGCCGACCAAATACACGTTAATCCAAATGCGCAGCCTTAAGCGCCGGTTGAGTGTACGCGCAATTAATCTGCGAAAAACAAATTAACTGCCAAGTCGAGGTTAATCGGCAAATAAACCAGCTCAAATCCCAATGGAGCTGCTTAATGCCTGAAAGCTCCCAAAATGGGGCTTATCGTACCCAATATGGGACTTGTGTAGCGTATAGATTCAAAATTTGTAATAAGCCCCCTGAAATCCCTCCATATTTGGTTTTTATGCAATATGGCTGCAAACTTTTAAGCCATATTTGCTAAACCACAAAAAATACATCAGCTGAAGGGGCGAGAGACAAAGCCATACAGGCTAACTTTATGTTGATTGTACCCATTTTGGGACTTATCATACCCAAATTGAGACTTTTAAGTGCCTAATTTATGAACGATGCAAAAAACGTCAGTTTAGGTGATGCCCTGTTTAGTAAAACCCAGCAAAAAGTGCTGGGTTTACTCTTTACCAAACCCGACCAAAGCTTCTTTGCCAATGAAATTGTGCGCCGGGCTGGTTTAGGCAAAGGTACGGTAATGCGTGAGTTGGAAAAGCTCCACGCGGTTGGCCTCATCAACCGCACCCCAATTGGTAATCAAAGCCACTATCAAGCAAACCCCCATTGCCCTATCTATTCCGACATAGCCGCCATAGTGCGCAAAACCTTTGGCATAGGCGATTGCCTTAAGGCTGCCTTGGCACCGCTTCAAAAGCAGATTACGCAGGCATTTATTTACGGCTCTATTGCCAAAGGCGAGGCAAATGCAGGCAGTGATATAGACCTTATGCTGATTGGCGATGCGTTGAGTTACAGCGAAGTGATGGAGTTGCTCGCGCCAGCCGAAACACTGCTAGGGCGCAGTATAAACCCCACGCTCTATACTCCCCAGGATTTTGCGGCCAAGCTCACAGCGGGTAACCACTTTTTGCAAAGAGTGATGGAACAAGCGCGAATTCCTCTGTGGGACGCAGATACGCTAGAAAATGAAATAATGAAAGGAGGCAGCAAATGACAGAACAATTAGACAATTTAGTCCGTACCGGTGGCTTAAAAGCCGAGCCGCCGGATGCAAATGAATCCGCCGGTTTATTGCGCAGTGCAATAGACCGTTTAAAAGATGCACACAACCCCGCGTTGAGTTTTGCCAGCCGTTTCGATTTAGCCTACAACGCTGCCCATGCCTTGGCGCTTTATGCATTGCGTCAGCAGGGTTATAGGTCTGACAAACGTTATCTGGTTTTTCAATACCTCGCACACACCACCGCCGCCACCAAAACCCAAGTGCGATTGTTTGCGCTCTGCCATGAACGGCGCAACCTGGCGGAATACGAGGGTTATATGGATGTGGACGATACCTTGCTTAATGAACTATTAAGCGCAACCGATATTTTATTGGCGGCAATACAGAATTCTTAACCTGAAGCTACTATTAAATCCAAGTGATGTTGCAGCCCACACACTGAATGAAAAAAGAAGCAATGACCATGGATAAACTAAAAATGCACAGCCCCAATTTTGTAGACCAAAACATTGCCAAAATTGCCGAGCTGTTTCCAAATTGCGTAACCGAAAGTCGTAATGAAAAAGGCGAATTACAATGCGCCATTGATTTTGATTTATTAAAACAAGAACTCAGCGCACAAATTGTGATAGGCCCACAAGAGCGCTACCCGTTCAACTGGTCGTGCAAACGCGAAACGCTGCTTACCCCAATCGTGCTGAAAAAATTAAGGTAGGGTGTAGCATCAGTAAAACTAAAACGGAAGGTAAAAAGAATTCGCATGACTCAAATCAATTGGAAGCTAAAGGTAAGCAAAGCGATTCCAAGAAAATTATTCCGCAATGAAAAATAGATCTTTTACTCAAAAAGCGGTTGATGAACAGCATTTGAATTTTTTCGCCGCTCCTTTTTTAAAAGGGGCGGGCCTTTATGAAGCCGCATGCGCCTGATTACTTTGCATTAATTTAATAAGGGAATTTATAAAAGCTATGGGTATCTTGCGAACGGGTTTTCGTTATTTTTTGTGTCTGGTTCTAATCCTGGTAATGTTATTCACCCTCGGTGTAATTTGGCCAGTGCCCAAATGGAGCCGATTCATAATTGGATATACCTCTTTATATTGCGTATGGAGTAACTAATGTAAGGGATATGACCAGTTGTGCCAAAGCGAATGATCCGTTTGTCGTATGCCCTGAAGATTTGAAAAACTGGACCTACTCTGCCACAGCAAACCAATTAGTGAGGCCGCGAGTTCAAGGCATTACCAGTTGGCTGCTAAATGGTCCTGGTATTCACAATAATATAAAAGAGTTTCCCGAATTTTTTGGTGCAGCGAACGCCGGGCAAGCGCGAGAATTTGTTCGCTTTAATGGAGAAATGTAGATGGAGAATTGTGAGTTGATTTATGCGACATCCTGCGCGGATTTCGTGTGGTTAGCTTTACGAGGATCTGGGTTGCTATATGTTTTGTCTGGTACAGATGTAATTTGGGGCTGCCATTGTTGCGTTTTTGGTTTAAATGAGGTTCTACAATCAATGCCTAGGCCAATTTACTTTTTAAATGCAATTTGAATCCGAAAGGAGGTCTTTCGGGTCTAATCATGGCGTCCCATTAATTTTCCAACTGGTAGGGAACATCCCATGAGAACTGTTGCACTTATTTCCACCATATTATCTATCATCTTGTCGGCCAGCCACTCAGCCGCTGATGATCAAATACCGTTGAACATTGATCTACATAAAGAAATAGCCAGTGCCGATGCTAAATTTTTCAATGCATTTAATATGCAAGACTTGGAAGCGGTTAAGAATTCCTTTACCTCCGACCTCGAATTTTACCATGATAAAGGCGGTGTGTTTGATTACCAGGGCAATATCGAAGCAACAAAAAAGCTTTTTGCAAACAATAAAACCTTGAGGCGTGAATTAGTTAAAGGAACCTTGGCGGTGTATCCCGTCAAAGATTATGGTGCGATTGCAACGGGTGAGCACAAATTTTGTCATTTGGAAAACGGTAACCAGGAATGCGGGCGGTTTAAATTTTTGACGATATGGCGAAAGGAGAATGGAATTTGGAAAATGGCGAAGGTCGTCAGCTATGGCCATTGAATACTATTGCCCTTTTTGAGGGAGCCAAAACATTACATTATTAAATTACATGGGGACTTCGAGCTGCGAGAGCTGTTTTATAGTAAAAAGTTTTAACCATAAAAGTGGGACCTACTATTTTTGGGTGAGTGTCACGTTTAATGACAGATTATCGAAAAAATTTAATGGAGGATGACATGACAACTATTGCAAAGAATACGATCTGCCTTTGGTTCGATGACAACGCTGAGGAAGCTGCGCAATTTTACGCCAGGACATTTCCCAATTCGTCGGTGGGTGCGGTGCACCGCGCACCGGGGGATTATCCCTCGGGGAGCGAAGGGGATATATTGACTGTTGAATTCATTGTCATGGGTGTCGCGTGCCTCGGGCTTAACGGCGGGCCCGCTTTCAAGCACAACGAAGCCTTCTCCTTTCAGGTAGCCACCGAGGATCAAGACGAAACGGATCGCTACTGGAACGCGATTATTAACAATGGCGGTCAGGAGAGCGAGTGTGGCTGGTGCAAGGATAAGTGGGGCATCTCCTGGCAAATTACGCCGATCGCATTGACAAAAGCATACACCAGCCCAGATCGCGTAGCCGCCAAACGCGCGTTTGATGCGATGATGACCATGCGGAAAATCGACATAGCTGTTATTGAAGCAGCGTTCCGCGGTTAAGTGGGTGGTTCTATCAATCGGTACAAAACTGAATGAGAAAACCAATAGCTAAGTACTCCCCTGAAGCGTCGGATTTTTATCGCTAAAATCAGAATAAAAATAGATTTTAGAAGGTAAACAGACCATCTCCCATTTGCATATGAGGTGAAAACTATATTTTGACTGATCAAGAAATTAACATTACCGAAATATCCACTCCCACTTAATGAGGCATTTCTAAACCAGGGTTTTCCAGTTTTTCCCAATGATCCGGAACCGCCAAGGGCTGGATAATTCGATTGGGTAAAACACGCTTAACGCGGCGTTTCAAGTTCAGTCCTATTGACAGTACACAGGGCGTACGCGCTTGTGGATTAAGGGATGACGCTCGGTAAGATGATCATCATATGCAACAAATGGAATCAAAATCAGTCAAATAAACATATTTATTTTATTTGATAGGGGAGGCTAATGATGTCAACACAATATAAAACCACAGCGGCATTTCTTTTTTTTGCAGTGATTTTTGGTGTCACTCATTTCGGTATTTTTCCTGGAAGTGTCGAGTATTTCAAGCAAGTGACTGACAATCAATCATTGCTCGATTTGAAGCCGGAGTTTTCAGCTGAAAAAGTGTACGAGAGACTTGATCGTTTTGGTGAGGAAGGAAGAGCCGCCTATTTAAAACTGATACCAACCATCGATCTGATATTTCCTATTAGTACATTTATATTTTTACTCATGCTCGGTCGTTTGGCGGCCGAGAAACATCAGCGCTCTCTCTATTTCCGTTATTATTGGGTTTTCCCCTCAATTTATATATTGATGGATTTCATTGAGAATTTGTTTGTTGCCCTCCTTTTGGTAAATTATCCAAACCAACTATTAATAGCTTCACCTCTGGGCATGATTTCGGTTGCGAAACGTATTTTTATGATTACTTCATTTGTAATACCCTTGTTTTTTCTTATCTTCACAGCCCTACGGCATTGGAAGTACCATCACTCCTCTACTGGTAAAAACCACAAAACACATACCAGATAATTTGCCGTGAATTTGTGATGGTGATGGAATACGGCATCACGCTTCAGATCGCATAGGATGTTGAATATATGTTGTTTATGCTGTTCTTGTCGCATTATTCATCATTGGGGCTACTATCTTATATTTGCTAATGCTAAAGGTTCCAATAAAAATTTCTTCATCTTGTTAAAATACAATACGCATAATAACTGTTCGGTTGACTTACCCCATTCATTATCGGTAAATTTCGCGCCGTTGTTTCCCCAACAGATCGGTAGTTCTGTGATTACCTCTCGTTAGCCCCTTAAAAATGTCCAAGGAGTGAATATGCTTGACATCTATGCACGTTGGCTTATGCATCGGCGCTGGTTGGTTATCGTCGCAATGCTCCTCATCGTAGGACTTTTTGCAAGTGGTGCCCGATTCCTGCAATTTACGAATGATTATCGAGCCTTTTTTTACGAGGATAACCCTCAGCGGCAAGCCTTCGAGGAAATGCAGGAAACCTATGCGAAAGCAGACAATGTCCTCTTCGTCATTACACCAAAAGACGGTAAAGTTTTCTCGCAAAAAACGCTTGAATCACTCCAATGGCTCACCGATCAGGCATGGCAAACGCCTTATTCGAATCGCGTCGAGTCTGTCACTAATTTCCAACACACCCAAGCCGAAGGCGATGATCTATCTGTTGCTGATTTAGTTAACAACGCTGCTGCGTTGTCGGACCAACAGATCGACACAATAAAAAATATTGCGCTGAATGAACCCTTGTTGTTAAAGCGATTAATCAATCCTGATGCAACGGTTACAGGCGTAAATGTAACCGTCCAGCTTCCCGGGAAATCCCTGACCGAAACACCTGAAATTGCACAATTCGCACAAAAACTTGCCGATGAACTGCAAGCCCGGGACAGTAACTTGCGGGTAGACCTTACCGGCATTGTGATGATGAACAATACTTTCTCCGTTGTTTCGGCAAGCGATATGTCGCGGCTGGTCCCGATCATGTTTGCAATCATTATTGTGTTAATCGGGTTTATGTTGCGCAGCGTGGTGCCTGTTGCGATTACGGTTTTATTAATTGCACTTTCGATCCTGGTTGGTATGGGGACGTTCGGTTGGTCCGGCTTGAAAATGACAACCCCGCTCGCTACTGCGCCGACAATTATTTTGACTGTTGCTGTGGCGGATGCCGTTCATATTTTTGTTACCTATATGGCTGGATTGAGCCAAGGCAGGTCGCGTGAAGATGCTATGGCTGAAAGTATCCGGCTCAATTTTTTCCCGGTGTCACTGACTTCAATTACCACTATCTTTGGTTTCCTTACCATGAACTTTACGGAAGTTCCGCCATTGGCGCATTTGGGAAACACCGTAGCAGCGGGTATTGCAGGTGCCTGGGTTTTGAGTTTGACCTTGCTGCCTTCACTAGCCGTAATGCTGCCTGTCAAAGCCGCAAAGGCGCGCGATACACGTCATCCTTTTTTCGATGCCTTGGCAAGCTTCGTTGTCAAACGCCGGCAATTCATTGTTGTCGCATTTGGGACCGTAACGGTTATTTGCGCATTTTTGATCCCGAAAAACGAAATCAATGATGAGTTTGTTAAATATTTCGATGAAAGTGTGACCTTCAGGCAAGCAACAGACTATGCCACAAAAGTATTGCTGGGGCCTTACACCCAAGAGTTTTCTATAGATTCCGGTTCAGAAAATGGCATCGCCGATCCGGAATTTTTGCAAAGGGTCGAACGCTTTGTTGAATTTGCCAAAGCGCAACCTGAAGTTAGCCATGTATTTACATTTACTGACATCATCAAACGATTGAATAAGAATATGCATGGTGATGACGAAGCCTATTATCGTTTGCCGGATAACCGGGAGCTGTCCGCGCAATACCTGTTGTTGTATGAAATGTCCCTGCCTTACGGATTGGATTTGACCAACCAGGTTAACCTGGATAAAAGTGCAACCAAGGTTACCTTGTCGTTACGTAATTTAAGTTCGGCTGAACAATTACGCCTTGAGTCGCGATTAAAAGGATGGCTTACGTCTAACTATCCTGGACTTAAGGTTTCCGTGGCCAGTACCACTTTAATTTTTGCGCATATCGGGCAACGCAACGCAACCAGCCAAACCTGGGGAATTGCCTTATCCCTTATTTTCATTCCGTTTATTCTGATTGTCGCATTGCGTTCAATAAAAATAGGGTTAGTCAGCTTGATTCCAAACCTGGTACCGCCAGTTCTCGCGTTCGGCATATGGGCGGTGATTGATGGCCAGGTGGGAATGACCGTAGCGCTGGTGGCGGGGGTCACCCTCGGGATTGTTGTGGATGACACGATTCATTTCCTCAGTAAGTACATGCGTGCCCGTCGTACATTGGGCATGGACGCCGAGCAGGCGATTCATTACGCATTTAATAATGTCGGATCTGCACTTATTGTCACAACGGTGGTGCTAGTCTCGGGATTCTCAGTGTTATTGCTGTCACTCTTTAAATTGAATGGGGATTTGGGTGCTATGGCCTCCATGACCTTTGCTATTGCCCTATTGTTGGATTTGTTACTGCTTCCAGCGCTCTTAATTTACTTTGATGGAGACAAAAAATATGCAATCGATAAAGCCGCTAAAGCTGACGTTGCTGTTGAGCCTAGTGTTTAACGCCCTATGGGCGACTAGCGTATGTGCTGTGGATACCCAACAAAAAGGAATGGAGATTGCCCAGGAGGCGGACCGTCGTGATTCGGGTTGGCAAGACGCTACCGCCGAAATGCAAATGGTATTGATTAACCCTAACGGGCAAAAATCTGTACGGGACGTGCGATTAAAATTTCTGGAAGTTACCGGTGACGGTGATAAAAGCCTGAGCGTGTTCGATTCGCCGAAGGACGTGCAGGGCACCGCTTTTTTATCCTTCTCGCACTCCCTGGTTCCTGACGAGCAATGGCTGTACTTACCTGCATTAAAGCGCGTTAAACGTATTGCATCGGCAAACAAATCTGGGCCCTTCATGGGCAGCGAGTTTGCGTTTGAGGATTTGAGTTCAAATGAAGTGGCCAAATACACCTACGAATATTTGCGCGATGAACAATTTGATGGCCAGGATTGTTATGTTGTCCGCAATTTTCCGGTCTATGAACATTCAGGGTATCGGCATCGCGATGTCTGGATAGATAAAAAATATTACCGAACGCTGAAGATAGATTTTTACGACCGAAAAGGCTCGTTGCTCAAAACACTGACGCAGAAAAACCACCAAATGTATTTGGATAAATATTGGCGTGCTGAACAATTCAATATGGTAAACCACCAAACGCATAAAATGACCGACCTGATTTGGAAAAATTACCAATTCCAAACGGGTTTAAGTGACGCAGACTTCAATAAAAATAGTTTAATGCGCACCCGGTAAATGTGACACAGGGAGGTGCAGGTTAATCGTCTTTTCCATCAGGATTGTTTGAATGCTAATTAAATGCTGTGTAACGTTATTGGTGTTTAGTGCACTACCCGGTTATGCTGAAATTGACTTGCGTGGTTCCACCGGGCTGGAAACGCGGTACTTTACCCACGCAGAAGAATTTCAATCGTCATTTTTTATTGAACCGGAATGGTATTGGGAAAATAATGATTCTGCCTGGACAATGAAACCATTCGCACGCATTGATTCCCTGGATTCAGATCGTACCCATGTCGATGTGCGTGAGGCGTTTTATCAATATGTCGGCAATAATTGGGAGCTACGTGCAGGGATCAATAAAGTGTTTTGGGGCGTTACGGAAAGCCAGCATTTGGTTGATGTCATAAACCAGACCGATTATCTGGAAGGTTTTGACGGCGAAGATAAACTGGGCCAACCCATGGTGCAATTCACCCATATCAATTCCTGGGGGGTAATTGATGCGTTTGTGCTGCCATATTTTCGCGAACGTGAATTCCCAGGTGAAAACGGACATTTCAATTTTTCTACCCAGGTAATAACCGGGTCCGGAGCGGAGGTGTTCAATGCTTACTTTGAGGACGCCGCTTATGAGTCATCACGGGAAGAAAAACACGTAGATGCCGCATTGCGCTACAGCCACAACGTTGGCGATTGGGACGTTGGCGCACATTATTTTACCGGTACGCGACGCGACCCGTTTATACAAGTGACAAATATTGATGCCACTGGGCAATTGGTCAGGTTCACCCCATTTTATGGGAAAATGGAACAAATCGGTATGGATATCCAGGCTACCCTGGGAGCCTGGTTGTGGAAGCTGGAAGCGATTTCACGCTGGCAGGAAACAGATGATTACGCGGCAGCAGTGGCTGGATTTGAATACACCCTGTATGGTGTGAACGATCAGGGTTCGGACGTTGGTTTGCTAATGGAATTTAATTGGGACGAGCGGGACAGGATGGCAGCGACCCCTTTGCAAAACGATTTGTTTATCGGCGGGCGACTTACCTGGAATGATGAACAAAGTAGCGAATTATTAGCAGGCGTGTTGCAAGATCTGGACGAAAACCATCGTTATATGGCGAGATTGGAGGCGAGTCGGCGCCTTGGTGACTCTTACCGATTCAGTGCTGAGGCGTGGATTTTTAATAGCGACTCATCGGGTGATGTGGCATACAACATTCGCAATGAAGATTTTATTCAATTGTGCATTGAAAAATTCTTTTAATAAAAATGGCTGCCTTGTTAAGCAGCCATTATTCGCTTAGAAAACAAATTCTTCTTCCACTTCATTACATGGTAAATCCTTTGGTGTGTTCCCCATAAGTTGGGCACTGATTTTTTCCGCAATCATCATAGTGGTAATGTTGGTTGGATTTGCCGTGATGGTTGGCATTATTGACGCGTCAGCAACGTATAAGTTTTCACAGCCATATACATTACCGTGCTGGTTGACGACGGCAAAAGCATCATCTTGTGGCCCCATTTTTGCCGTACCGGCTATGTGCCACGACCCTCGCGCGAAGGTCATGATACTTTCTTCAAGCAATGAATCTGAATTAATGATGCGCTGGTTCCACGCAAATATTTTTGCCACGTGGCGATTGAATTCCGTTTCATGTGCAATCTGCCAGGCCAGGCGTGCACCAAGTTTTAATTTATCCATATCGTTTTTTGTGGTGGCAGCGTTGAGAAAAATTTCGGGCTGCGCCTGTGGATTGGCATTGCTAATTTGCACACGCCCGCGCGATTCAGGTTGCGAAAGTACGAGTGTTAACGATAGCGCCAGGTCGCTGCCGAGGGCCAGCTTTAATTCCGGGAAGTGGCGGGTTTCCATGGAATTGATCGCATAAAGTTGCAAATCAGTTTCGCTGGATTGGATACCTGATGAGCAGCGAAGCATGACTTGGTGTACATCTTCTCCGGCACGGCAGGTATGGGGTTGGGGAACCATCCAGAATCCCAGTGAAGTGTGGTCCATTAGGTTCAAACCCACACCCGGTGAAGCAACCAGGGGCGCGATGCCTGCTTTGGCGAGCATGGTCGGATCGCCAATACCGGAGCGCATCAATATACAAGGCGATTGGATCGCGCCGGCACAAAGGATAATGCGTGTGGCAGAGATTCGCTGGGCCTGGCCATTAATAATGGTTTCAACGGCGGTGGCTTTGCCGTTGCTGATGAGGATGCGATTAACCAGCGTATTCGGCATCAGGTGAAAATTAGCGCGCGAGCGCGCCTGGTTTAAGTAGGTAATTGCGGTGGATTGGCGTACGCCATCGGCCAGATTACGCGGAATAACCCCGACGCCCGGGCTGGCATCGGACTGGTAACCCAAATCCGTTTCCGCAAAATTCAATTGTTGGCAAACCTTTGCGAAGCTTTGTTGCACAGGATGTAACTGCGATTGCCCAGGAGCCTGCAACTTGATGGTGCCGCCGGATGGCGCTATAACCTTGTCCAAATGAGGTAACACCTTTTCCCAAGCCCACTCGGGGTTTCCCTGAGCGACCCAGGCATCCATATCGTGCCGGCTCGGGGGGAGGGCAAGTGCGCCATTGATCGCCGACGAACCGCCTACCAGCTTTCCCAGCGGATAGTTAAAACGGGTCAAAGCGGAATTGCCGCTGAGACCGGTTTGCAAGGCAGTCCTCGCCATGGCCACCTTACTGCCCAGGGACGATGAGCCAAATACACTCGCTGCATCCTTCAGGCTCGCCAGCAGGCCGGTATCGCGCAACTGTGCTTTGAAATCCCAGTTATATCCGCTCAGCACCGCTTCGTGGGTGGTGGCGAGTTCGGGGGGCAACTCCCCGCCGAAACAATCCGGCCCGGCCTCAAGCAGCAATACTTTCCGCGCCGGGTCCTGGCTGAGGCGCGTCGCTACAATCGCACCGGATGAGCCAGCGCCTATAACAATATCGTCGTAGTCGTACATGATCTATTCCCGTTAACCAATCAAATGACGCAGGCGTCAAGGGCGTACTCCCGGTGGAGCCAGCCGTTGAGCTGTTCCACCCAGGAGTGCCGGGCCTCGGTGAGGTAAAAATGGTCGCCATCGAACCAATGGGTTTCGAAGGTGGACCCGGCATATTGCCCCCAGGCCTCAATACCGGAACGCGATACACAATGGTCCGCGCGGGCGGCACAGGCAATAACCGGGCAATCCAGTAAAGGTAAGGGTGGATGGGCGCGATAGGCCTCCAGCACTGCGTAGTCAGCGCGGATACTGGGTAATAGGCTGCGCATCAAGTCTTTATCAGCTAGCAGCGCCGGCGGTGTTCCCCCTAATTTGGTGATGTCTGCAATCACATCCGGCTCGCTGGCGTCATGGGTGCAACGGGTGTGGCAGGATTTAACATGCGGGGCGTTGGAACCGGACACGATCAAACCCGCCAACGGAAACCGGCCTCCGCAGGCAATGGCTTGGGCTACCTCATAGGCAACCAATGCTCCCATACTATGGCCAAACAGCACTGTGGGAACATCCGCCAGGGGACTTAATTCGCGTTTTACCTGGGCGACTATCTGTTCCATTCGGGTGAAACGGGGCTCATTGAACCTATCCTCCCGACCGGGCAATTGCACTGCAATGAGTTCCACATCGGGCGTGAGGCGTCCGTTTAGCTTCCGGAAAAAATTCGCACCACCACCGGCCCAGGCGAAGCACACGAGTCGCAAGCGCGTGTTTGCCGGTTGCTGGAAATAACGCAGGCATTTACCGACGGGTTGGCTTTGTACAAGTGAAATCATAGGGCGACCTGCTTGAAGTTATCGGCCAATTTTTCTGCGAGCATCAAGGTTGTCAGGTGCGGCGGCGCGGAAGGAATCATCGGCATAATCGAAGCGTCGGCTATCCACAGGTTGTCGATGCCAAATACCTTGCCGTGCGTATCGACTACATGCCCGGCATCAGGGTTGTTACCCATGCGCGCGGATGCGCAGACGTGGGCGCTGGGGCGGACAAAGGTACTCACCGCCTGTTGTAATGCCATGTCGGAGCTAATCATTCCCGGCGTCCACGCAAGCAGGCGTTGAAAATGCGATTTAAGGGCTGGGCTCTGGATCATGTCCCATGCCAGGCGCAATCCGTCCTTAATGGGAGCGATATCCGCAGCCTCACCTAGCAAGTTGAAGGACACGTGGGGGCGTAGGGGGTCTGCGGGATTCAGCCGAACGGCGCCGGATGAAGTAGAGCGGTTAAAGCAAACGGTAATCCCCGCCAGGGTTGTGGTGGTGGCGGCAAGCTGGGGAAACATGGCGGCCACATCGATTCCCGCCATTATGCAGATGTGCATATCGTTCCTATATCCCGTCACTGGCGAGGAATAGCGAACCAGGACCTGGCGCAAGGGGTCACCCAGGCGGCAGGAGTTTGGCTGTGGAACGCCCCAAATGCCCACCACCGGATGATCCATGATGCCTTGGCCCACACCGGGCAAGGCATGGACGACCGCCGTACCTGCGGTATGCAAATGGACCGGGTCTCCCACACCTGAACGCAGCAACAGCCCGGGAGTACCAATCGCCCCGGCGCAGAGGATGATATGGCGAGCCCTGAATTCGAGTTGCTCCCGGTTATGCACCGCCAATACCCCGGTGCATCGGTAGGCGTCGAACAACAGTTTTTCTACCACCACATTGTCAAGGATTTTAAGGTTTGGCCGCGATGAGGCGGGTTGGAGGTAGGCAACAGCGGTGGAGATGCGTTTGCCGTCCACTACATTTTTCGGGATGATGCCGACGCCGGTCGTGGCCGGGTCATTGTGGTCCCCCGTGGTGCCAAACCCCTGGTCAAGTGCAGCCTGGTAAAGCCCGGCCTGGACCGGGCTCAGGTCATCCCCTGTTTCCCGGCGGATAGGCATGGGGCCTTCGCTGCCGTGCAACTCACTGGGGCCGAGTGGATCGTTTTCCAGTTTGCGGAAGTAAGGCAGCACAGCGCGCCAGGACCATGCCTCGCCACAGGTTTTTACCCATATATCATCAAAGTCTTCAGGCGCCGCCCGCAATGCTTGCACTGCATTTACGGCGGATGAGCCCCCCAGCAGTCGCCCGGCTTCGTAGTCAAACACGCTGGCCGCACTGCGTTGCGCAGCACCGCCAGCCGGGGCCTTGATAGCCACTGGGAACTTCCAGTTCAACCCCGGCGCAACTGCGGGCTGGTTGGCGTTTTCCACCAGTGATGCCAGCGTCGCGGTTGGTCTGGCGGGGCCTGCTTCCAGCAATAGGACCTTGCAATTGCTGTTTTCGCTAAGCCGGTTAGCCATTACTGACCCTGATGAACCGCCACCGACGATCACAACGTCATAGAACGCTTCTGCAAAACTCATTGCCTGGCTCCTTCCTCAGTCGGTTTCCAGCCGGAAGCGACGCGCGCCCAATAGCTCGGTGGCGTTAATTGGCGGAGTTGATTATCCCCTGCTACGCGCTGGAGCGAGCGGATGTCTACCGGATTGCGCGCAAACATATGGTGGATAGCCGTTCCTGCCGCGCGATTGGCGAAGAGTAGTTTCACCACCAGGGCGTCATCTGCCGACAGGGTATCGGCTACCGCCTGCGCCTTTTGTTGCCACTCGCCAAGGCTCACCCTGGTCTGCGCTTGCGCTGTAATCGCCGCAATAAAGCCGGGAATACTCACGGGTTCCGGGTTTTCCAGGTGGATTGGGCCCGGGTGGTCATCGCATTGGCTGGTTGTAAGCATCCATTGCACCAACACATCGACAGGCAGCCCCTGGATGGCGGAATCCTCCCAATCGGGCGCGATGCCCAGGGCGCACGCAAGTTTCAGCACGCCGCCGTAGGTATCCCTGGATTTGGCCTGGCCGGTTTTCGTGTTGGGTAAGGCATGCGATGTGCGGAAGATTTTTACCGGCACACCCAGATCTCCCAGCGTAAACAGCGCTTGTTCCATGGCCCATTTGGACTGGGCATAACCGGTCAATAACCCCTGCGGCTCCGCCAGGCGCGACTCCTCATGATGAAATACAACCCTATCCCCTTGCTGGCGGCGGCAGCTGGTCATGGGTGTCAGGATGCAGACTTGCTTAAGCTGCTGGCTCGTCGCCAGCCGTGCAATTTCGATCAGCGGAAGCAAATTGGTGATGCGATGGCTTGCATAATCAGCCACCAGGTTCACATCGGCGCCAAGGTGATAGACCTGGCCGATTTGTCGCGACAACTTATCCCAGACCTCAGTGGATAAGCCGAATTGCGGCAGGGTAAGGTCGCCACAAATTGCCTGGATACGATTTTTTTGCGAGTCATGCAAAGGACTGGCCGCCATAACCCCGGCGCTTTGCGCAAGGCGCTCCAGTGCCTGGGCGGTCGAATTGGCCCGAACCAGGCAATAAATGTCCTTATCCGTCTTGTGGAGTAGCTCAGCTAAAAGATGGGAACCTATCCATCCAGTCGCGCCAGTTAATAATATTGCCGCGCTCCCGTTTGCCCGGGGCAGTCCCACCGGTAAGGATTCAAACCCCGCCGTGACCCGTTGCAGGTCGGAGAGCATCATGGCTTCATCGGTGGATGCCGTGGCGGGTGCCACCGGGTTTTCACCAGTTCGCGATTGGTACAGGCAGGCCAGGGCTTCAATTGTCAGGTTTTCAAACAATTCGTGCATTTCGAGGTTAAAGCCGGGCAAGCGCTCGTTTAACTCCCGGACGAGACTGGTCGCCATGACCGAATCGCCCCCAAGCTCAAAGAAATTGTCGGTAACGCCAAGGTCGATGCCGGTAATGACCAGGCTCCAGGCATCCAATAGCTGCTGTTCCAGGGCAGTGCGCGGCAATACCCGCTCACCACTTTGGCTTTCCACCAGTTCCCCCGGGTCTGGCAAGGCGCGGTGATCCAGCTTTCCGTTGGCGGTTACTGGCAGGCGCGGCAAGGTAACCATATACCTCGGCACCATATAGTCTGGCAGGCGCTGGGCGATGTGCTCTTTAATCAAGGCGGTATCCAGGGTTTTATCCCGTTCCGGCTCCAGGTAGGCAACGAGCTGACGATTCGCGGTGGCAGGGGAGGTTGCCAGGACAACGGCTTGCCTGACATCGGGATATTCACGTATGGCGGCTTCGATTTCTCCCAGTTCGATACGGTGTCCGCGCACTTTTACCTGGGCGTCGTCCCGCCCGATGATGACAATATTGCCATCCGGCAGGTAATAGCCCAGGTCACCCGTATCGTATAGGCGCTCGCCGCTGACCGGATGGGTGACGAAACGGGCATTGGTTTTTTCAGGGTCTTGCCAATAAGCAATCGCCAAGCCTTCGCCACCGATATAAATCTTGCCCTTGGCGTAATCCGGGCAAGGCCGGAATGCCTGGTCAAATACCTGCATAGTCTGGTTGGGCAGGGCTTTCCCGTAGGGAATACTTTTCCAGTGGTGAGCAACCTGGTCTATCGCAAAATAATTCGACCAGATAGATGCCTCAGTCGCACCACCCAAACCGATGACACGGGCATTCGCGGTTGTGCGGGCAATACGTTCCGGCAGATCCAGGCCGATAAAGTCGCCACTCATCAAAACAGCCCGCAATGGTAATTGCTGGTGGGTAGTGGCAGCGTCCATCAGCATACCCATCAATTGGGGGGCGGAGTTCCAGACAGTAACCCCATGTGCCTGGATCAATTGCAGCCAATGCACCGCATCGTGCCCCTTGGTCGCGTCGGGAATAACCAGGGCACCACCGGCATCAAGCAGGCCGAAGATGTCGTAAACCGACAGGTCGAAACTTAGTGACGACACGGCCAGGGCCCTGTCGCTGGGGGTCACTGCCAGCATACGGTTCACATGGTCAATAGTATTCATCGCCGCACGGTGGCTAATCATTACACCTTTGGGAACGCCGGTAGTGCCGGAGGTGAAAATAACGTAGGCAAGCTGGTCGAGCGGCGCTTGCAACGAAGCTTCGTGGCGACGGCCAAACGGCGCATTCAAGGCGTCGGTGACGATCAAAACCCGGTATCCGCTGGTATCCACCATTGGATTAAGCCCGTGGGATTGCGCCATTACAAACCTGACGCTGCCAATCGCGAGCAAATCTGCCTGGCGTTTGGGCGGCAGGCTCGCGTCTATCGGCATATAAGCGCCGCCCGCCAGCAAAACGCCCAATACTGCCGCGACTTGCTCCCACCCCTTGTTCATAACAACGGCAACCGGTTCCGCGGCAGCCAAGCCGTTATCCAATAAATAATCCGCAATAGCGACCGCGCGGCCCAGCAAGGCCTGGTAGCTGATGGGCCCGGTTGCGCAGATAATAGCTGTCGCTTCGGGGGTTTTAAGCGCCTGCTTGATAAACCCTGCATGGAGATGGCGCGCTTGCCACGCCGATTGGGTACAGTTATCAGCAATACGTTGTTCCACCATCGGCGAGGGTAGGGGAACCGCGTCATTGTTATCCCAGGTATGATCGTTTTCGGCCAAGCCACGGACCAGTTGGCAATAGGCTTCAAACATGGCATCCAGCACACCGGGTTCAAATACCGCATCGACTGCGTCCCACACAAAGGATAAATCCCCTTGTAATTCCATCACATGGTGATCCAGCCAGACTTGTGAGGTTTGGCTGACGCTGCTGACTTTTTTGCCGAATTGTTCGAGGTCGCCTGGCTCCTGGTCGCCGCTCCAGATAAGGCCGCTGCTGAACACCACCGGCATTGCGGCCTGCGCGGAAACGCCGCGACGCTTGGCCCATTCGCGCAATACGATTACCCCGCTGACTTGCAGGTGCTGCATATCCTGGGCGAACTGGCGTTGCAGCCGGGCTGCAAATTCGGCAAAGGTCAGGTTGGATTCGCGCCTGTCGATTTCTTGCAGCATCGGTGTGGTGAAGTCACCGATAAGTTGGTTAACGTCCGGGTGGAAGGGCATGCGATTGGCGATGGTGACGTTAACGCTGAAATGCGGTGTACGGCTCCAACGCGCCAATACTTCGGAATAGGCAGCTAACAATAATGTTGATGGGGTGATGCCGCGCTCCCTGGCGCGGTTTTTTAATTGCAACCAGGTTGCCTTCGGAATGCGCGCTTCGCGACGGCTGAATTGTGGCTTGTTGCGCCCATCCAATAACGGCCGCAGGGGCAACTCCGGTGCGGCAGGCAGGTCGTCCACACGCCGCATCCAGTAGGCGTAGGAATTCATATAGCTACGCGAGTTTTTCCATTGCTGCTCTGCCAATGCGTAGTCACGGAAGCTTAACCGCAGCGGTGCAGGGGAGTAGGAAGGGTCTTCATAGAAACGGTGCCATTCACTGAAAAACAGGAAAATGCTCCAGGCATCAAGGATCAGCAGATCCAGGCTTACGTGCAGGCGGGTGTTGTTGACGGATAGGCGCGTTGCCCGGATATCAAACAGTGGCCATTGGTCCGCTGCCAGCACCTGGTGAGACAATTCCGCGCGGGTCGCCAGCACAGCGGCTTCGGCATCGGCCGGCGTAGCGACCATCTGTTCGTTGATGGCGATGCGGTAATCCGGCACTTCCGCCAGGATACGTTGCATCCCGTCACGGTCAATCACTGCACGTAACATCGGATGCCGATCAATCATTTTGCCAAGCGCCTGGTTCAACCGCTCTATATCAAGTTGGTTACAATCCAGCTCGACATAGAGATGGGTGGCAACACTTCCCATCACCATACTGCTATCGCGCCCGATCCAGTAGGCGTGCTGGAGCTCACTCAAGGGGAAGGGCGCCCAGCGCTCAGGATCTTCCGGTGAAGAATCCTTCAACTGTGGCAGCTCTTCCACCGCCGTTTCGCGATTGCGCAACAACTCCAGCAATTCCTGCTTGTGTTGGCGAATATCCTGCTGCAACTCCGGCGTCAGTGCACCGCGCGGTGCAGTCACCCGTAACTCATCACCGTCAAGTTTGAATTTCACGCCGAGGTTGGCGGCTTTTATTAATAAATCTTCCATTTTTTACACCATTGATGCTGTTTCGAGGGAAGGCGTGGCAGCCGCTATGGCGGCGAGCCAACGCTCGATGTGATCCACTACGGAAGTCAACGCCGGTTCGAGCAAGAGCGAATAATGGCTGGCGTCGACGAAGTGACCGGTGACCTGCCCGGTGCAAATGCGCGACCAACCCCAATCCGCCGAGGTGGCAAAAGGGTGCGGCGCAAACTCCGGAACGACGCCACGCGCGGCGCGCAAATGCAGCATGTCGATAGGCAGGGGTACGGCTTGATAGCGCCGACTGGCATTGACAATATTTTTGAAGACGCGATAAATCGTTGTTAATTGGCCAAGGTCGCCACCCAATGAATGATCCAGGCGTGCGAGCGCGGTATGGGTGAGTTGCAGGCGTTGGTCTTCACCGATGCTGCCGGACGCCTGCAATCGCAACGTTGCCAGGGTCGTATCATCCAGATTGAGGTCACCCAGGAACCAGTCGAACAGTTCCTGCTCGTTGACCGGCGCATGTACGGTCGGCGGCGGGCTATCGAGAATGACCAGGCCTTCCAGTTTGCGACCCTGCGCAATCAGTTGCGCCGCCATTTCGTAAGCGACCAGGCCGCCCGACGACCAACCACCCAACAAGATGCTGCCGCTTGGCTGTACCTGGTTGATCCGTTCGACATACGCAGAGGCAAATTCCGCGATTGACTCCGGCGGAAGCTGTTGCCCATCCACCCCTGGAGCTTGGAAAGCGAACAGCGGCCGACTGAGCTGTTGCCCCAGTTCGCTGTAGCAAAGCACGTTTCCGCCTGCGGGATGCACCATGAAACAAGGGTTACCAGAGCCTTGGCGATTGATGGTGACCAGCGGATCGAATGCCTTGCCGTCTTCGCGGCTGGCGATTACCTGCGCCAGGCTTTCCAGCTCCTGGTGCTGCCATATGTCCCCTATCGATAATGCCAGGCCAAAGACCTCGCGGATTAATCCCATAATCCGGACTGCCTCAAAGGATTGGCCGCCCAAGTCGAAAAAGTTATCCGTCGCGCTCACTTCATTTACTTTAAGGACCTGCGCCCAAATACTGGCCAGCGCTTCTTCAATTGGCCCTTGCGGGGCGCGCCTGGTGCGGCCATTGGTGACTAAAGGGTTGTCCAGGATGGGCGGCAGGGATTTGCGGTCTATTTTGCCGTTGGCGCTGAGGGGGATATGGGGCAAGGACATGAACAGCCTTGGCACCATATAGTCCGGCAAGCGTGCCGCAAGGGCTGCTTTCAACGGCGTCCAATCGAGATTGGTACCGGTGGATGGCACAACATAGGCGGCCAACTGCGGCTGTCCCCCTTGGGCATTGCGTTGCACGGTGACTATGGCCTTGCTGACGCCGGGTTGGGTGCAAAGCTGGCTTTCGATTTCACCCAATTCAATGCGATGTCCCTGGATTTTTACCTGGGTATCACCGCGGCCAAGGAATTCAATAACCCCACCGGGCAAATACCGTCCCAGATCACCGGTACGGTAGATCCGCTCACCGGTAACCGGATGGTTTACAAAGCTGTGTGCAGTTTTTTCCTCATCGTCCCAGTAACCCAGGGCCAGGCCTATGCCGCCGATGTACAGATCGCCCGCCACCCATTCCGGGGCGGGGCGCCCCCAGGCGTCGAGGATAAACCAGGGTTGGTTCACCATGGGGTAACCGTAGGGAATGCTGGGCCACTCGGGCTTCACTGCACCAATGTCATAAATAATTGACCAGATGGAGGCTTCCGTAGCGCCGCCCAAACTCACTACCCGGGCATTAGGCGCAAGCGCACGGATGCGATCAGGCAGGTCCAGGGGGATCCAGTCGCCGCTTAGCAATACCAGGCGCAAGGCAGGCAGTGTCAATTGGCGGAACTCGGCGGCTTCCACCATGAGGTTGGCCAGGGGCGGGGCGGAATTCCATAAGGTAATTCCTTCATTCGCCATGATATCGAGCCAATGCGCCGGGTTTAACGCCTGTTCGGCATCGGGATATACCAGGCACGCCCCGGCAGCAGCAGCGCCGAAAATATCGTAAACAGATAAATCAAAGCCGAAAGAGGATACGCCGAACAACTTGTCGCCGGGCCCGACGTTAAATCGCCGGTTAATATCCAGGATAGTGTTGACAGCGCCACGGTGGTCGATCATGACGCCTTTGGGTTGACCGGTAGAACCGGAGGTATAAATCAAATAGGCGAGGTCGCTATGCGCCTGGGGGACAACCTGGGAACGCGGCGCTCCACTCGCTGCACCTTGCCGCACCGAATCTATTAACATTACGGGCCTAGTGCTGGTGGCGAACTGGGCATGGTAACGACCTTCCACTAATACCAATTTGGCCCGGCTGTTATTCAAATAAAATTCGCGTCGCGCTTCCGGCAATGACGGGTCAACGGGTATATAGGCGGCGCCTGCTTTCAACACCGCAAACACGGCCTTAAGCAACGCACCATTGCGCCGGGTAACGACGGCAACGCGGTCGCCCCGCTGGACTCCCATTGCTGCCAATTGTGCGGCCAGTGCATCACTTGCCTGGGCAAGGTCTCCATAGGTAAGGTGCTCAGCACCGCTGATAGCGGCGGGGGCAGCAGCACGTGCCGCAGCCTTATCCAGGAAGTGGTTCAGGCAGGTATCTCCCGGCGGGATTGCCGCCGGTACAACTGCTTCCCGCTCGGCCAATTGGCGGGCAGGCAGGAGGCGATGCGCGTGCGCCAGCCAGCTTTCGGGGAATTGCGCAAGCTGCTCAAGCAATCCGTGATAGGCGCCGAGCATATCGTCGATCATCCCTGCGGGGAAAAACTCTTCCAGTAAATCCCATACGTAGTAATACCGGCCATCCGCCAATTCCCAGAATTGGTGATCCAGCATGACCTGGGAAGTCTCGAGGCAACTGAAATCGGAGCGTTCAAATCCCTCCATGAACAGGCCGCTGCCGATGACGAAGGGGATGGGCGCGCGACCGAATCCGCCCTGCAATTGGTTGAGCGATTGCATTACCCGCATACCACCCCATCGCAAATGCTGGGTATCGCGCGTGACTTGCTGGTGGATAAGGCGTGCGTGGGTTACAAAGTCCTCGCCTTCCCGGAGATGGATTTCTAGCGGGTAAAGGGAGGCAAAATTGCCCAGGATATCGAAAATTTCGGGATGGATTGGCAAGCGCCGGGTCACCATGTTACTTAACACAAAGTGACGCTGGTTACTCCAGGCTCCGATAACTTCGGCGTAGGCGGCAAACACGGCTGCCGAGGGTGTTAAGCCATGCAAGCGGGCGTTATCTTTGAATTGTTGCCAAAGCTTCGGCGCCATAAACATTTCTCGGCGCTGCAAACGCGAGCGTGTGCGTCGTTCCATACCGGGCCGCATGGACAATCCCGGCGGACCGGGCAATAACGGCAAACGTTGCTCCCAATATTCCCGATCCACTTTCCCTGCGGGAGATTCCGCGAGCTGTTCCAGTGTCAAAACCGCATCGCGTACGCTCAGCGTTAACGGCGGCATGTGCCTGGATGGATCGCGGTAATAGGCATCAACCTCTTTAAGGAAACGGGTAGTACCGCCGCCATCTGCAAAAAAATTATTGTGGTTGTAATGCACGCGCCCTTGGATACCTTGTTCGCTTTCCCACAGGGAAACGCGCAAATCTATCCACGGCCAGCGGTCTAGCGGCAATTCCGCGCGCATCATGACTGCGCGTGTGCTGGCGAGGGATTTTTCAACCTGCTCCGGCGAACAGCCACGCAAATCGATTAATTCGCAACGCACTGGCAATGGATTCTCCAGCACCTGCAAATTCCCGTCATCACGCACTACAACTATTTCTCCGGCGTGTCGTTTCAGCGCTTTATTCCAGGCTGCTTCGTACGCAGCCACATCCAGGCCCGGAATATTTTTTTCGATGTAATAATGCGGACGGACATGGAATTCCATAAAGGTATCCGCCGCCATAAAAAAGCCGCGCTGCAAATCGGATAACGGATAGGGCGCATAACGTTGAGCCAGGTCGGGTACACACACAGGCCAGGCATCTTCCACCGGTTTTTGCGTTTGCTTTAACCAGGAAACCAATTCCGGCTTATGGGTGGAAAGCGCCTGTTTAATGTCGGCGGTTAACGCCCCCTTGGGAGCGGATACTTTAAGGCTATCGCCGTCGCGGGTTAAATTAATCCCGTGTTGGTCGAGCCGTTGTAGCAGTTCCATTAAATTCATAGCACGAATACCTCTTCGTCTTCGCTGCCACTTTCCTCAGTTGACTCGTTGGCGGTATTAGCCTGCGACAGGCGCTGTAACAGGATTTGCTGTTTCAATAAATCGATGACTTCACCGATTAACGCACCACCGATCAAAACGTCAGCAGGCACATCCACTCCCAGCCAATCCCTGATGCGTTTGCGCAAATCCACAGTAGTAAGTGAATCTATCCCCAGTGAGGTGAAACGCAATTTAAGGAAAGCCGCTTTATCGCCCAGCAATTGCTGCGTATCCATACGCATCGCTTTGGCGATGAGCGCACCCAGGCTGGTGACCAGCAGTTCAGTTGTTGCGGGGGATTGCAAGTCCTGCAATTGGTCCAGGGAAGGCAAGGCAAAGTGTTGCGATTCCGCCACCGGGGCAAGGGTAGGCTTATGGTTTACCACACCCATATCAGCGAGCACGGTATCCTTGGCTTTCATTACCACGAGCTGCTGCCATTCACTGGTAATAATTGCTTCAATCGCCGCCAAACCTTCCTCTGTGGTGATTTCATGGATTCCCATTCGGGCAATACGCTCGCGGTAATAAGCGCTTGATGCCATTCCCGTCTCGCCCCAATGTCCCCAGTTAATAACCTTCACCGGGAAGTCACTGCGTGGCGCAACAATGTGGGCAAAGCCATCCACAAACGCATTGGCCGCAACATAGTTGGCTTGGCCGGCATAAGCGAGCCACGCCATAACAGAAGAAAATAACAACATGAAATCCAGCGGTTGGTCATTCACCGCACGGTAGAGGTTAATCGTGCCCTGGATTTTGGGGGCGCACACCTGTTCCAACATCGACGGCGTCAGGTTTTGAACAACACCATCGTGAATGACACCGGCGGAATGGATGACACCCTGGATCGGGCCGAACTGCTGGGCTGCCTGTAACACAGCCGCGCGGAGCGCGGTGTAATCAGCAACATCCGCAGACATATACAGCGCTTCGCCACCGAGGGTTTTTAATTGTTGTTCGAATTCGATGCGTTGCGCATTGCGTGGCGAACGGCCGACCAGGATTAATTTGGCGGCTTGCTCCCTTGCCAGCTTCATCGCCAACGCAGCGCCAATCCCCTGGGCGCCACCGGTGATCAAGTAAACGCCGCCTTTGCGATACGCGCCCAACTGTGGCGCAGCCGAGGGAAGGGGTTGTACCAACCGGCGACTCCAATAATGATCGCTACGCACCACACATTCCTTTAACGAGTCCGCCGCCGCTGCCTTTTCAATAACCTCCAGCGCATTGATCACATCACTATTGTCCGCATCCAGGTCAATGTGGCATGTGCGCCATTGCGCCTGTTCGTTACCTAAGCTGTGCACAAAACCCGCCAGCGCTACACCCAATGTAGACCTGGCAGTCTCGTTGACGACGCGGTGATTTGCTGTGCTTAGGATCAACCAATGCAGTGATTGCTGATCGTAACCTTGCGCGAGCAGCCGCTGCGCCAGATCAAGCAAGAACGCCAAAGGCGCGTGATGGTCACGCATTAACCATTCATCGCCCTGCTCTGCAGGCGCAATAAAATAGATCCGATCAATAAGCGGTGATTGATCGAGGCAGCGCGCCAATCCCTCGTAATCGCCAAGGTCGCACAACAATGTGGTTGAGTGGCGGCTTTGCAAGGCCATAGCCAGTGGTAAGCTTTCGCTGGTATGGATGACCAACGCCTTGCCCATGGCGGGTATAACATCCGGCAGGGAAAGGGCTTGCCATTCGGGAACAAAATAAAAATCCGGTATGGCTGTTTCGGCAGGTGTGATTTGCGCTGCATTTACCCAACGGAACTCCAACCCGTCAATGTGCCCTACCAGAACCCCTTCATGGTTGTACAAGCGGATATCCGCAATATTTTTTCCTGCCTCATTGAGTTCCGCAACTGCATACAGTTTGTCATCGGCTGAACGGTTTAGGGTAAAGCGCGCAACGGCGACGGGCAGCGGAATTTTATTTTCTGTGGTGGCAGCAAGGAGGGTGACTAATTGCAATGCGCCATCCAGTAGCGAAGGGTGAATCGCAAAGCAATCCGGACCCAATGGCTTACAGGTATCCGGTAAACGCAAATGACCGTATACCTTACCGTTTGATTCAATCGCATGGGTCACTGCGCGAAACGCCGGGCCATACTCCAAACCCTTGCTGGCACATTGCTGATAAAAATCTGATTGCGGCACACTGGGAATAAGTTTGAATTGCTCAAACAAACGGGTGTCCATGTTATCAGTCAAAGCGGCGGTATGTACCGCAACATATTCGGCCGAGGCGTGGACTTTCCATTCATCACTTTCTGCTGAGCGCCCGGCAATATTGATATTCCACTGCGTACTGTTGTCGGGGTTTCGCGTCAACACCGTTTGCATTTGTTGCTCTGTCGAACCCAAGTGCAATGGCTGGAGGAATTTTAACCCTGAAATAGTTAAGCGTTCGGAAGCGAAGCCCATAGTGCCCAGGGCTGCACTCGCGCAACCGATAAACCCGGCTGCTGGCATAAGGCTGAAGCCTTTTACTTTGTGATCCAGCAAATAATTGCCAAAATCCTGCGTAGGGTTTGCTTCAAAACAGGCAATATCCTGTATCGCCAACGGCAGCTTTTTGCCCGGCATTGGCAGTGCACCGGATTTTTTTGAACGATTCGCCGCAGGCATGCCCAGCGGAATCCAATAGGGCTGGCGATCAAAGGGATACAACGGAAGCTCTACGCAACCAGCGCTAACCTTGCCTGTCAACGCAATAAAATCAGGATCATAGCCCGCCTCAAACAATTGGCCCGCTGCTTTTAATAGCGATGTGTGCGCAGGCTCCTCCGATTTCATACTGCAAATCAGTACCGCTTCATATTGATGATTATCCAGGGTACGTTTTGCCAGGTTGATCAACATCGGTGATGGGCCGATTTCGACAATATGGGTAACACCCTGTTGAATCAAAGTTTCAATACCAGCCTGGTATTGAACGGCATTGCGGATATGGTTCACCCAGTAATCAGGTGAGCAAAACAAATCATTCTCCAACGTCCCGGTGAGGTTGGAAATTAATTTTTGTTTGGGCGCGGCAAATTTTATACCGACGAATGTTTGCCTGAACTCATCCAGAATCGGTTCCATCAAAGCCGAATGAAATGCTTGCGAGACTGTTAGATAACGGCTGTCAATATTGTTCGTGGCGAATGCGTTAACTGCTGCATCCACGGCTTCGGCAGTTCCCGAAATAACAATGGTTGTGGGCGCATTGACCGCTGCGATATCCACCGGTAATGGAAGTGATTTTAATAACGCATTGACCTCATCCCTTGTCGCAAAAACCGCAGCCATTTTACCGCTGGCATTGACACTCCCCATCAGTTGGCCGCGCTTGACCACGATACGCAATGCATCTTCCAAAGAAAAAACACCGGCAACACAGGCTCCAGCCAGTTCACCGATGCTGTGGCCGATAATGACATCCGGATTAATTCCCAAGGACTGCCACATTTTTGTCAGCGCATATTCCAGCGCGAAAAGTGCAGGTTGGGTGTATTGAGTCTGATGAATTGCCGAATTATCCGTATCGAACATTAACGTCGTGATTGATTGGTTCAGCAATGGCAGGAGCAATCGTTCACACTCGTCAATAGCACACTTAAACACGGTATTTTGTGCATAAAGCCCGGCCCCCATGCCCGCATATTGCGAACCCTGGCCACTGTACACAAATGCAACCTTGCGATCATTGCGGATAGCTGCGTGATTGTGCAGCGATTGAAGTGCTGTGAGTTGCAACGCCATTTCGCTTGCCGTGTTTGCGCAAATTGCATGGCGGTAATTTAGCCCGGCCTGGGCTTGATTAGCAGCGGCACAAAGCTCCCTGAATTGATTCGGAGTAGTCTTTATGCTCGTTGCATAGGCGGCAGCAAGTTGCTGCAAGGACTTCGCACTGGCGGCTGAAATAGTTAATAACGCAGGGGCGTCAGGTTCTGCGAATGGCACGGCATTTTCTACGGTATGTTGTGGCGCTTCTTCAATAATCATGTGGCCGTTCACACCGCCAAATCCAAATGAACTTATACCCGCACGCAAAGGAAATGGGTTGCCAACAGCATCAATAACGCGAGTCCAGGGACGCGTCGCCTCGACGACATGGAAAGGTGAATCAGCAAGTTTGATACGTGGATTAATCGTTTGGAAGTTTGCATGGCCCGGAAGTGTTTTGTATTTCATTGCTAACAACACTTTGATTAACCCTGCCATACCGGCAGCGCATTCCAGGTGACCGATGTTGGCTTTCACCGCGCCGAGCCCGCAATTTTGCGCAATCGGTTCGGCCATTGAATTCTTTTGTAATTGATTAAATGCGCGGGTTAAACCATGGATTTCGATTGGGTCACCCAGTGGGGTTCCGGTACCATGGGTTTCAATGAAGTTAATTGAGTGTGCGGGCACGTCGGCTTGTTGGACTGCATCAACAATTAATTTCGCTTGTGCCAATGCGCTGGGTGATGTCAATGAACGAACTTTTCCGCCGTGATTAATGGCAACGCTTTTAATTACACCCCATATATGGTCACCATCTGCCAGGGCTTGGTCCAAAGGTTTGAGTAGTACCATACCCACACCCTCCCCGCGAACATAACCGTTTGCGTTTGCATCGAAGGCGCTGCATTGTCCGGTGGGCGACAGCATTCCCATTTTGCCGAAACGAATAAATGTTGTCGGGGTAAGAAGTAAACCAACCCCACCAACCAGTGCAGATTCGCAATGGCCCAACTGTATTGCGGAAGCGGCCTGCTGCATGGCGACAAGCGAACTTGAACACGCCGTGTCTACCACCACGCTTGGCCCGTTCAAACTAAAAAAATAGGAGATTCGATTAGCAATAACGCTGTTATGCACGCCGGTTGCTTCATGGCCTTCAGGAAGGTCCGAATGCAATTCCTGTAGTTCTTTGTAATCGAAAGTGCCGGCGGCAATGTAAACACCAATATTTTTACCGGCCAATGTGCGTGGGTCTTTTCCTGCATCCTGAATGCAATGCCAAGCCTGTTCGAGAACCAGTCGCTGCTGCGGGTCCATACGTTCCGCTTCGCGCGGTGATATACCAAAGAAGCCGGCGTCGAATTGTTCCGGATTGTCAGTAAACCCGGCCCAACGTGAAAATTCAGATGCCGCTGGGTCTGAAGCGTCTTGATAATCGCGCCAATCCCAACGGGATAAAGGTGTCTCCCTTACCAGGTTTTTACAAGAAACAAGATTGTTCCAATATTCCTGATAATTCTCTGCACCGGGAAACCGGCAGGACATTCCAATAATTGCGATGTTTTGAGTGGGCATAAAATACTCCTTGCAAAGTCTGGTTGAGATAGGTACCAAACAGCAAAATTAATGTTGGATATCCGTATCCAATTTTTTGCAATAAGAACCCTAAAACCTCCGACATCGTCGGAGGCTCCATTAAAAACAGGCACCATTCTGGTGCCTGTAAATCAACTAGTGTTTATGCTTTTGTGGAAACGTTTGAATTTGGGTAACGCACCCGAAAGATTTTCCTAACGGATTCAGTGTCCCGTTTTCACACACGAATTTTTCACTAATTTGAACGCCGTTGATGGTTCCATTAATTTCGAAACCGTAAGCGCCGGGTTTGGTGGGCATGTAAGGAATATTAAATCGATTAGGCGTGGCTTTATCGGGGGTGATTTCATCAGTCAGTAATGCTTTATGAAGCACTTTCGCGTCATAAGCATCTTCCTTCAAAAACAGCACCTCAACATCCAACGTGATTTCAGTGACAGTGGCTGGAGTTCCGTCCAGATTGTTCACAATTAAATCAAATTGATTAGGTTCTCCGCTATACGCAGGTTCAACACGCTGGCCGACAGTGAGATTAAATGTCCCACTGACACCTTGGCGAGGTTCGTGCGCTGATGAAAATGTAGAAAGAAAAGGAATGGAAAATAAAAATGTAGCAGCTAACAATTTGCGGTTCATAACATTTCCTTGATCATTTAAGTGATGAATTTCCGGTTGAATGGCAAAAGACACAAAATCCTGTTAGTTCATGCATCTACCATTAACCAATCACTGTTACTTTTTAAGCTGCAAGACGCAAAATACAACGTAACAATGTTGATTTATCAACACGGCAGCAAAAGAATAAGGAAAAATAATTGAAATGTAAATTGTCAAATGAGTATTTGTTATAACTTAATTAGATTTGGTTAATATGTGAAACAATAAAAGGCGCTATTGAGATAATTTAAATGCCACTGTGACGTATCACTTTTTATTTTGCCGTTACTTATAGCATCCAACAACAAAATAAATAGGGTTTTTTATCCGATCTATTGAAATGGTCAAAACATATAAATGTGATGCAACTCATAAACTAAAATCTTCTGTTTGCAAATCCTGTTGAATCGTTATGCCGTCGGTTTTGTTGCGTTTGCTATGTGTTAGCAGAAACTTGGTGAGGGCGAGTGGCGTTTCAAACAAGTTGGTAAACACCTCGATATATTCTTCAAACATTGGCGGTCAATATCCCGCGCCAGGTCACGCACACGTAAAGTTCTTGGGATTCGTCCTTCAGGCAAGCTTCCGTAGGGAAATTTTGGCGGTTAATCACCGCAGCGAGGGGAACAAGGGGTATCGACAATCCTCGAAGAATTCCCCCCATCCTACAAAGGAGACGAGCAATGGCATTATTTTCGAGGAATAAAACCCTGGTGAACCTTCTGGCGGGTTCGTTGCTGGTAGCCACTGGTGCAATGAACGCGACCGCTGACGCACCCGGCCGGGGTGCGACCCTGTACTTTGAAATCCATTACCTGACGACAATGATTGACCATCATTACAGTGCATTACGGATGACCGAATTGGCGGCTGGAACCGAACTGGAGATTAATGCCGCGATTTCGCCAGATGACCGCATCCAACCCAGCCCCGACTTCGCGCCCACCGAACCTCATGCCGTGCACCCGGGGATAAAATCCATCGCCCGGGTTGATAACCGCGTGCAGCGTGAAGAAATCCTGATGGCGCAAGATATGTTGAAAAAGTGGTACGGTATTCAGCATGTACCAAAGCTCTCCGCCAAGGCGCAACGAGATATTGATATGCTCGATTCGCTACAAGGAATTGAATTCGACAAGCGCTTCATCCGGACGATGTCGCGTCACCATTATATGGCGGCAGCCGCCTCGCTGAGCTGCCTGGTTGCCCGCGATTTGAGCCACAATGATTTGCGGCGGTACTGTCAAAATATCCTTGATGCGCAAGTCAGTGACATCGACAAGATGCGGCACATCGGATGCGACTCCTACCAATTGTGCGACATCCAACCACAGCGTCCGCTACCTTCATCTGGAAGTCAAAATACGGTGGCATGGACACCTCCGAACTGAAGCGCATGCGTGAAGAGGAAAATGCGAAGCTGAAAAAAATGTTCGCTGATGTCAGCCTCCAAAACCAGGCGATGAAGAAATTGTTTGAAAAATCGGTCCTTTGTGAACGCTCAACCTTTCCATTTAAATGCGGCGAGCCTGGCTTGTTCGGGCGGAATTTGATTCCGTATTCCATCATTTTGAGCTGGCTTTTTTAAGCAAAAAAATCAGTGTCGCTTTAACCACTTGCTGAGAGTAGGCCTGGGTATGTCGCAATTGCGACATACCAAGCCTGCGTTTCGGGTTTGCTCGTAAAGCAGAACCCACTTGAGTCGTTTACGAATTTCATTGTTCATAGTTCCGGATTATATTGAACCATCTCTATGAATCACCCAGTTTAGCGGTTGCTTTTTTTGCGCTCAATATTCACGCTGAAAATTGTTTATATGGTTTCCCCCGCCGATCGCTTGTTATGTTTTGGTTAACTTGAAAACTATTTTTTTGGAATCTCTTGTTCATGGCCAAAGCTAAATATCCTAGCAATTTTCCAGCCATTTTCTGTATGACGCCAAAGATGAACAAAATGTGCACCCTCAACAGTTTTACGACCGTTTTGCACGAATGTGTGATCTCCGGTTTGAATCGCACCATATCCTTCGACCGGAAACACTTGAACGCTTGCTCGATTAAGTACGCGCCTAAGACCTTTATCCTTGGGACATAAGCCAAGCTTTTTTACAGCAGGACCGAACTTGGCTCCAGCAAGGTCGTGATAAAACTCAGCATCGTCAGTAAAAAATACTTCAAATTTTTTTTGATCACAAGATACGAATGCAGCATCGAAAAGCTCACTATCCAACTTGGACAGTTCATCAAAAATTTTTCCTGATCTGGATGGGTCCTTCGTCTTGGGCAAGGGGTCATTTTCATTGCTGGATATAACAGCTTGAGAAAAAATTAATGAAGATAATAATAGCGCGATAGTGACGATAGATGATTTTGGTGGCATATGTTTTCCAATTTTGTTAGTGAAAAATGCTGATTTAAATCATAACTTATAGGGCTACGATTTAACCTTAGACACATTAGGAATTACTTTGGATTCCCTAAGTATTAATTTTTTCACATAACATTGTTTTTACTTAAAATGTCCGTTAACAAACTGGTGTTTATTGAATTTGCGGTGAGCCTCTAATCCGCAGCTTCATGCTCCAATATAATGGAATTAAGTAAGTGAACGATGCCGCATAACGAATATCGCAAACTATCGGAATAATTTATTATAAGATCTTTTTTATGCTGATTTTTTAGTAACTTATATTTTTTATATTTCCATTTGTTAATCCAAAAGGTGAATAGTTCACTTGAACCCTTCTAACAGTATTGTAATCTTTTTTGACCGGCGTGATTTTTTTCGTCGGAACGCTCTGCACTGAATAACCTTAAATCATTCGACTTCATAAATATTTCTCTTTACGGAATCCGCGCTCAGTATTTAAAGCAACGTATAAGAGTAAATTTTTTTTGGATAACCGAATTAATTATTTCAGTGTTCTCTTATGGATTGTTGTCCTGATTTTTCGATTCAACATTAGCTAGGGAGTAGATATATGATGCAAACGAAGCAAGTAAAATTAAATGTGCGTGGTCCCACCTATCACCCGGTCGAAGAAACCGGTGTGGAACGGTTAAAACGGGAAGCAGCAAATAATCCCGACTTATTTTATGGACTGGTTTTTAAAACAGAGGAAACCATTAATCGTCTTGATTATTTGTCGGCGGACACGAAAGCAGCAATTGTTCGTTTTAAGGCGGAGGATCTGGCGGCGGGTATTGCTGGGCGCATTGAGCCGGGCGATACCGATGTATGTGGCGCAAGCTGCGGTGCATCGTGCGGCGGAAGTTGTGCGGCGAGTTGTGCTGGAAGCTGTGGGGGAAGTTGTGGCGGAAGTTGTGAAAATAGTTGTGCAGCTACTTGCGGAGGAAGTTGTGGCGCATCGTGTGGAAATAGTTGCGCTGGAAGTTGTGTGACCAGTTGTGTCGTGTCTGGTGATAGCCAGTTCAACGCCGATATTGTCACACTCCCCGCTGAAAAGCTCACTGCAAACATTCGGGAACAGTTGAAGCACCAAGCTGTTCAAATTAATTTTTCACGTTTCCAACGATAGGTGATTGCTTTGCGTAATAACACCGATGATAAAGATATCTTGGATGTACAAGAACCCCTATCACGTGAAGCACAAACTGATCCGTCACTGGGTTGGCTGCTTGAATTGCACGGATTTGAATATAATGAACGTGGTGTGTGGTTGAGTGTGGGGCACACTACGTCAGCCTATGGCTGGAAACTTCATTTGTCATCCATACAGATACAATCTGAGCCCCTATTACAAAAAGTTTTACCAATATTGGCGCAATGGAATGTGCCTTTTAAAATTGCTCGCAGCTTGATTGTACTTGGCCTATTAAATGAGGGAGCGTTAGGACACACGCAAGTCGGCAAGTTTGTCACTATCTATCCTCAAAACACTACCCTGGCGATTGACCTCGCCGCCGCTTTGGTGAATGTTACCCAGCAATTTTCAGGACCCAAAATTGTTACAGATCGCCATTTGGGTGCAGTGGTTTACTCCCGCTACGGAGCCTTTAGTCCGATAATGCGACGCAATAGGCTTGGGCTTTTTGAATCCGCTGATGAAACAGATGGGAAGGCAGCGGTTTACACGGTTCCCTATTCTGTCCCAGAAGGGCTGAGTGATCCGTTCTCCACGTTTGCTCCAGTTGTTGCGCGAAATGGCGCAACCGTAAATGACAACGCCGTTCGACCGATTGGCCCTGGATATTTAATCACAGACATTGTGGCGCACCATGCAAAAGGTTGTGTGTATAAAGCCATTGATTTACGTTCCCCTGAAACTATTGGAACAGTGATTTTAAAAGAAGGCAAAAAATTCTGTATGTCCGATGCTCAGGGGCGTGCGATGGAGGAGCGTATCTTCAATCAAAGCGATGCACACCAAAGGGCGGCGGCTACTCATATTGCGCCGCTTTCCTATCCACCCTTTCAGCATGGAGGCAGTTTTTTTCTGCCCCTCGAATTTATTCCGGGGAGTGATCTCGGAAGTAGGCCGGCAACACCTTTTGCCACTTTGTCCACTGCGGAACAGAAAACATTGCTGGATACCTTGCTGCTGACTGCGCAGGCCGTTGCCCGCTTGCATGAGGTTGGTGTTATCCACCGCGATTTATCGATGCGTAATATTCGCATAGGGCAGGATGGAAACATTTATTTATTAGACTTGGAAATTTCCCACATTGCAGGTTCGCCGCTGGAAATCGCGACGAGAACCTCGCCCTTTATGCAAGGCACCCCCGGCTTTATTGCACCGCAACAATTGGCCGGTGCCGAGGCATCCACGGCTGACGATATTTATTCACTGGGTGCGGTGATGATATGTGCAATTACCGGACTTGATCCGCAACGGGTGATATATGCCCAGGCCACTATGAATGTCGTCGCCCGGGCGCACCAGATTGCCGAATTGTCTGGAGCCCCCCTATCCCTCTGCCAATTAATTGCAGCAGCGGTTGCACCAGCTCGGGAAGATCGGCCCAAAATCCAGGCGCTGATTGATGGGTTATCGTCATCGTATATTCCTGCGAAACCTGCGCCCCTCCCGGCTATCGTAGAGCTTCAAAAGGATTGTATCCAAGTAGCGGTAGAGGGGGCACAGTGGTTACTGGATGGAACACCGAGGGATGCTGTTACAGGGATGTGGAAATCTCCTGATATTGAAGCGGGCAAACATGCGGACATTAATTTGATCCATGCATTCAAGGTCTATCGCAGTGCGAATGTCGGTGTGGCCGGTGTTGTGTATACCTTGGCGAAATTGGCTCGTCACGGATTGAGTACGCCGTCCCTCAATGAAGAGGTTGCAAAGGCCATTGATTGGTTATTGGGCCATCAAGCGACTACCGATGATCAATTAACCGGATTGCACTTCGGTGAGATGGGAGTAGGGTTGGCAATAGCCGAAGCGTTAGCTGCAGGGTTGGTATCTGCAGGAAATTGGACCAACGCTTACTACCGGGAAGTTTTTACCGCGCCTATTGACTGGCCCGATTTAACCCATGGTGCTGCAGGGCAGGGAATCGGTGCTCTCGCTTGCGCAGATCTATTAGCGGATGAGCCAGCACTGGTTGACGATGCGAAGAGTTGTGTCGAACGGTGCGCGGAATACCTTTGTTCACAACAGTATGACGACGGAAGTTGGGTTCTTCCTAAGGGCGTATTCGAAATGTCTGGCAATGCGTACACCGGTTACGCCCATGGGGCGGCAGGCGCGCTTGCATTCCTATCTCATCCCACTGTCTTTGTACGTAGCGGCCAAGTGCGCGACGCGGCTACGCGCGCGGCGGAATGGCTAATGGGTCATGCACGGGCGGGTGATCGGGGTTTACACATATGGTGGCCGATGAACCCCAATGAACCACGCGCCTGGAGCTGGTGGTGTCACGGCGGCCCAGGAATCGCGCTCTCGTTACTCTCATATTTTAACGTCTCACAAGACGCTCGCTATGCTGCCTCTGCACGCGCGGCACTGCGCGCGCACCCCTTTGAGGCACGCCAGCCAAACCTTAGTCAATGCCATGGGCTAGCCGGTATCGGGGAAATTTATTTGGATGCCTACAATTTTTTGCGTGAGGACGAGTGGCTTGAGAGGGCGTTGGCGATTGCCCGGTTACTGATAAATTTGGCAAAACGGGACCGTGAAGGTGCGAGTTGGCTGGTTGAAAATCCTTATGTGCCCACTCCCGATTTAATGATTGGTTGTTCTGGGGTGATTCATTTCCTCGCGCGTCTTGGTTACCGTAAAGCATCATTTGGAGCACCGCTCTCGTGTCCAATTTTTGTAGGACCTAATAATTTTTAACCTGTGGTGTTTGTTAATACTCTGGAAAGGTTAAAGGAGTAAATCCATGTCGGGAAATTCAGTACAGGAGCGCTTTGATGCGCAGCAAGTTGTCGCGATGGCGATGCGGCTCCGGGTAAATGAAATCGAAGCGCTAGGTGAGTCAACTGAATTGCGCGAGGCGGGACTTAAGACTATCCGCGCTGGGGATTTGGAGGTTGGACAACAATTGATTGTCGAAGCGAGGGAGAACAGGGAGCGCACCCAACTAAGTGAAGAAGCGCAAACCTTGTTTGAAACTTACCAATTGGCTGCAGAATCTTACGTTCACTATGTGGTAGACAACTTGGAAAAAGCTGAAGCGGCAATGATGATGGCCATCGCCACGGCGAATGATTTGCAGCGCAATTATGGTTACGTTATTGAACTGCGTCGGGTTCACCTCGCGGCGAATGTTATTCGTATTAACTTAAAGCATGTGGATCCAGTAGCCGCGATTACCATGGGTATTAAACTAATTAAGTATGTACTCGGTGATACCACACAGTGGCCTTGGCGTGAGTTGGCCTTAGAGCGAATGGATAGGCTTTCGTTGGAAGAGCAGATCCTTATTTTGCCCCAACTGCTTGCTCCATTATCCACTGCATTTTCAAAACTGACGGTCCACCAGATTGATGACATCAATGAAAGTATTTTTGCGCTCGCTAAAGAGGTAACGGAAGAAAATCCTGCAAGCAAAATGATTAATGAGTGTATTGAAAAATGGTTAAGTCGCGGAGTCGAAACAACGACTGACGCCGTGCTAGCATTGTGAAATTAGTGAAAACATTCATTCAAGTAAAGTAATTGGGTCTTAGAATCACATCTCCAACCATAAGTTTAGAATCAAACAAGGTTCAACAATCTATTGGTGCTGAAAAATTAGGAGATTTTTTATAAACACAGTACCCAATGGTATTGGATCACTATCAAGAGGTCACCTTTATTTCGAGCATTGATGACTGGCAATCATAAAGCATTGAACCGCTGGGGGTGACCAGCATAAATAAAGCTTTTTCGTCACTGACCTTACTAAGGCTTATCCGATGGCTTTAGGGACCTGATTTTGGCGTCGCTTAATGGCATTTAGTAATGGGGGTATTAAAAAAAATAAAGCAGAATACCCCCAAAAGTACCCTGGAGTTTAGGATTTGTGGGATAGGGTAGGACAAAAGGAGACGAAAGGGTCAATAAAAAACCCGCGTGGAAGCGGGTTTTGGGACGTTCTGGAACAATTCAAGATTTTGATTTGGTGGAGCCGGGGGGATTTGAACCCCCGTCCGCCAGCACTCCATCCTCGGCTCTACATGTTTAGGTCCGTTTATTGATTTAACGCTTATCAGCCCAACAGGCAGGACGAAAAGCGCGATCCTGTAGAGTTTTAGCAGCTCTGCCCCAGGCATGCTTCGCTGCGATCCAGTTCTGTATGACGGGCTTTAACGCGGTACTGGCACCTTGTTATAGACCGTTAGCTGCATTAAGCAGCTAAAGCGTAAGAATCGTCGTTTGCGACTATTCAAGTACAGCTTTGGATTAACGTGATTGGCTGTCATCACGACATGCACCTCGGGCTTTGTTACCGGCGTCGAATCCAAATCGGCCCCAGTCGCTGAACTTTTGGTCTGCCCTTGCGAGCATTCCCCGTTCAAGCCAGCGATTGGCGGCATTCTATCCTATTGTTAACAAGATGCGATACCGCAATTCGCTGTCATCCTATATTGAGCCATAGGTACATTTTACAAGCGATGTGGTTGCCTGGTTTTTATACGGATTGTTTATAAATGGATCAATAAAGCGGATTCCCTTCCATAAGGCCAAAAAAAACCGGCTGTCAGCCGGTTTTGATTAAGGCAATTATTTATCGCGATAAGGGGTGATAGTTTGGATGGTGCCATCGGCGTTGTGCGTCAACGGCGTCATCTTTACCGAGCGCAAATGGGTGATGCCTTTGGATAAAACGGAATCATGATAAAACAAATACCACTGGCCCTGGTATTCCGCGATTGAATGATGTGTAGTCCAGCCAATCACCGGCTCTAGGATGCGACCTTGATAAGTGAACGGGCCGTAAGGGCTGTCGCCTGTGGCGTAACATAAAAAATGTGTGTTACCGGTGGAATAGGAGAAATAATATTTGCCGTTGTGTTTGTGCATCCACGAAGCTTCAAAGAAGCGACGGTCGTGGTCACCCGCTAATAATGGTTGGCCGTTTTCATCAAGGATTTTGATTTCGCGCGGTGTTTCGGCGAACTCTTTCATGTTATCGCTCAGGCGCGCAACGATGGGACCGAGTGCCGGTTCGTTATCCGCCGGTTCGCCACGGTTCGCATCGTATTGGTTGTTGCGATAATTCTGCAACTGGCCGCCCCAGATACCGCCGAAATACATATAGTAATTGCCGTCGTTATCCTCAAACACCGCCGGGTCGATGGTATAGCTGCCTTTGATTGCTTCAGGTTCCGCTTTGAATGGACCTGTCGGTGAATCGCTCACGGCTACACCGATCTGGAAAATATTATCCGCACGTTTAGCGGGAAAATATAAATAATATTTGCCATTTTTATGCGCAGCATCGGGAGCCCACATTTGGCGTTGCGCCCAGGGAACATCTTTTACATGCAGGGCAACGCCGTTATCCACCGCAGGGCTGTCGGGTGAATCCAGGGAGATTACGTGGTAATCCTCCATGCCGAAATGGTCGCCGTTGTCATTGAACGGAATGCCCGCTTCGATATCGTGCGAAGGATAAATATAAATCTTGCCGTTAAATACGTGCGCTGATGGGTCGGCGGTGTAAATGTGCTCAACCAGCGGTTGGGAAATCGCGCGTGCTTTTAAATCGGCGATAACATCGGGAGCCAGGGTTTCTTCAGCCATAACATCTCTCACTTTTACAATTCAAATTATCTACCAATGGAGCTTCTGCGTTCATTCAGATCCGTTTCAATTTGGGTTTCCATCTTTTTGTTGATGGAATAGAGGAAGAGGCATGCCGCTGCGATGAAGAATGGAATGGAAGCGTAAATGCTTACGGCTGCTTTAATGCCGTCGATGGTTTCATCCGATTGCACTGCAAGCGCTGCGTCGTAACCATAGAATGCAAGGATACCCGCAAGTAATGAGCCGCCGATACTTAAACCTGCCTTCAGGCCAACCAGCATGGCCGAGAAAATAATGGCGGTCGCACGGCGATTGTTTTTCCATTCAGAATAATCGGCTACGTCGGCAATCATTGCCCAGAGTAATGGAACAGTCAGGCCGTAGAAAAAGCCATGTAATACCTGGGCCGTAAAACAAAGGCCGATAGCATCGCTGGGAAAATAATTAAATGCGAGCAGGAACAAGGTGGAAATAAATAGTGCGATACCAAAGGTATTGCGTTTACCGAAACGGTCGGCAACCTGTTTGGAAAAACAAATGCCGATAATTTGCATAATGATGCCGCAACCATTGAACAAGCCAAAAGCGGAGGTGGCTGCGTCGTCCGGCCATTTAAATTCGGCTACACCAAGTGATGTAAGTGTTGAATTAAGGCCAAGGATAAAGGCATTGAACCCCACCTCATTTAAAAAGGTGGCAAGGGCACTTTCATCCAAATAGTTTTCAAAATAATAAATATAGGCCCCGCCTTTCAACGACAGGTTTACAAATACCAGGACGGTAACAATCAGCATTATTAACCAAGGCAGGTTCTTAAATAAATCCTGTATGTCTTGCATTACACTGGATTTCTCTTCCGTAATGGGAAGAATGCGTTCTTTAGTGGTGATAAAGGTGATGAGGAAAAATACGATTCCCACGCTCGCAAATAAAATCATGGCGTTATGGAAGCCTTCGGCTTTGTCCCCATTACCTAACATCAACACAATGGGCAACAGCAAGACTTGAATGATAAATTGCGCGAGCATCACCGCCACAAAACGATAAGCGGACAAACTGTTACGCTCCGCCATGCTGCCGGTCAGAACACCGCTTAATGCGGAGTAGGGCAAGTTATTAGCGGCATAGACAGCCAGCAGCAGTAAATAGGTTACCCATGCATAGAGGACCTTTTGGTTCTGATCCAGGTTCGGTGTGCTGAATGCCAATAGGGCAATTACGCCGAAGGGGATAGCGGTCCATAAAATCCAGGGGCGGAATTTACCCCAACGTGTTTTGGTGCGGTCGGCGATAAATCCCATTATCGGGGTAAATACAAAAGCGCCGATCATGCCGGCAGTAAACATAATGAAAGAAGCAGTTCCAGCCGGAATACCAAACACATCGGTATAAAAGAAGGCAAGAAAAGTGACCAGGGTTTGGAATATCAGGTTGGCCGACAAATCGCCCAGGCTGTAACCTACTTTTTCAATAACAGAAAGCTTATGCGTGGCTTGATTCATTGTTGTGACTTCTTATAGATGTAATGGGGTTGTCCAATCAGCATAGCAGCCCAGGCTGATCAATCACCCTGTACCGCAGGAGGTTTGATGCTCGTGTACAAGTCCCGCTAGGATCGCTTAAAGCTGCCTTATAGTCAAGATGTATATAACTTGGGCGTTGTTAATGTTTGCAAATAACGAATGCCCTGGTGGGCTAGCGGGGTTCTGATTTAAAGCTGCCTGATTTCCTTTACCCAAAAAATTGTTGCGCCAGCTACAGCGATAGGCGTGACGAAAATATTCAGCACCGGCACCATGCTCCCCAGCAAGATAATTCCGCCATAGGAATAGCTGGTGAGTTGTCGTTGGTTAAGCCGACGGCGCAATTCGCGGAAGTTGAGTTGATGATTATCTGCTGGATAGTCTGAATATTGGATCACCATGCACCAGCAGCTCCATAGGGCTGCCAGGATGGTTCCGAGCAGGTTAGCCCCAGGAATAAAAAGCAGGACTAAAAAAATAATCAACACTAAAAAGCCGCGGCTGACAAAATACCCTATTTTTATTAATTCCCGTTTAAGGGTGCGCGGAATTAATTCGCTCCATGTTTCCTCTTTTGGAGCTGAACCGGTTAATTGCATTTCAATCTTTTCCGCCAGTACACCGAAGAAAGGTGCAGCTAAAAGATTAGTGATGATATTAAAGCTGTAGCCGTATACCACTAAAAATATAAATGCGATCAATGGCCATAGCAGCCAGGTTAACCAATCCAGCCATTGCGGCGTCCATTGTTCAACCTGAAAAATAAAATCGTTAAAGGCATTCAGTAATGCGATGGTCGCCGCTATAAAAATCAGTATGTTTACCATTAGCGGAATGAGAATAAATTTTCGCAAACCTGGCTGCATAACAAGCCTGGCTCCAGCGAAGAAATAATCTATAGCTTTGGTGGGCGAGCCTTGCATTAACATTATCCTCCGGGTGTATATTGTTGGGACCCGATTATAATGATATTTATTTGGCAAAAATCTCTTTTTTAGGCGCCCGCAATTTTTTCACAAGTGTAACAGTCAAGGCGTAGGTTAAGCCGCCGAGGGCACCATATAAATGGGATTCCGTGGCTATTTGCGTACCGATAATTTTTTGTAAGCCTGTTGCCTCAAAATATCCGCTGTTTTCATGTGCCAGTTTGCCGACGAGTAAAATTCCCGCGCCTCCTCTCACCCATGTTGGATATTCCCTGGTTAGAAGGATTCCGGCGGCAACCAAACCGTGTATTGCTCCGGATAGGCCCGCATAGGGAGTGTAATGCGGGTTTAGAAAGAAAATTCCCAAACCTACGGATAGGAAGCTAACGAATAATAAAAAAATAAATTGTTGTATTGGATAGCGATCAAAGAAGGCATAACAACACAATAAAAATGCTGCCAGGTTCATCAGGGTGTGTGCCCAACCAAAATGTACCATATTGGCGGTTAGCAAGCGCCAGACCTCTCCATCCTGTATTTTTATTGGGTAAAGGCTTAGCGTTTCGAAAACTGGTATTCCGGATGCGGTAAGGGCAAGCATTAGCACACTTAATGCAATACAAAAGAATTCGGTTGGAGAAATTTTATGCTTCGCTATAAGCATTGATTAATCCCGCTTTTTAAGCATGCCATTGAAAAAAAGGCCGCAATTGCGGCCTCTTTTATTTTGCGCCAGCTGCTTCCAGCGCCTGGGTGTATTCTTCACCGTTGCGATGGGTTTTAATGGTTTGCAAGAATGTTTTACCTTCGGGGCCGAGCGCATTAAGATCGCGGCCGGATTCTACAAACAGGCGTACAAAAGTACTGAAGTTTTCGCCGCGCATGCCGCGATAAGCTTTTTCGAGTAGATGAAAATCTGCATTAATACCGGTTGGTGCGGTAAATTCCAAAAAAGTCTTAATGCGTTCTTCATCAAAAATTTCACCGAGTACTTTTTCTTTGTCTTTGCGTTGGCTCATTTATAAATATCTCTGCGTTAAGTTTTTAAGGCCTTTTGTTCACTTTTTTCAGCGGAAGGTTGTCCCCGGTTAAACCAAATGGTTGGTTTGTACCTCCCTTGGCAACGGGAGGTAAGGGGATTCATTACCCATTCAATTTCTTAATTAACAATTCATTCAATGCTTGCGGATTCGCCTGGCCTTTGGAGGCCTTCATCGCCTGGCCGACGAAGAAACCGAGCATTTTGCCGCGCTTGGCTTCGTCAGCAGCGCGATAGCCTTCCACTTGCGCAGTATTGGCGGCAATGATGTCATCAATGATTTTTTCCAGCGCGCCGGTATCGGAAACCTGTTTGAGTCCCCTGGTTTCGATAATGGTGTCGGCGTCGCCTTCGCCATTGGTAATGGCTTCAAACACCTGCTTGGCAATCTTGCTGGAAAGCGTGCCGTCCTTGACTCGCACAACCAGGCCTGCGAGCAATTCCGGAGTTACCGGTGACTGGTCAATACGCTGCTCGGTGCGATTGAGATAAGCGCCCAGGTCAGCCATGATCCAGTTGGCGGTGAGTTTGGGTTCCCCCGAAATGTGAGTGGAAGCTTCAAAAAATGCCGCGGTAAATTTGTCCATTGTGATTTGGCCGGCGTCGTAGCTGCTTAAACCATATTGCTCGACAAAACGCGCGCGTTTGGCCTCGGGCAATTCGGGCATTTGCTTGCGCACAGCCTCAATATATTCATCGTCAAGCATTACGGGCAACAAATCCGGGCAAGGAAAATAGCGGTAATCGTTGCTGTCTTCCTTGCTGCGCATGGAACGGGCTTTTTTTGTATCGCCGTTGTACAGACGGGTCTCCTGGATAATCTTGCCGCCGTCTTCAAGCACATCAATTTGTCGCTCAACTTCCAGTTCAATCGCCTCTTCCATAAATTTGAATGAATTGAGGTTTTTGGTTTCCGTACGCGTACCAAATTTTTCCTGGCCTTTGGGGCGCACGGAAATATTCACGTCGAAACGCATCGAACCCTGGCTCATGTCGCCATCGCAAATTTCGAGTGAAGTGACAATCGAATGCAATTTTTTAGCGAAGGCAACCGCCTCTTCGGCGCTGCGCATATCCGGTTCAGTAACGACTTCGATTAGCGGCGTACCGGCGCGGTTTAAATCGATTCCGCTCATACCGGCAAAATCTTCGTGCAATGATTTTCCTGCGTCTTCTTCCAGGTGGGCATGGTGGATACGAATGCGTTTGGTGCGTCCACCTTCCAATTCCAAATCAACATAGCCTGCACCCACAATCGGTTCGGCGAGCTGTGTGGTTTGGTAGCCTTTCGGTAAATCCGGATAAAAATAGTTTTTACGTTCAAACACCGAACGTTTGCCGATTTCGGCATTCACTGCCAAACCAAACATAGTGGCAAAGCGAAACGCTTCCTCGTTCGGCGTGGGCAGGGTGCCGGGCATGGCCAAATCAATGGCGCAGGCTTGCGTGTTGGGTTCCGCCCCAAACGCGGTGCTGGCTCCGGAAAATATTTTCGTTTTTGTTGCGAGTTGTACATGGACTTCCAACCCGATAACAGTTTCCCATTGCATAGTCGTTGCTCCTATTCAATGCCAGGGGCAGTTTGTTGGTGGAAGTCGGTGGTTTGCTGGAATTGGTGCGCTGCATTCAGCAGCAACCCTTCGGCAAAGAAATTCCCGATTAATTGCAAACCGACAGGTTTGTTTTCCACCAGTCCGCACGGAATGGATAGGCCGGGCAAGCCCGCCAGGTTGGTAGCAATGGTGTAAATGTCTTCCAGGTACATGGCCACCGGATCTTTTGTTTTAGATCCAAATTGGAATGCGGGTGAAGGTGATGTTGGGCCGATAATTACATCCACCGTTTGGAACGCATCTATGAAGTCCTGTTTGATCAGCCGGCGAATTTTTTGTGCTTTGCTGTAATAGGCATCGTAGTAACCGGCGGATAGCGCGTAGGTGCCAACGAGGATGCGGCGTTTCACTTCCGCACCGAAACCTTCACTGCGTGAACGCATATAAAGATCATTTAAGTCCTGCGGATTTTCGCAGCGATGGCCGTAACGAACACCGTCAAAGCGCGATAGGTTTGCAGAGCATTCTGCCGGCGCGATGACATAGTACGCAGGCACCGCGAGATGGGTGTGCGGCAAGCTGATGCTGTGGATGGTGGCCCCCAGCTTTTCGTACACTTTGATGGCTGCTTCAACATGCGCAGCCGTTTGCGGGTTCAAGCCCTCGCCGAAGTATTCCCTGGGGACCCCGATGTGTAAACCGCTTAACGATTTATTTAAATCAGCGGTGTAGTCGGGAACCTCGCGTTCAACGCAGGTGGAATCCTTTGCGTCGTAGCTCGCCATATCGTTTAACAACAATGCGGCGTCTTCAGCGGTGCGCGACAGGATTCCGGCTTGATCCAGGCTGGAGGCAAACGCAATCATACCCCAGCGCGATACGCGGCCGTAGGTGGGTTTAATACCGGTTAATCCGCAGAGCGCAGCGGGTTGGCGAATGGAGCCCCCGGTATCTGAGGCTGTGGCCGCCGGTGCCAGATGCGCCGCAACTGCCGCGGCCGAACCGCCCGAGGACCCGCCGGGCACACAATCAATTGCCCAGGGATTTTTTACCGGGCCGTACCAGCTTGTTTCATTGGAGGAACCCATGGCGAATTCATCCATATTGGTTTTACCCAACATGACTGCGCCGGAATTCAAATAATTTTCCACGATAGTGGCATTGTAGGGCGCGATAAATTTATCGAGCATCCTGGATGCGCAAGACGTGCGTACCCCGGTGGTGCAAAAAATATCTTTGTGTGCGATGGGTACACCGCAAAGCGCGGGGGCATTGCCAGCGGCTAAACGCTTATCGGCAGCAGCGGCTTGTTGCAGGGCGATATCGCCAGTCACGGTGATATAGCTATTGTAGGTTTTATCCAATCGCGCAATGCGATCCAGATAATGTTGGGTCACTTCGATACTGGAAAAGTCTTTGTTGCGCAGACCTTTTACCAGTTCGGCAATGGTGAATTGATGCATTGCAATGTCCTGATTTTTTTGGCGGGTTTTCGCCAGTTCTATAAAAATGCTTGCGACCAGCTTTCTTTTTCTTTGCGAGGTATGTGTTTTTATTCAATAACCTGCGGAACCAAATACAAACCATCTTGCGTTGCCGGCGCAATTGCCTGGAAGGCTTCGCGCTGGTTTGGTTCAGTAACCACATCGGGGCGCAGGCGTTGCACAGCGTCCAGCGGGTGGGCCATGGGAAGTACGCCGTTGGTATTGACAGCTTGCAATTGGTCAACCAGGGCCAGTACATCGGAAATGCTTTTGGCCGCTTCGTCGGCAGCCTCATCGGAAATCTGGATACGCGCCAGCTTGGACAGCTTGGCGATATCGGAACGGTCAACAGCCATGGGGTGCTCCAGCAGATGAAATCGAAACATGCGGTGAACATGCGGACAACCCGCGTTATACCGCTAAAAACGGGCGCCAAAGGTATCACATTTGCGCCTTGCCCAGAAACCCTGCGATTGATAGAGTGCAGCCAGTTTTGCACCCGGTGGGCAGATGTTTTTGAATTTGGTGGATTTGCGCAAAATTTAAACGCGATTGGTGCGGGTTATCCGATATCCGGTGAACTTTAGGCACAAATTCGGTCGGATAAAAAACCAAAATTCACTTATACTGCGTGCTTGCTAAAAGTGCAGGGAGGCTCCTCAGGTAACGGATCAGTTAAACCGCTCTTGTTGTATGAGGTAACACTCAGGGAAAGTGGGTCCAACCAGTGTGCCCCGATTCCAGGCTGGAACAGAATTTTATTTTTAACCCATTTCTAAGGCCCCATCTCATTATGATGAAACTTCTGCGTGGAGCTTTCTCCAACGACCTTTCCATTGACCTAGGCACTGCAAACACCCTGATTTATGTACGTGGCCGCGGCATAGTTTTAAATGAACCTTCCGTGGTAGCGATTCGCCACCATAATGGCACCAAGATTGTGGAAGCTGTCGGTGTTGAAGCCAAGCGTATGCTGGGCCGTACTCCCGGAAACATCACTGCCATTCGCCCCCTGAAAGACGGTGTAATCGCCGACTTCCAGGTGACCGAAAAAATGTTGCAGCACTTTATCCGCAAGGTACATGAAAATTCCTGGTTTAATCCTTCCCCCCGTGTGCTGATCAGTGTTCCCTGCCTATCCACCGAAGTTGAAAAACGTGCAATCCGCGAGTCCGCATTGGGCGCCGGTGCGCGCGAAGTGCGCTTGATTGAAGAACCTATGGCGGCGGCTATCGGCGCCGGGTTGAAAGTTGCCGAAGCCAGCGGCTCGATGGTGGTTGATATTGGTGGCGGTACTACTGAAATCGCGGTTATCTCCCTGAACGGTGTGGTGTATTCCGATTCCGTGCGTATCGGCGGCGACCGTTTTGATGAAGCCATTGTGAACTATGTACGCCGTAACTACGGCAGCGTAATCGGTGACGCGACCGCCGAGCGCATCAAGCAGGAAATCGGCTGCGCGTTTGCGGGCAGCGAAATCCGCGAAATCGATGTGCGCGGTCGCAACCTGGCGGAAGGGGTACCGCGCAGCTTTACCCTCAGTAGCGACGAAGTGCTTGAAGCACTCCAGGATCCGTTGGCTGGCATCGTACAGGCGGTGAAAAGCGCCCTGGAACAATCGCCGCCGGAGCTGGCTTCCGATATCGCTGAAAGCGGTGTGGTGTTGACCGGGGGGGGCGCCTTGTTGCGCGACATAGATCGCTTGCTTTCTAACGAGACCGGTTTGCCGTTTATTGTGGCGGAAGACCCACTGACCTGCGTTGCCCGCGGCGGTGGGATCGCGCTGGAAATGAACGACAAGCGCAACATCGATTTGCTGTCGTCCTGATAAATGCGGGAATGCCTTCATTCCCGCGGCCCTGTTTGCAGGGTTAATAACAGACAGGAGATACGGCCATTAAACCGCTCTTTGCCCGAGGCTCATCCGCAACCAGTCGCGCCTTCCTGTTCATTGTGATCACGATGGTAGTGGTGGTGGTGGGCCTATATACCGATAAGCTGGAACCCCTGCGTGAAAAACTGGCGCAGTGGGTGACTCCTTTCTATCAAATCACCAATGTGCCCGGTCGTGTCAATGATTGGCGCAAGGATACCTTTGTTTCCCATGCCGACCTGAAGGCGGAAAACGAGGCCCTCAAAACTGAATTATTAATCCACCAACGCAAGCTCCAGCAACTGGCGTCCCTGGCAGCGGAAAACGTTCGCTTGCGCCAATTGCTCAATGCCAGCCAGATGTTGCAGGACACAGTGCTGATTGCCGAGCTAATCGGCGTCTCACCCAATCCCCTCAGCCACAAGGTGATTATTAATCGCGGTACTAAAGACGGTACTTTCAAGGGGCAGCCGGTATTGGATGCCTTTGGCTTGATGGGCCAGGTAATTGAAGTCAGTGAAAACTCCAGCACCGTTTTATTAATCTCCGATTCCACCCATGCGATTCCGGTGCAGGTAAATCGCAACGGTGTCCGCGCTATTGCGGAAGGCAGCGGTGATTTAAACAGCCTGAGCCTGCGCCACGTGTCTGCAAACACGGACATACGGGCGGGTGATTTGTTGGTGAGTTCAGGTTTGGGGGATCGCTTTCCGGTAGGTTATCCCGTGGCTGAGGTCCTGCAAGTGGTCCGCGATCCGGGGAAGGCCTTTTTGACGGTTGTTGCAAAACCTATGGCGAGGCTGGACCGCAGCCGCCATTTGTTATTGGTATTTGCAAATCGTGACCAGGCCAGTGTACCCGGCGCCTTGAATATTCCCCGGCCCGTAATCGCAAACCCTGATAGCGCGGCAAGTGGCTCCCAGGGCGGGGGGCAGTGATGTCATCCCAATCGGTCAATATTTATCTAATTATTGGTTTTAGCTTCCTCGTGGCGCTGGTGTTGTCGGTGTATCCCTTGCCTATGGATATGCGTTGGTGGCGGCCTGAATTTGTGTTGGTGGTGGCTATTTATTGGATATTTTTTATGCCCCTGACCGTCAGTTTCCTGTTTTTATGTGCCCTGGGGTTGTTTCAGGACTTGCTTGAAGGTGTACCTTTCGGCCAGCACAGCCTGGGGTTGGTGATTGTGGGGTATATCTGCATCCTGTCTTACCAGCGGGTGCGTAATTTTTCGGTCTGGCGCCAGTCTGCGTGGATTTTCGTGTTGGTGGGCATTGCCCAGCTTACCGATAACTGGGTACAGGGTATGGCGGGGCGCCCGCTTTCCGGTATCCAGTTTTTGTATCCGGCCCTCACCAGCGCATTGATATGGCCTTTGTGTTGGGCGTGGCTGAACCGCTTGACGCATCAGCACCAGCATTCGTAAAACAATAACCAGCGTCCCGTTTTAATTTCCAAGTAACTCATATCCAGGAGTCCCCAGGGTGAAGCCGGTAGTTCCCGATCTGTACCTTGCCAGCCAATCACCCCGCCGCCGGGAGTTGCTGGATCAAATAGGGGTAAGGCATGTCGTCATCAGCGCCAGCGTAGCCGAGCAGCCCGCACCCGGGGAAGCCGCACTGGATTATGTCCAGCGCCTGGCCCGCGAGAAGTCCGCGGCGGGTTTCCTTGAATTGCACCGCCGGCAATTGCCGCTCGCACCTGTCCTGGGCGCGGATACCCTGGGTTTGATCGATGGCGAAATCCTGGAAAAACCCCGTGATCGAATTCACGCGTGCGCCATGCTGCGGCGCTTGTCCGGTCGTACCCACCAGGTCATTACCGCGGTGGCGTTGCATGATCACCAGCGCCAGGCCCAGCGACTATCCATTACCCACGTCAGCTTCCGCGAGTTGGATGACGCGGAAATCGATGCCTATTGGGAAACCGGCGAACCGCAGGATAAGGCGGGCGGTTATGGTATACAGGGGTTGGGAGCCGTATTTGTCAAAGCGATCCAGGGCAGCTATTCCTGTGTGGTGGGTTTACCATTGGAAGCTACTATTGAGTTGCTGCGCGAATTTAACGTGCCATGGTGGAACAGTAAATGAGTGAAGAAATCCTGATCAACGTCTCCCCGGTAGAGACCCGTGTCGCCCTGGTGGAAAACGGCGTGGTGCAGGAGTTTTACATTGAGCGCAGCCATGGCGAGACTTATGTTGGCAATATTTATAAGGGCAAGGTGGTGCGCGTGTTGCCGGGGATGCAGGCGGCATTTGTCGATATAGGCCTGGATCGCACGGGATTTATCCACGCCGCCGACATGATGCCCGAGCCCCCCGATGGTGAAGTGCGCCGCACCGATGTTCCCGATATACGTACCCTGGTGCGTGAAGGCCAGACCTTATTGGTACAAGTGGCCAAAGACCCGATTAGTACCAAGGGTGCGCGCCTGACCACGCACCTGACCTTGTCCTCCCGTTACCTTGTGTATATGCCCAACGCCGCCCATATCGGTGTTTCCACCCGGATTGAAGACGAGCCGGAGCGCGAGCGCTTGCGCCAACTGGTGGAAGCCGCCGTGGCGGAACACGACATCAAGGGCGGGTTTATTGTCCGCACGGTCGCCGAGGGGGCTGAGGCCGACGCCATCGTGGCGGATATCCCGTTTTTGTTACGCCTGTGGGATGATTTAACCCAAAAATTGCCAAGCCTTGGGGTACCCGCGGAACTTCATCGCGACATGCCGCTCTATTTGCGCGCCCTGCGCGATATGGCGCGCGCACCTATTGACCGGGTACGGGTGGATTCGCGCCTGACATTCCAGCAAATGCTGGATTTCGCCTCAAAGTACGCCCCCCAATTGATTGATCTTATCGATCTCTACAGTGGCGACCGCCCGCTATTGGAGTTGTATGGGGTTGAAGAGGAAATCCACCGCGCGCTGGAGCCGCGGGTTGCGTTGAAGTCCAATGGTTACCTGATTATCGAGCAGACCGAAGCCATGACCACGGTGGATGTCAACACCGGGGCTTTCGTTGGCCATCGCAATTTGGAAGAAACGATTTTCAAAACCAACCTGGAGGCCGCGTCGGCCATTGCGCGGCAATTGCGTTTACGCAACCTGGGGGGGATTATCATCCTGGATTTCATTGACATGAAGGACCCGGAGCATCAACGCCAGGTATTGCGGACCCTGGAAAAGGCCCTCGAAAAAGACCACGCCAAAACCCGGATTACCGGTGTTTCGGAACTGGGGCTGGTGGAAATGGCGCGCAAGCGCACCCGTGAATCCCTGGAGCAGATGCTGTGTGAGCCATGCCCTGTCTGCCAGGGGCGCGGGCAGGTGAAGTCGGCGGAAACAGTTTGTTACGAAATCTTCCGTGAGATTTTGCGCATGGCGCGGACTTACGATAATGAGAAGTTTTTGGTGCTTGCATCCCAATTGGTGGTGGACCGCCTGCTGGATGAGGAAGCCGCTTATGTGGCCGACCTGGAGGCTTTTATCAAACGCACCATAGAGTTCAGGGTTGAAGCGCTCTTCCATCAAGAGCAGTACGATATTGTGTTGGTTTAATTTGTAACCGGGAAACCCTGACGTTTAATGAGTCGTGCACTTCGCAAACTGGTGAAATGGTTTTACCTGCTGATTGCCGTGGCGCTAATTTTATTAGCGGTACTGGTGCAATCCGGGCGGAGCTTTTCCTATTTACTGGGCGATTATAACCAGAGTATCGCAAGTTACCTTTCCTCCAAGCTGAATGCGCGGGTTGGTATTGGCCGGATCGAGTTGGATTGGTCCGGCCTGAAGCCGAACCTGGTAGTGCAGGATTTCACAATCAATAGCCAGGACAATCAGCCGGTAATCGCGCTGGAGCAGGCGCGCTTGCGCCTGGATATCCTCGGCTCCCTGCGTAACCTGCGCCCGGTGTGGAGCAACCTGGTCCTTAACCAGGTGGATGTTACCTTTGCCCAAACCGCGGAAGGCTTCTGGCACATTCCCGGCTTGCCTCACCTCGGCACCCAATCCGACCAACAGGTGCAATTGGATACGTTGGTAGACATGTTGTTGTTATCCACGCGCATCGAATTCCAGCGCAGCCACCTGAATTTTGTGTTCAACTCCGGTCACCATATGGTGCTGGATTCACCTTACCTGTTGCTGGAGAACGCCGGCGAATTCCATCGGCTGTCATTGCAGATTGACGTGGATGAGCAGCCGCGCACGGTTTACCTGGTCGCGGAAGGCCGGGGCGACCCGCGCGACCAGGAACATTTCCACAGCAAGGGTTATTTGCAACTCAACCGTTTTCCCACCAGCGAACCCATAGCGGCGGCCAGCGCCTTTTTGCTCGGGGGTAAATCCGGCTTGCAGGCCGAAGGCCAGGTTGATGCCAGCGTCTGGTTTGAAACCCGCCAGCAGGATGATGGTTATGACCTGGTTGGCAGTGTTGGCGTGCAACGGTTGTCCTTGCCCCTGGGGGAGAGGCGCCTTGCCCTTGATGATTTCGCCACTGAACTCACCGGTTTTTGGCTGCCGGGCGGCAATTGGCGGTTGGGCTTGCAGCAGTTGAACGCAGCCATGGGTGAGGAGCAGATCACCGGGCTTAATCTGGCCGCGGCTTCAACCGGTTTCCGGCAACCGGTCGAGGTGAGCCTCGATAAACTCGACCTCGAACGCCTGAACCATATGCTCGTTAGCGCGGGAGTCCTGGGTACGGGGCGCTTGCACGAGGTTTTGCAAACGCTCAATCCCCGTGGCCAACTGCGCAATCTGCGCTTAACCCTGCCGGTACAAAATCCCGGCGAATGGCAACTGCAAGCCAACCTCGACCAGGTGACGGTGAATGCCCTTCAGGGTGTACCGGCGTTGGTTGGGGTGGATGGTTATGTGCAGGCCGGGCAAGCGGGTGGTTTTGTGGATATCGATTCCCGGCGCGGTTTCTCCATGCATTACTCACCGACCTACAGGGAACCCATGGTGTTTGATTCCGCCAGGGGCCAGGTTTCCTGGCGTTTATACCCGGATAAAAACCAGATCTACGTCAATAGCGGACTGTTGGAATTTCGTAAAGGCGAAGAGTTGGCACTTGGCTATATGTGGCTCGGCTTGCCCTGGAAACGCAATACCGGGGACATAGATCTGTACGTACAAATGGGCGGAAAGCAGTTAAACGCCAGTTCCTACAAAAAATACACACCCGCCACTGTGCCGGCGACCCTGGCGGATTGGCTGGCCGACAGCATCGGCCTGGAAAATCCCGGTGTGGCAACCGAGGCGGGGTTTGTGTACCGGGGAACCTTGAATACCCGAAACCCCATGGCGCGGACCTACCAGTTGTACCTGGACCTCAAGCAAGCGGCGCTGGATTACCACCCCGGCTGGCCGTCACTGACCGCCCTGGATGGCAGGCTCTTGGCCACTGATGCGCAAATAGCGGCCAGTGTCTCCTCGGCCAGGGTGCTTAATAGCCAGGTCAGGAACGCAGAGGTCCGGGTTAACCCCAACCGTACCGGGCGAGGTTCACTCCTGCAGGTTGAAGGGCAGATTGATGGCTTGGCCAGCGATGGCATCCGCGTACTGCGGGAAGGGGAAATGCGCAAGTACATGGGGTCCAGCCTGGATTCATGGAGTATGCAAGGAACCATGCAGGGGCATTTAAAACTGGATATTCCCATCGGCACCGGTGAAGCAAAGCCGGCGGGTCATCGACAATTAATAGATGTGAGCCTGCAATCCCCGTTATTTGAATTGCAGAACCTGAACCTGAGCGCGACCAATGTCAGTGGACATATCCGCTATGACAGCGAGGCCGGGATTTCGAGCGAACATTTGCAGGGGGATATTTTTGGTGAGCCCCTGGAAGTACAACTGGGCACCCAAAAACTGGACGGCTATAACAAAACGCTGATCAGTTTGGAGGGGGCGGTGGAGGCTCGCCAATTGGCGTTCTGGAGCAAGCGCCCGGAAGTGCTTTTTATGAGCGGCACCTTACCTTACAAGGCGATGGTCGAGCTGAATCATCGCCCCCGCCAGGGTAACGCCATGATGGAGGCCGGTCCGGAAGCCGGCGAAACATACCAGCAGGCAGCGACAAGGTTTTCCAGCCAGGCGTTTGCTACCGTCAGTGTCACCAGCGACCTTCGGGGTATTGCGGTGGACCTGCCTGCGCCTTATGGCAAGCGGGTGGATGAGGCCCGGCCATTGGTATTCCAATACGCGTTGCAGGACGCCCAGGCGCAAGTCCATTTTGCCTATGGCGAGGATATGCAAGGGATATTACGCGTGGATCGCAACCGCAATAGCTTAGTGTCCGCCAACATCGCCCTGGGTAGCGAGGCGCTTTCAGGTAAGGGCGCTGAATTCCTGGTATCCGGTTTTGTGCCGGAGATTGACCTCGACCAGTTGAAGGCGGTGCAGGCCAAATACCTTGCCTACACTGAACAGTTAACGCCGGTAGTGGTTCGACCGCTAAAACCCCGCACCCCCGAGGAAGTGGAAGAAATGCTTGCCGCCGAGGCGGAGGCTGTGGGGCGGGTGGCGGGTTTACCGTTCCGGGCGGAGCTGGTTATCGGTCGGTATGACCTGGGCTCCGTGCCGTTTGAAAACCTCAGTGTCACGGCGGTGCCGGTACAAGCGGGGTGGAACCTCAAGGTCGAAAACTCCCAGGTCGCGGGCGAACTGTTGGTTCCGTCCAGCAAGCTTGCGCCACTGGAGGTTAACCTTGAGCGCCTGGCACTTACTATTGCGGCTGTAGATACCCCGGCTACAAGCCTTGCGGTTACGGGGCGGGCGAGCGTCAACGAATCCGGGCAAACTGGCCCATCTATCCAACCACCTGAACGCGAGCTGCTGGACCCGCGCCAAATGCCGCTCGCCAACATCAATATCCGATCCTTCTCATTGGATGGTGATAATTTTGGTAATTGGTCGCTGCAACTGCGTCCTAATGACAAGGGCGTGCTGATCGACCAGATCCGCGGCAGTATCCGCGGTGTGACCATCAGTGGCGCCGATAAAAAGCAAGGCGCCAAAATGCATTGGCAATACACGCCCCAGGGAATGCAAACACACTTCATCGGTACCCTCAGTGCCGGTGATTTGGGGGCCGTGCTGCGCAGTTGGGGGAAACCGGGCACGATCGAAAGCCGTTCGGCGCGTTTTAATGCGGATATCTTCTGGCCGGGGTCACCTCAGGATTTCAAGTTGGTCGAGCTGGGAGGCGAAATGACCGTCCATGTAAAAGATGGCCGCTTCAAGCGCCAGGCCAGTGCCGGGGACGGTATTTTGCGGCTGCTCTCGATCCTCAACTTCGACTCGCTGGCGCGCCGGATGCGCCTGGACTTCTCCGACCTGTATAAAAGCGGTTTGGCCTATGATGAGATCAACGGCAAGGTCGGTTTCAATCGGGGCACCATGGTGTTTGAAAATCCATTGCTGGTGCGCACTCCCTCCAGCGGTATGCAAATGGCAGGGACTATCAACCTGCGTGATGAAACCCTTAATACCCGCCTGGTTGCGACCTTGCCGGTGGCGAGTAACCTGACATTTTTTGCCGCGCTCGCGACCGGTTTACCTGCCGCTGCGGGTGTCTACCTGGTAAGCAAGTTGTTTAAGAAACAGGTCGATCAAGCCACCAGCATCAGTTACAGCATCAAAGGCAATTGGGATAATCCCCAAATGCGCTTTAACCGCCTGTTTGAGAGCGAACAAAGTTTGCGTGAGAGCGTTGGGAAAAAGGCCGAGGAAAAACCGCCTCCGGAAAATTCCGGGCCCGGCAAAAACAAATAGGGACATAAACATAAGGGCGCATTTTGCGCCCTTATGTTTATGGGGTGGTTAATCGTGTAATTCCAGTTGCTCGCGAATAAAACCGAACAACTTGCGCGCACTGGCGGGCGGTTTGTTATCTTCGCGTTCTTTCTGCGCAGCGCGAATTAACTGGCGCAGGTGCTGCACATCAATACCGGGGCAGGAGGTGACCAGCGTCTGGAATACTTGCTTGTCGCCCTCAATCAGTAAATCCCGGTAACGTTCGATCTGGTGTTGGCGATGTACATATTGGTCGCTGCGGCTCTGCATTTTATCCACCGCAGCCTTAATTTCCTCGTGGTTGCCCTCGCGCATTAATCGGCCAATGTATTGGATCTGGCGGCGGCGCGCCTCCTTGGGCGGCATTTTGCGGGCAATATAAATAGCGTCCAGCATTTCCTCACTCAGGGGAATCTGGGACAACTGCTTTTCATTCATATGGATAAGGCTTTCCCCCAACGCCTGTAATGCGTGCATGTCGCGTTTGACCTGGGATTTGCTCAGGATGTAATCGTCGGGATTAATATCGTCGTAATTGTAAACCATGGGTAGTGCCGTCGGGGCAGAATCAATAAAAGGGCGCGCAGCTTAGTGCAGATACGGGGCAACAACAATATCCACACTGGCTTTGGGTTAACAATAGGTGATTTATTCGCCTTCTTCAAAGCGGTCCGCAATTAAGGCGCGGATTGCATCCAGTGCGGCCTCGGCATCGTCCCCTTCGCTACTTACCTGCAACGCAGTGCCGCAACTGGCCGCCAATAGCATTAACGACATAACGCTCTTGGCATCCGCCCACGCACCTTCGCCCACGCGCACCTGGATTCTGGCCTTGAATCGATTGGCCAGGGTAGCGAGCTTGGCGGCAGCGCGGGCGTGCAGGCCGCGTTTATTAATAATGTCGAGGGTATCAGTCAGCATTGCCAGGTTCTGTGTTCAAAAAAATCATTGTTTTTTGTGTTTGTTAATGTCGCGGTGTCGCACTTGTACGTCGTGAAAACTTTGGTCAAAGTGTTTTTGCAAACGCTCCGCCAGATAAACGGACCTGTGCTGCCCACCCGTACAACCAATCGCGATAGTGATATAACTGCGGTTGTTGGCCTGGTAACGCGGTAACCAGCGAGCCAGGTAATGTTCTATATCGTCATACATCTCCTTGACGGTAATCTGCTCCTCCAGGAAGTCAATCACATCCTGGTCCTGGCCGGTTTGCGGCCGCAAGTTGGGTTTCCAATGCGGGTTGGGCAAGCAGCGCGCATCGAATACCAGGTCGGCATTCACTGGCAGGCCATGCTTAAAGCCAAAGGATTCAAACAGGATCGCCATCGTTGATTCGGTGCGGCCCGAAACCCGTTCCTTCACCAAATCACGCAATTCATGCAAATTCAAATGGCTGGTATCAATAACCTGGTCGGCGGTGTCGCGAATGGGTTCCAGCAAATGTTGTTCGGCCGCAATGGCTTCTTCCAAACTGGTATGTTTGTCGGACAATGGGTGTTTACGGCGAGTTTCACTGAAGCGCTGGATTAAAACTGCCGGTTGCGAATCCAGGAACAGGGTGCGAAATGGCAGGTGCGCGTCCTTAAGGGTGCTGATCATCTGCGGGAATATCGCCAGGTCTTGCCAGGCGTTGCGCACATCTATGCCAATCGCGAATTTTTGCAGGTCATCCTTATGGATCTGGATTTGGGCGACCAGTGCCGGAAGCAGGCTGACGGGTAAATTGTCGATGCAATTAAAGCCCACATCCTCAAGGACATGGAGCGCTGTACTTTTTCCCGAGCCCGACAGGCCGCTAATGATCACCAAATGCATAATGAATCCTTACGGGGGGGAAATCGCCGCCTGGTATAAGGCTTCGTCGCTGGTAGCTTTACGCAACCGCTGGCGATACTCAGGGTTATTCAGCGCCCCCGCCAGGGTGGCCAGGGTTTGCAAGTGCTCATCATGGGCGTCTTCCGGCACCAGCATGGCGAAGAGTATGTCCACCGGTTGCGAATCTATCGCATCAAAATCAATGGGGTCGGCAAGGGTGATCAAGGCACCGACGGTGCCCTTGCAATGCTCGACCCGACAATGGGGTATAGCTACACCGTGGCCTATACCGGTAGAACCCAGGCGCTCACGACCGATAAGGCGACGAAATAATTCGTCGGCGTCTATTTCCGGGATGTCTTGTGCAATGGTATTGGCAAGTAATTCCAGCGCACGTTTTTTGCTGCCACCTTCAATGCCGCACAGGGTGCGGCCGGGGCTGATCAGGGATTCAATTTGCATAACTCGTGATGCCGAAGCATTCTCTCCTGGGCCCAATCACCGATGTATTAACGATGATTGCGCATTTTTTCTTTGTGTTTAATTAATTGGCGATCCAGTTTGTCTGCCAGCGCATCGATCGCCGCGTAAAGGTCATCGTGGATTGCATCGGCAAAAATATCCTTGCCGCTTACATGCAAAGTCGCTTCTGCTTTTTGAATCAGTTTATCCACCGAGAGGATGACATGGGTGCTGGTGATCCGCTCATGGTGATGGCCCAGGCGTTCGAGCTTGGTGGTTACGTAGTCTTTCAGCGAATCAGTTACTTCGAGGTGGTGGCCACTGATGTTTATTTGCATAAGTACTTCCTCATTAGGTTTGATGGCTCAATCGCGGGATAAAAGCCATGCAGTAATTCTGCACTCAACAAATCCCTTTCCGGTTTCCTGAAATAATTAAATTGTTTTACGTTCGTTTGAGGGTGGGATATTCAGTGATTCACGGTATTTAGCAATGGTGCGACGTGCAACCTGGATACCTTGTTCCGCGAGTAAATCGGTAATTTTGCTATCGCTAAGCGGTTTCTTGGGGTTCTCTGCATTGACCAGCTTCTTGATAATCGCGCGGATCGCAGTCGATGAACATTCGCCACCGCTGTCAGTGCTCACGTGGCTGGAGAAAAAATATTTAAGTTCAAAGATACCTTGCGGGGTGTGCATATATTTTTGCGTCGTCACCCGTGAAATAGTGGATTCATGCATCTCAACAATTTCTGCAATATCGTGTAATACCAGGGGTTTCATCGCCTCGGGTCCGTACTCAAGGAACCCGCGTTGTTTTTCGACAATACAACTGGCGACTTTCAATAAGGTTTCATTACGGCTCTGCAAGCTTTTCAAAAACCAGCGCGCTTCCTGCAAATTGTCCTTTAAAAAGGTGTTATCGCTGCTGGAGTCCGCGCGTTTCACCATGGAGGCGTAGTCGGCATTGATGCGTAAACGCGGCGCAATTTCCGGGTTGAGTTCCACCAGCCAGCGACCGTCGCGTTTCTCCACAAAAACATCGGGTACAACATATTCGGTATCACCGCTGGCGATAATATCCCCGGGGCGCGGATTTAAACTTTGTATCAGGGTTATCGCCTGGCTCAGTTCCGATTCTTTCAATTTGGTGCGACGCATCAATTGGCGATAATCGCGACTGCCTAACAAGGGTAGATATTGCTTTGCAATTAATTTGGCTGAATCAAGGAACGGCGTTTTTGGATCGAATTGTTGCAATTGCACTAACAAACATTCCGACAGGTTTTGACTGCAAACACCGCAGGGATCAAATTGTTGCAGGCGATGCTGTACTGCGACCACTTCGTCCAGTTCGAGTTCTTCGAACTCGTCGCGCATGCCTTCATAAATTTCGTCGATGGTGTTGGACAGCATACCGCTAGGCTCAACCGCATCGATAATTGCCATCGCCAACAGGCGATCACGATCCGACATGGGGGTAAGGTTTAGCTGCCACATCAAATGGTCGTAAAGGGAATCGGTGGCGGCTCGACGGCTTTCGAAATCGTTGTCTTCGTTATCATAATTACTTGAACTGCCGGAAGAAGAAGCCTGGTATACATCGTCCCAGCTCGTGTCTACCGGCAAATCATTGGGAATGGCTTCACTCCAGTCACCGCTGTCCGCACTGAAGCTTTCACTTTCCCCATAGGCGTCATCACCAAAGGATTCGCCCTCATTAAAACCCTCTCCTTCGGCATAGCTGCCAGGTTCCTGGTAATTGTCCAGCGTCGCAGAATAATTATCGCCGGTATTGAAATCCGTATCACCGCTGGCACTATCGGCCGCGATTTCCTGCTGGCGACTGTAATCCACATTATCCAGGTCATTGTTTTCATAATCAGCCGTTTGGCTGGGGGGATCAAACCCTTCTTCTACCTCCAGCATGGGGTTGGACTCAATGGCTTCCTGAATTTCCTGTTGCAAATCCAATGTGGAAAGTTGCAACAGGCGGATTGCCTGTTGCAATTGCGGTGTCATGGTCAGCTGTTGGCCGAGTTTGAGCTGGAGCGATTGTTTCATTGTGCAGTAAACAAACCCTTATGACGCAAAATGGTTAAATTGGAAGCAGGATTAATAATGTCGGATAAGCGGAGTTTAGTCAGGGTTTGGGTATCAGGCAACAACCATAAGCAATCTCTATGCCTAATGAACAAATAATGTTACTTGTCAAGTTGTTTGTCGGGAAAATCGACTGGGTATATGGGTAATACCCGGTCTTTTAGCGGGTCAATCGGTAATATCGATGTTAGGGGAAAGCAGTTTAGAGGCGGAAGTTTTCGCCCAGGTAAACCTCGCGGACCTTGGTGTTACTTAAAACGGTTTCTGCATCGCCTTCGGCAATAATATGGCCTTCGCTGACAATGTAGGCGGTCTCGCAAATATCGAGGGTTTCACGCACGTTGTGGTCGGTAATCAGCACACCGATACCGCGGTCCTTGAGATGGCGGACGATTTCCTTGATGTCATTAACGGAAATAGGGTCAACGCCCGCGAAAGGTTCGTCCAACAAAATAAATTTGGGATCAGTCGCCAGGGCACGTGCAATTTCAACCCGACGGCGCTCACCGCCGGATAAGGCCATGCCCAGGCTGTCGCGAATATGGGTAATGTGGAATTCGTTAAGGAGTAATTCCAGTTTTTCCTTGCGCTGTTTGATATCCATATCCTTGCGTGTTTCCAGGATCGCCATGATGTTATCGGCCACACTCAACTTGCGAAAAATAGACGCTTCTTGCGGCAGATAGCCAATTCCCGCGCGGGCGCGCCCGTGAATCGGCAGGTTGGTAATGTCACGGTCATCAATCAATACTGTGCCATTATCAGCGGGGACCAGGCCGGCAATCATATAAAAACAGGTTGTCTTGCCTGCGCCATTTGGGCCCAGCAGGCCCACGATATGACCGCTTTCCACCGTGATGGATACGTCGATAACAACCCTGCGCTTCTTGTAACTTTTAGCGAGATGGCGAGCGTATAAATAGGACATAGGGATTAATTTTGTGAGGCGCTGGTGGATGAGTTAACGGCACTGCTGGCGTTGGTAGTCGGCACCACCGGGATTGTATCCTGGTTTCCGCTTTTAATTTCAATCGCACCCTGGTCTTTTGCGCCCTTGGGGGGAATCACGATTTCAATACGCTGGGCGTTGCCATCGGTGCTGCTGTTGCCCGCGGCTTTCATCACTTCCTTTACCAGGTCGTAATCAATGCGAGGGCCGCTCATAACCGCGCCGTTTTGTTCGACCGAGGCATCCTCAATTAATAGCAAGCGCTGGTTGTGTGGTGTGTAGGTGATTTGTTTGGCGGCGGCTGTGACCAAACCCTGGTCTTTTTCCGGTTGTTGCTGGAAGCGCGCCGGATTGCCCTGGGCAACCATTTTTTCCACATCATTGTCAGTGTTGGTATGGATCACGATGGAGTCGGCAGAAATTACCAGTGTGCCTTGCTGGATAATGACTGACCCGGTATAGGTGGCAATCCCGTTTTTTTGATCGACGGTAAGCTTGTCAGCGGAGCCGCGGATGGTTTCGTTTTTATCGCTGGGTAACGCAAATAGGTTGCTGGCGTGAAGGCTTGCCAGCAGGCTGAAAGCAACCAAATGGCGCACGAGGTGCGCGGGTTTTCTAGGTGGGAACTTAACGAGGATCATAAACAGCCTTAACCTGGGACTTTAACTGGAGCCGACTCTGCGCCAGATCGGCATCCATACCTATAGCGTCTATCTGGCCTTTTGCGCTGCGCATCTTAACAGCTTTGTCGGTTTCCGCGAATTGTTCCCGGGCGCGCACCCGGAGTTCGTCAGTGGTGACACGTACCAGTCCCTGGCTGGGCGAGTCTTGCTGGATAACGACATCACCCAGCAGGCGAATCAATTCATTATTCGATTCGCTGCGACCGTCGGTCGCTGACAAGCGCCAGGGAGTACCGTTCTGGGTGTTGTAGAAAATCATCTTTGGGGCATCGATCAAGGTATAGTCCTGGATAGAAGGGCCGTCCGGGTTGGGTTGGTAGAGGGCAACTTTGGGGGTGGTCAATTCGAAATGCAACTTTCCTGCGGCATCGAATTCACGCGTTTGTACTTGCTTCATATAGATTTGCGGGAAACCACCGGGATCGTATTCGTAGGGGGTTTGTTCTGCTTTTTTGCGCACAAAAAATAAAAAGAAGCACAGCACCAATACGCCCGCCACTAGCCAGGGGCCGGGGATGCGTTGGTGGATGCGGTAAAGCCGTTGGGATAAATTCATAACTTATTGGTTGATCCGTATGCGTCGTCCAGGGTCAGGTAGCGGTGCTGAGGTAATCTGCCAGGGCTGTATCGAAGGTGTCCTGTGCTTGCATGATCAGATCACAGGCAGAGCGTACCGCACCTTCGCCACCGCGCTCCCGGCTTTGCCAGTGTGACCTGGCGGCGACGCTGCAATGGGCGTTGGCTACCGCCAGCGCCAATCCTACCCGCGTCATTATTCCCAGGTCCGGCCAGTCATCGCCCATAAAGGCAATCTCATTGAGGGGAATGGGGTGCTGTTGCAGGATTTCCTGCAACGCATCCCATTTATCTTCCCGGCCCTGGACCAGAATTTTAATGCCCAGGTCCCTGGCGCGACGGGCAACCAGGTCGCTGGTGCGGCCAGTGATAATGCCGACCTTAACCCCGGTCTTCTGTAACAGTTTGATACCATGGCCGTCCAGGGTGCTGAACGCCTTGAACTCTTCGCCGCTATTGCCGAAATAAAGCTTGCCGTCGGTCAATACACCATCCACATCAAGCAGCAGCAATTTTATGCGCGCAGCGCGCTCACGTAATTCGGGGTTCATAGGGTTTCCGTTAGGTTAAATAATGCCGGCGCGCAGCAGGTCATTGATCTTTACGACACCAACCAGTTTTTGTTGTTCGTCGGTAACCAGTAAAACGTTGATCCTGGCCTGCTCCATCAGCGCCAAAGCTTCCGCCGCCAGGGTATTGTCGCGCAACATTTTGGGGGCGGTATTCATCAGTTCGCCGACGGTTGCAATGCGGATATCCACCCCGCGGTCGATACTGCGGCGCAGATCGCCGTCGGTAAAAATCCCCCGTAAATCTCCCGCAGGGTCCATGACGGTGGTCATACCAAAACCTTTTTGGGACATCTCCATCAGTGCGTCGAGCATGGGGGTTTCCGGCAGGACACGCGGGATTTCTTCGCCGCTGTGCATGACATCGCTCAGGCGCAACAGCAGCTTGCGACCCAAGGCTCCACCGGGATGGGAGAACGCAAAATCTTCGGCGGTGAAACCGCGTGCTTCCAGCAGGGCTATAGCAAGTGCATCACCCATTACCAGGGTTGCTGTGGTGCTGGATGTGGGGGCAAGATCCAGTGGACAGGCTTCATATACCACACTGATATCCAGGTTAACCTCCGCAACCTCGGCAATAGTGGAGTTGGGGTTGCTGGTCATACTGATTATCTTGATACCGGCGCGCTTCAATAACGGCAGGAGCGCCACAATTTCATTCGAGGATCCCGAATAGGAAATGGCGAGGACTATGTCGTCCCTGGTAATCATTCCCAGATCGCCATGGCTGGCCTCACCCGGATGGACGAAGAAAGACGGGGTGCCTGTACTCGCAAGGGTTGCCGCTATTTTTTTACCGATATGGCCCGACTTGCCCATGCCCGTCACTATGACCCGGCCGGTGCCATTCATAATCAATTCACAGGCCTGGGCAAATTGGCCATCGATGCGGCTTATCAATGCCGTGACCGCTTCCGCCTCCAGGCGAATGGTGCGTAACGCAGAGCTGACATAATCAAAAGCGGCCATAAAAAATCCCATTGCAGGCGATTCGGGGTTGGGCATTATAACGGGGCCTCGCATTTAGGCGAGTTGTGTTTAGGTTTTTTCCCGCATGGGGCTTAAGCATTGTAACGCAGCGGTGTTATAGTGCACCCCGCATAGCCACTGGCCGCGCTTCGGTCCAACAAAAAAACGCCACACCCATAACCCTCTAACAAAGAATGGCACCTTAAGGAACTTGCGCTGTCTCATGCTTGGCTGTAAGACAATCAGGGCATAAGGCAATTACGCTTTAGCCGCATTTGGTTAATGGAAGGTTTATACGATGAAGATTGTTTCCCTGTTTAAATCCCTGTTCGGATTTTCCCTTTTTATCGCATTGGTGTTATCGCAATTTGCCGCTGCCCAGGAGCCTGTTACCCCAGCCGCGGAGCCCAAGGCGATTGTAGAATCTGTTGCCCAACAACTATTCGGCTTGGTAAAGGCCAAAAATGCGTCCAAGGTATCGGATGATGAATATTACAAACAGGTTGAAAAGGTAATGGACCCGGTAGTTAATTTTCCTTTTATTGCCGGTTCGGTAATGGGTAAGGCCACCTACAAACAAGCCACACCCGCCCAGCGTGAACAATTCCTTAAAGTCTTCAAGGATGGCATGGTCAGGTCCCTGGCCAAGGGAATCCTGGGGTATGCGAATAGTAAGGTGGTAATCGTCGGTGTAGATACAGTAAAAGCGGATCGCGTGGTAGTGAAGCAGGAGGTCAGTGCCGAAGGCGCGACCCACAAGCTGGATTACACCATGGTAAAAGCCAGGTCTGGTGACTGGAAACTGATTAATGTTGTGCTTAACGGCGTGAACCTGGGGCAGTCATTCAGCAGCCAGTTCAAAGCGGGCCTGAAGAAGCACAACAACAATATTGATCAGGTGATTGCGACCTGGCTCGTTGATGCATAACGGGTAAAAGGTATATCCCCTAAAAGCCCCGGCCGCAAACCGGGGCTTTGTTTTTACCCCGAAACAGGATTTCCGGGTGCGAGTTGCCGGTAGTTCCGGTAAACTTCGCGGCTTATTTATGGTTGCAGTTCACCTGCATTGCAATTCTGACCAATCCTTCCGAGTAGAACTATGCAAGCCGAACAAATCAAAGCGCTTATTGAAAGCCAAATCCCTGACTGCGAGGTCAAATCTGTTGAGGTGCAGGGCGATCACATAGGCCTGGTTATTGTCAGCTCCGCCTTTGCGGGCTTAACGCCGGTCAAAAAGCAACAACTGGTACTAGGCACCCTAAGCCAGCAATTTGCCGACCGTAGCATACATGCGGTGGATTACATCAAATCCTATACCCCTGAGCAGTGGCAACAGCAGCAGTAACCGGTAATCTCCGTCGATTTCTCCCATATTTTCAATTCAGGTTAGTAATGGACAAATTTTTAATTACAGGCGGTGGCCCGCTGTCTGGCGAAATTCGTATTTCCGGTTCCAAAAATGCGGGCTTGCCGCTGCTGGCTGCAACCATCCTTGCCCAATCCAAAGTGCGTTTGACGAACGTTCCGCACTTGCGGGATATGACTACCATGGTCACCCTGTTGAAAACCCTGGGCTTGACCATTGAGATCCACGGTGATCATGTAGTGATCGTGGACCCGAACACCATTAATTCCTACACCGCTCCCTACGAGCTGGTTAAAACCATGCGCGCCTCCATCCTGGTATTGGGGCCATTGTTGGCTCGCTATGGCGAAGCGAATGTATCTTTCCCGGGCGGTTGTGCGATTGGCTCGCGCCCCGTGGATATTCACCTGCGCGGCCTGGAAGCTATGGGTGCAAGCATTGAGATCGATGGCGGTTATATTCGCGCCCGTTCGAATGGCCGTTTAAAGGGCTGCCATTTCCTGATGGATGTGGTGACTGTGGGGGGAACCGAAAACCTGTTGATGGCGGCGGTACTGGCTGAAGGTAAGACAGTTCTGGAAAATGCCGCGCGCGAACCGGAGATAGTTGACCTGGCGAATATGCTGGTCGCTATGGGCGCCAGGATCGAGGGTATTGGCACGTCCACCCTGGTCATTGAAGGGGTAGATGCCTTGCAGGGGTGTGATTACGCGGTAATGCCGGATCGTATTGAAACCGGTACCTATCTGGTCGCTGCCGCTGCAACACGCGGCAAAATCAAACTGACCAATACCCGCGCCGATATCCTCGAAGCGGTTATTTTCAAATTGCAGGAGGCGGGCGCCGAGGTCGCCAGCGGGCCGGGTTGGATAACTCTGGACATGCATGGCAAGCGACCCAGGGCGGTAAGCCTGCGGACGGCGCCATACCCGGCATTCCCGACGGATATGCAATCGCAATTTATGGCGATGAATGCGGTTGCGGAAGGCGTAAGCCATATCACTGAAACCATTTTTGAAAATCGTTTGGTGCAAGTTGCTGAATTGAATCGGATGGGCGCCCATATCGAACTCGAGCAGAACACCGCGATAGTGACTGGGGTTGAGCGTTTAAAGGCAGCGCCGGTGATGGCGTCCGATTTGCGCGCATCGGCAAGTTTAGTGATTGCGGGCCTGGTGGCAGACGGTGAGACCCTGATTGACCGCATCTATCACATTGATCGCGGTTACGAAGCCATCGAAGAAAAATTCCAAAGTCTGGGCGCCGGTGTGCGTCGTGTAAAAGGTTCCTGAGCATGAGCCAGATGCTGACCATCGCGCTTACCAAGGGGCGCATTCTTGAAGAAACCTTGCCGCTGCTGGCGGCAGCGGATATCCATCCGCTTGAAGATATGGAAAAAAGCCGCAAGTTGGTCTTTGAAACTTCGCAACCCAATGTGCGGTTTTTATTATTGCGCGGTGCGGATGTCCCCACCTATGTGCAGTTTGGCGCGGCGGATATGGGTATTTCCGGCAAGGATACATTGATGGAAAACGGTGCTGACGGTTTGTATGAGCCGCTGGATTTGAACATCGCGCGTTGCAAACTGATGACAGCGGGTGTTAAGGGCCAGGCCACACCGGTGGGGCGTATCCGTGTGGCGACCAAATATGTGAATGTGGCGAAACAATATTACGCCGCGCAAGGCCGCCAGATCGATGTGATTAAACTGTACGGCGCTATGGAGTTGGCGCCGATTATGAATTTAGCGGATGAAATTGTGGATATTGTGGATACTGGAAATACGTTGCGTGCAAATGGCTTGGAGCCGCGTGAATTTATCGCCGATATTAGCTCGCGTTTGATCGTCAACAAAGCGTCTATGAAAATGAAGCACGTTCAAATCCAGGCAATTATCGATTGCGTTGCCGGCGCCATACATTCTGCCGCGTAAGTTCCCCGCTATGCCATCGATTGCAAATGGCAATGAGCAATTACAATCGCTGGTGAGCATTATAAATTTCGTTTCATTTCTTTTATCGCAACGAGCTTTTTATGTCTGATTCTGTTATCACCCGTTTGGATGCGAGCCAGGACGATTTTAACCAGCGCCTGGATCAGTTATTGGCCTGGGAATCGGTCAGCGACACCCATGTGGCTGCGGTTGTTGATGACATTTTGCATCAGGTAAAAGCGCGCGGCGATGCGGCGGTATTGGAGTACACCAATAAGTTTGATCGTCGCAATGCGCAAACAATTGATGATTTGGTGGTTTCATCCGCGCAATTACATGCGGCCTTGAATGACATTACCCCTGAACAGCGTCTTGCGTTGGAAGTTGCTGCCGAACGGATTCGCAACTATCACCAACACCAATTGCAATCATCCTGGCGCTATACCGAAGCGGATGGCACTGTGCTTGGCCAACAAATTTCCGCCATGGAGCGTGTGGGCCTTTATGTTCCAGGTGGTAAGGCTTCCTATCCCTCATCCGTGCTGATGAATGCAATCCCGGCGAAAGTGGCGGGAGTTGATCAACTGACCATGGTGGTACCGGCGCCTGATGGGGAAATCAGTCCCATAGTGCTGGCCGCCGCGGCAATTGCCGGGGTTGATCGCGTTATTACTATTGGCGGAGCACAAGCAGTTGCTGCACTGGCATTTGGTACCGGGACTATCACCAAGGTCGATAAAATTGTGGGCCCCGGAAATATTTATGTCGCCACGGCAAAGCGCGCGGTCTTTGGCCAGGTAGCGATTGACATGATTGCCGGCCCTTCGGAAATTTTGATTATTTGTGATGGCTTGACAGACCCGGATTGGATCGCCATGGATTTATTCAGCCAGGCTGAGCATGACGAGCAGGCCCAGGCAATTTTGTTAAGTCCGGATGCAGAATTCCTGGATAAAGTGGAACAATCCATCAAAAAATTATTGCCAACACTTGAGCGCAATGAAATTGCCGGTGTGTCATTAAAAAATCGCGGCGCATTAATTAAAGTTGCCGATATGCAACAGGCCTTGGCGGTGAGTAATCGTATAGCGCCTGAGCATTTGGAACTATCTGTTGCCGATCCTGAATCTTTATTGCCGCAAATTCGCCACGCCGGTGCGATTTTTATGGGACGCCATACACCAGAGGCTTTAGGGGATTACTGTGCCGGGCCGAATCATGTGTTGCCCACATCCGGTACTGCGCGTTTCTCTTCGCCGTTAGGTGTTTATGATTTTCAAAAGCGCAGTTCAATTATTATGTGTTCCCCGGCGGGTGCCTCTGTGCTTTCAAAAACGGCATCGGTACTTGCGCGCGGTGAGCAACTTGAAGCCCATGCGCGTTCGGCGGAATATCGTATTATCGAATAGGCGATTAATCACTACTGAAAAATAAACGGGTGCGTTCAGGCACCCGTTTTCATTTGTGCGAATTTATTTGTTCAGGTTTTTGTCGGTGGAAAAGCAGCAATGGCTTTAATTTCCAGGGATTTGCCATCGCGGATAATTCGAAAATTAATTTCCGCGTTGGGCTGGATGTTAGCCAGTGCGTGATTGATAGTGGTAATGGGTGCCAAGGGAATATTGTCGATATGTGTAATTATATCGTTTACCTTCAGTCCGGCTTTTTCTGCCGGGCTGTCTTTGTCGATACCGGTAATCAATAAACCATCACTGCCGGATTTTTTTATCGCATCAGGCATTAATTGGGTAACGGAAATGCCTAGCCAGCCGCGCCTTACTCCACCAAATTCAACGATTTGTTTAAGTGAGTTCATGGCTTTGTCGATAGGCACAGCAAAGCTGATTCCGAACGACGCGCCGGTTTCATCAAGCATGGCGGTATTGATACCGATCAAGTTGCCGTAGGCATCAACAAGCGCGCCGCCGGAATTGCCGGGATTAATCGCCGCATCCGTCTGGATAAAATTTTCAGCGCTGTTAATGCCGAGGTTCCAGCGACCGGTTGCGCTCACAATCCCCTGGCTTACGCTCTGGCCAACCCCGAAAGGGTTGCCGATGGCGAGGACTACATCACCAACGCGGATATTGTCGGAATTACCCAGATTAATAGCGGTTATATTATCCAGCTTGATACGCAATACCGCTAAATCATTCGCCTTGTCGATTCCAACAAGCTCAGCGGCAGTCACCCTGCCATCATAAAGGAGAACGGCGATTCGGTCGGCGCCGTTGATGACATGGTTGTTCGTCAGGATAAGCCCGTTGGCATCGACAATAACGCCGGAACCGAGGGTTTTTTCCATGCGCTCCTGTTGCGGAACATTGGAATTGTTATAAAGCTGGCGAAAAAAAGGATGGTTATAAAAATTTTGGTAACGCTGCACCACACGTTTTTCAGTATAAATATTTACCACCGCAGGTGCCGCGCGATTAACGGCGTCAGCATAAGACACCACACCAATACCCATATTTGATAGAGGCTGGATTGTCGGTGGTGTGCCGCGCAATTGTGGAAAGAGGAGGAGCGCAAGTAAAGCAATGATTACGCCTGCGGTCACCGGCCAGCCGATAAAATTAAGCAAGCGTTTTAACATTGCAGCTATCTCCGCGGATTTATTTTTTTCATTCAACAAAAACCCCGCAAATGCGGGGTTGCACAATTTTTCGACGTCCTGTACGCCTGAAGTGTTAACGCCGCGCACAACGGTAGTTTGTAAATTGTGATTTTATGGATTACTTTTGCGCGGCAAACCACAAGGGGCCGTTTACCAACTGCCCAGCCACGCAGTGGCGTGCTGCCTTGTTAGCATTATACTTTAAATTCTATAGGGTCTTTGGAAATAAAATTGGCCTTACGCATCACTGTAATTGCAATTACTTCCCGGTTATCTTTTCCTGCGGCGTCTTTAGTTTTTGATATTACGCATGGAATATTGATGTCTGATTTTGTGCAGCGAACATTAAATGAATCGTTGTGTTTCATGCGCATAAGCTGACTTATGTAAACTGTAGTAAGCCGATTAAAGATTCCTTGGAGCTCCGTAATGGTGATAGCTGGTGTATTTCTAGGATGATTCATTCTGTCTTTTACAAAATGAACTGACATTTTGAACTTTAGACGCTCCTTTGAAAATTTCTCATTCAGTACAGCTTCTAAAACAGATATTTCATTTATTGAAATTCCCATTATTTTCCCCTGTATGTACTGAAAATAGAGCGGCTAATTTGGTGTTAAGCTCCTCAGTTGTTGCTGCGAAAATGGTGCCCGCGAGTTCTGATTCATTAATAGTTCCAATTCTTACCTCAAACTCCTGATTATCGAACGAGTCAACGAATACTGCTACGCCGGAATCCTTATCAATGAATGATGCGTAGTTATCAGTAATTGACATGTCAAATTTCATAAATTCCCCTTTTGTGAATTACACTGCTAACACTTCAGATACAAACTAGTAGCGATTGGCTTTACCGTCAAAATCAAAATCATCCGGTGATTCCATCGGCATACGGCTGTGATTGTGATCTTCGCGTAAATCATAATCTTCACTTAGTGCACCTTTGGTGCCGGGCGCCTTTGGTGCCCAATCGCGCGGCGGTTCAATACGTTGTTCATTAATATAGGCTTTTGTATCGCTGCTTAAATTACTGTTGGCTGAATCGATAATTTGACGGCTGATTGCCGGCGTTGCCAATTTCAGTGCGCCATTGGCGAGGTGTTCATGCACTTCGCGATAGGCCTGCGTCAGGTTATTAACCAACTGCGAGGTTTGGGTGAAGTGTTCCGCTACATCGCGCTGATAGGCTTGCAATGAGTTTTCTGCTTCATGCAAGCGTTGCTCTATGTCCCGCCCCATTAACTGTGAGCGGAACGCATACAATAGCGCGGCACCTATGGCGCCGCCTGCCAGCAGGCAAATGAATCCAGTTATAACTAGCGCACTGAAAGAATACACGGGAATCTCCTCATCAACAGTTGTGCTTACAGGTGGTATATGCAATCCATAAGCACTCATAGACCTATTATAAGTCCATTTTCTCATTAAAATGGGCAAAAATTTCGGGCATTGGCCTGCATTACCAAAATCGAGGTAATCCATGAAGTTTCCCTTCGCAAAAGAAGAGTCATTAATGCTTCCGGGACCAGGCGGAACGTTGCAGGCCGTCCTGCACCAGGGGGATGAGGCTGGCCAGTTTGCAGCCAGGCAATGGTTGGTAATCCTCTGCCATCCCCATCCTGTCCACGGGGGCACAATGGACAACAAAGTGGTAACCACATTAATGCGTACCTATCGTGATCTTGGCATCCATGTATTGCGATTTAATTTTCGCGGTGTCGGGAAAAGTGAGGGGACTTTTGATAACGCAATTGGAGAGCTTGATGACCTGCGCACGCTGGTTGGCTGGTGCGGGCAGCAACTGCCCGGTTCAAGTTTGATGCTCGCCGGTTTCTCGTTCGGGTCCTCAATTGCCGCGCAAGTAAGTTATGAGGTTAAGGGGCTGCGCCACCTCACCCTGGTTGCCCCCCCGATCGAACGTTACCCCTATGCGCGCGGGAACCAGTTTCCGTGCGCAACTTGTGTGGTGCAGGGCGACCAGGATGAGCGTGTCATCGCGCACGGCGTCTATGATTGGGCAAATGGTCTGCATGGACCTGTGGAGTTGTTGCGCTATCCCGGGGCCGGACATTTTTTTCACGGTTACCTGGCGACGCTGAAAACGGATTTAACCGGGACCCTAATACGACAGTTGCAATAGCCATGGAGAATCATGAGCGGAATCGCTAAAGTGGCGACCCCGAATGAGCATCGCTTTCATTTTTATATTTGTGTATATGAGCAATGGCTAACCCAATGTCCCTTTCCCCACTTGAGCGCTACAAGCGTGATTTGCAGCGCCCCGATTTCCGCCATGATCCGGCCCAGGAGATAGCTGTAAACCATTTACAGCATCTCTACGAACAATTGGTGGCGGTATGGCAGGAAGAAAAAAAGCAAAGCGCGTTTAGCAATTTCTTCAAGCGATTCACGGGCGATTCCTCCCGTGAACTGGTGCGCGGGCTTTATTTCTGGGGCGGGGTGGGGCGTGGCAAAACCTATTTGATGGATAATTTTTTTGAAAGTCTGCCATTTGAGCAAAAGCTCCGCGCACATTTCCATCGTTTTATGCGTCGTGTGCACGCCGAGCTTAAAAAGCTGGGTGGTAAAAAAAACCCGTTGAAACTGGTAGCGGATACGATTGCTGCGGAGGCGCGCGTTATTTGCTTTGACGAGTTCTTTGTCTCGGATATTACCGATGCGATGATCCTCGGCACTTTGATGGAAGAATTATTTGCACGCGGTGTTACCTTGGTGGCCACATCCAATATTGTCCCCGACGGCCTTTATAAGGATGGCCTGCAGCGTGCGCGTTTCCTGCCGGCAATCGACCTGCTCAATAAACACACTTTAGTGGTGAATGTCGATGGCGGCGTGGATTATCGGTTGCGCGCCCTGGAGCAGGCTGAACTCTATCACTATCCGCTTGACGCGGCGGCTGACGAGAGCCTGATGTGCAGTTTTAAAAGCCTGGCGCCAAAGGGGGCGGAAATCCACGCGCAGCAAGAGATTGAAGTTGAAGGGCGCATGATCCCGACCCGTTACATCAGTGAAGGTATCATCTGGTTCGATTTTGTGGTGTTGTGCGATGGGCCGCGCTCACAAAATGATTACATCGAACTTGCGCGTGAATATCACACCGTCATCCTGAGCAACGTCCCGGGCCTTGGCCGCGATAAAGATGACCAGGCGCGGCGTTTTGTGAACCTGGTGGATGAGTTTTATGACCGCCAGGTGAAATTGGTGATATCCGCCGAGCGCCCTTTAGATGAACTCTATTCCACAGGCAAGCTGGATTTTGAATTCCAGCGCACTGTGAGCCGCTTGCTGGAAATGCAAAGCCGCGAATACCTGGCTCGTCCGCATCGCCCCGAATAAAGCCATATTTCGGTTGAAAACCGTCCTGCGGGTGTGTAGTATGCCGCCTCCCTGTTTTCAGGGTTGTTTACTACATTTAAATCAGTTCCACATCCAATTTAGGCAGGAATAACATGAAGACCTATATTGCCAAACCTGAATCTGTCGTACATGACTGGTTCATCGTGGATGCGGCGGGTAAAACTCTCGGCCGTTTATCTGCGGAAATCGCCTCGCGTTTGCGTGGCAAGCACAAGCCAGAATTCACTCCACACGTTGATACCGGCGATTACATCATAGTTATCAACGCGTCCCAAGTGCGCGTGACTGGCCGTAAAGCTACTGACAAGGTTTATTACCACCACACCAACTTTATTGGCGGTATTAAATCGATCACCTTCGAGAAAATGATCGAGAAGGCTCCGGAGCGCACTATCCAGATCGCTGTTAAGGGCATGTTGCCGAAAGGCCCACTGGGTCGCGCAATGTTCAAGAAACTGAAAGTTTATGCGGGTAATGAGCATCCACATGCTGCTCAACAACCTAAAGAACTGAGCATCTAAGGGGAGCCGACATGTCTGCAGCACAATATTACGGCACAGGCCGTCGCAAGACCTCTACCGCACGTGTGTTCATCACTGCTGGTACTGGCAATATCGTTGTCAATGATCGTCCACTGGACGAATACTTTGGTCGCCCGGTTGCGCGCATGGTTGTTCGTCAACCGCTCGAGCTGGTTGGCCTGGTAGAAAAATTTGACGTAAATGTTACTGTCTCTGGCGGCGGTAGTTTTGGCCAGGCGGGTGCGATTCGCCATGGCCTGACTCGCGCCCTGATGGAGTACGATGACAACCTGCGCAGTGAATTGCGTAAAGCCGGTTACGTAACCCGCGATTCCCGTGAGGTTGAGCGTAAGAAGGTTGGTCTGCGCAAAGCGCGCAAAAAGCCACAATTCTCCAAGCGTTAATGGTTTCCTGCAGTGGATTTTGTATCTGCTGCATGGTGATCACAAAAAAACGCCCAAGTCTTTTTCTGGCTTGGGCGTTTTTTTACGTCTAAAATTGCGGGCCTATAACCCACTGTTTGTGTGTGGTTATTCTTGTAAGCCGAGTGTGAATTCATTAAGATTGCCCGCCTTTTCTTGAGTCGCCCAATAAATCCTTTATCGCCTGTATCTTGTGGTGATTTGCAAGCCGTTGAAGCTGTTAGGGGAGAAATTCGTCATGAGTAATGACGCTGTAAATAAAACGCGCCGCCGCGTATTGATCGGAGCCACTTGTGCAGTGGGTGCGGTCGGTGTTGTGGGTGCTGCAGTTCCATTCGTGGGTTCCTGGAACCCAAGCGCCAAAGCGAAAGCTGCCGGTGCTCCTGTGAAATACAATCTAAGCAAAATCGAACCGGGTGCCATGGTTACCGTCGAGTGGCGTGGCAAGCCAGTCTTCATTGTGCGTCGTACCCAGGCAGCCCTGGATAGTTTGAATAAAGTGGAAGAATTGGGTTTGTTACTTGACCCCGAGTCGAAAGAAACCATGCAACCCGCTTATGCACAAAACCAGACACGGGCAATTAACAAGGAATATGCAATCCTGTTGGGCGTATGTACCCACCTGGGGTGTGCACCCATGTATCGCCCGGATGTCCATGCTGCCGATTTGGGCGGTGAAAAATGGCAAGGTGGTTTTTTCTGCCCGTGCCATGGTTCCAAATATGATTTGGCAGGCCGCGTGTATACCGGTGTACCTGCTCCACTGAACCTGGAAGTTCCTCCTCATCGTTATGAGAGTGATGCTGTAGTAGTGATTGGCGAAGATCAGGAGGCGTAAGATGAATTGGTTAGTTGGATTGTGGCAGTGGGTTGATAAGCGTCTCCCGGTACAACGTGCCTGGGATACCCACATGGGTAAATATTACGCACCGAAGAATTTTAACTTTTGGTATTTCTTTGGTGTGCTGTCGCTGCTGGTATTGGTAAACCAATTGGTGACCGGTATCTGGTTGACCATGAGCTACAACCCTTCAGCAGAAGGTGCTTTCGCGTCTGTTGAATATATTATGCGCGACGTGGATTTTGGCTGGTTATTGCGTTACATGCACTCTACCGGCGCTTCCGCATTTTTCGTGGTTGTCTATCTGCATATGTTCCGCGGCATGATGTACGGCTCTTACAAGGCTCCACGCGAATTGGTGTGGATCTTTGGTATGACTATTTATCTGGTGCTCATGGCCGAAGCCTTTATGGGCTATGTATTACCCTGGGGACAAATGTCTTACTGGGGCGCGCAGGTAATTGTGTCGTTATTCGGTGCCATCCCCGGTATTGGTGAAGACCTGGTGCAATGGATCCGCGGCGATTACCTGATCTCCGGCATTACCCTGAACCGCTTCTTTGCGTTGCACGTAGTCGCTTTGCCGATTGTGTTACTGGCACTGGTGGTAATGCACATCCTCGCGCTGCACGAAGTGGGTTCCAACAACCCTGATGGTGTTGAGATCAAAAAGAATAAAGATGAAAACGGTATTCCGCGCGACGGCGTTCCTTTCCATCCCTTCTACACAGTACATGATCTGGTTGGCATTACGGTTTTCCTGTTTGCGTTCTGTTTCATTATGTTCTTTATGCCGGAGATGGGCGGTTTCTTCCTGGAATACGCCAACTTCGAAGAAGCCAATAACCTCAAGACCCCGACCCACATTGCCCCTGTTTGGTACTTCACACCTTTCTATGCGGTGCTGCGTGCGGTGACCATGCAAATCGAGCTTGGGCCAATGGTATTGACCGCTAAATTCCTCGGCTTCATTGCCATGGCGGCGGCGATTGCAATCCTGTTTGTATTACCCTGGCTGGATCGCAGCAAAGTTAAATCCATGCGTTATCGCGGCCATATCCCGCGCATCATGCTGATTGCCTTTGCATCGATGTTCGTGGTATTGGGTTATCTGGGGGTGAAGGCACCGACAGAAGGGCGAACCTTGTTGTCGCAAATCGCAACGGCTTTCTACTTCGCGTATTTTGTCACTATGCCGGTTTGGACAACGCCCAGCCCGGAGAAAGCCAAATCCAAAACTTCATGGGTATTGAGTGGTGCGTTTGCAGTTATTTTTGCGTGGATGGGATTCGATTATATCGGCGGTGATGTTCCTGCGTTATTGCTGGTCCTCTGCTTCCTCCTGGCAATTATCTTTGCTGTTCTGCCAGTGCTTGCAGCACGTGACAGGGACCTGGTAGAGCCAACCCGTACCCAGGCCAAGGGTTTGCCCGCTTTGGTGGTTGCTGCCGGCTTTGTATTGTTCGTAATCCTGGCGGTGGTGCCAATCAAGGCGGTTGCTTCGGAAGGTGCATTCAATTGCGGTGCGGTGCCCTGCGATTCCATGGAGCCGGACCTGAACAATAAAGAATCATTGCAGCGCGGCGCGAAATATTTCGTCAACTACTGTATGGGTTGCCACTCGGCAAAATATTCCCGTTATGAGCGCGTCGCTGATGATTTGGATATTCCGCACGATGTCATGGAGCAGAACCTGATTTTCGGTGACCAGCGTATTGGTCAACTGATGGAAATCGCGATGAAACCCCAGCAATCCAAAATCTGGTTTGGTGTGGTTCCGCCAGATTTAACGCTGGTAGCGCGTGCCCGGTCACCGGAGTGGATTTACACCTACCTGCGCAATTTCTATAAAGATGATACCCGCCCCTGGGGTGTTAACAACCGCGTATTCCCTAACGTGGGTATGCCTCATGTATTGATCGGGCCGCAGGGCTTGTTGGAGTGCGGTGCCGGTCCCAAACTGAATCATCACGGTGGCGCTTTGCGCAACGCTGTTGGTGAAGTGGAACTGGACGAGCATTGCGGTTCGCTTAAAGAAGGCAAAATCAAAGGCTCCATGACTGCTGAGGAGTTTGACCAGGCGGTGTACGACCTGGTGAATTTCCTTGAGTACCTGGCGGAACCAATCGCTATCAAGCGCCAATCAATCGGTTATTACGTGTTGGGCTTCCTGGTGATTCTGTTTATCTTTGTGTACTTCCTGAACCGCGAGTTCTGGAGAGATATCCACTGATAAATGCTGGGTTTTAAAAGGGCGACGCGAGTCGCCCTTTTTATTTGGGTCCGCAGTGTTATTTGAGTCTGCTGTGAAATCCCTGTACCTTTCTTCTGTTTTGTTCATTCCCAAGGAATAGTATTTATGTCTATGTCGTCCAGTCGCCCTTATTTTTTGCGTGCCATCTATGAATGGATACTGGATAACAACTGCACTCCGCATATTCTGGTTAACGCCCATGCGGAGGGTACCCAGGTGCCCCAGCAGCATGTTAATAAGGACGGCCAGATTATCCTGAATATATCGCCAACCGCGGTAAAAGATTTTTTTATGGACAATACCGCCGTTTCCTTCAATGCCCGTTTTAGCGGTGTTGTTAATAACCTTTATATTCCCTGCGGAGCTATCCTCGGTATCTATGCCCGCGAAAATGGGCAGGGCATGATGTTTGAGCCGGAGGTGAATCCACAGCCGCCCGCGCCACCACCAGGCACACCGCCAGCGAAGCCGACAGGCGAGGGCACCAAACGTCCTGGATTGCGTGTCGTTAAATAGGTTTTTCCTCTCCCCAACACCAGCATCGGCTGGTGTTGTTATTTTAAGGCGGTTGTTTTGTGACGCTTCCGCGACATATTTATGACAAAAACCCTATCAGTCACATTACTGTCACATTCGCTCGTTAAAGTAAGTGTCAATGGCGAGGCGAGCCTCACCATCATTCACCTGCTTACGCATTGACTATTACGCAATAACTAACGGAGCGCTCTATGAACGCTAAGAAAATTATCCAGGGGTTGGTGTTGGCCGGCTCTATGGTTTGTGCCGCCGCGCTGCAAGCCGCTGTTGATTCCAAACTGCCGGAGTACAAGGCGACTACCGGGGTTTCCGGCAATGTAAACTCAATCGGTTCAGATACATTGAACAACCTGATGACCTTGTGGGCAGAAGATTTTAAAAAGTGGTACCCCAACGTAAACATCCAGATTCAAGGCGCTGGTTCTTCAACTGCACCACCGGCGCTGATCGAAGGTACTGCCAACTTCGGCCCGATGAGCCGCGAAATGAAATCAGAAGAGATCCAGGCATTTGAAGCCAAACATGGCTACAAACCAACGGCGGTACCCGTGGCGATTGACGTTCTGGCTGTATATGTCAATAAAGATAATCCCATCAAAGGCCTTTCCTTGCAGCAAGTGGATGCGATTTTCTCTGCTACCCGTAAGTGCGGTGCCGCTAAAGATATTACCCGTTGGGGTGAAGTAGGCCTGGAAGGCGCGTGGGCAAATCGCGATTTCACTATTTATAGCCGTAACGCGGTGTCGGGTACCTATGGTTACTTTAAGGATGAAGCCCTGTGTAAAGGTGACTTTAAGGCCAGTATCAATGAGCAACCTGGCTCTGCTTCCGTAGTGCAGGGCGTTTCCGAGTCCATTAATGGTATCGGTTATTCCGGTATCGGTTATGTGACTTCCGGTGTGCGTGCGCTGCCCCTGTCTAAAAAAGATGGCCAGCCATTTGTAACTCCGGATGCTGCCCATGCACTGGACGGTACTTACCCATTGGCGCGCGTACTTTATGTTTATATCAACAAGCATCCGAATCGTAAGTTGGATGCCCTCCAGCTCGAATTCCTGAAAATGGTGCTTTCCAAGCAAGGCCAGGAAACTGTGGTGCGTGACGGCTATATCCCTTTGCCGGCTTCTATGGCCAGCAAGGCATTGACTGAATTGCAAAAATAATTGGGTCCCCCCGAAATGGCCGCCGCTACGCCGGCGGCTTTTTTTCGTCCAAAGAAAATGTGTTACAGAAAAATGACAGCCAGGTTGAGCCTTGTAACAAAAGTGTCATTTTTGGTTGTTAGGATTCTCGTGCCAGAAGTTTAATCAGGTGAGCAGACCATGTCCGAACCCGTCCCCTTGGTAAAAGAAACCGTCAGCCTGATGCCGACGCTCGAACAGCGTAATCGTCTGCGTCGCATTCGCAAGTTTAATGATGGCTTGTCCCGTTACGGAGTAATGGCCGCCGGTATGGCGGTTGTATTTTCATTGGGTTTGATATTTTTTTATTTGTTTTCCGAAATCGCCCCACTGTTCCGCGGCGCGTCTGTCGAGGTGGTTAAAACCTACACACCGGAGGCCTTGCACCAGGCGCCCGCAGATGAAACCGAATTCCTCACACTGGAACGTTATGAAGAGATCGGTGGCAATTTCAAACGCAGTGGCGCCGTCAGTTTTTTTACGGTTGATGATGGAAAAACCTTATTGTCTGCGCAAATGCCGGCAGCGGAAGGCGCCGCATTTTCCGTCCTGGCTACCAGCACTGCCGACCATGGTTTGGTCGCCTATGGATACAACAACGGCCAGGTTGCCGTCGCAAAAACCGAATACGAACTCAGTTATCCCGACGATAAACGCAAAATTACCCCAAGCCTTGCATTCCCGCTCGGTGACCAGCCTATCCAGCTCGATGCGCAGGGGGCTGCATTAACGGTGTTGGCAATTCAGGAAACTTCAAGTGGTACTTTGATCGGTGCGTTAACGGCCGATAATCGCTTGCTACTGGGAGTGTTCAGCAGCAATCGCAATTTGATTACCGGGGCCGTGAGCCTGGAGCAAGAAGTTTTTACCTTGCCGCCCTTGCCGCAAGGTGTGATGGCTACTCACTTGCAAATTGACGAAGGCGCGCAACATTTGGTGGTTGCTACGGATAAATCGCAAATTATTTTGTACAAGATAGTCAGCCCTGCCAATGCCGAGCGCAAAGAGGCGGTCGTGGTGCCCCACGGAAAAATTACCGCCATGCAGTTTTTGGTAGGGACCGGCTCATTGGCAGTGGGTACCAGCGAGGGACATGTCAGCCAGTGGTTCCTGGTGCGCGATTCGCACAACGAATACCACGTAACCCATGTGCGCGATTTCGACTCGCTGGAAGGTTCCATCACGGGATTCGCGCCGGAGTTCGCACGGCGCGGTTTTTGGGCCGGGGATGATAAAGGAAATATCGGAATTTATTTCGGTACTTCACAGCGCACATTGTTGATTGAATCCATCGGCGATAAATCCATCAGCCATATTGCAATTTCGCCGATTAACAATCGCGCTTTACTCATTGATGAAAGCAAAAATTTATCGCTGCTGGATGTATGGAACAAGCATCCCGAAGTATCCTTCAGTTCACTTTGGCAAAAAGTGTGGTACGAAGGTCGCGATGCGCCGGAGTATATTTGGCAAGCATCTTCGGGCAGCGACAATTTTGAAGCCAAGATGAGTTTTGTCCCGCTGTCGCTGGGCACTTTGAAAGCCGCATTTTTTGCCATTTTGTTTGCGGTTCCGTTAGGCGTAATGGGCGCAATCTACACCGCTTATTTCATGACGCCAAAGTTGCGCGGCATTGTAAAACCCACGATTGAAATTATGGCGGCATTGCCCACCGTAATCCTCGGCTTCCTCGCCGGCCTATGGCTTGCGCCTTTTATAGAAAATCACTTACCGGCGGTTTTCAGTATTTTAATTTTGTTGCCGGTGATCATGTTGGTAACAGGGTTTGGCTGGAGCAAATTCCCGGAAACAATTCGCAGCAAGGTACCGGAAGGTTGGGAAGCGGTAATTGTGTTATTGCCCATTGTCCTTACCGTGTGGGCTTGCGTGGCATTGAGCCCATTAACTGAAGTCTGGTTTTTTGATGGCAGTATGCGCCAATGGTTTACCGATAAGGGTATCAATTACGATCAACGCAACGCCCTGGTGGTGGGCATTATCATGGGCTTCGCGGTAATCCCCAGTATCTTTTCCATTGCGGAAGACGCGGTTTTCAGTGTGCCGCGCCATCTTACCCAAGGTTCATTGGCGTTGGGCGCAACGCCATGGCAAACCATGGTGGGTGTGGTTTTGCCGACGGCGAGCCCCGGTATTTTTTCAGCGGTGATGATGGGGTTTGGTCGCGCAGTGGGTGAAACCATGATCGTACTCATGGCCACGGGAAACAGCCCGGTCGTTAATTTCAATATTTTCGAAGGCATGCGCACGCTCTCCGCAAATATTGCCGTGGAGTTGCCGGAAACAGCGGTTGGCAGTACGCACTTCCGCGTGTTGTTCCTTGCTGCACTCGTGCTACTCGCGCTCACCTTTGTTGTGAACACCCTGGCTGAGGTTATTCGCCAACGTTTACGCCAGCGCTACAGCAACCTGTAATGCTGGATGACTTTTTCGGAAGAAGATGATGAAAAATTTATTGAAACGAAAAACTTCCTGGTTCAATAGTGGGTCGCCGTGGATCTGGTTAAACGGCGGTGCCGTGGCCATTTGTATGGTGATGGTATTGGGCCTGCTCGGGCTGATTGCCGTGCGCGGCTTCGGTCATTTCTGGCCGGCGGACATTTTACAAACGACCACCGTTGATCGCGAGGGCGGGCGCCAGGTCGTCATGGGTGAAGTGGTACGCGATGAAATTATTTCCGCGGCGGTCGCGCGCGACGGTGGTTACACCGTTGCGCCAGAGGTGGAATTAATTACGCGTTATTTATTCAAGATGGGAAATCGCGATGTAAATGGCCGCGATTTCGCATGGTTCCTGGAAACCGGTATGGATAAATGGGAATATCCGGCGGATGCAATTTCCATAGAGCGGCGCGAATGGGGAAATTTTTATGGTTATCCCCTTGCCATTAAGGAGCATGAGGTTATTGTCAGTGAATTAAATAATGCAGATTTTTGGCAACAGCTTGACCAGCGTTTAGCGCGTGCGCTGGAGTTACATAACAAAATCCATCGTATCGAAAAAGTGGACATAGGCCGCATTAATAATCAAATGGATAACCTGCGGCTGGAGCGTCGCCGTCTGGAGTTGGATGGTGTGACGGGCGCGAAGCTTGCCGCCGCCGATGCGGAGCTGGCTGGACGTCGCGCTGCATTGGAAGCTGAATATGACGTGATTAAAAAAGAACGCGATGAAATCCTGGCGCAGGCAACACGCGACAAGTTGGTTGCGCGCACAGCAGATGGCAAGGAAGTTGTAATTGCGTTCGATCATATCGTGCGGGTTACCCGCCCTAATGTAATGGGTGTTGCGGCAAAATCTGCGCAATATATAGAACGCTTTTGGGAGTTTATGACTGACGAACCGCGAGAAGCGAATACTGAAGGCGGTATTTTCCCCGCAATTTTCGGTACGCTTACGATGGTGATTGTAATGTCCATTATGGTGACGCCTTTCGGCGTACTTGCTGCGATTTACTTGCGCGAATATGCCAAGCAAGGCACTTTCCTCAAAATTATCCGCATTTCCGTATACAACCTCGCCGGTGTCCCTTCTATTGTATATGGCGTGTTTGGCTTGGGATTTTTCGTATATACATTGGGCGGTAATATTGATGAATTGTTTTACCAGGAATCACTGCCTTCCCCCACATTTGGGACACCTGGATTATTTTGGGCCTCGCTGACACTCGCGCTATTAACCCTGCCGATAGTCATTGTGTCCACTGAAGAAGGTTTATCGCGTATTCCCAGCACCATTCGCCAGGGTAGCCTTGCGCTAGGCGCGACTAAAGCCGAAACCTTATGGAAGGTTGTTGTGCCCCTGGCAACACCGGCAATGATGACGGGATTAATCCTCGCTATTGCCCGCGCAGCCGGTGAGGTTGCGCCACTTATGTTAGTGGGTGTGGTGAAATTGGCTCCGGCGTTGCCGCTCGACGGTAATTATCCCTACCTGCATCTCGATCAAAAAATCATGCACCTCGGCTTCCATATTTATGACGTGGGTTTCCAAAGCCCTAACGTTGAAGCGGCGCGCCCGTTGGTCTATGCCACATCGTTAACACTGGTGCTGTTGATCATTGCGCTGAATATTACCGCGATCAAAATCCGCAATAACCTGCGGGAAAAATATCGCAGCGCTTCGGATTAACCGGCGCACCCTTTGTAATAATTTTGCAATTTTTTTGCAATATATTCTTAATCAAAATTTAACCGAGTCTTATACAGGCCCCGATTATGAGCCCAACAGCACTGGTAGAACCTATCAAGCTTGAAGTGAAAGACCTCAACTTGTATTACGGACCGAAACGCGCATTGAACGCCGTGAATATGAAAATTCCGGAAAAAAAGGTAACGGCATTTATCGGTCCATCCGGTTGTGGCAAGTCTACCTTGTTACGTTGTTTCAATCGCATGAATGACCTGGTGGATGCCTGTCGTATCGAAGGCCAAATATTATTGGAAGGCGCCAACATTTATGACAAAGCCGTGGATGTGGCCGAGTTGCGTCGCCAGGTGGGAATGGTGTTCCAAAAACCGAATCCGTTTCCGAAATCTATCTACGAAAATGTTGCCTATGGTCTACGCTTGCAAGGGGTGAAATCCAAACGGGTGTTGGACGAGGTGGTTGAGAAGTCGTTGCGCGGCGCAGCGCTGTGGGACGAAGTGAAAGATCGTTTGCATGATAACGCATTCGGTTTATCGGGCGGCCAGCAACAACGTTTGGTCATTGCGCGCGCGATTGCAATTGAACCAGAAGTCATTTTGCTGGACGAGCCGGCATCTGCGCTTGATCCAATTTCAACGCTGAAAATTGAAGAGCTGATTAACGAATTGAAACACCAGTACACCATTGTGATCGTAACCCACAACATGCAGCAGGCGGCGCGTGTTTCGGACTACACCGCATTTATGTACATGGGCGATTTGATTGAGCACGATTTAACGGACACGCTCTTCACCAACCCCAGCAAGAAACAAACTGAAGATTACATCACCGGTCGTTACGGTTAATGCGGAGGGCGCATCATGGTTATGGATATTACGAGTCACACCCATCATATTTCACAACAATACAATATTGAGCTGGAAACCATTCGCACGCATTTGTCGGAAATGGGGGGCATGGCCCAACGCCAGGTGAATGATGCTATCCAGGCGCTGATTGATGCGGATATTGAGCGCGCGGAACAGGTAGTGCGAGCGGACACCAAAGTGAACTCTATGGAGGTCACCATTGATGAAGAATGCGTGCGTATCCTCGCCCGCCGCCAACCGGCCGCGAGTGATTTGCGTTTGGTTATCGCGGTGACTAAAGCGATTACCGACCTGGAGCGTATCGGTGATGAAGCGACAAAAATTGCCCGCCAGGCTATTGCCATGAATAAGGATGGCCATGCGCCGCGCGGTTACATTGAAGTGCGCCATATTGGTGGCCACGTGTCGCGTATGTTGCAGGATGCCCTGGATGCGTTTGCCCGCCTGGACATGGAGCTGGCCTTGGACGTAGTGCAAACCGATAAACAGGTGGATATGGAATACAGCACCGCCATGAGGGAATTGGTGACCTTTATGATAGAAGACCCGCGCAGTATTACCCGTGTGCTCAATATCATCTGGTCATTGCGGGCGCTGGAACGTATCGGCGACCACGCCCGCAACCTGGCCCAGTATGTTATTTACCTCGTTAATGGAGAGGATGTTCGCCATTCCAATCTGGAACCTATCAATGATGACGTTGCTAATAAAGAGTAAACACAAAACTTAACCGGTATCCGGCCGGACCCATGCAAATTTTTGCGTGACTAAAGCTATATCCTCTAGTTAAATAACCCGCGCCTGCACCCAGGTGCGGGTTTTGTTTTATGGGGTCACACAGCGGTTCTCCTTTCCAGGCGGCTTTATATAACCATCCAATGCGAATAAGCCTTGTCGGGGAATTCATAAATATATAATATAAATAGGTTAATTAGGTATGCTGGATACAGGGCGTAATTTAACTCATCAGTTAACCCATCAATTGGGTGCGGCGATAGTGCAAGGTCAATATGCGATCGATAAATCCTTCCCTACGGAGGCGGAGCTATCGCAACAATTTAACATCAGCCGCAGCGTTACGCGCGAAGCGGTAAAAATGCTGACAGCCAAGGGGCTAATCGCTTCGCGGCCGCGGCAGGGTATTCGGGTAATGCCCAGTACCCACTGGAATATGTTCGACGCTGATGTGCTGGGCTGGACACTAAATGCACGTCCATCACTCGAGCTGCTGCGTGAGTTCACACAATTGCGTATGGCGATTGAGCCGGAAGCGGCGGCCCTGGCAGCGGAAAACCATAAGGACGCAGGAAGGTTAAAGGTGATTGGTGACGCGCTCGCGCGGATGAAAAAAGCGGATGAGGGGCAAGATGACCCACTCGCGGCGGATATCGAATTCCATTGTGCAATCCTGGCGGCAAGTAACAACCGTTTCTTTTTCCAGTTGCGCGAGTTTATCCAGGTTGCCTTGCGGGTGAGCATTGCCAGCACCAACCAATTAAAAGGTGTGCTAACCGCCGATTACGATGACCACAAGCGCATTTATGACGCGATATGTGCGGGTGACCAGGAAGGTGCCAGCAAAGCAGTGAAAACCTTGCTGCAGGAAGTTATGCAATTAATAAATGTCTCTCTGGTAAAACCGAAATAACTGCAAAGGCCAATATTTCCTGCCTAAGCTAAACGGTAAATACCGGGCCCAACCCAGAGAGAATCCAACATGCAAAGTAATTCAGGCCATCACGGATACACGCGCTACCCCAGCCTGGATGGGCGTACCGTGTTTATTACTGGCGGCTCCACAGGAATCGGTGCGGCATTGGTTGAGGCATTTGCCTCCCAGGGCGCAAAAGTTGCGTTTGTCGATATTGATGTAGCAGGCGGCGAGGCGCTCTGCAACGAGCTGGCTGGTAAAGGCCTGGTCCGCCCCTGGTTTGAAGCCTGCGATGTGAGTGATATTGCTGCGCTCAAGCACAGCATACGCAAGGTTGCGGCGAACCTCGGTGAGATCAGTGTGCTGGTTAATAACGCGGCCAATGACCAGCGCTATGACACACGTACCATGACGGAAGAGAACTGGTATGGGGGATTGGCCATTAACTTGCACCCGGCATTTTTTGCGGCGCAAGCAGTACAACCGATGATGGCGAAATTGGGTGGTGGATCAATCATTAATATCAGTTCCATCAATGTCCAATTCGGCCCGCCGAACCTCGCCAGCTATATCACCGCCAAGGCCGGCATTTTGGGAATATCCAAAGCCCTGGCAACGGATTATGGCGCGGACAATATCCGTGTGAATTCCATTTTGCCGGGTTGGGTGGCGACACCCAAGCAGTTGGAAAAATGGCTGACGCCGGAAGAAGAAGCGGAGCTAATGAAACGGGTGTGCCTTAAGAAACGCCTGGGTACACACGACGTTGCCAATCTTGCGTTATTCCTGGCAGCGGATGATTCCGCCATGATCACCTCGCAAGAATTTATTGTCGATGGTGGGAGAATCTAGGCAGCGAACAACGGTGCTTGTTTTATAAGTGGTGCCCCGGGAGCATTCATCAGCGTGACTGATGAATGCTTTTTGCTAATAAGAGAGAGCTATTTTTAAAAATTTTTTATCGGTTTTTAAATTTAACATCTTTAAAACCGATAAATTACAAACCCTGATAAAAACAAAATTTTTTAATAACAAAGCGCTTGTTATGAAGCGCTCCTACATAGAGGTTAACCATGATTCTCAACGGTCTGGATATAGGCGTACTGATCGTCTACACATTGGTCTTGCTTGGTGTTGCCTGGTGGGTTTCCCGCGATGAAAAAGGCCATGATAAAAACGCTAACGATTATTTCCTCGCAAGTAAATCATTGCCATGGTGGGCGATAGGCGCATCGCTGATTGCGGCAAATATTTCTGCTGAACAAATTATCGGTATGTCCGGTTCCGGTTATGTCATCGGTATGGGAATTGCGGCCTATGAATTAATGGCGGCCATTACACTGATTATTATCGCTAAATATTTTCTGCCGATTTTCCTCGCCAAAGGTATATATACCATGCCGCAATTCCTGGAAAACCGTTATGACGGCAGGGTGCGCACGGTAATGGCAATTTTCTGGCTTGCGCTTTATACCTTTGTGAATTTAACGTCGGTACTTTATCTGGGATCATTGGCAATTTCCCAATTCCTTGGTGTGGATATGCTCTATGGCATGGTCTTCCTGGCACTTTTCTCCATGACCTATTCAATTTATGGCGGCCTTAAAGCCGTGGCCATGACCGATATCATCCAGGTTGCATTGTTAGTGCTTGGTGGTTTGTTTGTCAGTTATCTCGCGCTAAACCAAATTTCCGGCGGTACGGGTATTGTCTCGGGTTTCTCCATGCTCCTGGAAAATGCCCCGGAAAAATTCGACATGATCCTCTCGCCAGAAAACCCTAACTACATTAACTTGCCGGGTATATCGGTATTGATTGGTGGCCTATGGATTATGAACATTAGCTACTGGGGATTTAACCAATATATTATCCAGCGCGCGCTAGCAGCAAAAAGTATCCAGGAAGCGCAAAAGGGAATGGCGTTTGCAGCTTATGTGAAATTGTTTGTACCGGTTATCGTCGTGCTTCCCGGTATATGCGCTGCGGTGCTGGTACCGGACCTGGCCAAAGCAGACCAGGCGTACCCCGAAATGATGAAATTGTTGCCCCATGGTTTATTGGGTATTGCCTTCGCTGCGCTCGTAGCCGCTATTGCCTCGTCATTAAGTTCAATGAGTAACAGCGTTTCAACGATCTTCACGATGGACATTTATAAAAAAATAATTAATCCCCAAGCCAGTGAGCATAAATTGGTATTTGTCGGTCGTGTGACTGCAACTATTGCGATGATAATTGCAGTGTTATTGGCCAAGCCGTTGGTTGGTAAATCAGAACAGGCATTCCAGTTTATCCAGGAATTCACCGGCTTCTTTACCCCGGGTATTGTGGTTATTTTCCTGTTTGGTTTCTTCTGGAAGAAAGCAACGGCAGCATCCGCGTTAACTGCAGCAATTGCCTCGGTTGCTTTATCCTGGGCATTTAGGTTTTATTTACCCGAAATGCCGTTTATGGATCGTGTCGGTTTGGTATTTATCCTCTGTTGTGTATTGGCAGCCGCTGTTACCTATCTGGCTGGCGCAAAAATCCAGGGGAATTCAATCGATTTGAATGACGTTAGCTTTAAAACCACCAATGGTTTCAATGTCGCAGGAATCGGTGTGATCCTTATCCTTATCGCAATCTATGCTACCTGGTGGTAAGCTTCGCGCCCTGCCGGACTGAATGGAACGCCCCTGTCGGGGCGTTTTTTTATAGGGGAATTTCAAGGCTATTTCATTGCCAATCTATTTAGGATAGCCAGTTAGCTTAGGATTGCCGGTTAGCAAAAGTAACGACATTAAGATAATAATTATGGCTGCATACAACCTCATCGATACTGTGCCCTGCGAAAATTTATTAGGCGAAGGCGTACAGTGGAACCATCAGGACGGTTGTTTCTGGTGGACCGATATTCATTCGGCAAAACTCTATCGTTATCATCTGGCGACAAAAAAACTGTCGCACTGGGACTTACCGGAAAAACTTTGCTGTTTTGCATTTGCAAAAAAGGATGCGCGTTTGTTGGCGGCATTTGCTTCCGGGTTTGCCTGGTTTGAACTGGAGACCGGTGCGCTTGAATGGATTGCAAAACCGGAAGCGCATTTAAACGGGAATCGCTCCAACGATGGCCGATGTGATCGCCAGGGGCGCTTCTGGATGGGGACAATCCTCGATCAAAAAAATAGCCCTGACCAATACGCATCGCTTTATTCCTTGCGGGTCGATGGAAAAATTACCCGGCACCTCACCGGTTTGCATATTTCCAATGCGCTTTGCTGGAGCCCGGATTCGCGCAAGCTTTACCATGCCGATTCACCTACCCACACGCTCAATGTGTATGATTTTGATGCGGAAGCCGGAACGCTTTCCAACCGCCGGGCCTTTGCCCGGACTGAATCCGGAGTTGAACCGGACGGTGCTTGTGTGGATGCGCAAGGTTATGTATGGAATGCGCAATGGGGCGGCAGCAGGGTCGTGCGCTATGCACCGGATGGCACCATAGATTTTGTGCTGCCGATGCCAGTTACCCAGGCCACATGCGTGGCGTTTGGCGGAGAAACATTAAATATGCTGGCAGTGACCAGTGCGCGTATTGGTTTAAGTGATGAGGCTTTGCGGCAACAACCACAGGCGGGTAATTTATTTATTTTCCAAACGGATATCCAGGGATTGGAAGAATCCCGTTTTGGTTAAACAAAATTTATAAATTGAAGCAGCCACAATCCGGTAGTCACGCTGAATAATGACCAGACCGTTGTATGGGCAACAATTCTTGCCGCCAATGGGCCATTCCCATTCATTGCTTGCACCATCACAAAGCTGATGGTTGCACTCGGTGATGCGGCCAATAAAAATAAAATTGCCAGGGCATCACCGTCCAATCCCAAGGCGATTCCAATCGCGCAAGCAATTAATGGGGAAAGAATCAATTTCCACACGCAGGCGCTCAATGTTGCCGCATCTATTTGGGCAAGTCGTGTTGTTCCCAAGGATCCGCCGATACAAATCAATGCCAGCGGCAATACCATTTGACTCAGGTATTTACCGCTATCAAGTAATACACCCGGTAATTTAACGCCGCATGCATTCGTAAGAAAGCCCACTGCGATAGCAATAATCAACGGATTTTTGGCAATGCCAATGAGTGTTGGTTTCAATGATGCGCCGCTGTGGTGCAGGCTACGATTCAAAACATACACGGATAACACGTTGTACATAATTACCGTTATCGCAACGGGTAATGAGGCCAACGCAAGCCCCTTTTCACCATAGGCATTGGCGCAAAATGCCAACCCCAGGATGACCAAATTACCGCGAAATGCGCCCTGGATAATGACACCTTCATCGCGTTTATCGCTGCAATGCCAAGGGGCGGTAAGCAGACTACCGACAAAAACCAATGCGGTCATCGCCACGAATGCAATTAATAAATTCCAGTCGGTAGCCTGGGACGTATCTGCCGTCGCGCAGGTGATAAATAACATGACCGGCAACCCAAGGTTGTAAACCAATTGCGAAGCGGTTTTTATAAAATCATTATTAATGCTGTTGCGGCGTTGGAGCCACAGCCCGAGGAACAGCATTACGAAAACAGGTGCGGTAATTTGGAAAGCGAAAAGGAATGTATGGACGGCATTAGTGAGCACATCTGACCCCGATGGAAAACTCGCGAAAAAAACTTAGTGCCGAAAATAATAAAGCCCGGCAAACCGGGCTTTATTGTACTGCGAAATGCAACGGCAAATTTTATTCAGGAACCACAAACGGAAAATAATTTTTCGCATTGTTGTAGCTGATGTCCTGGATCATCTTGCCTACCATTTTGGTGTCGTTCGGCACTAAACCTTTGGCCATATCGCGCCCCAGGATTCCGCACAGGATGCGGCGGAAATATTCGTGGCGGGAATAACTCAGGAAGCTGCGGCTATCGGTTAGCATTCCCACAAAACGGCTCAGCAAACCTAACTGGCTCAAGGCTTCAATCTGGCGCGTCATCCCGTCCATCTGGTCAAGGAACCACCAGCCGCTACCGAACTGGATTTTGCCTGCCACTGAACCGTCCTGGAAGTTACCTATCATGGTGCCGATGACTTCGTTGTCGCGCGGGTTCAGGTTGTAAATGATCGTTTTGGCCAGTTTGTTTTGATCATCCAGGCGACCCAAAAACCTGGCAAGGGGTTTTGCATAGTTGTGGTCGCCAATGGAATCAAAACCGGTGTCCGGGCCCAGTGTGCGATACAAGCGGGGATTATTATTGCGGATCGCACCTATATGGAATTGCTGTACCCAACCTTTGGCGTGGTCTTGCAAAGCAAATTGAACCATCATGGCAGATTGGAATTTTTCAATTTCAATGGCATCCAGCTCTTTGTGGCTGCGGATTTTCAGGAAAATTGTGCGGATTTCTTCCTCGGTGTAGTCCGCCGCATACACAGTTTCCAGGCCGTGGTCGGACAAGCGACAACCATTTGCGTGGAAATAATCGTGGCGAATATCCAGGGCGCGAAGCAAATCTTCAAAGGTATTGATGTTTACATCGGCGGCAATTGCCAAACGATCCAGGTATTTGTTGTAAGCTTCCGCGCTTTCTACCGCCATCGCGCGGTCCGGGCGCCAGGTGGGCAGCATTGCTGACGTAAAAGATTTATCCGCGGCGGCAGTTTTGTGGTGTTCCAAATCGTGGATGGGATCATCGGTGGTGCACACCATCTTCACATTCGCCTGTTGCATTAAACCGCGTGCGCTGAATTCCGGCGTAGCCAGCAATTCGTTACATTGGTCCCAGGTGCGTTTGGCATTGCTGCCATCGAGCAGGCGATCAGTAATCCCGAATGGTTTACGCAGTTCGAGGTGAGTCCAATGGTAAAGCGGGTTGCGCAGGGTGTAAGGGACTGTCTCACACCATTTTTCAAATTTTTCCCAGTCGCTTGCATTGCCGGTGCAATAACGTTCGTCAACACCGTTGGAGCGCATCGCGCGCCATTTGTAATGATCGCCAGCTAGCCAGACTTCGTAGAGATTGCGGAATTGTTTATTCTGGCCTACTTGTTCGGGGGGCAGGTGGCAGTGGTAATCAATGATCGGCATGTTCCTGGCGTAGTCATGAAACAGCACTTTCGCCTGTTCGGTATCGAGCAAAAAGTCGTCGTGGATAAAGCTCATTCTCACAATTCCTCAAGATATGCCGAGGCAACAGCGTTTCCCGTTGAGGCTGTGCGATGGCAAGTAAAGTATTACGCTCAACGCAGCTCCGTCTTTCCCCAAAACCATACGTAAAGCCTAGCCTGAAAATAAGCCTGTGACCTTTGGAAAGGGAGACTGGTTGAATGTTGTTATTCCATCGAGTGCTAGCCGACCGCTATTACACGATGAAGATAAGTTTGACCGAGGATTGCCTGCCCAAAAGGCTCATTGATGACCACACGAAAACCATAACTATCGGGCTTGCTGCTATTTTGCAGCTTGGTCGCCAGTGTAACCGCTGGCAGGCAAAATACCAACAGTGTAATCCTGGCATTTAACGGGCTATTACACTTCTTAAACCCGGATGTAATCGTTTACAATATAATCCCGTCCGCCACTAAACCGGTTAAGCAAAAGTAGATTCATCAGCTATAGTCAAAAACAGGTTTGTATTGATTATTGCAGCGAAATGGAGTCCGTTATGACCAAGCCAATTGTCCACAATAACCCCTTGTACGATTTGTTGCGTTCCGAGCGTGTGGCTGAGTTTAACCAACGTAAGGCGCGCGGCGAGGTGAAAGAAGGAATGTTGCGTGGTGGGGATTTTCGCGGGCTGGATTTACGCGAACTGGATGCCAGTGGCCTGGATTTACGCGATGCTTATTTCCGTAGCGCGGATTTACGCGGAATTGATTTTCGCACTACCCAATTGGAAGGTGCGAGTTTTTGCCAGGCGCATATCTCCGGTTGTTATTTCCCCGCGGAATTACCCGCAACGGAATTGCGCTTATCATTTGATTTGGGAACCCGTGTACGTTATTACAATAAATAGTGATTCATTTTTGAAATCCTATCACTTTATGGATCAGTTACAGGCCGGGCGATGGCCC
>CBFGOY010000001.1:0-212943 GCA_965650515.1 uncultured Cellvibrionaceae bacterium | reverse complement strand
AATTGCCATTGAAGGTATTGCCTCTGCCTGGCCCAGCCCCGGCAGCTATCAACTCAGTCGTTTCGATCCTTTCGGTAAACAACAACGCACGCTGACAATATTTAATAAAGGTAAAGAATCTTTCACAGCCACTGCCCAAACCGATACGCCTTGGATTATACTAGACAATACTAGTATACAAGTTAAATCCGAGGCCAAGCTCCAGGTTCGCATTGACTGGAACAAGGTTCCCAAAGGCGAACACACCGGCCGGATACAAGTTACCGGTACTGGCTGGGGCGGTGCGAACATTGCTGTAACCGCGTTTAATCCCCGCATTAAAGCGGCAGCCTTGAAAGGCAAGGGATTTGTAGAAGCCGATGGTGTAATCGCGATAGAAGCCGAGCATTTCCAGCGGCAAAAAACCGTCACGCTAGCCGATGGCAACCAATTGCGCTGGGAAAAAATTCCCGAGCATGGACGAACACTTTCGTCGATTTCGGTTTACCCGATCACCGACCAACACTTCGCCAGGGCCGAGGATGCGCCCTATGTGGAGTACGATATTTTTACGTTGGATGATGGCGAATTTGAAATACAGGGAATTTTTGCTCCCAGTTGGCCAATGATTCCGGGACGCGGATTACGCTATGCCATTGCAATAGATAGCGAAACGCCCCAGGTCGTGGATTTAACGGCGGATATGAGTAATCCAACATGGGAAGAAACCGTACGTACCGATGTACGTATCGCCACAACAAAACACAAGGTAAGTCGCGCAGGAGCGCATAAACTGCGCATTTACAGCCTCGCCCCCGGTGTAACCCTGCAAAAAATAGTAATTGATACCGGCGGGCTTGTGCAAAGTTATTTAGGCCCGCAAGAAAACCGTCGTTATTAGAAAATCGCAGTTATAAATATAAGCAGCACAAACACAACCCAAATAACCTGATGCAGTAGAGAACCGCTGAATGAAAATTGTTGACGCAAAAGTAATAGTCACCTGCCCCGGCAGGAATTTTGTAACCCTCAAAATAACTACCGACCAAGGCATTTATGGTATCGGCGATGCGACACTTAACGGTCGCGAAAAGAGCGTGGTCTCTTACCTGGAAGATTATTTAATCCCCGCATTAATTGGCCGCGATCCACAACAAATCGAAGACATCTGGCAATTTTTTTACCGCGGCGCCTACTGGCGGCGCGGGCCAATAGGCATGACGGCATTGGCCGCCATTGATGTTGCGCTTTGGGATATCAAGGCAAAAATCGCCAACATGCCGCTTTATCAATTACTGGGTGGAAAAAGTCGCGAGCGCATTCTCACCTACACCCATGCCAATGGAAAAGATCTGGATTCCACGCTGGAAGCCGTGCGCAAAGCGCGTGAAAAAGGCTACCAGGCAATTCGCATCCAATGCGGAATTCCCGGCATCGAAAAAACCTACGGCGTAGCCAAAGGTGAAAAAAGTTACGAACCAGCGGATGCCGATTTGCCATCGGTAGAGGTCTGGTCCACAGAAAAATACCTGAACTTTATTCCCGAAGTATTTGCCGCCGTGCGCAAAGAGTTTGGTCGCGATATTCATTTATTGCACGACGTGCATCACCGTTTAACACCAATTGAAGCCGCGCGCCTGGGTAAGGAGCTTGAACCCTTCCATTTATTCTGGATGGAAGACGCAGTGCCCGCCGAAAACCAGGAAGCGTTTAAATTAATTCGCCATCACACCACTACACCACTGGCTGTAGGGGAAGTTTTTAATTCCATCCACGATTGCCGTGAATTAATCCAGAACCAATTGATTGATTATATTCGCTCAACCATAGTGCACACCGGCGGCATTACCCATGTGCGTCGCATCGCGGATTTCGCCAGCCTGTTTAACGTGCGCACCGGTTTCCATGGCGCTACCGACCTCTCTCCGGTATGCATGGGCGCCGCGCTGCACTTTGATTACTGGGTACCCAATTTCGGCATCCAGGAACATATGGCGCACAGTGCGCAAATGGAGGAAGTTTTTCCGCACGCCTATCAATTTGACCGCGGCTATTTCACCCCTGGCGAAGCACCCGGCCACGGTGTGGATATAGATGAGAAACTCGCCGCAAAATATCCTTACAAGCGCGCATGCTTGCCCGTAAACCGCCTGGAAGATGGTACCCTATGGCACTGGTAGGACCAGTGCCTGTCATCCATCAAAACCATACTTATAACCAACGGCAACTCACAACCCGCAAGAGAGCAAGCGTATGACCCCACAAAAGACACTCCTTGCTGCCAGCATCATCAGCAGCGCCGCGTTGATTATCGGCTGCCAGGATAAATCCGCCCCCGAAACCAATAGCGCCTCCACCTCATCTGTAACAGCTTCGGTTGTCGCGGCGCCGGCAATAGATCCGGCAAAATTTATCAATCAACCGCTCGTCACCGATATTTATACCGCCGACCCATCAGCCCACGCGTTTAACGGTAAGCTTTATATTTACCCGTCGCACGATATAGATTCAGGCATCACCACTGACGGCGAGGGCGATAAATTCGATATGAAAGATTATCGCGTCTTTTCGTTGGATACCGACACAGGCGTGATAACCGATCACGGCGAAGCACTGAACTTAAAAGACGTCCCTTGGGCCAGCCGCCAGCTCTGGGCGCCGGATGCGGCGGAAAAAAATGGCAAATATTTTTTGTATTTTCCCGCAAAAAATAAAGAAGGTATTTTCCAAGTCGGTGTAGCTACCAGCGATTCACCGACCGGACCGTTCAAAGCGGAACCCGAGCCTATCAAAGGCAGCTTTAGTATCGATCCCGCCGTTTTCAAAGATGACGACGGCACCCATTACATGTACTTCGGCGGCATTTGGGGCGGACAATTACAGCGCTGGGTAAGCGGCAGCTACGTTGCAGAAGACAAATACCCCGCGAGTAATGAACCGGCGCTTAGCCCGAAAATTGCGCGCTTGGGCGATGACATGCTGCAATTTGCGGAGCCGCCAAAAGATGTCCAAATTCTTGATGGCGGCGGAGTCCCCATACTTGGCACAGATACCAATCGTCGCTTCTTCGAAGCCGCCTGGGTGCACAAATTCAACGGCAAATATTATTTCTCCTACTCTACCGGGGACACCCATTACATTGCTTATGCGATTGGCGATAACCCCTACGGCCCGTTCACTTACAAAGGTATAGTCCTCACCCCGGTATACGGCTGGACAAACCATCATTCCATCGTACAACACAATGGCAAATGGTATTTGTTCTACCACGACTCGCAACTTTCTGGTGGGAAAACGCATCTGCGGAATATCAAAGTAACCGAACTGATCCATAACGATGACGGAAGCATCCAGACCGTGGATACTTATTTGGATTGATACTCGTATGAAAACAAAAAGGCCGACCATTTTCATGGTCGGCCTTTTTTATTTCTAACCAACGATGGTTTGCCATCAAAATTGTCATACGTGAATTGACATTTCCCGGACTTGGGCAAATATTATTCAATGCCTCCCTGAGTATGGGCTGGCAGCAACTCCCCCTCTAATAATAATGCCAAGCGAGAAGATCACTATGGGTAATTCCTTCCTGCCACCATCCAAAACTTTTTTCGTGTGTATCAGTGTGGGACTAATCACATCACCTGTATTAGCGCAAAACAATCTCAATCCCAATCACTTCTATTTGGTTAAGGGCGAACTGATCAATCGCAGTATTTCATTGGGAGACCCCACCAATTGGAGTACCAGTATTCAGGGACGGGAAGGAAAATCAGCCGGCGGTAAAGTAACCGTAGCGCCAACAAACTTTAAATCCACCGGCGACGCAATCCAGATCACCTGGGCGCCACGCAAAAAAATGCAAGGTAATTTTGCGCTCTACGGTAATCCAATTGATTTATCCAAATACAAGGATTCAGCATCACTAACCATTGACATGCGTGTGGACGTAAAACCGGATAAAGATGTAAAAATCGGCCTGGACTGCGGTTATCCTTGTCGCGCAGACCTTTACATTAATAAAATGATTAAAAAAATGCCCAAAGGTGAATGGTTTTCCCTGCCCCTGCCATTGAATTGCTTTAAAAGCGATAATTTTGATCTAAGCAAAATCAATGGACCGTTTAGTATTTCTACGGATGGAAAGTTTACGGTGAGTGTCACCAATGTTCGGTTGGAGAAATTGGACGAGGGTGACAAGGGATGTATTGAGGAGAATAAAAAAGAATAGTTTAACGAAAAAGAAGACCGCGAACGCGGCTGACCTTTTTCCCCAATCCAACACATTTTTTAATTCACAGATGCATTGTTATATCGATGGTATTCCCAAGCGCCACTTGGAATACCATCAAACTCCTATAAATGTATTTAGCGTTAATCTACCTTTGCGCGGATTCCGCTCAAATGCGAAATCGGAAGCGATATTTCCCGAATGCAGGCAATTACATGGATAAACAATTATGCGATTGTACTCTGCCTCATATGACATAATTCTCTCAAACAAATAATTATCACCATTCATATATGCGCGCGGGTAAGGACGAGACGCTAACTCATTTTTCAATGTTTCCGAATAGTGGGAAAATCGCGATTGGTTTACTGTTTCGTAACCGGTACTTCGATGCCTGTACAAGGACGTTCCCCCAAACTCAGGCCCACACAAGTAATGTACGGCAGCTAGCTCGTACGCATTAAGAGAGTCAAAATGCGGCACACATTGGGTAACCTTTAATTGAGGGGGAGATGTGACGACCATTGAAAAATCTGATTGCACTGTCCTGACCATTGATTCCTTTAAAGAAAAAGTACTGTAAATTATTTCGTGCAAATATTGATGCAGAATCTGGACATATAAATCCGGAGCCGGAGATCTTACCCCCGGGTAAAAAGCATCCGCAGCATTGAATTGGCTATTTGAAATACAATATTCAATCAACTGCTCAGGCGCCTGCAGGAAATTGTCAACCACCAGCACCGGCGAACGCTCTTTACCCAAAAAGTCTACTCTGTATTTGAATTTTTTATGCAAGTCCATTGTTACCCACCAATTAATTTAATTTTGGGCCTTGCAATGCTGTGCAATAAACTCTTCATGGCGAGGCAGATAATCCACCGCAGTATCAAGAACTCGCTTAATGTGCGCCAGACGCCTGGCAAACTCGTCATCTGGCACAACATCTACAAGCGGATGATAACCATTTGGATATAGGCCTTGGCCTAACATAACTTCTACCCAACTAATTTCATTAAACAATTCGGAATTAAACCGATGCACATGGGCATTTTCTTTAAATACTTCGATTTTTTGCATCAAACTATCAGGTATCGGCATTTGTCTACAGTAATTCCAAAATTCCGAATCACTCCTACTGGTAACTTTATAATGCAATATCAAAAAGTCGCGAATCCTTTCATACTCAAAGCCTACTTGCTCATTATAAAGGTCTATCTCTGCCTGACTTATCTGTTTTCTGGGAAACATCGACATTATCCTGGCTATCGCACTTTGCACCAGATGAATGCTCGTAGACTCGAGAGGTTCCATAAAGCCTGATGATAGACCTACCGCCACACAATTCTTATGCCAGAATTTTTTTCTCCTACCCGTAATGAATTTAATTAACCTCGGCTCCGCCAACACTTCACCTTGGATATTGTTTAAGAGTGTATTTTTAGCTTCTTCGACATCAATGAAACGCCGCGAAAAAACATGCCCATTGCCCGTCCTATGTTGAAGTGGAATACGCCATTGCCATCCTGCTGTATGCGCAGTAGCTCTAGTATAGGAAGGTAAGGGGTCCAATTTCTGACTGGGTACAGCCCATGCGGTATCGCATGGCAACCAATGGGACCAATCCTCATATTCCACACCCAATGTTTTACCGATCAGCACGGCATGAAGCCCCGAGCAATCAATAAAAAAATCACCTTCGATTTCTTGACCATTTTCTAATTTCAGTGATGTGATATAACCAGTTTCTTTGTCCAGGTTTACATAAGAAATTTTACCCTCAATACGCTTCGCACCGAGCTTTTCCGAATACTCCCGCAAGTACCTTGCATAAAGCCCAGCGTCGAAGTGGTAGGCATAAGCGATGTTGGATAACGGTGAATTACCAGCATCAATTGATCGCATAAACTTGTTTTGCCGGGAAGCTAACGTATTAAAACAATATTCACCAATATCTGCTGAACGGCCCTGCTTGTTTAATTTTAACCAGTAATGATAAAAAGGTATTGAATCCATATCATTACCCACACCACCAAATGCGTGGACATAGCTTTCGCCAACTTTTCCCCAATTAACAAATTCAATACCCAACTTAAATGAACCTTGGGTTTTGCGAACAAAATCATTTTCGTCAATGTTAAGTGTTTGGTTAAAAACCTGAATTTGGGGAATAGTGGCTTCGCCAACACCAATAGTGCCAATATCATCGGATTCGATCAGCACCACTTTACAGAATTGATTTTTGAAATATTTGGAAAATGCAGCTGCCGCCATCCACCCTGCAGTACCCCCTCCAACTATTACCAAGGTTTTTACATTATCCAGATGACTGTTTTCATTCATAATTATTTTCTCTTAAGCTAGTCAGCCAAGGGAGCAAACTGTAGCTCCTTCAGCACTGAGTTTTCGACCTTGGCAATATGCTCTTTAATAGCTTGATCATTAACAAAAGAAGTCATAGGCTCGACATTTTCACATTTAAATCCCAAACCTAACAACAACCATATTTGCCATTCTGTTTTATAAAATTCATTTTCGAATACGGGATACCTGCCGCGATGTTTAAATAGATTTCTTTTATATTCAGCCTGATCAGAAAGAACTATCCTTGGATTTCTTATATTATGCCTTTCAAATAATTCCTTTAAACATAATTGGCTAATGTCGCGCAAATTTTCGAATGCACTTTGTATTGCCCGATTAAATTCGTTAACAACTGAAGATGTGTCTGTTGGCGATGGGAAATATCGTAGCAAAAGCTTTATTGCTATCAGATTGATATCTATAGCAGAGAAGACTGGAGAATACATATTCGCCATTGCAGGCCCAAAATTCAAGTAGTTAGGTGACCTTGGTTTTTTGTGCACATATACATTCCCTGAATCTTGACCCAGAAATTGATAAATACCCCGGACCGCAATGTTGCGATGAGATATTTCGCATAACCAGGATGATTCATCCAGCAACTTAATCTTATTAACTAATGTTGAAAGGCTGTTAGGTTTTTTTTCCTGTGACTTTAACCTAATAGGCAGGCTCGTAAACCAGCTTTCAAACGCTTGCTCATCTTCTACCAACCCAGGAACTGTATTAATTAAGTAGTCGCTGCCATAAGGCGAATTAGACTCTCCAAAAATACAACCACGGTTTTCATCAACCCTCAATTTGATTATTTTTTCCTTATTTATCTCAACACCCATATTCTGTGACATGGATTTCAATAATTGCAAAAAGGCTTCTGTCTCGAAGGACCATGAAAACTCATAAGTTGAGTATATAGAATTGGGGTTTTGTGCAGGCTTTTTGAATCTTCCCACCAACACCGATGCAGAACCAATTGATAATTTATTTAAATCAACAGATGCATTTTTTTGCATATACCTCATCAATACTTGATGGGATTCAATTATACCCATTGAGGCTCCATATTGCCCCCAAACATGAAAAAATGGGTGCTCATTATCAAAAAGATACGCATTTCCTAGCTTGGGATGAAATCCTACCGAGCCCCCCAACACCTCAGGCGATACATTAATTGCCTTAAAAAAGTCATGAATTAAAGGCAATGGTGATTGTATATCCGCAGTATGTTCAGCATCTACTCCAGTATATAATGTGATTTTGGTATCCGTATGCTGTAATTGTTTGGCTACAAAAACGCATATCATCCACGCTGATAGCCCATTACCCACTATAGAAATTTTTTTAAAGTTATTCATTTCTAATTCCATATAAACTCATGCGAGGAGCAGGTGGACATCCACGAAAATCCATTTTCTGAGAGTCGATCTGGCTAACAACCTGTTTTAAGTGTACCGGCATTTCCTTTAAAAGCTTGATTGCCTTCTGAATTTTGGGAGGCGTAAGCCTTGGATCGAGATTATCGGGAAACAAGCCTTGTCCGAAGTAGATAGCAAGCCAACTCGGAGGCATGAATAGCCCCGAGTCATATTCCACAACTTGAGAAGTCGCACTAAAAATATCGATTTTTTCTTGAAGGCTGTCTGGAAGTGCCATATTTGCACAGTACTGCCAAAAATCTTCAGTGCGTTGATTTAACGCATAATGAAGAATAATAAAATCCCTGACTTTTAAATATTCGTTTTCCATTTGCCGGTTAAACTCTTTTGCCTCGATCGAATAACCTTTATTATCAATCGGCAACAGTTCCAAAAGCTTTAATATCGCAACTTCAATTAGATATATGCTTGTTGACTCAAGCGGCTCAAGGAATCCACAAGCCAAACCTATTGCAACGCAATTTTTCTCCCAGGTTTTTTTTCGGATACCTGCCTCAAATTTGATTAATATCGGATCCCTTAAAATTTCCTCTGAAAAGTTATTGTTTAATTCATCCAGGGCTTCATCCCGACTGGTAAACTCCGAAGAAAAAACATGCCCATTTCCGATTCTATGCACCAATGGAATCCGCCAACACCATCCTGCTTTTTTTGCAGATGAGTGTGTATAAGGTTGCATTACTGAACCACCTGCTGCAGGAACAGCCAAGGCCGTGTCACACGGCAACCATTTTTTCCAGCTTTCGAACTCAACACCCAATTCCTGGCCCAAAAGCCTTGAGCGAAACCCACTACAATCTATAAACAAATTGCCTTCTATGCATTGTCCTGATACCAGCCTTAAGGATTCTATAAATCCTGTTTCCTGGTTTTTAGCGACTGAGGTAACTTCGCCCTCTATTCTTATAACACCACGAGCTTCAGCGTAGGATCTAAGAAGCTTTGCATATGCAGTTGCATCTATATGGTAAGCATATGAAAAAGTGGATAACACATCATCAGGATCAGATGATGGGTAGATGAATTTTTCCTCACGGGCCAAAACATTTGCCATAGAAAATAAATCAAATGGCTCAATATCCGCACCCGACTTTTTGGCACCCAACCAATAATGATGGAATCCCAGGCCATTTATAGGAAAACCATGATTACCAAAAGGGTGATAATAATCACTTTTCGAATTACCCCACCCACTGAATCGAATACCCAACTTATAAGTAGCATTCACTGCCCGCATAAAATCTGGCTCTTCTATGCCAAGCAAATCGTTAAATACCCTGATATGCGGAATTGTTGCTTCGCCTACACCCACAGTTCCTATTGAGTCAGACTCAATCAGGGTTATCTGCGCATATGTCGAATCGATAAATCGCGCTAATGCTGCGGCGGTCATCCAACCTGCTGTTCCACCTCCCAAAATGACATATTTTTTTATCATTGTTGCCTCATGTTTGTTCAAAAAAAAAGCGCGCCTTAGCGCGCTTTTTTAACCATCTAACATAACAGCGATTAGAAAGTTGCTCTTACAACAAAGGTATAACGAGTATCATCCACGAACCAGGTACGTGGCACCTTCATATTTGCATCAATCTTCGAGAAGGTGCGTGTTTCGGTGTTCAACAAGTTAACCGCCTGGAGGCCCACCTTAATATTGTCAGTGACATTATAGAAAGCTGATGCATCCAAATACCCTTGGTCATCGTTATACACTGGCAAGCCAGTAATTACATCACGTGACGTCAGGAGATATTCAGAGCGCCAGTTATACGCCAGACGTAAAGCCCAATCGTACTTCTCATACATCATCGCGAAGTTCGCGGTGTGATCAGACTGACCTTGCAACCCTATATCACCCAGGGAAACAAAATCAGAGGCCGGAGTACCTGAACCAGCATTCAAGTTGGAGTTAGGAACACCCTCAGCCTTAATGTATGAGTAGTTAGCCTGAACACCAAAACCATCAAACGGAGAAGGCAACATATCATAGAACTGCTGATATGCCACTTCGAAGCCCTTCATTGTACCGTCACCGCCATTTTGCGGACCGGCGATAGCAACAGTTTGTGTTACACCGCTGACGGGGTTGGTGAATTCGCGCGCATAGGCACCATTGATAAAGAAATTAGACAGGTCTTTGTAGAACAAAGATACAGTCATAGAACCAGCTTTCGCAAAATACCATTCCCAAGACGCATCATACTGGATGGATTCCATTGGCATCAGGAGTGGGTTACCTGACGAACCTTGCCAACCCATAAAGTTAACGCTATTTCCATCAACAATACGTTGTTCGTTGATTGCCGTACCGTCAGCCCCAAGGAACACCGGCATGCCCGCATCATTTAATAGAGCCCCATCAGGTGCAGAACTGTAATCCCCACATGGAACTTGCACTGTACCACTCATACATTCTGAACCATTTTTCACCGTTGCAGGCAGCCCAGATGGATGAGGCACACCATCAACCACAGGGGTTAATGGATGGGGATTAGTTGGACCCCAATAAGGTGCTTTAAATGTATAAGTTGACCCTTCAGCGGTACCAATACTAACGTAATTTCTTAAATCACCAATATCCGGATATGCCAAAGCTTTTGATACCGCAAAACGAAGGATATGATCATCCGTTACGTTAACTTTCAAATTGACACTCGGCAACACATCATCAACGGTCCGCTTGGCGCTATTTGGAGAGTAAATGCCATTGGCAAATTCATACACTTCGTTAGGCAAGAAGTTATTAGAAGACCCCAAAAATTCGTTACTCTCGTTTACGTCAAACAAGTCATAATCTGCTGGATTAACATTCTTGGGATCCCAATTGGCAGGCAACAGATTACTTCTAGTCAGCTGAGGATAAGTTGTAAAGCCCTCAGTCTCGTTGGTTACACGCACATAACGGACACCAATGTTACCGCTGGTTGGCAAGCCAGCCAATTCTGTTTCAAAATCCAGGCGCACATAAGCGGCAGTATTGGTTTCAGTAGTGGTGTTGATTTCCCCATCCAGGAAAAAACCATTTAAATCATCACGTTTAACGCAAGCAGAGCCATCCCACTCAGTTCTTTGATCCGCAGGACGCCATTCACTATTGCAATCATCAGAGTTTTCGACACTGTACATACCTGCAAAATAGGAACCCCAATTTCTGTACTGCTTAGTTAACTCGTCACTTGGATGGATAACTTTATTGCCAGCCCCTTGAATATCCACTACACCGCCGCGGTAGAAATCACTCCAATCAAGCAATTGGTATGCATCCCCGGTAAAAGATGGATCGAGAGAAGTCTCATCCAACCACTCGGGATTATTCCATAGCGGTCCCAAACGATCCCAGTTATAGGCAGAATTACGCACTGTTTGTTCACGCTCAGCCGCACGAACACCCGCTTTCACACTGGTGAAAAAACCATCCAACTCGTAAGTACCGTCAAGACGAATCGCATCTGATTGACCTTCGCTACGCTCGTAGTGATCCATAGCAGCGTTATACAAGTAGGAACTTTCCGTAGTGAAATATTCATCTCCCGTATTAAACTCTGTGCTTGCTGGCGCAAAAGACCAGGGATTCATAACTGTTACGGCGGGCTTGCCTCTTAAGTCAGCATCCATAATTGCCCAAGTCATAAACATTAGGGTTACATCGTCATCTTTTGTTTCAGCTTTGATATGTTGCAAATCCGCTGATAGCTCCAATTTATCAGTAGGAGTCCACTTCAAATTAAAGCCAAAATCATCGATGACTGTATTAGTTTCTTTATAACGGTTATCAGTTTGGAATCTGTGGCCAAAAACCGGAACTACAGGATTACTCCAACTGGCATTATTAGGAACGCGGTTATTATCGTTACTACGCCAACCATCCTGCATATGCGCCAATGAACCATTCAGGAATACCCCCCTTTCATCGAATTCATATTGCTCACCTGGCGCACCATAAGTGGTGCCCGTGTTGAAGTCCATTTGGCTCTTAATCGCATTTTCAGTCCAAGCCAGGGTTGCATCAGAGCGCATGAATTGGAAGGTCGCCAATAAATTTTCGTCACTGCTCTCCCATTGGGTCGCCAAAGCAATACCGGTACGGTCACGAGTATCTGTTTTCATAAACATATTCATGCCGTTAGGAACCAAAACACCTTGAGTTCCTATATCTGTTTCAGGATTGAGCGGAGATGTGCCACTGTTAGGACCACCAGTAACTAAGGTGCCATCGTAGGTATAGGGAGTAGTGACGTATCCAAAACCGGGGAAAACAGTATTATTTTCGGCACCGATACGTGGAGTCAGCCTCCGGAATTCGTAACGGTCGATCTGAACACCATGAGAACTTGCTTCAAGATTAGAATCCGAGGCATTGAATAGGAAACCAAATTCCCCTGCAGAAGTTTCCCAACGATCACTGAACAAAAATGACACAGTTGGAGTCAGTTCTTCGGTCATATCTGCGTAAGTACCATCAGCAGAGAATGAAAATACACGACCATCCTGATCAAATGGTTTGCGAGTACGCAGGCTCACTGTTCCCGAGATACCACCTTCAATCATGTCGGCGGTCTGGTTTTTATATACGTCCACACCGGCCATCAATTCCGGCGGCACGTCCTGGAAACTTAAACCACGGCCAGAGTTAGCCGTAAATGAATCACGACCGTTAAATTCGGAACGGGTTTGTGACATACCCCGGATCACAGCACCCGAACCTTCCACACCTTTATGGTCAGGGTCGTTTGCAGCCGCGAAACGATCAATAGATACGCCAGGGACGCGCTGCATTGCTTCCAACACGCTACGATCCGGAAGCGCGCCTATATCGTCAGCAGAAATGGCATCTACAAATGTAGCGGAATTTCGCTTGATCTCCTGCGCATTTTGCAAGTCAGCGCGCATCCCGGTAACTACCACTTCTTCTACATCATTAGTGTCTTCTGTAGCGGTATCTTGTGCAAATGAAGGCGCGGAAAGGGCCATGATGCACATTGCTAACATCGATTTTTTAAACTTGATGCCCTGTAGTTGTGGTGCGGTTTTGTCGTTCTTATGGAAAACCATATAGCCAACCCCTTATTAAATTTATGATAGGAAATTTTTTATAGGGCTTTGGGTCACATAGACTCAAAGTCTCATCGAGTATAGATCATGAAAAACTGGATCACACAAGTCTTGCACACTAGTAATGTTATTGGGCAAGACTTTTCAATCCTAGCCCAGAAAATTAATATTTGTCAATATGACTATAAGCCATATTTGCTGCTTATTTGATCTGTCGACAGACAAGTTGACAGCGCTATCAATTGAAAGGCGATCAATCAATTATCGGTGATTTTAAATTTTGCAAATAAAAAAGCCCATTCGAAAGAATGAGCTTTTATACGTCAAAAAGAGGATTTTTATGCCGAGAACGGATGGCGCAGGACGATGGTTTCAACCCGATCCGGTCCCGTCGATATGATGTCGATGGGCGCTTTAACCAATTCTTCCAGCCTACGGATATAGGCGCGGGCATTGGCAGGTAAATCATTCAGGGATTGGGCGCCGACGGTAGATTCAGCCCATCCCGGCATCTCTTCATAAATAGGCTTGAGGTCCGCCCATCCATCCGCATCATAAGGCATGGTAGCAATAGGATTACCTTTGGAATCCAGATAACCGATACAGATTTTGACCGTATCAAGCCCATCCAGGACATCGAGTTTAGTCAGGCAAATGCCCGTAACGCTATTGATACGGTTGGCGTGACGAACGGCAACCGCATCAAACCAGCCACAACGACGTTTGCGACCCGTAGTTGCGCCGAATTCATGACCTTTTTTGCCCAGGTATTCACCAATTTCACAACCCAGCTCAGTCGGGAAGGGGCCGGACCCGACACGTGTGGTATAGGCTTTGGTAATTCCCAATACATAATCGAGATAAAGGGGCCCAAAACCGGAACCGGTTGCGGTACCGCCAGCAGTCGTGTTGGAAGAGGTTACGTAGGGATAGGTGCCGTGATCAATATCCAGCAATGAACCTTGGGCACCTTCAAACAGGATGCTTTCGCCTTGTTCACGAGCAGTGTGAAGCAACTCGGTCACATCAGCCATCATTGGAATCAACTGCGCGGCCCATAGTTTGCAATCGGCTAATACCTTATCAAAACTCACTTCTTCGACTTTGAAATAATTGGTCAATACGAAGTTATGGTAGGCAAGAATTTCCCTGAGTTTGACCGCAAAAGTATCCAAATCCACCAAATCACCCAAGCGCAAACCACGGCGGGCAACTTTGTCTTCATAAGCAGGGCCAATACCACGGCCGGTGGTACCGATTTTTGCGTCACCGCGAGCCAGCTCCCGCGCCTGATCTAACGCGACATGATAAGGAAGGATAAGCGGGCAAGCGGGAGACAAACGCAGGCGGCTGCGCACCGGCACACCGGTTTCTTCCAAACCGGTAATCTCCTTGAGCAAGGCTTCGGGTGAGAGCACCACACCATTACCAATCAAGCAGGTAACACCATCGCGCAAGATACCGGAGGGAATCAGGTGGAGGACTGTTTTTTTACCATCGATCACCAACGTGTGGCCCGCATTGTGGCCCCCCTGAAAGCGAGTCACCAGGGAAACCTGGTCCGTCAATAAATCAACAATCTTACCCTTGCCTTCGTCACCCCATTGGGTGCCCAATACCACAACGTTCTTGCCCATGACTGGTTTAACTCTCTGTGCTTGATAAAAATAAAATGAAAATCAGATTGACTGGATCTGATAACGGCCATCGCACAATACCAACTGGCGATCACAGCCCAATTCTGAAAGGTCAGTCGTCGTATTGACGCCAACCACACGCTCGCCCTTTTGACGCAGCTCAATGACTGCCTGCCATTGTTGTGGGTCAGTAGATTCGATAACAGCGATTGCGCTCAATGACGGCCGTGGCAGCAGGCCGAGTTTACTGATAGCCGTAATGTCAACTGCAAATCCGGTAGCCGGGCGCGCGCGCCCGAAAACCTCACCGATATGGTCATAGCGTCCACCACTGGCGATCGGATTGCCATAGCCGGGAGCAAAGGCCGCAAATACCAAACCGGTTAAATAGTGGTAGCCGCGCAATTCCCCTAAATCGAAATAAAGCTCTGCCGATGGATAGCGCTGTTCGATAACCTCGGCAACACGGGCCAATTGCTCCACCGCTTGCTGCGCTGCATACAGGCCCGCAAACAAATTGCGCGCTTTATCCAGGACGGTTTTGTCACCCGCAAGGCCAGGCAAGGCCAGGAATAAGCCAGCAATCCTGGCATCTTGGATATTTGCATCAACCCAGGCACAAATCTCGGTCATGGCCTTGCGTTGCAACAATTCGAAGAAAGTTTCCTCCTGGACTTTACTTAACCCCGCATCGGCGGCGATGGCGCGATAAATTCCGACATGGCCCAGGTCAATGTGCTGGCGCGACAAGCCCGCCACAGACAGAGATTCCAGTAATAAGGACACCACTTCAATATCAGCTGTTATGCCTGGCTCACCGTACAACTCAAGGCCAGCCTGAATAGGCGTACGGGTAGCGAGCGGGTTCTTGGGCCGGGTATGGACCACATGCCCGGCATAACATAACCGATTGGGGCCTGTTCGATGAAAACTATGGGCATCCATACGAGCAGTTTGCGGGGTAATATCTGCACGTATCCCAAGGGTACGGCCACTCAATTGGTCAGTGACTTTAAAAGTAAGCAGGTCTACGTCGCGCCCCAACCCTATCAAGAGGGAATCTGTGTACTCCAGCAAAGGGGGGATAACCATGTCATATCCCCATGTGCTATAGAGGTCCAGCAGGCGACGACGCAAGGTATCTATGGCTTTAGCCTCGGCGGGGAGGATTTCTTCCACCCCATCCGGTAACAACCAGCGATCAGCGTAGGTCATAAGCGACTCAATATTCAGCAAAAATCCGGCGGGCGCGCATAAAAAAACCGAGCGGTCGGCTCGGTTGCGGCATTTTAACACTGTTTGTCACAAAATTTGTAGGCCAATTTTTATCTGACCCGCAAAAACAACAAGGCCCGCAATAGCGGGCCTTGTCTTGTACGGGCTATTTTTTTCCTTGTGGATCTTTCAGGTAACGGAAGAAATCGCTTTTTGGATCAACCACCATCAAATCCTCTTTATTACTGAAACTTTGGCGATAGGCATTAAGGCTGCGCATAAAACTGAAGAACTCGGGATCTTTGTTGTAGGCCTCGGCAAAAATAGCGGCGGCTTTTGCATCTCCCTCACCGCGAATGCGCTCCGCGTCACGATAGGCATTTGCTTCCAATACAGCGCGCTGTTTGTCCGCATCCGCACCAATCACTTCCGCTTGCTCCTTACCTTGTGAACGATATTCGCGCGCCTCTTTCTCGCGATCCGCCGCCATACGGGCAAATACGGATTGACTTGCTTCCGGCGGGAAATCGATGCGCTTGACGCGGATATCCTTAACTTCAATCCCTAATAATTTCACCGCGTCTATGTTGATGCTGGCAGTTATTTCGCTCATCAGCTCATCGCGTTGACCGGATACCACATCGTGCAGGGTGCGACGCCCGAACTGGTTACGCAAGCCATCCGCCACGCGCTGGGCCAAACGGTTTTCGGCAGTTGCTTCGTCACCATTGGTGGCCTTATAGAAGGTTTCGACATCTTTCACTTGCCATTTGATATAGGAATCAACGACCAAACGCTTGTTTTCTACCGTGAAAAAGCTCTCGGGGGTCATATCCGCGGTTAACAGGCGACCATCGAATTTACGTACTTTCTCAGCAAACGGGAATTTGAAATGCAACCCCGGAGGTACATCCGCCTTCACCAAACGACCGAATTGCAACACCACTGCGCGCTGGTATTCAGTCACCACAAAGATGCTATTAAACGCAATAAGCAAACCAATCACAGCCAGGATAATGGCAAAAAAACCTTTATTAGACATTAGCGAAGCTCCCGACGAACAAGTGGCTTGGCAGTTTCAACCGGCGCGGTACGCGAGTTGAAGTTTTCAGTTTGGACCTGGGGCTCAGTTGCGGTCGAGCGATTTCCCATTCGGTCCAATGGCAGGTACAGCATGTTGTTGCCGCCGGCCACATCCACCATCACTTTAGACGAATTAGCCATGACATTTTCCATCGTTTCGAGGTACAAGCGCTGGCGGGTTACCTCCGGGGCACGCTTGTATTCAGCCAACAAACTTTCAAAACGATCAGACTCACCTTCTGCACGTGCAACTACCTCCGCCTTGTAAGCTTCGGCCTCTTCAAGCATACGCTGAGCGCGGCCACGAGCCTCCGGGATTATCCCATTGGCATAGGCCTGGGCCTGGTTTTTTAACCGCGCCTCATCTTCTTTCGCTTTAATTACGTCATCAAATGCTGCGCGAACTTCTTCAGGCGGACGGGCTTCCTGGATATTTACGTTAATCACCTGGATACCGGCACCGTAAGAATCCATATAGCGTTGTAACCGCTGCTTTACTTCAGCGGCAATAGCCTGGCGGCCTTCCGATAACACCTGATTCAATTCAGTAGAACCAATCACATGACGCACAGCGGAATCCGTAGCGTGGCGCAAGCTGGTTTCGGGGTCGCGCACATTAAGTACATAGGATTTAACATCAGCAACGTTATATTGAACCGTGATTGGCAACTCAACGATGCTTTCATCTTCGGTCAACATCAAGCCACGCGACGGATATTGGCGCTCACCGGTCACGTTAACGATGTACACATCGGTAATCAGCGGCGCATTCCAGTTCAAGCCTTCCGTTTTGATTTCCGAAAACGCACCAAATTTAAGGACTACGGCGCGCTCTTTGGCATCTACCTGATAAAATCCGGCACCTAAATAAAACACCGCCGCAATAATGACGGCAATTGCAAATAATGGCCCGAGACTTGTGCCCCCAGAAGACTTGCCGCCACCTGAGCCGGAACCTCCCCCACCAAAAATTCCGTTCAGCTTTTCTTGAAGTTTCCTAAATGCTTCATCCAGGTCGGGCGGGCCATCATTATTATTGCCACCTCCGCGACCGCCCCATGGGTCTTTGTCTTTTCCCGGTTCATTCCAGGCCATAGTTTTTCTCCACGTAGAAATAATAAGGTTCCGGGGTTGTAGCTTGGCTTACAACTCTCCAGATGAATCCTGTGGGGCGGAAGCTTCATCCGCCCAAATCAATTGTTCGAATGTTATGGATTCAGCACTGAGAATCCGTAATAAATCGCTTTTTGGTATACGTATTTGCAACAGGCTCGCACCATCGTCCCGGTAATCTTCGGCAACCACGGCTTGCTGGGCGTAAAGCATAGCGCGTAAGCGACCTTGTTTGGGGGTCAGGACCAACCGTCCGTTAATTATTTCTTTACCCAGTAACTCGGATATTGCCTCTTCCAATAAGTTGCAACCGGCACCGGTTTGCGCGGAAAGCCAAACCGCGAGGGGCTTTCCGGCGTCATCGCGATCGATATGCGGCTCGATATCCGCGAGCAGATCGACTTTATTGTAAACACGCAGTTGCGGCAATTCGGCCGCACCGATTTCCTCCAACACCAATTCCACCTGTTCAATATTGCGCAGGCGCTCTTCAGCTGCGGAATCTATCACATGCAAAAGTAAAGTCGAGTTACTGGCCTCTTCCAGGGTTGCGCGAAAAGCCTCGACCAATTTATGGGGCAGATGGCTAATAAACCCTACTGTGTCTGCCAATACCACCGCACCAATGTCTGCAAGCTCTATGCGGCGCATTGTAGGATCAAGGGTCGCAAACAACTGGTTTTCAGCGTATACATCCGCACCGGTAATGCGATTAAACAGAGTGGATTTACCCGCATTGGTATAACCCACCAACGAAACTGTGGGGATAGCGGCGCGCTGGCGCGACCGACGCCCTTGCTCACGCTGGGATCGAACTTTTTCAAGGCGCTGCTCAATCATGGTGATGCGGTTGCGCAGTAACCGGCGGTCGGTTTCAAGCTGGGTTTCACCCGGGCCGCGCAAACCGATACCACCTTTTTGGCGCTCAAGGTGAGTCCATCCCCGGATGAGTCGAGTGGAAGTATGGCGCAACTGTGCCAGCTCAACTTGCAATTTACCCTCGAATGTCCGGGCGCGCTGGGCAAAAATATCGAGGATCAAACCGGTACGATCCAATACACGACATTGCAATTCGCGCTCAAGATTGCGCTCCTGGCTTGGCGTAAGCGTGTGATTAAAAATCACCAGTTCAGCTTTATGTTCAGCAACCAATTGCCGCAGCTCTTCCAGCTTGCCGGTGCTGATAAGGAATTTAGCGGTGGGAACAATTCGCGAGCCAGTCAAGAAAGCAACGGGGTCACCTCCCGCTGATAGCACTAACTCTTCAAATTCGCGGGGATCTTCGGCATCTTGGCCATGAGACAAGTTCAGGTGAACCAGCACTGCCAGCTCACCTGATTCTGGGCGATCAAAAAACAATTAGCGACCTCGAGGCTATATCAATAGCTTGATAGATTACTCGGCTTGCTCGTCTTCTTCGCCTTCGATACCACCCGCTTCATTCAGCAGTGGCACACGTACTGCGCGGGATGGGACAACAGTAGAGATAGCATGCTTGTAAACCATTTGGCTTACGGTGTTTTTCAGCAGCACAACAAACTGATCAAATGATTCAACCTGGCCCTGCAACTTGATGCCATTTACCAGGTAAATGGACACAGGTACACGTTCTTTGCGCAGAACGTTCAGGTAAGGGTCTTGTAAACTATGCCCTTTTGACATGTTTATTCTCCTCGGGACAATAAATAAAAAGAAAGCAAAAATTACCCACCCGAAACACCTAATACACCCGGTAAGGAGGGGGTGGAAGAATGCATGAAAATCTGACTAGGGTTCTCACGCCGGTATTATATGGCTCTCGGCCCTATAAAATTCAAGGCGCAACGCACAATTTCTTCCTTTGTAAGTGAAATTCCCTGTTCGGTCTCTGTGAATATCCAGTGTAGATCAGTATTTGCGCTTGTCGACCATCCGCGCAGCCAGGTGAATTGGCGCTTGGCTAATTGGCGCGTGGCGATAATGCCGCGTTCTGTCATCTCGTCGTAATCCCACAGGCCATCAAAATAATCCCATACCTGGCGATAACCTACAGCGCGAATTGCCGGAAGATCTTTGTGCAAATCACCGCGACCATAAAGTTTGCGAACCTCCTCAATCAAACCATTCGCAAGCATTTTTTTAAAACGATGCGCAATACGTTCATGCAATACTGAGCGATCGCGTGGCGCTATTGCCAATTGGCAAAGTTGGAAGCGCTCATCAAATGCCCCTGCTCCTGTTTGCGCATGTTGCAATTCGCGTAGTTGCGTCATGGTTTTTCCGCTGACGCGATAAACTTCCAGTGCGCGACTTAACCGCTGTGAATGATTGGGATGGATCCCTGCCGCGGTTTGTGGATCCACCTCTGTTAACTGTTGATGGACATAGGGCCAACCAAACTCTTCCGCTTCACGTTCAATTTGCGCGCGTATTTCAGCGTCCGCAGCGGGCATCTCCGCCAAGCCGTCCAATAGTGCGCGAAAATAAAGCATAGTTCCGCCAACCAGCAGTGGAATTTTCCCGGCGTTGTGGATCGCGGCAATTTCACGTTCCGCATCCACCAGGAAATCCGCGACCGAATAAGGCTCGGATGGATCGCGAATATCGATCAGGCGATGGGGCGCGGCAGCCAATTCCGCTGCTGTGGGCTTGGCGGTGCCAATGTCCATTCCACGGTACACCAGAGTCGAATCCACACTGATAAGTTCAACAGGTAAATGTTGGCGCAATGAAATTGCCAACTCTGTTTTACCGGATGCCGTGGGACCCATCAAAAAAATGACAGGTTTCCTTTCAATATTTGCGATGGTCATTACTGGCCGCGCATAAATAATTTGTCCAGGTCATCCAATGACTGCAACAACCAGGTAGGACGACCATGGTTACATTGGCCACTGCGTTCAGTTGCTTCCATATCGCGTAACAACGCATTCATTTCCGGAATGGTTAATTTGCGATTGGCGCGCACCGAGCCGTGGCAAGCCATGGTACCGAGGATTTCATTGATGTGATGCTGGATGCGTTCGCTGGTTCCGTGTTCGATTAAATCCGCAAGGACGTCGCGAACCAATTGTTCAACTTTGGCGCGATTTAAAATTACCGGAACCTGCCGGATCAATAATGTTTCCGGCCCGGCGCGCTGCAACTCAAATCCCAGGCTGGTAAAAATCGCGTGAAAGTTTTCGGCGCAATCGGCTTCTTTTTCACTGACGGCAATGGATTCAGGCACCAGCAGCGGTTGCGTTTGGATGCCACCACAACTGAAGGATTCTTTCATACGTTCATAAGTTATACGCTCGTGGGCGGCATGCATATCCACCAGGATTAAACCCTGTGCATTTTCCGCCAGGATGTAGATGCCTTTTAACTGCGCCAGCGCATAGCCCAGCGGTGGAATATCTTCACTGTGCGTTTCGGGTAGCGCATTGTTTTGTAAGGGGGATGAATGCAGGGCACCGTACACCGCCATCTGTTCACGCACAATATTTTCAGCAGGTGATGGTCGATAAGTATTTTGATACCCCGTCGCAACAGGTGCGCGAAATCCGATAGTTTCCTGGCCTCTGAATTCACCCGCCGCAATTCCTTGCAGGGTTTTTGGTGCAGCAAGCGCCAATGAATTCAGGCCGGATGTTTTATTTGGCCCAGGAATTTCTACCGATTCAAATGATTCGCGCCGCGCCAGCGTATCTTCCGGGCGAACGCGTGCGAGTGCATGATGCAGGCTCGAATAAATAAAATCGTGCACGCTGCGATTATCGCGAAAACGCACTTCGTGTTTGGTGGGGTGAACATTCACATCGACCGTGGCGGGATCTAATTCGAGATACAACACAAACGCCGGATGGCGTCCGTGATATAGCACATCCTGATACGCCTGCCGCACAGCGTGACTCACCAGCTTGTCGCGAATCGCGCGGCCATTCACGTAAAAATGTTGCAAATCCGCCTGGCTGCGCGAAAAGGTTGGCTGGGCCACCCACCCCCACAAACGCAAACCATTGCGCTCGATATCGATATGCACCGCATTTTCCATAAACGCAGGGCCGCAGACTTGCGCGACGCGACGCTCTTGTTCCAGTTGGGAATCGCCCGCGCGCCAGGAATAAATTGCACGGTTGTTGTGACGTAAATTAAACGCGACATCAAAACGTGACAGCGCCAAACGTTTTACAACATCTTCCAGGTGGGTATATTCAGTTTTGTCGGTACGTAAAAACTTGCGGCGCGCCGGAGTGTTAAAAAATAAATCGCGCACCTCTACGGTGGTACCGCGCGGATGCGGCGCAGGTGAAATTTGTGTTTCCATATCGCGGCCTTCCGCGATGACCTGCCAGCCGGCACTGTCTTCCGTAGTGCTGCTGATTAGCGCGAGGCGGGCAACGGAACTGATACTTGCCAGCGCCTCACCGCGAAACCCTAAAGTGGCTACCGCTTCCAGATCATCCAATTCGTAAATTTTACTGGTGGCGTGGCGACTCAATGCGAGCGGCAAATCATCCTTGTCGATACCCCCACCATTATCACGCACGCGCATTAACTTGATTCCACCGTCCTCAACATCGATTTCCAAACGCGTGGCACCCGCGTCCAGCGAGTTTTCAAGCAGCTCCTTGATAACCGATGAGGGTCGTTCCACCACCTCGCCAGCAGCAATCTGGTTAGCAAGGCGGGGGCTGAGTAATTTAATTTTGCGCATGGGAGAATCGCATTAACCTTTTTTAAAAACACATCGATCCGGATTGCGGAAAGCGACGAGATTGAGCATCAAGAGGTAGGGATTTTAAGCGTTTGGCCAATTCTTACTGTGGAATTTTTCATATTGTTATGACGCAACAATTGCGCAACAGACACCCCGTAACGCGATGCGATGCCGGATAACGTATCCCCGGCAATCACTTTATGGTGTCGCGGATGGCTAGTCGCCGGTTTGGCGGTAGCGGATTTGGCGGCGACGGGTTTTGCCACAGGCAAAGTGGTCGGCGCAACCTGTGTGGTGGCAACGGGTGCGACGACTGTTTTTTTATCGGCCGGAATTTTTAAAACCTGCCCGAGTTTTACCACCGTGGAGTTCATTTTGTTGTACCGCATCAACTCCTGGCCGGTCACGCCGTAACGCGCCGCAATGGCCGACAAACTATCGCCAGCGCCGACGGTATGTTGCCGCTCGAAATCCTTGGCGCCGCCGGACTGTAACAAGGCCGCCACGTAGGTTCCCGCCGGTGGATGCTGATAAAAATACTGGCGAATACCTTTAAATACCGAGTTGGCCATTTGCTTGCGATACGCGGGCGTGGCTAATTTGCGCGACTCCTCCGGATTGGAAATAAAACCCGTTTCCACCAGGATCGAGGGAACGTCAGGCGATTTCAACACCATAAAGCCCGCCTGCTCCACGTGGTGTTTGTGCAAATGCGCAATACCTCCCAGGGAATTCAACACATGATGCCCCACCTGCAAACTTGAATTGAGGGTTGCGGTCATCGATAAATCCACCAATACCCCCGCGAGTACCTGGTCTTTATCGTCAAGGCTGATATTGCCGACACCGCCGATCAAATCCGATTCATTTTCGCGCGCCGCCAAAAAGCGCGCAGTTTCAGACGTAGCCCCGGTGCGCGATAACGCAAATACCGATGCGCCACGCGCGCTGGCTTTGGTAAAGGCATCCGCATGGATGGAAACAAATAAATCCGCTTTCATATTACGCGCGATGTCACGGCGTTTTTTCAGCGGGATAAAGTAATCGCCGGTGCGGGTTAATTTTCCGGTAAACCCCGGTTGGGCGTTGATCGCCGCGACCAGTTCCCTGGCAATGGCGAGGGTAACTTCTTTTTCGCGCAAGCGATTGGGGCCCATAGCCCCCGGATCTTCGCCGCCGTGCCCTGCGTCCACCGCAACGATAATAGTGCGCTTGCCTTGCGGGCCCACCGCAGATGTTTCGACAGCCCCCGGCGTTTTTGCCGGGGTTGGCGGATCGGTTGCGGGAGGTGCAGCCGTTACCGGCGCTTTTTCGGCAGCGTTTGTTGTGTTACCGGCAGCGGCAGGTTCGTCGTAAAGGTCAATGACCAAACGATCATGCATACCGCCGTGGGCTTTCAATAGAAAGCTGTTGGGGGCAATTTTCGCCTTTAAATCCAGCACCAGGCGCAAATCAGTTTTGTTTTGCACATAGCTGCGGATAGCTAATACCGGCGTATCGGCGAGCGGTAATTTGGCAAGGCCGGCATTTAATTTACTGGCGGGGACATCCAGGATAATTCGGTCGGGGTTATGAGCGAGCGTGAGCTTGTGCTGAACCGGCGCATCCAGGTCAAGCACTATGCGGGTATGGTCGGGTGCACGCCAGACACGCACACCATTGACTGCCGCTGACTGGGCGACCTGGGCAAAAACCACAAGCCCGAGGAAAAGAAGTCCGCACAGGCGGCGGCTAAAAGTCATCGATAATTTCAAAACCGGATTACTCTCTATCTGCTGGTTTCAACAGCTTTTTGTCGTTATGACGCAGCACTGCCAGGGTTTAGCGGCTTTGTGACCGGTGCACTTTACCGCAAAAACCCGTTTTCACTCTAGCAAAATTGCCGATTTGATCACTGTTTATTCACCAACATAAAGGTTTTAAATTTCCGCAGGGCGTTTATTCAGTGCTTCATAAACTGGCTTACATCAACAACATGGGCGGCATGGGTCCGCATAAATTCAATAAAATCCGTTTCACCCATGGGCTTGGCGATGACATACCCCTGCGCCAGGTCACAACCGTCTTTTTTAAGCATTTGCAGGGTTTGGTCGTCCTCCACACCTTCAGCGACGGTAACCAGGCCCAGCTCGCGTGCCATTACAATGGTGGAACGTACAATGCTGCGGTTGCGCGGGTTGCCGATCATATCGCCGACAAAGGTGCGGTCGATTTTTAATTCGCGGATGGGGAACAGACTCAGGTAGGAAAGCGACGAATAACCTGTCCCGAAATCATCAACCGAGGCGTAGATTCCCAACTCGCTTAACTCCAGCAACACTTGTTTTACACGTTGCGGATCGCTAGCTACCGAGGTTTCGGTTAACTCCAGTTTGATATCGCCAGCCAGCCCCTGATAACGCGCCAGGGCCTTGCGGATAATGTCGGCGAGGCCGGTTTCAATTAAATCGTAAGCGGCAATGTTGACACTGATCGCACACGGCAAATTGCGCTCGCGCAGCAACACGGCAACACGCACCGCCTCACCGATCATTTGCACCGTAACCTGTTCGATCAGGCCGGAGTTTTCCAACAATGGAATGAACACGTTGGGCGGAATAAACCCCAAACGCGGATGCTGCCAGCGCACCAGGATTTCCGCCGAGGAAATTTTACCGGTGCGCAAATCCAGTTGCGGTTGGAACACCGGGAAAATACCCGGCACGTTGCCATCGATAAACAGTGAAATGATATCCATATCCATGCGACTGGGCTCCATGGCAACTTCGTATGCCATCCAGCGACGGCGACGCGCGACACTCATCGCCATGGCAGTATCCGCGTGCCGCAATAATTTTCCGGCCGAGCGCCCGTGCTCAGGCCAATAGGAGGAACCACCGACAAGTTGTGAGTTCAGGCCCGGGTCTGTGCGGGCCAGGTCCGCCGCCAGGCGATCAAATAACGCCGGCGCATTGCACTTGTTGGTAAAAATAGCGAAGACGCCACGTCCCAGATAAGCCGCAAGCGACTCGGGTAATTTCATCAAATGTGCGGCAAATGCGCCCACCACCATTTCCGCGCGCGAAAAACCGAAAGTGCGCACAATTGCATCCAGGTCCACCAGCTTGATGACCAGGATTTCCTTTTCCTGTTTCACCGGTTGTTGGTGCGAATGAAAATAATCATCCACTTGCTCGATAAAATATTGCAGCTTGGCGAGGCCGGTTTGCGAATCAAAATTGGCGAGGTGCCTTAATTCCCGCTCGGCCATTTCCCGTTGCGCCAGTGCGTCGCGCAACTCGCGGGTGCGCAAGGCCACCGTGCGTTTCAAACTCCAGGACCAGCTCGCACCTATAACTAAAACGGCGATGACGGCCGCAAGGCTGCCCCACAACATGGTCAGGAGGACATTATCCGTTGTGGCGGCTTCAAGGGCCCGGCCGCCCGGGCTGAAAAAAACCACCCCCAACAACAAAAGGCCGCGCGCCTGGCTTGCACGCAGCCCCGGGTAGAAACACAATTGGTTGTGCATGAATCTTCCTCACCACACTAACGGCTGGTCAATCACTCCGAAGGGTTGTTTTTTAGGGTGAGTAAAAACCAGGACATGACGACATAACAAAAAAGCGATAACCCCAAGCCTAGGTCAGGTTCAGGATTTTGACCATCTGCGCACAATTCAGAATTAACAATCTTTATTAAATTTTTTGCAGATTAAATTGCCAGCGGCAGGCGACTCTGTAAATGGATAAGGCGACCGACCGGAACTACCGTTATATTCAAACGAACATCCGCTTCCGGCAATAGCCCCAGGCCCCGTTCCGGCCATTCGATAAGGCAAATATTCGGCGCGGAAAAGTAATCACGAATTCCCATGTATTCCAGTTCCTCCGCGTCGCCCAGGCGATAGAGGTCGAAGTGATAGACGGTGCGCTCCGCGAATTCGTAGGGTTCCACCAAAGTGTAGGTGGGACTTTTCACCGCGCCGGCATGGCCAAATGCACGCAGGATGCCACGGCTCAGCGTGGTCTTGCCCGCCCCCAAATCCCCCTGCAAATAAACAGATACCGCCCCTTCGCAGGTGGCCAGCGCGCGCCCTAGATGTTCGCCAAAGGCAACCATCCGGACATCATCATCAAGCTGGAATTCACGGTTGATCATGCTTCGCCCCGGTTCATAACAACTCACCCAAATAGGGGATCAAGTCAGTCGCTAACAAACTGCGCTGGCCATGCTCACCGGCGGCGAGATCGGCAGCGCAGGCATGGATAACGGCGCCGAGCCGCGCGGCATCGACTATGGGCAATCCCTGGGCAACCAACCCGCCAAGGATGCCGCACAGCACATCACCCATACCCCCTGTGGCCATGCCGGGGTTGCCATCGGTAACTATCCCGACTGGTCCCTGGGCGGAAGCGATCAGGCTACCGGCGCCTTTGAGGATAACACTGGCGTTGTATTTTGCCTGGATGGCGCGTACGGCGGCAAAACGGTCCGCCTGGACCTCTGCCGTGGTTTGGCCGAGCAGCCGGGCGGCTTCCGCCGGGTGCGGAGTGAGCAGCCAATTGTCGCGCCTGACACTGGCAGGCACTACTCGCCCGGCCGCAAGGATATTAAGCGCATCCGCATCCAGCACGAGCGGCAAACCGGTTTTGACGGCTTGTTGCAACATTTGTTCAGACCAGGGCGAGCGGCCCAAACCCGGCCCTACGATCAACACCGTCGGGCGCGCCAACAGTGGCTCCAATTCCTGCCCCGATACCACGCCGCACGCCATAATTTCAGGGCGGCGCGCCAGGATGGCGGGAATATGTTCCGGGCGGGTTGCAACACTGACCAAACCGGCACCAGTACGCGCCGCCGCTTCGGCGGCCATCAGGGCGGCCCCCCCGAAACCAGTATCGCCCCCGATCACCATAACGTGGCCGAAGTCGCCCTTATGCGCGTCCGCCGCGCGCGGCGCCAACAATGGCAAGAGCTCGTTCAAATGCAGTCGTTCCGCGGTCGGCTTAACCCCGGCGTATGCTGTGTCGGGTACATCCAGGTTAGCAAGCACCAACTCACCACAGACTGCCGGGCCGCGCCCGGTGAGCAATCCCTGTTTGATGCCGATAAATGTCAGGGTGACCAAGGCATTTACCACCGGACCGGCTACCGCGCCGGTATCTGCCTGCAAACCGGAGGGGATATCCAGCGCAACCACCGGTAAACCACTGCTATTGATCTGTTCAATGACACCGCCGTATGGCTCGCGTACCGCTCCGCGCAAACCGATTCCCAACAGGGCATCCACAATGATCCCCTGCACCGGAGCTGCCCCCGGAGTGACTACCTTAACCCCCTCCTGTCTAGCGAATTCATAGGCAACACGTGCCTCGCCGGTTAATTGATCGGGCGCTACCAGCGCGATGACCTGCACCGGGTATAGCCGTTGGGCCAGCAATCCCGCCAATACATAGCCATCACCGCCGTTATTCCCACCCCCGGTGTAAATACTGATCAAGCCGGCATCAGCGAAACGCTCCGTTATTAGCTCAAAGGCCGCACGGCCGGCACGCTTCATTAATTGGATAGCAGGAATACCCGACGCGATGGCGGCGGCATCCACTAAATAGGCTTCCGCAGCGGTATATAAAGAGGGGGAATTGGCAGTAATTTTCATGTCAAGGGTATCCCGGGGGCTAATAGCGGCAAACGGGGCGGATTATACGCAACTTGCCGGCACAGGCGCAGGAAACTGTTTGCAACAAGCCGTCGCATCCAGTGGTCTTAAGCAAAAGTCCGCCATGCCGGGTGCATACTTGGCTATATTCAGGAAAATCGATTTTGGTAATTATGCTTCCCATGTCCGAATTTAACTTGCAGGCCATAGTAACCGGTGATTCGCCGCAATTGGGCGAGGTTTTTTCGCATATCGCCACCCACGAAGGCCAGTCCCCGGTCCAGCTTCGCGAACAGCTCGCGGATGAAATCCTCCAACCATTCCACCAGCCCATTCTATGGGACCCGGAACTGCAACCTGAATTGCAATCCTTGTGGGCCCTAATTCGCCATTGCATCAGCCGCGATGACAACTTCCTGTGCCAGCAACAACATCCATTGCGCGAGTTGTTACAAACCCTGCTGGCCGGACGCTATTGGTACCCACGCGAGGGTAAGCCCGCCCAGCAATTCCTGGATAAATACCTGAGCCTGCTGCATACCGCTAAAATCCGACTTGCGGAACCGGATGCACCGGCAGGGAGTCCTGTGTTGGGAGATACACTCCGGCAATTCAATGATTGGCTTGCCGCGGAAGAAAAGCGCGCGGGCATGCTGGAAAACCGCCTGTGCGAAACCGAGCTGGCGAGCCTCAAACACATCAGTGCTGAAACACGGGTGATCGACCTGCTCAATCAACATCTCGCCAACCACCCGCTACCCACCGAGTTGCACGCCCTGATAAGCGGTACACTCAAAAGTGAGTTGCAATATTGGGCATTCAACAAAACGCCGGAAGAACTCATCCAGCTTCCATTATGGAAAAGCTGGAACCGACTCTTACCCGCCCTGGGCGAATTATTCGCCACCGCAGACGCGCCGGTCGATGACCAATTCCTCTACCAGCAAATCCCGCTCGTTATCGCCGAACTGGAACGCAGTTGTGAGCACCCGGTCAATAACAACCAGTCCTACCAGCAATTGGTAGAACACCTGCATCGGTTTTTGATGGCGGCGATCCAAAAGCAAGCACTGGAAAACCAACTGTTTCCCCCTATTCCCTACAGCGCTGGACAAAGTGGCGGAAATACTCGGGTGCCTCACAGTTTGTTGAAGCAAACCGAGCAAGCCCAGGTTGGCGACTGGTTTGTCTTTTTTGGCGAGCACGGAGCCTCACGCGGCAAGCTTGCGCTGAAAAATCCCGACGTAGACCAATTGTTATTGGTTGATCACACCGGGCGCAAACTGATGATTAAAAGCCATAAGGATTTTGCGCTTTGCCTATCTACCGGGATCGCGAAACCATTACCGGCACCGCATCTCCAGCAATGGATTGAAACCAGACTGGCCACCTGGATCGAGCGCGCCAATAAAAGTGTGCACACGCAATTGCTATTGCAAAAACAAAAAGCGGAGCAAGTCGTCAAGGCGATCATTGCCCAGCAACACACAGCGGCCGAAGCAGCCGCGCGAGCACGCGCCGAAGCCGAAACGCGAATGCAAAAACAATTGGAAGCGCGCCGCACCGCCGCACGCAAAGCCATGGCGGAAGCGCGGGTGCTGGCAGATGAACAGCGCCGCCGCGAAGCGGAACAAGCGGCCGAAGTCGAACGCCTGCGTGTGGAGCAGGTAGCGGCCGACGCAGCGGAATTGCTCGTGCGGCAACAGGCAGCACAGCAGACCATTAACGAATTGCAAGTCGGCGCCTGGGTGGAAATCCTCACGGGCCACAGCAAGCAACGCGCAAAACTTTCGGTCATTATCGGCTCGACCAGCAAATATATATTTGCCGACCAGGTGGGGCGCAAGGTGGGTGAATACCAACGCGAGCAATTACAGGAACTCATTGCGCAGGAACAAATAAAAATTTTGCGCAATGGCGACAACTTTGAAGACCAGCTCGCCAAAGTGATTCGCGGCTTGCGTCGCGATACCAACTAGGCCGGAGCTTTAATTGAAATGAAAAACAAATACGCCCTATCGGACAGCGCTATGAACAATAATTCCGAACAACGCCAGGAGTTCCGGCTGGATAACCAGCTCACCGTCATCATTGAACTGGACTCCTCCGCCCAGGGCGACCCCACCCTGGTCATCACCAAAAGCCTGGACATCTCCGCCAATGGCCTGCGGGTAATTGCAACCCAGGCAGTGGCTACCGATATTATTTTGCGTTGCTGTATTCGCGATACAGAAAATAATCGCCAGTTTCTATTGGTAACAGAAGTCAAATGGTGCCAGCCGCAAGCCGCCACCGGTGATTACCTGCTGGGCCTGAGCCTGTTTGATTCGGAAGGCACCGACATAGTGGCCTGGAAAGAATATATCGCCCATATGTGCGGCACCTGAATCACAACCGCCCGATCTATTTCAGCAGGTAAACCACGTATACCTGTGCAGTAATTTTCATCACACCGGGCTCAAATGGCTCGGAAGCATCCGCGACGCGCATTTCCATTTTCATCGCCCCCGAACTGCCCATTAACTGGCGGTTTGGATTTAACTCCCAGCGTTCATTGCCGCGATTATTAAATTCCGAAATCGACCAGGGGTCGCCCACTTGTTTCCCCTGGGTTTTCGCCAAACGTTCGGCGCGTGCACGCGCATCGTTCATCGCAGCGGTTTGCGCTTTTTCTTCCACCACTTTTTTATCCGCCACGGTTAAATTGGTATTGATGGTCTCGGAAATTTTCGCATCCACCAGGGCTTTCATCATATCCGGGTATTTCTTTAAATCGCGCAAGGTAATATCCACCTGGCGCGACACACTATTGCCGGTCAACACACGCTGGTTATCCCGGTATTCGTATTCAGGGCGGATATTGAGCGCAGTGGTCGCAATATCTTCAGCCTTGATACCGAACTTCTTGCAGGTTTCGATTAACAAACGCGAACGGGCATCCACATCCGCCTTGGCTTGGGCGAGATCGAGGTCCACCTTTTGGATGCTCAACGTAAATGTCATGGTGTCAGGCTCGACTTCCAATTCGGCGGAACCCTCCACATACACATGCGGCTGGCCAGGCAAGGGCGTTGCCAACGCGGGGAAACTTAACGATAAGGCGGCAAGGGCCGGAATTAAGAATTTCATAAGCATCTCCTGGTAAAAAGTCTGTTCACTATAGCCCGAGGGCCTGAACACCCGCCAAATCAAATGTTTAAAAATGTAACTCGCGTTATTTTCAGGCAAAATACGCACTTCCTTCGCCTTGCCTTCACCTATGACCCAACCCGACCTTTATCAACTCGCCCGCGACATAAAGTCATGGGGCCGCGAACTGGGCTTCCAGCAGGTGGCTATTACCGACATTAACCTCGAAGCAGCGGAAACCCGCCTCCAGGAATGGTTAGCCAAAGGCTACCACGGCAGCATGGAATGGCTGGCCACCCACGGCAACAAGCGCTCGCGCCCGGCCGAACTATTGCCCGGCACAATCAGGGTTATTTCGGTTCGCATGGATTACTTGCCGGGCGATACCCGGCAAATAAAAATCCTGAAAGATCCCACCAAGGCCTACATATCCCGCTACACGCTCGGACGCGACTACCACAAACTCATTCGCAAGCGGTTAAGCACCCTTGCCCGGCAAATCGATAATGCGTTACCGGAAGATTACGAGTTCAAAGGCCACAACCGCGCATTTGTAGACAGCGCGCCCGTCATGGAACGCCCGCTCGCGGAAAAAGCCGGGTTGGGTTGGACAGGCAAACACACCTTGATCATTAACAGTAACGCGGGAAGCTGGTTCTTTCTTGGCGAAATTTTTACCTTTGTGCCTTTACCGGTAGATGAACCCAACCAGCCGAATCAATGCGGTGAGTGCATCGCCTGTTTAAAAGTTTGCCCAACCGATGCTTTTCCACGCCCTTATGAACTGGACGCTCGCCGCTGCATTTCCTATCTCACCATTGAGAACCAGGGTCCTATCCCCGAGGAATTCCGCGAGCCCATCGGCAATCGCATCTTCGGTTGCGACGATTGCCAAGCCATTTGCCCCTGGAATAAATACGCACAATTCACGCATGAGAAAGACTTCCTGCCCCGCCACGGCCTGGCCGATAGCGACCTTGTGGATTTGTTTAACTGGACCGAGGAAGAGTTCCTGGCAAGAACCGAAGGTTCCGCCATTCGGCGCGCGGGTTATGAGGGATGGTTACGGAATCTGGCAGTGGGCCTGGGAAATGCGCCCAGTAACGGGCGGATTATCCAGGCGTTAAACGGCAAGATGGACCAGGCCTCGCCCTTGGTGAAGGAGCATATCGAATGGGCATTAAAACAGCAGGCCAACCCCGATCGCAGGCGAAAGCGTAAAATCCAGCGGCCAAGCCAATAACCGCCCCGCCAATCAACACAAAAACGCTACAACTTTTAACCCTCGGCTATTCTTTTGACGCATAAACGGGAATAATACGCACCCCTTCAAGAGCGCGACCACCCAAGAGTTGCGCCATTAGTGTTTAGAAATCGGTCAATCAATGCACCCTGAACCTCCCACGCGAGGCCGGAGGCAGTGTCTTGGAATATGGCCGGAACTGTCCTGTTGCAATGCTTCCGTGGGTAGGACATCAACCACAACGATAGGCTATTACTACTATGAAACCACTTTCCGATATAGGCTTGGTTGGCTTGGCAGTGATGGGGGAAAACCTCATCCTTAACATGGCGAGCAAAGGCTATACAGTTACCGCTTACAACCGCTCTGTAGAAAAGGTTGATGCCTTCATCGAAGGCCGCGCCAAAGGCAAAACCATTCGCGGCGCGCGCTCCATTGAAGAGCTGGTTGCCTCACTGGCGAAACCGCGCAAGATCATGCTGATGGTAAAAGCCGGTAAAGCGGTAGACGATTTCATTGAACAACTGATCCCGCACCTTGAAGCCGGCGACATTATTATCGACGGCGGCAACACCCATTTCCCCGACACCGACCGTCGCACCGCGTACCTCGCAACCAAAGGCTTGCGCTTCATCGGCACCGGTGTTTCCGGTGGCGAAGAAGGCGCACTGACGGGCCCCTCAATAATGCCCGGCGGCTCACCGGAAGCATGGCCCTATGTGAAAGAAATTTTCCAAAGCATTTCCGCCAAGGTGGATGACGGCAGCCCATGCTGCGATTGGGTAGGCGAAAACGGTGCCGGCCACTTTGTGAAAATGGTGCACAACGGTATTGAATACGGCGATATGCAATTGATTTGCGAAGCCTACCAAATCATGAAAGAAGTGCTCGGCCTGAGCGCGGACCAAATGCACGAAGTATTTGCCGAGTGGAACAAAGGTGAACTCGACTCCTACCTGATCGAGATCACCCGCGACATACTTGCCTACAAAGATACCGATGGCGAACCCCTCGTTGAAAAAATCCTCGACACCGCGGGGCAAAAAGGCACCGGTAAGTGGACGGGTGTAATCGCACTGGATTTGGGTGTACCCCTTACCCTGATTTCTGAAGCGGTATTCGCACGCTGCCTGTCATCGCAAAAAGCTGAACGCGTTGAAGCCGCAAACGTGATTAAAGGCCCGGCGGTAACATTCACCGGCGACAAACAAGCCTTTATCGATGACCTGCGCAATGCCGTGTTCGCATCAAAAATTATTTCCTATGCCCAAGGTTATTTGTTGATGCGTGAAGCCGCCAAAGAATACGGTTGGCATTTGAACTACGGCGGCATCGCATTAATGTGGCGCGGTGGTTGTATCATTCGCTCATCCTTCCTCGGCAACATCAAGGAAGCGTTCGACAAGAACCCCGAATTGAAAAACCTGTTACTGGATGATTACTTCGCGAAAACGGTTGACGCAGCGCAAGCTGGCTGGCGTCGTGTTGCAGCGGCGGCAATCGTGAATGGAATTCCCGCCCCCACCATCACCTCCGCCCTCACCTACTTCGACGGCTACCGCACCGCCCGCTTGCCCGCCAACCTGCTGCAAGCCCAACGTGACTACTTCGGCGCACACACCTACGAGCGCACCGACAAACCACGCGGTGAATTCTTCCACACCAACTGGACAGGTCGCGGCGGCAATACGGCATCGACGACTTACAACGTGTAAGTTTTTTTGATTGCGATGAAAACGAAAGCCGGATCAGAAATGATCCGGCTTTTTTTTACCAAACGATTCGAGTAAATAATCCGGTCATAGTTTTACACCAAGGCTCTCATCCTCCTATCTCTCTTGAGTTTGCCCTTCCTAAACCAGAGTGATACTATAGTGACACTCTATTTGCAAGGAGTACTGCCATGAAAACCGAACTTGTTACTACTCTAAAACGTGAAGCCACCAAAATTTTGGCTGAACTACATAAAACAAAAGAACCTGTGCTTATAACTGAACATGGTTTACCTTCAGCTTATTTAGTTGACGTTAATGACTATGACCAAATGCTTCATCGTATGAAAATTCTTGAAGGGATTGCCCGTGGCGAAAAAGCCATATTGGAAGGACGTGTTTTATCACATGCACAAGCTAAGGATAAGCTGAAGAAATGGCTGAAATAATTTGGACTGAATCCGCCCTTAATGATCTTAATGAAATCGCCGAATATATAGCATTAACCAACCCTATCGCAGCTGCGGATTTGGTTCGCGATCTTATCTCGAAAGTCGAGCGACTTGAGCAATTTCCAAAATCGGGAAGAATTTTGCCCGAAATTGTTGAACTTAATTATCGTGAAGTAATTATCCCACCTTGCCGGGTTTTTTATCGTTTGGATAAAACATCGGTTTATATAGTGCATATATGCAGAGAAGAACGAGACTTGCGCAAATTTCTCATTGAGCGAGGAAGTTTGTGGATTGATTAATAGGTAAAAAGAATACCATGACTACCCATTGGCTTTATGAAACGATTTTAACGGGAAAGATCATTACACTTATTCCACTAAAACGTGAACACACTAACGCGTTATTGGAAGCATCCAGCGATGGTGAATTATGGAATCTTTGGTACACCTCCGTCCCCAATAGCAAAACCATTGATGCGTATCTCGACCAGGCATTTAATGACCAGGAAGCCGGCCGTGCCTTGCTCTTTGCTGTGCTTGATAACACCAAACAGAAAATTATCGGCACAACTCGCTATTGCAATGCCGACAACCTGAATCATCGCATCGAGATCGGTTATACCTGGTATGCAAAGTCCTATCAGAAAACGGGGGTAAATACCGAGTGCAAATACTTGTTGCTTTCCCACGCGTTTGAAACGCTTGACACTATCGCCGTTGAGTTTCGAACCCATTGGCATAATCAAATATCGCGCGCCGCAATTACACGCCTCGGCGCGAAGCAGGATGGGGTTTTGCGAAACCATCAAAAAAATGCGGAAGGTATTTACCGCGATACAGTAGTGTTTTCGATTATTGACCAGGAATGGCCTGCGGTGAAGAACAACCTTGAATATAGGATGGCAAATTATTAATGCGGACCGGGCGGTAATCCCGATACATTGTTAGCGGCGCAACCAAAGCCTTTCGACCGAGGGGATGTGAAAGAGGGGATGAACGCGGACGGCTTTGTTTTGGAAATTGTGGACGGGTCCGCATGCGGGCGGGATTAACGTGCGAATTCAATAACTCCTGCTATAAATAATCAGACTAACCATAATAGCTTCACGATACGGCGCCAAACCCCACTATCAAATATGAGCACACGCCAGTTAGCCATTACCAAACGCTTATCGCGCAAGCAAATGCAATGCGCCTCGCTCTATTCATTAGCATTCAAGATAGTTATGTGCTGGGTATTGGGTACATGGGTAGCGCTTTCGGTGGCGCAGCCTGCGCCGGCAGTGAACGAATATCCAAAGAAAATCAACTTTCGCAATATTATGCAAAACCAGGATATTGCCATCGGGGAAGTCGAGGCAATTGTCCAGGACCACGAAGGCTTTATGTGGCTGGGTGGTCGAAATGCATTATTGCGCTTCGACGGGTTCGAATTTCTCTCCATTCAAATAGCCAATCCGGATGACCTCACCCCGCAAGGGCCCGTTACCCAGGTCCTCGAATTATTGGAAGACAGCCACCACAACCTGTGGGCTGCGACCCGCTCCGGCTTGTACAAGTACGACCGCGACCGCGAAATTATGTTGCCGCTAAAAAATGCGCAGGGGGCCGGGCTATTCAGGGAAATTGTCTACGCCCTGGCAGAATCACCGGATGGGGAATTGTTAATTGGCAGTGGATTTGGCCTTCATTTTTTCAATACACAAACACTGGCCGTAAGGAATATGAACGACCAGCCCGGTATTCCCAAGAGCTTGCCCAGCAACATCATCAATGATTTGTTTTTGGATAAAAACCACATGCTGTGGATCGGTATGGCGGAAGGGATTGTGCGCCTGGACCTGGCGACCATGGAAACAAAACTGTTCGAGCCCGACCCCGCAAATTCAAAATCCATGACCAGCAATAACATCAGGACGATCGTGGCGGACCATAAAGGGTTTGTGTGGGCGGGAAGTGACAATGGCATTTATCGCCTTGAGCCCGGTACCGGGGAGATCCGTATTTATCGCCACAACCCGACCGACCCGCATACGATTCCCGACAACATTACCCGCCAGATTTTTGTTGATCAGCAAGGTTGGATATGGACCGGCAGTGATGGCGGAGGCATTAGCCTGTATGACGATGCCAACGACCATTTCCTTCGTTTTTCCCACCAGGCCGGTGAGCGCGGTACGCTGAGTAGTAATTCCATCCGCTGCATTTATGAGGACAAGATCGGCGACATGTGGATAGGCACCTATCCATCCGGTGTGAATGTCTATGACCGCTCGACCTCTGCTATCCGCAAATTCGCCCTGAGTTCAGACCCCAAGCGCGGCTTGCCCGGCGAGAACGTGGAAGCAATCGAGGAAAACGCGGACGGTACCCTGTGGGTGGGCGCAAATGGTGTCACCCTCTTTGACCCTGAGACGGAAGTTTTTACCCACTATCCCCATACCGACGGCAGCGACTCGCGCTCAGACTCGTCCTCGTTCCTGAATGGGGTGGTGGATTCAGACGGTGAAATTCGCTTCGGTTCCTGGTCCCATGGAATCCTGCGCTATAACCCGGAAAAAGACCGGTTCGATGAGCTTCCTACGGATACCACCCTGACCAAGCGGGGAGAAAAAACCAGCACCTTGTTGAACGACAAAATGATATGGGACGTTTATGAGGATCGACAGAAAACCCTATGGATTTCCACGCATTACAACGGCCTAACCAAATTTGATAAAAAAACCGGCCTCTACACGTTTTATTCTTACGACCCTGCGAACCCCGAGAGTGTTTCCGCCTCGCTCGTATGGACCACCTATGAAGACTCGGCCGGACGATTCTGGGTGGGAACTGCCTACGGTTTAAACCTGATGGACCGCGAAAGGGGCACGTTCAAGCGGTACATAGGTAACCCTGAAAAGCCACGCAGCCTTGTTAACAATTCGGTGTTATCGATTTATGAAGATAAACAGCGGCGCTTATGGCTCGGCACCGACGGCGGCCTCCACCTCTATCATCCCGAAACAGACGACTTCACGGTGTATAACACCAGGGACGGTTTCGTAGACCCGGGTATCCGCTCCATCACCGAGGACCAGCAGGGTAATTTATGGCTGGGAACCAATAACGGGATTGTTATGTTTAACCCGGACAGCAAACTTGTACGGAATTACACCCGTTACAACGGCGACCTGATTGGCGGTGCCGCCACTGGCGCGGCAATCACAACACGCTCCGGTGAAATCGCCATAGGTACACGGAGCGGGCTTTATCTAATCAATGCCAACAAATTACTTATTAATGAAAAGGCCCCGCCCGTTGTGTTAACCGATTTCCGGATCTTCACCGAAAAGGTACCGGTCAATGGCCCCGAAAAAATTCTCAGCAAAGTGATCAACCAAACAGACAAGATCACCCTGGATTACACCAAATCAATGATCTCCTTCCATTTCGCGGCATTGAATTTCCGCGATGCGGATAAAAACGAGTATGCCTATAAACTTGTCGGTTTCGATGACCAATGGCGGACGGTAGGCAACCAGCGCTCGGCGCTTTATACCAACCTGCCCGCCGGCACTTATCAATTCCATGTAAAAGCCAGTAATAACGATGGCATCTGGAATGACCAGGGCCATAGCATCCAGTTAGTGATATTGCCGCCACCCTGGAAAACCTGGTGGGCCTACACAATTTATGCCGGTGTCCTGGCGGGGATGCTATTGCTGTTTGTGCGCAACCAGCACAAAAAAGTTGCGGTAGCGCGTAATATCAGCCGCGAACTCGAACAAAAAGTGGCGGAGCGTACGGCGGAATTGCAAAACAAAAATGCCGAGCTGGAAAATGCCTATGCACAGCTCGAAGCCATTAGCTTATCTGACCCGCTCACGGGCCTGAGTAACCGCCGCTATCTGCAAAAACTGATGCCGATGGATACAGCCAAGGTGCAGCGCGAATACAACGCCACCTTTTCCAAGGAACCACGCAAAAAACCTACACCCGACCTCACCTTTTATATTTTGGATGTGGATCATTTTAAATCGGTTAATGATATTTACGGGCACAATGCCGGCGACCAATTACTTATCCAGCTTTCAAATCTGCTTACCCAAACCTGCCGCGAATCGGATTGTGTTGTGCGCTGGGGCGGCGAGGAGTTTTTAATCGTAAGCCGCTTCGCAGACCGCGAAGACGCACCGCTAATGGCGGAACGCATCCGCAAAACCATCGCCGACCATGTGTTTATATTGCCCGACGGTTCAGACCTGAAAAAAACCTGTTCCATTGGTTTTGCTTGCTTTCCGTTTTTGCGCGAAGCGCCAATGGCACTGAGTTGGGAACAGGTGGTAAACGTAGCGGACCACGCGCTCTACGCAGCGAAACGATCCGGCCGCAACCGCAGTGTCGGCCTGACAGCAAGTGAGTTGACACCGGTACAGGGCTTGCACCAGGAAATCAGCCATCACCTGAAAGGTATGGTTCAAAGTAATGAGCTCACAGTCATCGCCCCGGACAAGGAAAACCTGGTCTGGGAATAGCGACCACCGCGCAGCTTCATAAAAGTGTAAGAATATCCACCGTGAAAAACCGCTATGCTCGGTTGATCGGGATTTCTGGCGGCGGTGCACATGAACATCCATGGAACAGACAAGCAACCAATTTCGGTAGCGCAAGTTTCCACCATCGATTTTTTCAGTTTGCGCAGCGCTGAATTACGCCGTGATCTAAAACAAAAAATTCCCGAGCTGTTACAACTTGAGCGACTGATTCGCCAATATCCGCAATATTTAAATGTACGCAATGAGCTAGCCCTGCAGTTTCAGCACCAGGAATTCCCGCTCTATTCCGTCAGCCTGGGCAACAATGACACCAACTCTCCCACCCTGCTCCTGACCGGTGGTATGCATGGATTAGAACGCATTGGCAGCCAGGTTTTGATAGCCTGGCTACACACATTGCTGGAACGTTTAAATTGGGATTCGCACTTGCAACAACAACTGTCAAAAATCCAATTGATATTAATGCCGATCCTGAATCCCGTCGGCATGTACTTAAATAAACGCAGCAATGGGAATGGCGTGGATTTAAATCGCAACGCACCCATCAATGCTGAAGGTGAAGTACCATTGTTGGGTGGCGGCCATCGCCTGGGAGCTTTTTTACCCTGGTATCGCGGTAAAAAAAATGCACCCATGGAAGCTGAAAACCGCGCGTTGGAAAGCGTCATGCAAACACGAATATTGAATCGCCCTTTCGCATTGGTGGTGGATCTGCACTCGGGCTTTGGTATGCAGGATCAACTCTGGTTTCCCTACGCTTACCGCAAACGGCCGATTCACAATATCGCTGAATATGTTGCGCTTAAAATGTTGTGGGAACGCACTTATCCCAACCACACGTATGTATTTGAACCGCAATCGATCCATTATCTATCCCATGGGGATTTGTGGGATTACTTTTATTTGCAATCGCGCGCGCAACAACAGCCCCATTTCTTGCCGCTCACCCTGGAGATGGGCTCATGGATGTGGGTAAAAAAACGCCCGCGCCAACTTTTTAATATGGCGGGATTATTCAACCCGCAAATGCAGCATCGCCGTGCGCGCGTATTGCGTCGCCATCTATTACTATTGGATTTTATGCTGGCTGCCTGCCTTAATTATCGAAACTGGTTGCCAGATGAAAAACAGCGGGAGATATTAACCCAAACGGCAAACAGCCTCTGGTTTCAATAATTGCGAAACGGAATAATTTTCCATGCACATTATTTTATTGCGCGGGCTTGCGCGAGAAGCCGCACATTGGATGCAATTTCCACAACAATTGGGTACCGCGTTAGGTGGGGATTACCAAATCCATTGCGTGGATTTCCCCGGTTGCGGAATTCATTACCGGCAGCCGGCCCTGAACACCATTTCTGCGATGACTGATTTCATACGCGCACAATTACCTGCGCAGAATATTGAGGGGCCGTTAATTGTCATTGGGGTCTCCATGGGCGGCATGGTTGCACTTGATTGGGCACAAAGGTTTCCCCGTCAACTTGCCGGTGTTGCGCTAATTAACTCCAGTATCGGAGACCAGCCGCTTTACTGGCGACTCCGACCACGGGCCTGGCTGCCAATGCTTAGCGCCGTGTTATCACCGATGGCATTGCGTGAAAATATAGTGCTGCGCAACGTTAGCAACAATCATGAAAATTTTAATTCACACTTGCGCACCTGGCTGGCGATCCAGCGGCAACGTCCCGTCTCGCGTAAGACTACGCTCACCATGCTCCTCGCTGCTGCGCGTTTTCGCCCCCGGGCACAATGCAATGTGGACGGTTTAATAATCGCCAGCGAAGGCGACCGGTTTGTATCAGCCAACGCGAGTAAGGATTTGGCACAACGCTTCCAGTGGCCGCTCCAGCTCCATCCATCCGCTGGTCACGAGCTTCCCCTGGATGCACCCGCCTGGTTGTGCGCCGCCCTCGCCACCTGGCTTGGCATTGTTCAGGCGAGGTAATTTTATTCTTCACTTATGCGGTTTTTTTACCGTTCAAACCCGCCACCAACCAAACCCTTCTATGCTAGGAAAATTTGCGTAAATTTCGAATGTAACCGTTTCCAAATTTACAAATATTGACCCCTCTTAACTGAGCCGCCCACTAGACTGGAACACAGCCCTGCTAAAAAAGCGGGCAGATATTCCGTGCTTGCCGATGCACCTGGTAGCAGCGGCGCAGCACAACAATAATGACAGAGGCATCCAATGAACGACGCAACTCAGCTGATTCCCCTGGTCGCGGAAGGCTCAGCCCTATCCCCGGACCAGGCAATACCCCAGGACATAAATACATCCCGCCGCGATGCAATTAAACAATTAGCCGTGTTCTGTGGTTTGGCTTTATCGGCCAGCTCGTTGTCCGCACTGGCTACAGTGGCAATGCCGGCAGATATGAATCGCAGCAAGAAAACCTTGCTGGATAAAAACCAGTTAGCACTGGTGCGCGAGTTGGGCGAAATTATTATTCCCACCACCGATACCCCCGGCGCAATCGCCGCGGGCGTGCATGATTTTATTAATCACTTCATGGTTTATTGCGCAAGTAAAGAAGAACAGCAAGCCTTGCAGGTTGTGCTTACGCGCATTAACAGCAGTGGCAACAAACCTTTCCTGCTGCTGGGCAAAGAACAGCAAATTGAATTACTTAACAACATGGAGCAAGCCAGAAACGGGTTCAACCAATCTGACCGCGACGGTTTCAAACAATTGAAAGCCCTTGTGGTATTTGGTTATTACACGTCGGAAATCGGCGCCTCACAAGAGTTGGCTTACCTCGCCATTCCCGGTGGTTACAAAGGCAACTTTAAATTTAAAGAAATAGGTAAAGCCTGGGCGTTGCCACAATAAACTGAACGCCCCCGTTTTTTAAATTTTACCGCTCACTCTCGCGAAGAAAACTCCATGGATAACAATTTCTATATCACCAAAAGTAAAGAAATATTTGATGCAATCGTAGTCGGTTCCGGTATTGCCGGCGGCTGGGCCGCAAAAGAATTAACTGAAAAAGGTTTGAAAACCCTGCTCGTGGAACGCGGTCGCCCCGTTGAACATCGCAAGGACTACGTTGGTGAAGGCGTAAAACCCTGGCAGATGCCTTTCCGTGGTCGCATCGAACGGGACCTTGTGGAAGAACAACATTACGTCCAGAAAAAATGTTACGCATTCAACGATGCAACCAAACATTTTTTCGGTAACGACAAAGACCTGCCCTACGCGACGCCTAAAGATAAACCCTTCGACTGGATTCGCGGCAACCAGTTGGGCGGCAAATCCTTATTGTGGCACCGTCAATCCTACCGCTGGAGCGAACATGATTTCACCGCGAACGCACGCGACGGCTATGGAACCGATTGGCCAATTCGCTACAAGGATATTGAGAAGTGGTACGACCATGTGGAAATCCATGCGGGCATTAGCGGCTCGGTAGAAAACCATCCCGCCTTGCCGGACAGTAAATTCCTACCGCCATTTGAAATGAACGCGGTAGAAAAAGAAATGAAAAAGCGCATCGAATCCAAATGGAGTACGCGCAAACTGTTTATTGGTCGCACTGCACATTTGTCTGTACCGGCCCAGCATCACTTGGAGCAAGGGCGCGCGCCTTGCCAGGCACGTAACGAATGTCAAAAAGGGTGCTCCTTCGGTGCTTATTTTTCTACCCAAAGCTCAACATTGCCCGCGGCACTGGCAACCAATAATTTAAAGATTGCAACCAATAGCATAGTGCACAGCGTAATTTACGATCCTAAAACCAATCGTGCTACCGGTGTACGGGTGATTGATGCGGAGACCATGGAAACGCGCGAGTATTTTGCGAAAGTTGTATTCCTGTGTGCCTCCACCCTGGGCACCACGCAAATTATGTTGAACTCCAAAAGCGAAACCTTCCCCCACGGCATCGCAAATTCATCCGGCGTATTGGGCCATTATTTAATGGACCATTTATACACTGCCGGTGCGAGCGGTAATGTGGAGGGGTTTGAGGAAGATTATTATTCCGGTCGCCGTCCGACCGGGCTGGCGATGCCACCGTTCCGCAACGTGACCGAAAAAACCGACAAATTTTTGCGCGGCTATATGCTCACCGGTAGCGCTATACGCACCCCTTGGGAAGCCTTTGCCGCACAAGATGGCTTTGGCGCAGATTTTAAAAAATCCATCCGCAATGCAGGCAGTTGGCATTTCTATTTGGGTGGTTCGGGTGAAATGTTACCGCGCTATGAAAACCAGGTTTCCCTGCACCCCACGCTGAAAGACAAATGGGGTATGCCGCAACTTTATATTGACTGTAGTTATGGTGAGAACGATATTAAAATCTTCCATGACATCGCCGACACCTGCGCAGAAATCCTCGAATCGATTGGTGTGAAAGATGTGAAAAAAGATATACGCGCATTGCGCGGTGATTGGAACCCGGGGTTATCGATTCATGAAATGGGTACCGCGCGCATGGGCAAGGACCCGAAAACTTCCGTACTCAACGGCTGGAACCAGGCGCATGATGTGCCCAATTTATTTGTGACCGATGGTGCCTGTATGAGTTCTTGCGCATCACAAAACCCATCGCTCACCTATATGGCACTCACCGCGCGCGCTGCCAGTTATGCCGTCGAGCAATTAAAACAAGGCAAGATTTAAGGTATTTGCAACTCTATGCAGATGCAAAAAACCAAACGATCACACCAATACAGGAATATGATTATGAGTTTATCCAAAACAATAAAAGCGATCACTATGGCTGCCATTACCAGCATCAGTATGTCCACATTTGCCGCTGACGTAACACCGACCTCGCCGCAATTAAGTGTGCAGCTTTGGTCGATTAAAGATGATGTCGCCAAAGATTTTGAAGGCACCCTGAAAAAACTCAAAACCATGGGCTTCCAGGGAGTAGAGTTCGCCGGTAATTTTGGACCTTACACCAACGACCCGAAAGGTTTGAAAGCCTTTTTGGAAAAAACCGGTTTGGAAGCTTCCGGGGCACATGTTCATTTCGATAAATTATCATCGGAAAATTTTGATGCAACCGTCGCCTTTTATAAAGCCATCAATTGCAAGTATTTAATTATCCCGATGGACAAGCGTGCGTTTACACCGGAAGGCGCCAAAGAAGTGGCGGCGGAGTTGGCGGCCATCCAGAAAAAACTTGCACCTCATGGTATGCATACCGGCTATCACAACCACAAAGACGAAATGCTTGGCGACATGGGTAAAACCCCCTGGGATGTCATCGGTAAAAACACCGAACACGACGTAATCCTGCAACAAGACGTAGGTTGGGCTGAAGTAGCAGGTAAAAATCCCGTCGATTTTGTAAAGGCTTATCCAGGCCGCACCATCACCACACACTACAAAGCATCCGCACCGGCTGAAGGCAATAAAGAACACCCCATCATCGGCCAGGATACTACAGACTGGAAAGCACTGATCAACGCCAACAAAACGGTCGGCGGTACTTTGTGGTTTGTAGTTGAGCAGGAGTCCTACCCTGAAGGCATGACCCCCATGCAAAGCGTGGAGGCATCGCTGAAAGGCCTGCAAAAAATTATTGCCGATATGGAATAAATCCCCGGGTAAAAACCGACGCCGCCTTGTGCGGCGTTTTTTATTTCCGGCGGACATAATTCACGAACTGCTACAATTACCCGGAAAATTTACCGCGATAACAACACCTTTTGGAGACAAGAATGAACCTGACAAGACCTGGTCTGGTAATGGCCACTGTTTTATTGAGCCAATTCGGTATCGCCGCGGACCTGCAACAACTGCCTGCCCATGTGGGAGGCCGCGTATTGGTAAGCACAGCTGCCAACGGTGACCAATTTTATGAATACTCCTGGCCCGCCATTTATTTTGAAACCGCGTTTAAAGGTGACTCACTCACATTGAAATTTGACGATGACCAAAATAATTTCCAATTGGTGGTGGATGACAGTGCGCCCATTGCAATCAATAAACCGGGAAAGAAAGACTATGAGGTACCCGGCTTGGCCCGGGGTAAACACCGGGTTCGCCTGGAAAAAATTAGCGAAACCCAATCCAGCAGTGGAAAGTTCCTGGGTTTTTACAGCGATGACCAACCCGTCGCACTACCAAAACGCAAACGCCAGATTGAATTTATCGGTGATTCCTACACGGTTGGCTATGGCAATGCTTCGCCCAGCCGTGAATGCAATAATGAAGAATTATTTAGCACCACGAATTCACAACTGGCATTTGGTCCATTAGTTGCCAGGCATTTCAATGCAGATTACCAAATCAACGCCTCCTCCGGTTTTGGCATAGTACGCAATTACAATGGCACCTCACCGGATAAAAGCCTGATCGCCCTCTATCCATTTACGTTATACAGCAATCACTACATCTATTCGGGCGACTGGAAACCGCAAGCGATTGTTATCGGTTTGGGTACCAACGATTTTTCCACCCCGCTTAACAGTGGCGAGCGCTGGAAAACACGTACCGAGCTGCAACAGGATTACATCAATAAATATGCTGAATTTGTTAATGCCTTGTACCGTAAAAATCCACAAGCGCAATTTATATTGATGGCATCTGACCGAATGGATGGCGAAGTTGCCAATCAAGTCAACAAAGTCATTGAGCAAGTTAAAGCGGAAGGTTTGAAAAAAATCGATTCTATTATTTTTACCGGCCTGGAGTACCAGGGATGCCATTGGCATCCCTCAGCAAAGGACGACAAATTATTGGCTGATTTATTGATTAATTATTTGGAGCCCAAAAAGGTTTGGTGAAAATTACGCCGGACCTTATAAATTAATTGGGCTGTGTTGGTAATATCCCTCCTAAATAAAAAACGCCGCCAGGAAACCTGGCGGCGTTTTTATATTAATCGAACATCAAACCCTGTTTCCGATCGGCAACCTGGTCACCGGTTTGCCGGTAGCGGCAAATAAGGCGTTAGCGACTGCACCCGCAATGGGTGGCAAGCCGGGCTCGCCCACGCCGGAAGGTGGCTCAGCAGAGGGAACAATATGCACTTCCACCCTGGGCATGGAATCAATTCGCAGCGGGGTGTAAGTGTGATAATTGGTTTGCTCAACGACCCCGTTTTTTAAGGTGATGGCTTCGCCCAGTGCCGCGCTTAATCCCATCCCGAGCCCACCCTCCATTTGCGCGGCGATTACATCCGGGTTTACGGCTACCCCGCAATCGACCGCACAAACTACTCGCTCCACGTTGAACGTTTTGTCCGCGTTCACTCGCACTTCGGCAATTTGCGCCACCCAGGTACCAAACGATTTATGCACAGCAATTCCGCGCGCAACTCCCGACGGAAGCGTTTTTCCCCAATTGGCCTTTTCCGCAACAAGGTTTAATACACCCAACGCACGCGGCTCATTGGCGAGCAATTCACGGCGGAAAATAACCGGATCTTTTTTTGCCGCTTTTGCAAGCTGATCAATAAATGTTTCCACGACAAAGGCATTACCGGAATGCCCTACCGAGCGCCACCAGAGGGTGGAAACTTTAATAGGCACCTCTGTGCCCTGCACTTGCAAGTTGGGAATCGCATAGTGCATATCTTCTATACCTTCCACCACAGTGCCGTCCACAGGCCCTTTCACAAAACCCTCAAAGGGTGTGCCACGTAAAATGGATTGCGCTGCTGCATGGTGTTCCCAGGCGAGAGCTTTACCATCGGGTGATACAGCACCACGAATATGATGGACCGCCATGGGGCGATAGCGAGCATTGAGGATTTCATCTTCCCGCGTCCACACCATTTTTACAGCGCGGCCCGGGATTTGCCTGGCGATATGCGCTGCGTCCACCACATAATCGCTCGCGCAGGCGCGACGTCCGAAACTGCCGCCCGCATAGACCGAATTAATTTTTACCTGTTCCGGTTTCAAACCAGTCGCCTTGCCAACTTCTTGCTGGTCAATGGTTGGCATTTGGCTGGCAAACCACATTTCACACCGGTCCTTGTCCACTTTTACCACACAATTTAATGGCTCTATGGCCGCATGCGCGAGGTAGGGGATTTCGTAACTCGCTGCAATGATGTGTTCGGATTTTTTTAAGGTCGCTGGGGCATCGCCGATATTTTTAACGATATGCCCGGTTTTATTCGCCGCCTCATGGCAAGCGGCAAACAGCGCATCGCTGCTGCGAGTTTCGCACGCGGACAAATCCCATTCGACAGATAACAATTTGCGCGCTTTATTCGCCGCCCAGAAATTCTCCGCCACTACGGCAACACCGCGCGGAATTTCCACTACCGCGATGACCCCGGGTGATAACCTGGCTTTGGAAGCATCGACTTTTCTCACTTTGCCAAACACCTGCGGAGGATAAGCTACCAACGCGGTCAGCATGCCGGGCAATTGGATGTCTTGTGTATAGATAGCCGTGCCGTTGGTTTTATCGGCACTGTCTTTGCGCGGAATTTTTTTGCCAACCAACTGAAAATCTTTAGGATCTTTTAAGGCCGGTTTTTGCGGAGTGGGTAGGCTCGCCGCTTTTGCAGCGAATGCTCCCAATTCGCTGGAATGTTTTCCGTGCGTAATGACACCGTCTTTAATTTGTACTTCCGCTTGCGGCACTTTCCATTCTACAGCGGCAGCGGCCTGGAGCATTTCCCGCGCTGCCGCACCCGCGGTACGCAATTGCTGCCAGGAGTTAGCAATGGATGAGGAACCACCGGTGCCCTGCGTTGGTCCCCAGAATAAGTTGTTGTAACGCGCGGCATCGGCTGGCGCAAATTCAAATTGAACCTGTTCCCAACGTGCACCCAGTTCTTCCGCAATGACCGTCGCTAACCCCGTGGTAACTCCCTGCCCCATATCCAGGTGCTTGATCACCACGGTGACTTTGTTATCGGGCGTAATTTTCAAAAAGGCATTAAATACCGGCGCATCTTCTGTAGTCGCCGCACTCACAGAAGCGCTCAAACTTGCAACGCCACTGCCAATTAATAAACCTCCCGCGACACCCGCTGCGTGCAAAAACCGGCGGCGCGATAATTCCATAATGGAGTTTTTATCCATCTGCATAAAGTGTTTATCCAGGAAGTTCATCAGGCTTTCCCTCCGAGGTTTTCTGCCGCCTGGTGAATGGCGGTGCGAATGCGGTGATAGGTTGCACAGCGGCATAAGTTACCCGCCATGGCGGCATCAATTTGTTCATCGGTTGGCTTTTTATTGGTTTGCAATAATGCAGTGGCCGACATTATTTGCCCGGATTGGCAATAGCCGCATTGCACCACATCCAGATCGCGCCAGGCTTGCTGCACCGCCTTGAATGCGGGCGAATCCATACCCTCAATGGTTTGAATGCTCGCACCCGCCACCGCCGACAGCGGCAGGCTGCATGAGCGAACGGGCGTTCCGTTCATATGCACAGTGCAAGCGCCGCATAGCGCCATGCCACAACCGAGCTTGGTGCCTGTCATTTGTAATTCATCGCGCAATACCCACAGCAATGGGGTATCCGGGTCCAGGTCGAATTCCTGTTTTTTTCCGTTAATCGTTAATGAAATCATGGTTAGGCTCCTTTGATAGGGCTTTAATAAATAAAAAATCTTCGGCTCGGTTGGAAAAAAGCTTATTAGAAAAATATTACAGCGCTGCAAATTCGCGGTATAAATCCGCCGGGGTATCTACGTCGAATTCGGCGGCGGGCATATTCACTGCCAATACGTGTTCGGCATAATTAAATAACAATTGCTTCGCACCGCGATCACCCACGCATTGGCGCAACTGGTTTTTAAATGCCGCCGGAAAAATCGCCGGCACACCCAGGGTATCAGCAAAACCAGCACAAACAATTTGCTCTGGGCTGGCTTTCCATAATCGATACAAATTTCGCAAATCCCCGGCGCTGACTTGGGGCTGGTCACCCAACAAAATCAATACTGGATTATCGTTGTCCAATTGGCGGGTACCGAACGCGAGTGAATATCCCATTCCCGATTGCCAACCATCAAAATACGCCAGTTCGAACGATGGATGCTTCAGCGTTGAACCATAAGCCTCTATCCGTCTATGGCTTGCACCGGTGACTATTACTATTCGCTGCGGTTCCAACGCATTTGCTGCGTGAATCGCGTGGGCAATTAACGGCTGCCCTTTATAATCTGCGATCATTTTGCAACTGCCAAATCGCGTTGCTGCGCCGGCGGCAAGAATTAAGCAATCAATCGACATTGATATTCCGTAACGCTAGTTATTGATCATATTGGATAAAGTGGATGGATAATTTGTTGCAGCAACAGTACTTAAAGGCAACGCACTGCTGCCAAATAAACGGGCGTGGCATTCGGCCAATACCGATAACGCAATACTTTCCGGTAAATCCCCACCCAGCGCTAACCCCATGGGCCCGGATACGGGATAACGCAAGTGCGTGTCGCTGAGCCCGGCCATGGTGAGTACCTCGGCTTTACGCGACGCCGGACCAAGCAAGCCAATATAGGGATTCATTAAATCGCGCGCTTGCAGGCAGCCAATCGCTTCTGCATCCAAACGCATGTTGTGATGCGCAACGACCACTGCATCCACTTGCTGTAAATAATTTGATGGAATCTCCGCAACCGGAAGTTCGAATATTGATATACCTTCTGGAAAGCTATCGCGTTTTTGCGGGGTTAACCGTTGGTCTGCCAGGGTTACTTGCCACCCCAGGGTAACCGCGAGCTGGCACAAGGGGATTAAATCCACACCATTTCCCAATATCAATAAATGCGGCAAGGGATTGATCAGCGTGCTTAATGAATCCGCATGCAAATAACCAGGTTGGCGCAACGTGAAGTCGCGGGCGCAGGATAAGAAGTTTGCATCCGCTATCGCTATTTGCAGATTGAATTCACACGCCTGGTGTTGTTGCAAGCAGGAAAAAATATCCGGCAAATGGAGGAAATTGTTTTCGCTATTGCACGGATGTAAAAGGATTTCTGCGACGCCGCCGCAACCGATTCCCAAACGCCAGGCAATATTGTCTTCATCAGTCGCGTCATAAACCACGCGGCGCGATTTTCCCAGCGCAATAACCTTGCGCGCTTGCAATAATAAATCCGATTCTATGCAGCCGCCGCTTAATAGGCCGAACTGGTGCCCGGTATCGCTCAGCAACATTAACGCACCGGTTTTACGATACACCGAGCCACGCGTATTAATAACAGCGCCAAGCACCCAATTCGCCTGGTCCTTTAATGGCAACCAGCGCGACAACAGATGAAAGAAATGATTGGAGGTTTGATGGGACATATAGGGCATCCTTGGAACGACGCACTGTAAGGCTAACAGGATAATCCCACCGGGATCACCGAAAGGAAAGGGTTGTTTACAAAACTATACAGCCAGGTGACAAATGCCATCCCAGTCCATTGGCAATGTAATCAAAATTGCTTTTATGGCGCCCTGAATCAAAATATCAAAATTGTAACGATTAAGCCGTATAAGAATGTGAACCTGGCACGATTTATTAGACTTTTACTTTTTTGTTATTTTTTTCGCAATTGTTTTTGGTTTCTCTTGCTCCTCAACAATGAGACTAGCCCAATGGGTTCTACTTTTTTCTTTTCGAATTTGATCAAGACTTTTAAGGTTCTTATTCTTTTTTTCCATTTGTATTTCTCCGTTCGGCAGGTGAGGTAAATTCCTTCAGTTCTTCCTCAGTTAAATACGGCGTATCAGGATCAGCCATAGATTGTTCCATGATTTCCTTTTCGGTGGTTTTTTTGAAATGCTCAACATCAGTCTTGCTCTTCATTTTTCTGAGTTCTTCTAGGGTATAAGTTTTACTCATATGATTCTCCGAGCATGAAATGTTCTTGTTTCGTATTCTCTTCGTTCTTTTCTGCTGGCCTTTCTTGCTGAAATTATTCGGATAACCTCTTGGCCATTTTCATTGGTTCTTTCTGTATATACTACGAGCAGTATGCCGAAAGCTACCTTCCCAATAGTTTGAACTCGTTTCTCACCATATTTATGACGCTGGTCTAATCTTTCTTGCCTACAAGGATCATCCCACACCAGCGCTGCATCAATAAAGTCAAGTTTTCGCTCTCTAATGTTGCGTTCTCTTTTTTCATCATCCCAATCAAATAGCATTTATACCTCCTGGCTTTTTTGCTCTAACACCTCGCACAACGGCAGTTTGTAAGGCATGGTTGCGGAATCAACTTGCGCAGCATAACCACAAAATCACAATTTACAAACTATACAGTACACAAGAAATGTGCATGTTGCAGTACTAAGTATTGTGACAATTATTGATGTCAACTATAGCCCAAGCTACCCACCGACAGGATAATTTGCCCGGGATTAACGGTGACTTGTAACTCTGTGCCGATAGGGAGACAGGCGTGGGTTAACCAATATCCCTTGATGAGCCAGCACTCAGGGGTAGCGATTTGAATTTACGTAACTATTTTTTGCTTGGGCGCTCCTTGTGCAGATTGCAAGCAGAAACAATAAAACACCAGGAAACTGTATAAATCAACAGTTTCTTGATGTTTTTTCGTAGATTTGAACGTTTTACACCTAACGTCGTGCACTGGTTGTGGCATGAGCATTTATTTTAGCTCTTTTACTCTCTGCCATTCCTCTTTAAAAACAGAACTAACGACATGAATTAATTCATACCAAACTTCGTTCCATATTTCAGGGTGATACCTATCCTCAGTTCCAAAAACTGAGATTCGACCTTTCGTAGTTAAGTCAGATATTTTTTTATGCTTTTCTTCGGTTGGATTAAGCAAAAGCATTATCTTAGACTCAAGTTCGAATGACTTTTGCAATTGTGGATAAATTTCTTTATATGAAAGATGATTTAGGGACCTAGCTTGATTTAAAGAATTCATTAAACCGCAATATTCCGAAATAGCTGATCGCAAGTCATCAATCCATTTTTGTCTATTAGTAGATAAAACAGACTTCTTGGTTTGATAAAAGACACTTAGATATGCGACCAATGGACTTAGTATTACAGCTCCAAGCGCGGTTAATGCTGATATATATTCAATGCTCATACTTGCCTAATACCATTCAGTCAGTCGCAGATTGCATATAATTGGAAGTTTTATCCCATCTTGAAAAAAGTCGCGCGGTAATGTTGCAACTCCTCAATCGAGTCCTTGATATCATCAAGCGCTAAATGCGCCCCGGTTTTTTTTACACCTTCAAGTACATCGGGGCGCCAGCGACGGGCCAGTTCCTTAATAGTGCTTACATCCAGGTTGCGATAATGGAAATAATTTTCCAGGGTAGGCATACCGCGTACTAAAAAGCGGCGATCCTGGCAGATGGAGTTACCGCAAATGGGGCTTTTACCTTTAGGGACCCACTGCTCCAGGAATTTAATCGTTTCCGCTTCGGCCTGCCCAATGCTGACCTTGCTTTCGCGCACACGCCGGGTGAGGCCGGATTTACCGTGTTGGTTGGTGTTCCATTCATCCATATTTAACATGATGCTGTCAGGCTGGTGGATCGCGAATACCGGCCCTTCGGCAAGGATATTGAGATGGGCGTCGGTTACGATAGTAGCGATTTCGATTATTACATTGCTGTCCGGATCAAGGCCGGTCATTTCCAGATCAATCCAGATGAGGTTGTTTTCGTTGGGAACGGGGGTTGTCATAGGTTATTCCTCGCATTTCAGGCACAATGCTTGCCAGCCTAAACCATAAATTGCCCGCTAGCCAATCGAGACCCAAAAAACCACGCATGTCCAAACGCAAACTGACCCGTCGCCAGCAGTGGCGAATTGAAAAAATCCAGGAAGAGCGTAGCGCCCGCGCCGCGAAACGCGACCAATTGGCAGATGAACAACTGGGTGATACCGAGCTGGGACCGGAGCAACACGGGCTGGTTATTACCCATTTTGGTACCCAAGTGGTGGTGGAAGCCACCGATGGCGAGAATGCAGGACACCACCAGCGTTGCCACTTCCGCAGTAATTTAGGTTCGCTGGTAACCGGTGATAAAGTAATTTGGCGCGCCGGCAACCCGACCGGCGTGGTAGTAGCAGTTATGCCGCGCGAATCGGCATTACAGCGACCCGATCCGCATGGCGATATGAAAACGGTGGCGGCGAATATCGACCGCATTCTGATTGTTGTCGCCCCCTACCCCGAACCTCATGCAAACCTGATTGATCGTTACCTGGTTGCAGCCAACGCCATCGAGATTGAACCTGTATTGGTCATCAATAAAGTGGATCGCATCGATGATAGTACACGCGAAAAAATTTCCTATCTCGAAAAAACCTATTGCGATTTAGGCTATAGGGTATTAATGGTTTCTACCAAGACCGAGCGCGGGTTGGATTCACTGCGCGATTATTTAAAAGATTACACCAGTGTGTTTGTGGGCCAATCAGGAGTGGGGAAATCATCACTGATTAATGCGCTCCTGCCCGATACTCACTTGCGCGTGGGCGATTTATCGGAGCGACAACAAGGTACCCACACCACTACCAGCGCGATGCTTTTGCATTTCCCCGCCGGTGGCCATTTGATTGATTCACCCGGCATCCGCGAATTTGGTTTATGGCATATGGACGAAAATGAAGTGCTGGAGGGTTTTATTGAATTCAAGCCATTTATCGGCCATTGCAAGTTTCGCGATTGTTCACATCGCCATGAACCGGGCTGTGCGATTCTAAAAGCGCTTAACGACGGAAAGATTAGTGAAACGCGTATGAGTTCCTATCGTTATATTTTACGCACGTTAAACGAGAATGCTTGACGTCGCGATAGATTTCCAATGTAAAAGGAGTATCCCATGGCCTTACCTTTTGTGATTGAGCCCACGCAATTGGCGGCGTTATTGGCGCAACCGGTTCACAGTAAATTACTGGTTATTGACATGTGCGCCGAACAAACCTATTTACAAGGGCATATAGACGGTGCCATTCATGTGCCGCCGCAAAAGATCCTTGCGGCAGAGCCGCCAGTGCCCGGCAAAATTGCGCCCATTGAAAAATTAAACCGCGTGTTCTCATTTTTGGGTTTAACACCGGAAACCCATGTGATTGTTTACGATGATGAAGGTGGCGGCTGGGCAGGCCGGATGATTTGGACATTGGACGCAATAGGGCATAAACATTATTCTTATTTGAATGGCGGGCTGCACGCATGGATTGCATCCGGCCAATCACTGACACGCGATATTCCCGTGCTTACCCCCACGCAGGCCAATGTAAAAATTGATCCCAAGGTTGTTATAGAAATTCCCGATATTATTGGCGAAATGGATCGCGCGGATTTTGTGGTATGGGATGCACGCAGCCCGCAAGAATTTTCCGGCGAGCGCATTACCGCGCAAAAGAATGGCCATATACCCGGCGCAATTAATTGCGAATGGACTGACTTAATGGATCGCAATAATGCATTGCGAATTCGCAGCGATGCGCGTGAACATTTGGCAAGCCTGGGGTTAACAGCGGATAAACGCATCATTACACACTGCCAAAGCCACCATCGCTCCGGCTTTACCTATTTGGTTGGCAAGGCAGTGGGTTTAAATATTCGCGGGTACCATGGATCATGGGCGGAATGGGGGAATCATCCCACGACACCAGTTGATATTTAGAAAACCCCGCGCAAAAATAAGCCCGCAGGTTGCGGGCTTATTTTCCTGGAAAAAAGATCGGGGAAGATGCGCAGACCAATCAGGCGGCAGCCCTTTTTCCATAACGAGCGACGAGCAGATGTAATTTATCTTCCATAGCGCGCGTTGCCGATTCGATGGCGGTATCGCTACTTAACCTGGTGGGTGCCCGCGAGATTTCCTTGAGCCGTTGCGCCGCTTTACCCGAAAGATAGCGATTTACCAACCCCGCGAACGGCGATTTATAAATTGCATACACAAATAAATGCAGCAATTTTTTGTGGCGGATTTTGGTTCTGACTTCATTGATTGTGGAAGGCGGTATGTAATGGGTTTCCAGCTTGATATCCAATGCTTCCGCCCAGTCAAACCATTTATCGCGATGCTTGGACTCGTGGGGTGCCACCGCAATCCAGGGCACTCGCAACGCGTCGCCGACAATAGCGCCGTGCATCGCCTCGGTTACCAAAAACCGGCATTGGCGAATTTCGTCCAGTACTTGTTCCACTGTGCCGCGCGGGTCAATTAACTTTATTCCCGCACTGGCGCACACCTGTTTCCAATTGCCCCGCTCCATACTTTCCCAATGGGGCATATAACCTATCGGGCCAGATGGGTTTGGCCCGGAACAATCAACCAGGGTGCGCAAAAGGATCGCTGAATCCCCCAGCGCCAATTGTTTATCCAAACCAAAAGTGCTGGCAGTGCGTGGTCCGCGCACAAAAAATACATCCCAGGTACCGTCATGCAGATCAGGTTTTTCGTGGTAACCGGCAACGAATCCGGAACCAAAAACAATCTTTTTTTGATGCGGTTTGTAGTCAAGGTGATCGGGGCGTTTTTTGCCGATAATTGAACCTATACCGACAAAAATAATATCTTCATTATCGTCAAAAAAATTCTTCAATAATTTCGGCCACATCCACGCATTCAAATCATCGCCAAAATTGGCGTGACGGGGGTCGCGAAAGTAGGTTAATTTCATAACTGCGTCCTACCTGAAAAAAGATAAAGAAATCGAAGTATTTGCAAATGCTTTGCAAATTTTACGCGTGGCGTTTTTGCAATTGCCCGTACGAACCAAGGCCCTTTTGTGACTGGGTTAACATGTCTTCAAACATTTCCGCCCAGGATAAAACCCGCGCCTTGTTAATTGTGCTGCGGTCAAAGTGAATGGCCTTTTCAAACGCACTGCGGATACTTGCCGGTTTATCGGCGGATTCATAAGCCAGTACATGCGGGCGCCCTGCTGCTGCAAAGGCGGGGGCCACTATCGGCAACTGGCAGTATGTGTACTGGATCATTTTAAGGCTGGATTGCGCCAGGTATTCGCAATTGGGGGCTTGCCTATAGGGTGCCAGGCCTATATCTGCATGTTGTATATAAGGCGTTAACTCACCGATGGGCTTCTCGCCATGTTCAATCACATTTGGCAAGGGTTGTTCTAACCTGGCATTGCGACCGAACAGATGGAACGCCCAATCAGGAAACGCGTTCGCCATGATCGTAATGGCGGGGGCATCAAAAAGCATATCCCCAACACTTACTGCATTTTTGGGCTTGGTATAGGGCGATGGATATTCGCGGTCGAAATCCTCTTTATGCATGCCCTGCGGGCTATACCATACCGGTTTATTCGCCGGGAAATCCTTAAGCATGATCATCGCCGGCACACGGATCAAACTGAAATAATCCAGCGCGGCTTTTTCGGCGTTGATGATTGCGGGATGCGCCCCAACGGTCACCAACCTATCGGAAACCTCGTAAATGATAGTCGCTTGCTTGCAGGCATTGGCAAGTTGCGGGATTAACGCCAGGCCAGGCCCGCTCTCAACTACAATAAAATCCGCGTCCGCAATCCGGGCGAGCGCAGACTCAGGAAAAAAACGCGGGTAAAGCGCAAACAATGGCAACAATAAATTATTCAACCCGGGTTTATTCAGGCACGGATGAAACGGCGGAACCCAATTCATACCCAGGAACCTATCACCCAGGAACACCCATTCGTTGTAAGGTTTGAGCGGGCGCTGCTTGGCTTTTAGCAATGACAATTGACTTTGGCCTACGGTAATAAAATAAACATCATCACCACGTGCGCGCAGGTAATCACTCCAAAAATGAAACCCAACCTTGCGCGGTGCCAGCGCGCCATGCCCGGCAATCATTACAAACTTCATACGAATTAATTCCCTATCAGGATTTATGCAGCGAGGCTTTGCATACGGCTGCTGAATTCTTACTGATGCAATTTTGTACAGCAAAAAATACCTGATTCGTTTAAGCAGTATCCGTACCAATACTGGCTAATGATTACGGAGCGGAAATAAAATGCGAACCAGTAGCCCCCCCAGGGTTGCCGATGTATCCAGATGTAACTGCGCACAATGCCATTGCGCTATACGCTCAACCATCGCCAGCCCCAACCCATAACCACGTGCGGCAGTTGCGGTTTCCGCACGATAGAAAGGTTTTAACACTTTATCCCGCTCGGCTACCGGAATTCCAGGGCCGTTATCTTCAACACAGAATTGCACATGGCCATTGATTTGATTGACGCTTAAATTTACTTCACCGGCGCCATACCTCAGTGCATTTTCCACCAGGTTGTGCACCAACATTGCCAAATATTCCGGCTCCGCAATGATAGTGGTTGATTGGCATGACGGATCTATTAATAACCCCACACGATGGTGATAAAAATCCTTGTGCAATTGTTCAAGGAAAGCGGCGATATTTATTCTTGAGGGATTAAATTTTATATTGGCCTGATCAAAACGCGCATAATTTAGCAAGGCTTCCACTAATGCTTCCATAGCGAGCAAATCGCGATTCAAATGCGCAAGCTGCTGTTGTTGCAAGGCGGGCAAATCCGTTTCACCCAATACATCCAAACCAAACCGCAATCGCGCCAGCGGGGTACGCAAATCGTGGGAAAGGCCGCGCGATAATAATTTATTATCTGCAATCAACTGTTCAATACGTTGCGCCATACGATTAAATTCCTGCTCTATGGTGTAGATGTAGGAATTCTTATCTGTTGCGATGCGCGCATCTAAATTTCCTACGCCAAATTGGTGAGCCGCGCTCCGCAATAGGGATAAACGACGCAATAGGGGGTAAAGCCACACTAACACCACCAAAATAACACCGGCATAAAATAAAAACGTCAGTAGCCAATTTATCCAACCAGCGGACTCTTGCCTCAGTTCGTCCGGCAGCATCAGTGATAACACCTGGTCCTGGCTGGACAGGTAATAATTCATACTCAATTGGTCACCGGATTCAAGCAGCAAGGCTTCACCCAACTCAAATTTTTGCTTTAAATTTTCAGGCAATGGAAATTCGGAATAAGGAATCACTTGCGGGTGCAAATTGGAAAATGCAAACCAATCATCCCACTCCACTTGCACACCCTGTTGGTCAATTAAAATAGCGAGGTCGCGCCCAACATTTTTATACGCATTGAGTGAAGGATCTTCCAAACCAGCGTTTTGCTGGCTGTACCACTGGTCTATCCCCCACCCTAAGCCAATGACAGCCGCAACAACAACGAATAACAACGATAAGGCCAGGCGTTTCACAGCTTAGTCCCAGGCTTCCGGAGAAAACAAATATCCCCGCGCCCATATTGTTTTAATGCGATAGGGTTGGTCTGCATTATCCGATAACTTTTTACGCAACCGCGAAATGCGGATATCAATGGAGCGATCAAAACCATCGTATTCAAAACCGCGCAATTCACTGACAAGTTGGTCGCGGCTGATAACTTGCCCGGCGCTGCTGGCCAACAACCACAACACATCAAATTCGTTCGCCGTGAGCGGCACAGGTTGGTCGCGATAAAAAACGGCTTTAGCGTCGCGAATAATTTTTAATTTCCCGAAATGCAACTGACCATCCAATTGCTCAATGGGCTCACGGCGCAATAGCGCCTTGATACGCGCCAGCAAAATGCGTGGCCGCACGGGTTTATTCAAATAGTCACTGGCGCCCAGTTCCAACCCCTGCACTTCATCGGTTTCATCGTTAAGTGCAGTTAACATCAGAATTGGACCACTATAAAATTGGCGTAATTCACGGCAGATATCAAAACCGTTCTTACCGGGCAACATCACATCCAGGATAACGGCATCCGGTTTTTGTTGTTGCACAACGGCAATTACCTCATCGCCGCGGGCCAGATGCTGCAAATGGAACCCGTAGCCACGCAAATATTGTTGGATCCATTCAGCCAGCGATGCATCATCTTCCACCAATAGAATATTGGTGGCCGGGGATTGGTCCAGTGTTGTTTCTGATGGTTGAAGGGAATTCATGAATACTTTTCTCGGAGTCCAGGAATTTAAAATAATCGCCAATGGGTTTTGCGCCGGGTATTTGCCTTATAAACCCAGGCCACCTCCAATATCGCCTCAGCAATAACATGCTGGTCGTCATTTTTTAATTGCATTACACCTGACCGGTCAGCCGCAAACTCAATCTCCAGGGTTGCCTCTGATTGTTGCTGCCAGCAATGCAATGGTTCGGCTTGCCCTTGTTGGTATACACAATAATTGCCCAGCGCAGAACTGCTCCAGGAAATTTGCACACGTTGGTAGCACATTTGCCCCTGGTGGAGAGCAACACAGCGTGCCGGTGTCAGCAACAGGCTGGCGGAAATAGCGTCAGCCTGCATTTTTGTTGGCGAATCATTTGCGCATAGGGGTATGGCTGCTGTAAGCAGTAGTACGATTATCAGTGCTCCTTGAGTTAACCTATGCATTTCAATCGCCGTTAAAAAACGTAGCTGATGGAGGTCGCAATAACATCGCCATGATTATCCAGAATTAACGGGCTCCTTGTTACTGATGAATCCATTTGCACCCGGCGTAAAAAACTGCGAAACACCCATTTTTCACTGATGGGGTATGTCGCTCCGAGTTCTACAATGTAAGCCATCGAAGACGGAGCCTCATAACGCGGAAATCGTTCCGATGCCTCAGATTCCTCTATCGAAAAATAATAGTCGTTAACCCCTCGTGAACGATAGGTAGCGCCAATAATGCCGTGGGTGGTCCAATTGCGATGCTGCCAATGACGCGCCAGCTTTACTGAATACAATTCCCCGTAATGAGTGCCGCTAATATCAGTCAACGCATGGGCTTGTATAATGTAATTGCCAAAGTAGGTGGTTACCCTCGCACCAGACATAAAATCGTAACGACGTTTTTTGAGCCCGCGATAATCATCGCTAACGTCTTCGCTCATTTCATCGTGTTGCGCGAGGCCGACCCAATCTATTGCCCAATTTTCACCGTTAAAGGCATTGCATCCTAACGTGAATTGTTCAAGGCTTTGCGAAAAAACCTCTGCGAATAAACAATGGTACTGGTAGCGTGCATTGATATCGATAAAACCTTTAATATGCACTTCATCTTTTCGATTTCCTTCCGGCCAGCCAACAACGGGGCTGGTGTAGGTCTCCATGCCCAAGCCAATTTCGAAATAACCGCCATTGCGATTATCCGGCGCAGAAGCCCCTTTACGCACCTCGCTGGATAAGTCGCCGGCGCGCACAGGCAATACCGTAATGGACAATAAACAGCCCCAAAAAAAGCCTACATGAAAATATTTATTCGACATACAAAGTACAACCCGCTCTTAAAAGTCGGAGGGCATCAAGCCGATTGAAGGCGCCAGGAAATCCAGGCCGAAAGGCTAAAAGCCTAATAGTGCGTTAAAAATTGACTGTAACAGAGCAAATGTGTCTGTATCAGTCTGTAACAACTATTGCGATGCAAGCCAAAACGCAATGGGAAACGTGTCAGTAATTACGCAAATCCCGCTGAACCGAAATGGAAATATTACCGGCCTTGGTTTCATTTGGGTTAACGTCAAGGAGTTCGTTTCGATAACCGGGGCGATGGTGAGGTGAAAGCGGCAGCGCATGGTATCAACACCTGCGGGTATTTGCAGTTTTTTGCGACAACGAACCGGGAATTTTTAGGCTGGCATCCTTTACCCTATGGGCCTACAATTCCCAACCTTGTAATTGATGGGCCACGACCCCTTTACCTATGAATTCGTCGTTAATTCCCGAGCGTCCATTGCTGATTTCCCCCTCTCTCGCCGCCACTATCGGGCTGGAAGAGGCCTGTATGCTGGGGATTTTGACGGATATGGCTAATTTCCTGCCCCTTGTATCTGCCAACGGCAGCCAGTGGCTGGAGATAGATGAGCAGTGGACCGCGCGAATGATGCCGTTCTGGACCGAGTACGATATCCAGCGCATTAGCCGTAGCCTGCATGAGAAAGGGGTAATCCAGTTGGTTTCCGCGCCTTTTTCAGAAAGCCGCTACCTGACGTTATCCTTTGATGTCACCAATACCCAGGCAACCGTGGCAGCGGTCGCTCATCCACCCCTGGCCCCGCAGATTGCCCCGGGCGCAAACCTTATCCCGCCCCATTGGCAACCGGACCAGGAATTATTGCGGCAAATCGCCCAATACAATATTCCCCGGGAATTTGTGTGGCAGCAGTTACCTGAATTTGTCACTTACTGGCGGGAACGCGGTGAGACCAGCCATAGCTGGGGGGCGAAATTTTTAAAGGATGTTTTACATAAATGGCGCAACCACGAAACCCAACATGCGCGCCAGCAACGCGAGGATAATGACCGGCAAATACGCGAGCGCGACGCCGAATTTTTAAAACGCGACCAGGAAATTGCCATGCACAGCCAATGGCGCCCCAGCCGCGATGCGCTGGAGGTATTGGTTAAGCACGCCGGCATCAGCCTCGCGTTTGTGGAAGATTCCATTCCCGAGTTTGTCGTTTACTGGCAGGAGCGCGGTGAAGTGGGGCGCACTTGGAACAGCAAGTTTATCCAACATGTAAAACGCCAATGGTTGCGCTACAACTCGGCATTGGAACACGATACAGAACCCAAGCGCATCCCGGAAAGCTGGCAACCCAGCAAGGATGTTTACGACGTTTTGAAATTAGCCAATATTGATTTGAAGTTTGCGCAACAACAAGTCGCCGAGTTTTTACTTTTCTGGCGCGACAGCAACCAGGTTTACGCCAGTTGGAACACCAAATTTTTACAACATGTGAAATACCACTGGGCTAAACAACACGCATTAACCACCGTCAATTCGCAGCAGGTTAACCATGCAGGACAGCAACTCCCTCATCCATCAGGTCGCACAAGAGATAGCAGCCTCGCAGAACAGCTCAACGACCGCAGCTGGGCAAGCTGACGCACCCTACGAAGAGCGTACTGCCCCGACAAGCGCGCACATAGATGCAATCAACCAGGTATTTGCGCTCTTTCGCATTAACTACCACAACCAGTATTACAGTGCATTCAAAGATAACGAATTGCTTAACCAGGCACGTCGCCTGTGGTTGAACTCACTCGCCCATTTCTCACCGGAAACCATTTTGCGCGGCGCGCGCAAAGTGATAGAGGAATCAGAGTATTTACCCACACTTCACCGTATGATTCGCGCCTGCCAGGGTGAGCCGGAAAAATTCGGTCTGGTTGAGGCCCACACTGCCTACGTGGAAGCTTGCCGCGCGCCCAGCCCAAAGGCCGCTTACCAATGGAGCCACCCTGCGGTGTATCACGCCGGCTGCGCCAGTGACTGGTATTTCCTGGCAAGCAATTCGGAAAAAATTGCCTTCCCGGTTTATGAGCGACACTATCAAAAAATTTGCGAACGGGTAATGAATGGCGAGCAGCTACCGGCACCTAATGCGCCCGCATTGCCACAGACCATAGAAACACCGCTCAGTCCCGGGGAAAACGCAAAACGCATGGAAGAGTTACGTAAACAACTCGATATTTAATGGGTCCTTATTATTTTTCTGGTAACTCGTGTTATGAACAAACAAATTTCACAATGGTTCCTTGGTGGCTCGCTCATCGCCTTTCCGGTAGCCACCCTGGCCCTGGCGCTCTGGTTAATGAGCACACCGCTACACCAGGTATTTATGGAGGAGGATGAACTTACCAGCAGCACCCTCCTTCCCGACTTTGCGGCCATTAACCAAACACCGGAACGCAAAGAACTATTTCTTGCGATGCTACGTCCGTTGGTGGATGAGAAAAACGCAAAACTTTTAAGATCCCGTGAACGTTTATTAAAAATAAAAGCCGAATGGGAAACATCGCAAACAATCACCGGTATAAACAAACGTAACCTGGAAAAGCTGCGCGAGAAATTCCACGTAACCCGTGAGACCTATCCCGAGGACGCCAAGGCAATAGACATCCTGCTGCTGCGTGTAGATAGCATTCCGGCTTCGATGGTACTTGCACAAGCCGCCGTAGAATCCGGCTGGGGCACCTCGCGTTTTGCGGAAGAAGCCCATAACTTGTTTGGCCAATGGTGTTATAAACCCGGTTGCGGCCTGGTTCCGGCAAAGCGTCGCGCAGGAGCGAAACACGAAGTTAAAAAGTTTAACAATGTTGAAGAATCGCTTACCGCATACTTCAACAACATTAACACCCATAACGCCTATCGTGCCTGGCGGCAATTGCGTGCCCAATTACGCGACCAGCCCCAGGGATTCACCGGGGTGAATATGGTTGCAGAACTGGGCAAATATTCGGGACGCGGAACTGCCTATATCCATGAGCTTCGCACCGTCATTCGCAATAACAAACTTGAGCAAGCGGGCTTCGAACAATCGGGATTAACTGCTACGGATACCCAAACCATTGCTGACCAATAAAAAACATTTATCACTGCAAGGAACACTTATGTGTAAACGACTGGTAACCCCACTCAGTGCGCTGCTTGTCAGTGCTTTGGCAAGCTTCAGCGTAAATGCGGAAGTTCCGCTGGATTTCCACCTTTCCGGGCAAGCCACATATACCTGGGTTAAAGCAGGCGGTGAACGTTTCTCACCGTCGTTGTTTCACTTCAAAGGCGATGTGGAATTTACTGACGGACTTCTCGACGGCATAGGCATCCAGGGCGTTATTGGTGTGCCTATGAGTGACGATGATAGCCATGGCATGACCCTCGAAATTACCGAGCAGACAGCCGCCTATATCACGCTCACCAATCCTGAATACGAAGCTGGCGATTTAAAAATCAGCATATTGCTCGGTTATGCCTCAACCGAAATTGAAACCCATTTACCGCGTTTGGGCGATCCGCTCAGCGATACTTTTTCCGGTTTCAGTTATGGGTTTTCCTTGCAGGATCCCATTATGGAAAACAAACCACTTTATTGGACCCTGGATTGCGTACGTTCCTATAAAGACGATGATCTACGAGTAGATGGCTGTGGCCTGGGAGTTACTTATGCGTTCTAACGGAATCCATTTTTCATTGGCATTGGTAGCGAGCCTGGGGATTATTTCACTGGCGGGCTGCGGTAGCGGTGATGGCGATAGCGCCCGCCTGGCCCAAACCGTTGATGCCTCTAAAAACACAGTGACTAAAATCGCCATTGCAGACAATGAGCAATATGTTCACTTCAAGAGTTTTTATCAATTTGAACTGATAGGCAGTGATAATGACAACAACCAGGTCAACCTGACTAACAAAGCAACCTGGAAAATTAGCGACCCAAGCCTGGGCACTATTAAAAACGGTTATTTCGATGCTTCGGGCGTGTCGGGAAATTTCACTTTGACAGCGGAATATGCCGGCTTGGTCTCAACCCAGGAAATTAATGTATCGGATGCAAACCTGGTGAAAGTTACGGTGAAGCATGCAAGCGCATCGGTAGAGGAATGCAAAAACACAACATTCACCGCCGATGCCGAATTCGACAACGGAAAAATTTTACCTTACCCGCTTACATGGGCAGTGGTCGAAGGCAATACCAACGGCAACTTTAGGGATGCCGCCAAAGGGATACTCAGCACCACCAATAGCGGAAGTTTAACGATAGTTGCGAGCGGCACAGACAATAACGGCAAGGAAATTCCATCGAATGCATTGAATTTTACCGTTAGTGAAGGCCTGAGCAAAATCAGCGTCGCCATCGATAAAAGCAGTACAGAAATGCGCGATGGGGAAACTGCAACGGTTACTGTCAAAGGAACCTATAACGACCCGGCAAATCCGGTGGACATTACACAAAATGCCGGCATTACAGCGACGCCCACTGAATTATTAAAAATTGAAGGAGCCAAAATCACCGCACAGAACGGGACCGTTAATGGCTCCAAGGTAACCCTTAAGGGTGCATGCGGCGGCGTGGAAGGCACACAGGAGTTAACCGTTAAAGAACGTGAACTCAAATCCATCCAGATCAAGAGCAACGATGGCGCGACATCCAATTTAATAGTTGCCGAAGGCAGCGAGCTGGATTTAAAGGTAACGGCGACCTACATGGACAACGGGACAGTGGATGATTACACCAATGTCGTTTGGGAAATTGATGATCGCAATAACAATATACCAAGTGACCAGGAAGACGAGGTGACCATATCCTCATCGGGTGAGATCAGTGTTAGTGATGAGTTAAACCTTGGTGTTAATGCCCCTGTGTATGTTATTGCCGAAGTACAGGATAGCGCAGGCAATGTGGTCAAAAACTCAAGCGGCACCGAAATAAAAGCACAAATAGTGGTTACTATTACCCCGAATTAAAATTCGGCCCTGCAATAAAAAGCCGCACAATGTTGCGGCTTTTTATTGGGTGCCAATTCACCTGTCACTAATCCTGGTAAGTCCACTTACCCTCTTTGTCGGTTACGAGCCATTGTTGGGTATACCAGTAGAAGCGGCCTTTTTCACCGGTATAAGCGGTACAGTTATAGCGAACTCGCCCCGGGCTTAATGGTTGCCGTGCCTGGACCCACACTTGCTGATCCATAACTTTTACCCCAATGGGACCCTGCCCGGTTGCAAAGCAATTTATTTTTTCCAGCAAGTTATTATCTGTTAACTCCAAAACCAGCCAGGGCTTTTCACCGGCGCGAACAATGACGTTGTTAAACACGTCATTCTCATTTTTGTATAATTTAATAGCCTTGGTAGGCATGGGACTGGTATTCACTTTCAGAATAAAATCATCCAGATCGACGAAGCTGCCACCGAAAGGGAAGCGCGGCACGGCTTGCAAATCCCCTTTTCCATAAAGCGCACCCGATTGTTGCCCAAAGGCGACATAACCCAACTTTTTTGCAATGCGTTGCACTTCAGCATCGTATTCACCGAATGGATATGCGAGCATCATCGGTGCGCTCCCGATTTCTCGCATAATTTTCTGTTGCGCCTTTTCGATATCGCGTTGGATACGCTGGCGATAATTACCCAGGCTCTCATCAGGTTTTTTTCGCGGCAGGTGAGTATGGGTACTGGTATGGTTGGCGATAGTTACCCCGTTTTTTGCCATCTCGCGCAATTGATCCCAACTCACGAATAATTTGGATGTACCCACCGCATCAGTGTTTACAAAAAACGTAAATGGCCAGCCGCGTTTTTTCAACCGTGGATAAGCGGAGTGGTAAACACTCGCATAGGAATCATCAAAACTGATGGCAGCAGTTTTGTCGGGCAAGGCTTTTCCAGCGCGCAGTTTTTCAACCAACTCCACAAGCGATACTACATTGAAGTGATTTTTCTCCAGATAATCCATCTGCGCCTCAAACGCATCGGGACTAATACTGGTGGATTTCGGCGTGGTATTGCTTACATGATGATAAAGCAACACGACTGCCGCATTGGACGAGGCAGTAAAGAAAGTTAATAACAGCAAACACCAAGGGATAATTCTCACATCAAATCCAGCAAGCCATTATTGCAGTACGCGAATTTCCAACGGAAATTCTTTCGGGTTTTGCGTGCGCGCCAAATTAAATTCGATGGTTTCCGGAATCTGCTTCACTTCCAGCTCGATGGTTTTTTTACCGAAGTTACTCCGCAGCTCCGCAGGCTGGCTAACCACCGCCCCCGCATCATCCAGGGCTTTTACCGCCATCAAGCCGGGAAAATTTCCCTCCACATCAAATATCAAACGGCCGGCTTCCCAACGGCGCAGTTTCAATACACCGTCATTGTTATTCCATTGCATTCCAAATTGGAACGGCACTTTAATCGGTACCGGATCTTCGGTTGCTAAAAATACCAGTTTGCCCCACAGCGCAACCGCATCACTTTGCGCCAAGGGAAGGTCACGCATTTCCAGTGGCCCGCGCAGCCAGGGACGATTAGGATCAGGCTCAAACTTTCCATCCACCCAACTGCCGCCCATATGTTCCATTGCGACAGGCGTTTGATAATTAACTGAATGCAAATTACCCCCCGAGTCCTCGATTTCACTAATGACCAGCCGCACAGTACTGAGTTGCCCGGCCAATGGATGGCTGCTGCGCGTGTAAACATCCGCAACCAATGAAAAATGTTGGCCATTGATAGCTAAATCGTTCAATGCAATTAATGCGGGCCCGGCAGCAATGGTTTGTTTGGGAGTTTGGTATGGATAAACCACATCATTGGGGGGAGAGTCTTTTTCCAATGCGGGTAAACTCGCCGCATTTAAATGTCTGGGCTCAGGCTTTTCCGTCAAAAACGGTTTTGCGGGAGGAAATATGCGCGCAATACTGAATTCGTAATTTTTTTGCTCCACCTTGCTGGCGACAATTACTTCGGCGGCTGCAATTGTTCCCTGATAGTCGATGCTGATAGTTTTGCCGGCGCCAATAATATTATCGCTGCGCATGGCATTGTTATTCGCGAGGATTTTTCCATCCTCATTTAACGCATTGACCTGCAATAACGCAGCGGTATTGCCGGTTACCTGAAAATATAAACGGCTGGGGCCCGCCGATAAAAATCGCAGCTCGACCCCATGCAGCTCCAGTGTTTTTCCGGCAAGCGGGCCGTTGATGGTAACGCGTTGCACATCTATCGGTAGTTGATGCGAAATAATGCCTTTAACAGCCCCGACGGAAGACAACGCCATTCCCGCGGGCAGCATGATTTTTTTAGCGCCCTGCAAACCGGTGAAGCTCAGCACCTGGCCGTTCTCCATCGCATTACCCTGATATACGAGATTGATACTGGCAGGGCTTTTAACACCGCCACCACACCCGCCAATATCAGCCAGCAGGGATTTATCCTGATGATCCACTATATCGGTAATTCGCATGGCGACGCTGTCACTTTCCTTACCGAGGTTGGGTAAATTAAATGCGTTCACGTCGAGGTTAATTTCCACCCCCCGATCGGTCTGTTCCAGGGTACGAATCCCGATTCCAAAAGGACCGGACCAGGTTTGGGCAATAAAGGCTTCATTGAAATGTTTTACGCTGGAAAACGCCGGAAGCTCAGCCGAAGGCAAGCTGCTAAATTGGGTGGGATTGGTTTCCAAACGCTCTTCAGCAATCGTCGGGGGTGAATCATTAGTAGCGAATGCGCGACTTAACAGCGAGGAAATCCACAACTGGAGTTGTTGCGGCGCCTGCTCGTCCAGATTAAGCGTGGCGCGGACCGCACCCGCCTCCTGCGCTATTTTGATATGTTCATAGATTGGCAAGGTTTCAGGCCAATCGGTGGTAATGGTGGTTTTGGCGGCGGCGGTAGCGGCGGTTAGCTTGCGGGACGCATCCGCGATAAATTGCGGGTTTTTACTTTCAATGATTGCGTTAAATTCCACGGTGGGGGGGAAGGTCTTTGGCTCAAGCCCAAGGTAGATTCCCTGGATCGGCTCTGCCGGAAGCGATAACTTTCCCAACGCCATTGCGGCAGTTCCCTCCGGCAATTGCCCTGGATGAAACAGGACGGCGGAGATCATTTGGGTGTTATATCCCTTCGCCCAGGTTTCAAGGTTTTTTTCCGCTGCCGCACCGGCCTGGATACGGCCATTGAACGCGGCAACCAATTCAGGGGCACCCAGCACTACCCGGTTATTGCTGATACTCGCGGAAAGCACAGGGGACTTTTCGCAGCTGGTTTCATCCACCGTGGAAAAAATGAGCCCTTCGGGGCTATCGCCATCAATGATGTAATTTTTTTTTAGCCACTCGCGCCAATTATCGGCCGCAAAATTCCCGTGCAATACCCACATGGTTTTCGATTGGCCGTTTTGCCCGTAAGCGCCCAACCAGACATCATCCACCTGCTGTTTCAAATCGATGCCGGATTGCGCAAGCCCCTGCCAAAAACCCGGTTTTGGTTCTGCCATCTGCGCAAAGACATCGGTTGCTGGCGACAATAATTGCAATCGATCCACATCAGCGTGGACCAGCCCAAATAATGAAGCCGATGCGATAGCTTCTGTAATTTTGACTTCCTGCGGGGCCAGGGTAACCGGCGCCCAGGTCGAGCGCTTCAACCAAAGAATCGTACCTGCCGTTGCAACAATTGCCAGCAATATGACTAACATCCCCCATACAAAATGGGATTTATGAAAGTTCACATCTTCCAGCAGCTCTTCCTCAGCATCCCCTTCCGGGTGTACATCATCCAGCGCCTGGTGTCCCGCATCCGGCATATCCTCATCGTATATATCCAGGTGTTCCTCATCGACCCGATCATCGCGATGACGCGCTTCCAGCAATCTATCGGCATAGGGTTCCGCTGAGACAGTTTGCGCCGATGTTGCCTCGGGTTGCAGGTTGCCGGTAGCACTGGCGGGAACGCCCGCTTTTATTACATCCGCCGGTTTCACTGGCGGTTGCGCCAGGTCTGCTGCGGGCTCGGGTTCCGTATCCCCGGCATCCTCGACAAATGGCGGTTGTGCTGCTGCCAACGCATCGATTTGTGCTACCGATAAGGCGTGTACCGCAGTATCAGGAGCTATGGGAGGGGTTGGTTTGGCTTTTGCCTTGCCGGGTGTCAGCGCGGCAATTTCTATGGGATTTTCCGTACCCATAACCGATTGGTGCGAACCGTTTGGTTCACCATTCGGATGCGATCCGTTTACCCGTTTTTTATGGATATTCGGGGCCTCACCATTAACAGCAGCAGTTGCCGATGCCTTGGCGATCGAGGGCGTTGGAGCAGCGACATAATCCGTGACCGGGCGAGCTGCCAATGGTTGGCCGGCATAGGCCTGGGGTTCGGCATCAGGCTCGGGGATTACCACTTTGCGAATCAGGTAGCGGCGCTCTTCGGGCTCATCGTCCTCTGCGTCCAGTTCATGCAATTCCAGTTCAAGCTCGATTTGATTGGCAATACTGTCGATATCGCGTGAATCCACTCCAACAACATCAAGATAAACACCGGCTTCCTGGAAGGCAGCGCACCAGCGCTCCACCTCACTCGCAGAATCAAGCATTTTGATCACGCTGGGGCGATCCGACAAAAATGCCAGACGCACAGCCTTCGGCTTAAGATTTAATAGCTGGGCCAGGTTGCCAACCACCTGATCCTCATCAAATCCATCGACAAATTGGCCCTTGTAGGTGAGTTTGTACACGAGAACTCCTGCAGTTTTCAGTGAGCTGCCCCAATATTATTCAGTTTATATAGGGGGCAGAAATCTGAAAGCACCAAAAAGGAAGCGCTTTGCAGCGGTATATCGGAAAATTAAAATTTGGGGATATAACGGGTATCAATCGTTTTGCAAAAAACGCAGGCCCACACCGGTAGGCTCCACGCGTACCACTTCCATTTGCAATACGGGCGCATTATCCATCAGGCCCTGGACTTGGCCGGCTACCACAGTTCCCACCGGGGGAATTTGCTCCGGCTCCAACACGACAAATACCCCGCCGTCGGAAATATCGCGGGTTTTTACCAGCAACTCGCCAATACTATCGTGAATTATTTTAATGCGGCAAGCAAAAGGGGTGCGGATGTACCTTCGTTTCTCTTTAGACATGTGCTTACCCGGTTATTTTTTTACTATTGAAAACTCGCCGAACCCTGTCCGGCAGCAACGACAATTAGCCATTGCCAACCGGACAGGATGATACAGGTTATCACTTGTCAGCCACTTCTGCCTTATCCACCTTCTGGAAACCGCGAGGTAGTTTGTTACCGCGACGCCCCCGCTCGCCTTTGTAATGCTCAAGGTCGGAAGCTTTCAAGGTAATGTGACGCTTGCCCGAATAAAGCGTTAGCTGCTGCCCCGGGTGGATCACATTCAGGGAAACCACAAATTCCTCGCGGCTTTGCACCTTGGCCGCCGGGATATTCATAATCTTATTGCCCTTACCCTTCGCCAATTCCGGCAGCTCTGTTACCGGGAAGACTAACAAGCGGCCATCGTTACTCACCGCGGCCAATTGGGCTTGTTCAGGGCTGTTGATCAGTTGCGGAGGCAACACCAGGGCTCCCTCCGGCAGGGTCAGCAAGGCCTTGCCCGCTTTGTTCTTGCTGGCGAGGTCTTCCAGCCTGGCGACAAAACCATAGCCTGCATCCGATGCGATCAGCACGCGCTGGCTGTCCGCACCCATTAGCGCGCCTTCAAAGGTCGCACCGCTGGGCGGGCTGATACGGCCACTTAAGGGCTCGCCCTGGCCACGCGCCGATGGCAGGTTATGGGCCGGAACGGCGTAACTGCGGCCGGTGGAATCGAGCAATATCACGCTCTGGTTACTTTTGCCCTGTACCGCAAACTTGAAACTATCGCCCGCCTTGTAGCTTAAGCCGGCGGCATCCACATCGTGGCCTTTGGCCGCGCGAATCCAGCCTTTATCGGAAATCACAACGGTGACGGCCTCGGCACTCACCAATTCCGTTTCGCTCAAGGCTTGGGCCTCAGCTCGCTCGACGATAGGCGAGCGGCGGTCATCGCCAAATTGATCTGCGACCTGCAATAATTCCTTACGCACAAGGTTTTTTAATTTCACTGCCGAATCAAGGATTTTTTGTAAACCGTCACGCTCTTTGATTAAATCGTTTTGTTCCTCGCGGATTTTCATTTCCTCCAAACGCGCCAACTGGCGCAATTTGGTTTCGAGGATGTACTCCGCTTGCATTTCAACCAAATTGAAACGCTTCATCAATATCGGTTTTGGATTATCTTCCTCGCGGATAATACGAATTACTTCATCCACATTCAGGAAAACAATCATCAAGGCTGCCAACCTCAGCAGGCGCTCTTCCACTTTTTCCAATCGATATTGCAAACGGCGGCGAGTAGTTACGGTACGGAAGCTCAACCATTCGGAAAGGATTTTATTGAGCGGTTTTACCGCCGGGCGACCATCGATACCGATCATGTTCATATTGACACGATAGGTGCGTTCCAATTCAGTGGTCGCGAATAAATGCTGCATGATTTGTTCAAGGTCAACGCGATTGGACCGTGGCACTATGACCAGGCGCGTCGGGTTTTCATGATCCGATTCATCGCGCAGATCCGCAACCATCGGCAATTTTTTTGCCTGCATTTGCGCGGCGATTTGCTCAAGAATTTTTGCACCGCTCACCTGGTGTGGTAGCGCGGTGATAACAATATCGCCCGATTCTTCATCTTTTTGCCACACCGCGCGCATACGGATACTGCCGCGGCCGCTTTCATACATTTTGATAATGTCGTCACGCGAGGAAATAATTTCCGCTTCCGTGGGCATATCCGGGCCGAGGATATGCTGGCAAAGTTCAGTTACCGTTGCTGACGGGTTGTCCAGTAAATGCACGCAGGCGTTAACCACTTCGCGCAAATTGTGCGGGGGAATATCGGTGGCCATACCGACTGCGATACCCGTAGTACCATTCAATAATACGTTGGGAACACGTGCAGGCAATACCGTGGGCTCTTCCAAAGTGCCATCAAAGTTTGGCTGCCAGTCAACGGTACCCTGCCCTAGCTCCTCCAATAAAACTTCGCTGTATTTGGTGAGGCGCGACTCGGTATAACGCATGGCCGCGAAAGATTTCGGATCATCCGGCGAGCCCCAGTTGCCCTGGCCATCCACCAGGGTATAGCGATAGGAAAATGGCTGGGCCATCAACACCATGGCTTCGTAAGATGCCGAATCGCCGTGCGGGTGGAATTTACCAATGACATCGCCCACGGTGCGCGCGGATTTCTTGTATTTCGCACTGGATTTCAACCCCAGTTCGCTCATTGCATACACAATGCGACGCTGGACCGGCTTGAGGCCGTCACCGATATTTGGCAAGGCGCGATCAAGGATGACATACATGGAATAATCGAGATAGGCTTTCTCGGTGTAGTCCTTGAGCGCGATGCGCTCGTCGGCTTCGGGCAGGGTTATTTCTTCACTCATTTAACATCCTGAAAAAACAAAATTCGGATTACATTTTTTGTTGGAAAATCGGTTAACCGCCGATTTTTTTGAAGCGATCTTGATGCGCTTTTTAGGCGACTCTATTTTCTTGCTGCCAAAGGAATAGTGCCTTTTTCATTCACGCGTAATGCGGGCAACCAGGCGCTAAAGTCCAACTTGGCGGAAAAATTATAATTCACCTGTTCACGCACCGCAGTGCGGCTGAAATGCTCCAGCAAGCGCACGATTTGTATCACATTAGCGGTAACCACTACTTTAACCGGAGTCTCCTTATACGCAATGAGTGTCGGCAATTCATTGCTTACACCGCTAAGTACATCAAAATTTTCAATGCCGATAGTGTAGGAAATACCGCGTAAGGATAAATCGCGGTCATTGGGGTTGGAGATTAACAAGCTCACTTCAATGGGCTGGGTAAAGCCTTGTGCCGGTAGTAACTGTAAACCGGAAACCTTAACACTGGGCTGCTCCAGCTTCGGCTGCATACTGGAACAACTCGCCAATAACATACAAATAGTTATAAAAAAAACTTTATTCCACATTAGCGATATATTTGAAGAAAATTTAGTCACTTTGCATACTCCTTGAAAAAATCCGGTTCGGTTGAAACCGGGAAAACCTGAAAAATGTGATTGGTTGCACCCGAATCTTAACAACTCTGTGATCTAATCCGCCGGCGCTTGACTGGCGATTATCGTTACACCAGCCAGGCAATCGCCCTAAATAGTGTTCAATTGCGGCAGTAAACGTGAGAGTAAACCGCTGCACTTATTTGATTGGACTTTTATTTATCGCAGCAGTTGCCGGATTTGCACACTGCGTTACCTTGCCATTGATGGTCAGTTTCCGAGCATTAACCTTGACTGACTTTTATGTTGAATCCACCACAAAAACAATTAATCAACCCTGATGATTTATTCGGTAGCCGTGAAATTCGCTTCCATGATCGGCGCGAATCCCATTATCCGCAATTAATGCGCTTGTGTGCCGATTTTGATTTTTCCGTGCTCCAGGTACAGCGCAAAGTTTTTAGTCATCTAACGCGCAGGTTAGTGCCCGGGGCATTTGAATTTTTTCTGGCGTTACGCGATGAAACCAGCGGTTATTGGTTTAGCGTGTCGCCAGCGGCGGAAAACCTGGCATTACTCAATGATTACTGCAAAACCCACGAAGTTGATTTATTGCACATGCATTTATTTGGCGATGATGAAGACGCGGTAGAGCTGCCCGGGGAAGCGTTTTATTAAGGGCGCTTCGCCCGCAGCGTTAATTACTCCCCCATCTCGCTTTCAAATTCCTCAAGCAGGTCGAGGGGTTCCATTTCCTCGCCTTCCAGCGCTTCGTTCCAATTGATGCCGACCAGCAAGACGTCTTCGTGCATACCGGGCAGCCATTCTTCGAGGAACTCCTCCAGATCCACCGGTACCGGTTGGTAGGTTTTCCAATCATCGACGCAATGCGCGCGCGCGAAAGTTTCCTGTGACCAGAAGGGCATCACATCCACATTATCGTGTTCTTCCGAGGCGCTGAGTGCCCAGCCATCCGGCCCTTGCAAACCCCAGACACAACCCAGTTCCATAGCCTCCACAATAAAACGGTCGAGGTTTTCGGCGGGATCATCGCCCAGCGGTTCGATAGTGACTGTATCGCTCATGCTGATTGCCTTTGAAGTTCTCTTTAGCGTTAAAAAATAGTTAGAGGCAGAGCCGGCCACCATGGGTTTTCAGCCAGGCCCGATCAGTTTTACAATTGGGGCAAAGGCTGGTTACCAACGCCCAGAAATCGGCGCTGTGGTTTTGGTGGCGCAGGTGGCTGACTTCGTGGGCGACAAGATAATCGACTATAGCCTCGGGGGCCAGCAGTATCTGCCAGTTATATTGGATTACCCCTTTGCTGGTGCAGTGGCCCCATTTGGAGCGCGTCGCCCGGATTTTCACCAGGGAATATCTGAGCCCTGCACTTGTACAAAGCTCAGCCGTTTTGCGGGTGAGGATGTGCAAGGCTTGCTGTTGGTACCAACGGGCCAGCAGGGAGCGGATCTGTTCCTGTTCCGTCATGCGCACCCGCGAAGATAAAAGCACATGCAACTCTTGCCCGACCCGCCCGATCGCGGCGCGCGTGCCCCGACCGATGACGAGCCGCAAGCTTTCATTCATAAACGGGACAATAGTACCGGCACCATAATGCGGGGCCGCGGGCAAGGCGGCCAACATCGCTTGTTGCTCGGCAAGCTTTGCCCTTACCCAGGCGGCCTTTTGCTGGAGGAACGCTACCAGGAAAGTTTTGGCGGTATTCAATGGCGCGCGGATGACGACGTTTGCCGCCCGCACTTCAATGCTGATGGTTCGCCGGCGCGCTGAGCGGGCAATTGTATAGTCAAACCCCAACTCCGGTTCCGCTGCGGTTTTTTTCAGGCCGATAACTTCATCCATATACGGAATCAACCAAAATGTTTATCCGCGACAAACGGATTGGTTGCACGTTCCTGGCCCAGGGTGGACATAGGGCCGTGGCCGGGAATAAAGCGCACCTCATCACCCAGGGGAAATACCCTGGTGCGAATGGCATTAATTAAATCGGTGTGGTTGCCGCGCGGGAAATCGGTACGGCCAATCGATCCCTTGAACAGCACATCACCCACCAGGGCGAGTTGCGAGGCGCGATGGAAGAAAATGACATGGCCGGGTGTATGGCCCGGGCAATGCAAAACCTCCAGGATTTCATTACCGACCTGGACCTGGTCGCCGTGGTTCAGTAATTGGGTGGGCTGGAAACCTTCCACCGGTGTAAATCCCATCATTTGCGCCTGCTGGGGAAGGAGGTTAATCCAGAAAAGATCATCGGCATGGGGGCCGATGACCGGCAACCCCAGTTGCTTTACCAGGGCGGCGGTACCGCCAACATGGTCCAGGTGGCCGTGGGTAAGCAGGATTTTCGCCAGCGTCACATCCAAAGCGTTTACAGCCGCCAGGATTCGCTCGATATTACCGCCCGGATCGACAACGGCGGCCGCGCGGGTTTGGTCGCACCACAGCAAGGTGCAATTCTGTTGGTAATGGGTGACCGGGATGATCTGGTAATGCAGCACAGCGGAACCTCGCGCGAAACAAGGCCGCCAAGATACCACAGCTCTTAAGCGATGGATTTACCGCCCCGGCGATGTAATCAGTAAAATCCCAGGGTGTGGCCCTGGCGAGCAATATAAACCGATGTCATCCCCACTTCCATGCGCCGGGCAATGGATGCCTCTGCTTTAAGCGCCCCTTCGCGGAAGTTATCAAGGGCGTTGTAAAACATGGCGGTGAAATAATCGGCGTCTGTGTCGCGCGGGGTAAATACTTCGATGCGGCACATGCTGGTGTGGCAGCTAATGGTATTGACACTGACGCGCATCAAGCCTCCATGGGAAGAAAACATCTCGCGCAGGGATTGCTCATAACCACTGGCCCACTCGACATCAATGGGCTCCGCATCAAATAGCCTGGTCGCCTTGTCATAAACGGCATTTTCCTTGTGAAATACCGCCTGGCGGGCGGCTTCGGGCCCAAGCCCGGTAATTTCCCGTACAGGCGCCGGCGTTTCGGATGCCAATTGCTGCTCGCCCCCCTTGGGGGTAATGGACTCCATACGGGGAAGTTGATCGCGCGGTTTGGTAGTGGAAGCCGGCGGCGTAAACCGCGCTTCAGCGGGCGGGATTTGTCGCTGGTGATCCAGGCAAATACCCAACGCCAGCAGCGGCAGTAACAAGATCCCCCCCCACAGCGGTAACCTGGTTTTGACCGTGTGCAAATTCACAATACCACCTCGTTTAATCTCAAAAACCCCTGGCGCTAAACCAGGGGTTAGTTTGCCTTACATTTTTATATCACTTGCTATTGCATGTCACTTGACCGACACAGGTTTGGCTATTTTCATTGTGCCAACCGGTAGTCTGGGTTTTACAGATAGGCACCTGCCAGCCATACCAGTTGCAATACGCGGTATTGCCAACGGATGACGAACTGGGGGTTACGCCAATACTGCTGCTGGATGAGCTGCGCGGAACACTGGATGAACTGCGCGGAACGCTCGATGGAGACAAGCTTGAGCGCGCAACCGAACTGGGCGCCACACTTGAGCGGGGCGCGGACGAAGCGGGCGTTGAGCTAACATTGCCGCCGCCGATCTGCACATCAATACAGCCATGGAAGCGTTCGTAAGTTGGCGGTTCACGACCCCACTCAGCATAAATCACATGGCGACCGGTGCGCGCTGGCACGGTACAGGTGGTATGGACGTGAGCCGTTGCCTTATCGGCGCGGACATTGGGATAGGCTCCCGGATTGTCATCGTTATATGGCAGGTCGCAGAATGGCTGGTCTTCAAAATCCGCCCAGGTCAGTTCTTTACCGACCTGATACACAAAGCCAGGTTTGGTAATCCAGTAGCGGAAATCCGAGCTGTCATCAAAGTGTGGGCCATTGCTGATATCCCAGGAAAAAGTCAGGGTACCGGCATTGATATTATTTACCGGCCAATTGATGGCGTTATCCCACGGCGTCTTGCCACCGTTCCAGGTTTCGCTATCGAACCCGCACACGTTTTTCGATACGGGCCCGAGCACCTTGCGCCCCTGGTGATGGTTAAGCACGCTCATGTAGGAGTAGCCACCATTGAAATCATTTGCAAACGCATCGCCGCATACAGGATACCTGGCGGTGCCGTTCGCGACTTCATCAGGCTTGGTGACCTTGCCGCAAAAATAATTGCGCGCACCGGGGCTATCGACAAATCCGTGACCGAAAGTTACCGCAGAAAAGGCGAGCAACACTGCGCCTAAACCGCTTCGCTGGATAAAGTTTTTATTCATTATTCACGCTCCTCTATAACCGGATAGAAAAAGACTCCGCACGGGAATCAAAACCCCCGGGAAACCTGCCTTGGGAACTGCAAGCAACGACTAGCCTTCAGCGAAAGGATCAGCTCCCTGCTGAAGAACTACCTGATTTCCATGAAAAGAAAAAAATCCCACCACAGGATTGCCGGAGAGACAAAGCAATTGCCGAACGAGTGCTGATGAACCGCAAAATCATAGGAGAATGCACTGGTAATTTTGTTATTTTTTTATGCCTGCCCGATGTGTATTGCAACTGGTAGACAAGTAGGCAACTGCACGGCTGAGTCTCGACCTCGCAGACAGCGCTGTCAAATTGTTAAAAACAATAACCCTATTGATTTAAAATATGCGTGGAATTAAAAGCCATAAAAAATTATTTAGCCGTCAATTTATTTTTCCAGAAGATGAATTTGCCGACACGCTGGTAAAATCCCCGGTGTAATTTGCCCCGATAAGCTCTCCGTCCAGGCGAATTTTTATGTAAATGGTTTTTGCCTCCGCCGGATTAACAATCGAAACCACATAATAACCGCGGCCGTTTTCAAAAATATTGGCGTTAGCCTCGCTCACCTGGGCCCAACTCAATGGCAATTTATCCACCTCAAAGGGCGATGGCATTGTTGTGTAGCGCTTCGCTGCCTCCAAACCGATCCCAATCGCCGACTTCATTGATACCGGCGCGTGGCCATGGCCTTCGTGCGCCCACGCGACCGGGGCTACTATCAGGGTGAACAAAATCCAGGTTAAATTCATCAGCGATTTCATAAGTTCCTCTGCGTTATTGTTATCTAAAAAATCATGGGGAGCCGGAGCAATTGCCCGATCCATATTCGAACAGAGATACGCCTGTAAGAACAGTACCTGGTTAGCAAGTTCACGCGTAGTGCGCAGAGTTTGTTACACTGCCGCCTGTTTTGCGGTCCTAGCGAAAACCTGATTGCCCACACCTGACTGAAGGAAAATGACCCACGCATGAACCCACGTATTTTTATTGGTTTGCAACACCTGGTTCCGCAGCATGCGCTATCGCGTGCCGCCGGATGGCTGGCCAGCACCCGGAACACTTTTATCAAAAATACTTTTATTAAATGGTTTGTAAAACATTACCACGTGGATATGAGCCTCGCGGTGGAAGAAAATCCGGAGGCCTATACCTGCTTTAATGATTTTTTTACCCGGGCGCTAAAACCCGGTGTACGCCCCATAGATCCCGCTGCCAATACCATTGTTTGCCCCGCCGATGGCGCTATCAGCCAGTTGGGGAACATTATCGATGGCAAAATTTTCCAGGCCAAAGGCCAGAATTACAGCGCGCTCGAATTGCTGGGCGGCGATGAAGCGCTGGCTGCCGAATTTATCAATGGCAACTTTGCAACCGTGTATTTATCACCGCGCGATTATCACCGGGTCCACATGCCCTATGGTGGTAAATTGCGCTCCATGGTCAGCGTGCCGGGCGAATTATTTTCGGTCAATGCCGTTACCGCTGAAAATGTACCGCGCCTGTTCTCGCGCAATGAACGGGCCGTTGCGATTTTTGATACAGATATAGGCCCCATGGCCGTGGTGTTGGTGGGGGCGATGATTGTGGCGGGAATAGAAACTGTGTGGGATGGTCAAATAGCCCCCTTCGCCAGCCGCGATATTGCGACCTCCAATTATCCCTACCAAAATATTTATTTGAATAAGGGGGACGAAATGGGTCGCTTTAAACTCGGCTCTACCGCCATCATTCTATTTGCCCATAACAAGATGCGATGGGATGAAAAATTTTCCGCCGGTGTCCCTACCAGAATGGGTGAACGCATGGGAAAAATTACTTAATACCCGATTAAATTATACGCTCGGGATTGGCAGGAGGCCGCACGGCACTGCAACGGAATGCGATGTAACTTTAGGAAACGCCCCATTCCGGAAAATTCACACGGCTATCCGCGATGCCCACTAAAAAATAAAAAAACCTTGATTGGGCTATGCAACTCACTTAGTGTGTTACTTCGCTCAGGAGCTTACATCCGGAAAGTCTTACCGCCGGTTTGGAGCCGGTTTGGAGAGAAGTCCCCGGGCAACAATAAAAATAATATCGCTTTCCCTATCGGAATTATCCTTGCAATCCAGCGTGGTTTCGGTCAATCCGTCGAACTTTAATAATTAATCAAGACGAGATTGTAGCTATGTTCACTGTGCAACAAAAATCAGCCAAAAGAACACCGGTGTTTGGGTTAAAAGCATTCACGCTTAAAACAATGGCAGCCACCCTCGCCATGCTTGCCGGTTCATCCGCATGGGCGGCGGCAACCGGCGGCTTCTCCACGACTAATGGCGGCAACATCAGCGGTGCGCAATCCTTTACCGCCTCCACCCATGACCAAATCAATACGATTATCGCCAACGCAAAAAGCGGCGGATACCCGGTAATCATTACCTATACCGGCAATGAAGACGCGCTGATCAACCAGGTCATTAAGGATCACACTGTCGATTCCTCCGGCAATTGCCCCAAACCGCGCTGGAACGATACGTATCGCAAAGTTGAGATCAAGGAATTTACCAAAGGCGTAACCATCATCGGGGCCAATGGTTCCTCGGCAAATTTCGGTATTGTGATTAATAAATCGCAGAACGTTGTGGTGCGCAATATGAAAATCGGCGCGCTTGCCGGCGCGAACAACGATGCGGATATGATTCGTATCGATAGCGGGACCAATGTGTGGATCGATCACAACGAATTATTTGCCGTTAACAATGAATGCAATGGTTCACCTGATGGTGATTTGACGTTCGAAAGCGCAATCGATATTAAAAAAGATTCACACAATATCACTGTGTCGTACAACTATATCCACGACAGCAAAAAAGTAGGGCTTGATGGCTCCAGCAGCACCGACATTGCCGGCGGCCGTGAAATTACCTTCCACCATAATATTTATCGCAATGTAAATGCGCGCTTGCCATTGCAACGCGGCGGCTGGACGCATATGTACAACAATTTATATGACGGCATTACCGGCTCCGGCATTAACGTGCGCCAGGCAGGTTACGCGTTAATTGAGAGCAACTGGTTCCAAAATTCTGTTAACCCGGTAACTTGCCGTTACGACAGCAGCAATTGCGGTAAATGGGAATTGCGCAACAATAACGTCACCAACCCCGGCGACTTCGCAACTTACAACATTACCTGGACCAGCGGCGGCACTATTGATGCAACCAACTGGACCACTACTGCGCCCTTCCCGATTAGCATTCCCTATAGTTATTCGCCGGTAGCGCCACAATGTGTGAAAGACAAACTCGCACAAGTTGCCGGTGTAGGTAAAAACGGGGCAACACTCACTTCAACAGTGTGCGGTGGCGTAGCTTCTTCGGCCGCACCCGGTTCAGTTGCCGCCTCTTCAATCAAATCATCAAGTTCAGTGGCGATGACGTCATCGAGTAAATCATCAAGTTCTATTGCAGCGGTTTCTTCCAGCAAGGCGTCCAGCTCCGCAAGCGGTGCGCCGGTATTAACCGGTACCGGCGATTATCCGGATGGTTTTTCAAAATGTGCGGATTTGGGTGAGACCTGTACGGTCAATTCCGGTGACGGTTGGGTCGCTTTTGGTCGCAAGGGCAAGTGGGTTACCAAAAAGGTTTCAGTGCCCGGTGCGATTGCCTGTACTGTTGCTGCCTTTGGTTCTGATCCGGGCGGCAACCCCAACAAGTGTTCGTATCAGCGTTAATTAAATTTTATCCCGAAAATAAAAACAGCTCGCCGCAACCAATTACGGCGAGCTGTTTTTTTATGGCGCGATTCGCGATTAAGGCAGGGACAAAACCAAACTTTTCACACTGATCGATTTAGTCGCTGATGCGCTAAAGGTTTCCCCGTATGATTTACTCGCCGTACTAACACCGATAGTCGCCGTAGTAACAACATTCGGTGCTTTCACTGTCCAGCTCACGGTTTTGGTTGCACCGTCAGCAATCGCGCCCAGGCTTTGGGTTGCCGTACCGGATGCCAGGGTAAAACCGACAGGCAGTTTGATGGTGACGTTCACATTATGTGCGTCCAGGTCACCGGTATTTTTTACCGCCACTGAATAAGTGAAATTAAAATTGCGATAAACACTGGCAGGCGCCGTAATGGTGCTGGAAAAGACAGGACCTTTGGCCAGGGAGAAATTTTCTTCCGTTGCCAGGGTGTAAGGCTCACTGGTCGCACCATCAAACGATGAGCTGTACGCATAGACTTTTACTACAGCAGCCTGGCTCGCTTTGGCAGCTACCTGATGCACGTTATCCAATACTGAAATATCGGAATCCAGTTGCGTGTTGGATGCTTCCGCGTAGAGTTTTAAATCCAGGTCGGACAAGTTGCGATAGCTGGTCGGCGCTGAAGCGTTGTTGTAATCCACATCGCGCTCCCACACCAGGGTTGCCTTATCGCCGTTGTACATATGGCCTTTATAAAGTTTGTAGCTGCCTGCCTGGCCTTTGGGTTTTACGCTGCTGGAGAAATAATCGTTGCGATGGTAATGCGCGTGCCATAAATCCAGGTAGCCCCAACCGTAGGTTTTGTTCCATTCCTTACCCGTTTTTGCACTGTCGTCAGCAGCGGTATCAGTGTTGTTATCCTCCCAGGAATCGGCAGTATTGATCAGCACCGCCTTGATTGCACGCGGGTCCCAGTTACCACCATCGGTTAGCAATAAGGTGGCAGCTCCCACCTTGGGGGCCGCAGAACTGGTTCCCCCGAGGTTGGAATAACCACCGCTGTTGTTGCAAGTCATGGTTTGTTGTCCGGGCGCGCTTAAATCCGGTTTTTTGCGGCCATTTACAGTAGGGCCACGGCTGCTATCACCCCAGATCACGTCATCAGCGCGAGTAACGGTATTGTTATCAAACATATTGGCTACGGTAAGGCCATTGTAGTTGTTGGCCGGAATAGTCATGGTGTTGGTTCCCGCGCCCTGGTTACCCGCCGACTTCGCCCAGTTAGTGGCGTAATCAAACACCACACCATCCACAAAGCGGGATAAAGAATGCCAGTCACTGCCGGTGGCATTGCCATTGCCCCAGGAATAGTTGATCACCTCCGGATCATCGCCTGCCGAACGCAGCATCCAATCGGCACCTGCCATGGTCGTTGCGTCGGTGCCGGCATTCTCAACCAAGATGGAATTCAAACCAAAGGCAAGGCCACGATGGGTCGCATGGGTGCTGGCATACATACAAGCTACACCGGTGCCGTGGTTGCCATTGGTTGCGTAGTTTTCATAGAAGGTATGCCCGGCGAGCGCCTCGTGGGTTTCCAACACACCTTCGTCAATAACACCCACATCCCACACACCGCCATCAAAGCCTGATGCATGCCAGGTGTCCGCCCCAAGCGATTGGATTTGGTTACTTAATTCAGGTTTGCCGGGGTTATCGTAAACCACCTCAGCCACACCGCTCATGCTCGCAATTTCCTTCAGTGCCGCCGCCGGAATTTCTGCGCTCACCGCATTAAGCGTGGTGTAACGCTCCTGCACTTTTGCGCCCAGGTGGGCGATACGGTCCACATATAACTTTTGTACCTCGGCAACGGCGGCGGCCGATTCGCGGCCAATGCTTTGGCGCAATTCGCGCATCAATTTTTCGCGCTGCTCGTTCAACGCGCGGATTTCCTTTTTATCCGCATCAGTCACATATTGGCTGAGCAATTTGCTGTGTTCGATTTCCTTGTCCTCGCGCTCAACTGTCTCCTTGGGTAAATACTTGTCATAAATGCCGCGTACGCGCGCGGCCAGCGCATCGATTTGCGGCTCATATTTTCCATTCAATGAACGTGCAATTCGGCGCTGGGGCTGTTCACCGAAAATAATAATTACCGGCAAGCTGGCTTGTTGTGCCGCCAGGCGTTCCAGGGTGGGGTCTACTTTTATTACCGCATCGATTTTAGGTGCTTCCGTTTTCCGATCATCATCCGCGTAACCCAGCGTTGAGCTGGCAGCTATTGCAACGAGAATTGCGTGGGAAAGGGGTTTAACTAATGCGTATTGTAAATTTTTAACAATCTTTTTCATGATGCGATCCTTCAAAAATAAAAATGGGAGTGATTGTGCAGCCAGGTTCCTGCCCTATCGCTGAACAAAACAAGTTTGACTGGAATCCGGATTAGCCACCGTGAAATAAACCCTGCCTGGCAGTGAAAAATTCACCCCGAACATTGCAAAGAAAACTTGCTGGATTTCAACAAGATTATTTGGTTGAGGGAGAACGGCGAGACAAATAAATAACAACTGCCGCAACCAGGAGCACAATAACCAGTACCGACCCTTTGCCAGAGGAACGCTCATTCATAACAAACAAATCAGTAAATGTTTGCGCCCGGGGTGCTTCCGCAGTAGTAGCACTGCGGCAGTGCGCATCAGCTATGCAATCAATTGGCGTGGCAGGAGTAATATCGACGTCCGCGTTATGGCGTTGATGAAGATCCACATCCTTGTGCAAGATCAGGTTTTGAGAACTAACGCTTTCGGCATGACTCATACCGTTGGGCTCATTGTCCCCAGGAATTGTCTGGGCCTGGACAACCAGTGGAAAAGCAAGAAACGCGCAGACAATGAGAGAGTGAGTGATCATTCGCGCCGCTCCATTTTCCACCCCGATAAAACGCCGAACTTGTATCCTTGATATCAAACCGGTAGTGACGCCAATCAACCCACCGGTTTCGATACGGGGGCAAGCTTAGCGGCTTCGGCAGTGGATCGCTGTGAAATATTCACATCGCTATTCACGCATTAATCCGGCCATCACCCTACCGGAACGCGCAGCCACAGTGAGAAATTTGAATGGAACAGCATTGTCTTTATCGCGATCACCATTGACGCGAAGGGGCGGGAATAATGTAGCCGGGCGCCTTGCCTTACGGCCTACTGCTGCATCACCACTTTACGGCGTTGGGGTAAGGCCTAATGCCTTGATTCGCATCCTTGCCACCGTAAGTGCTGTTGCATGCGACCTCTTGTCCTTGAATGACGGAAACCCAATTCCGCTCGCCTATCCTTGCAGACGCCCTGCTACTTAGTGATAAGGTATCGGATTAACAAAAAAAGGGATGTGATATTTTTAAGGGAATGGATGTGAAATAATCACAAAAAAGCCGGCGTTTGCCGGCTTTTTTTAATCATCTCGCTGAATAATCATTGGAGGATCATACTCCCGTCCATTCACTCGAACACCGTAATTAAAGCTAATTTCAGACTCTCCATAAGCTTCATCAAAGAAACGTTTATCCTCAAAGATTTTTTCGGGAATTTTAAGTGTAACTACACCCTCTTTAGATTTGAATTCAGATTCTTTAAAGGGAGTTTTTTGATCCTTAAAGAAAATACTGAACTCTTCCGGCCCTGCAAAAATAATTCGCTGACCCGGCTTTAATGCTAGAAGCTCCGTGATACTCGGAAGTGGGTTGCCTTCTTCATCAACAGATATGGTAATTACAATTGTATTTGTACCAGATATTACCTTGCACTTTTTCTTAGTGCAGGGTTCGGCAGCAAAGACCGAAATAGACATAAAAATAATTAAAAAAAATAAACTGCGCTTCATTCTATTAATCCTTTAATTTAATTTTCATATAATATAATTATTCATCTCGCCTTATAATAATAGGCGGATCAAACTCTCTTCCGTTAACCCGAACACCGTAATTAAAGCTAATTCCGGACTCTCGATAAGCTTCATCAAAGAAACGTTTATCCTCAAAGATTTTTTCGGGAACTTTAAGTGTAACTACGCCCTCTTTAGATTTGAATTCAGATTCTTTAAAGGGAGTTTTTTGATCCTTAAAGAAAATACTGAACTCTTCCGGCCCTGCAAAAATAATTCGCTGACCCGGCTTTAATGCTAGAAGCTCCGTGATACTCGGAAGTGGGTTGCCTTCTTCATCAACAGATATGGTAATTACAATTGTATTTGTACCAGATATTACCTTGCACTTTTTCTTAGTGCAGGGTTCGATAGCGAAAGCTCCGATAGACATTATAATTAGCGTGAAACATAAAATTAACGGTTTCATTTTCTACTCCATAGATAATTAATTTCCAAAAAAATAAATTATTCGTCCCTTCTAATAATCATTGGAGGATCTAATTCCTTACCATTGACATTGATAGCATAATCGAAGCGTACAAATTTATTCTTAGCATATTCTTCTCTATATTCCGGACGCTCAAGAATATCTTTGGGTATTGTCACGGTTACAATCCCGTTGCCAGACTCATATCGCGCCCTTTCAGGAAATTTTTTATTTTTAAACGTAATGAGGAATCTATCCGGCCCTGCGAATATCACCTTTTGTCCCGGCTTTAACACAACTTCCCCAACCGTCTCCATAGGAATTCCCGTTTTAGCGACGGCAATACCTACTACAGCAGTACTTGTCCCAGGTAAAGCATATGCAGATGGAAGCTTACCCACACGGGATTGTGTAGCAACACATCCATTAATAACTCCGAGAAGTAGCATGACTATAAGCAGCTTAAAGCTTTTCATTGTGCCTCCTAATAGTAAAATTTAATTATTAAGGAATAATTCTTTAAACCTTTCTTCCTTTAGAATTGACAAGTCAGGATCTGACAACAACAATTTATCGGAATATTCAGTTTTAAGCAAACATGCAACATATTTTTTTATTTTCTCTTCGTTTGATTCCAAAATAGCAATTCTTAAGTGTGTATAACAAGATTCCGCACTTTCACGATCTATCTCATCAGCTAATGACATAATCTTATTAGCTTCATCCAATTGCCCTAAATATGCTAACGCCCTAGCGCTATATTGATACGGTTTCGCTATATTTTTATTTTTATTAATCGCCTCCTCAGCAAATTTTATCGCACTGCTAAAATAGTTCAATGCCATATGTTTTTTTTCTGGAATAAATTTATAAGTATCGGCAATATTTGCCATTAATTGATAACTAGTTGGCTGAAGTCTAAGCGCTTTTTCATAAAATTCTGCTGCTCTTTTAAAATTTCCTGCCGAATAGTACATGTTGCCTGTATTTATAAAAATAGAATTTCCTGGCTCCAATTCGGCAGCATGTTCGAATATGCTGGCAGCTTTTTTAAAATCAAGTTTGTAATAATAACTAACAGCTAAGTTATTTAACGCCGATACATTTCCAGGTGTAAGCTCCAATACACTTTCATAATTTTTTATTGCTTCATCATGACGACCACGATTTGTAAGGAAATGAGCATAGCCGAAATATGCCTTCCAGTTTTTGGAAGAACGTAAGATAGTATCTTGATAAATTTTTTCTGCTCGTTTCTCATCACCTTTTAAGCTATATGCCCAAGCTAACGCTACGGAATTAGCAACGTCATATGAATCGATCGAATAACCCTTTTCCAGATACCGAATTGCTAAATCATACCGCCCAGTATCATTATAAATAGAGCCAATAGCTTTATATGTCTTGGACGAATTTTCATCCTGAGAAAGTGCTTTTAAACAAAATTTCTCAGCAATATTTAACCAATTAACATTTTCCGTAATTTCATATTTCTTCCAATAAGCTTTGCATAGCCCTGTATTAGCTAAAGCAAAGTTGGGATCATGTATTAATGCTGTATTGAATTGCTTTATTGCCTCATCAGCGTTTTCATGCATGGCAGGACGGTCTACGAACTCCAACCCCTTCAAATAAAAATCATAAGCCGTAATATCATTCGTCAACCTTAACGGTGCGGGCCTGAAGTTTTGCAATTTAAATTCATCAGCAAGATAACGTGCTATTTCCCCCACCAGGCGATCCTGCAAAATAAAAATATCCTGGTAGGTTCCATCCAGCTTGCCGCCAATGATTTGCACATTGTCTTTACGGCGGAATAATCGGTAAGCGATACGTAAATTATCACCGAGTTTTTGGACGCTGCCCTCCAGGCGTATAGGCGCGCGAATCCCCTCTTTCGCATCGACGATATATACATCGCGCATATCGGCAAGTTGTGAACGCACAGCTTCGGTGATTCCGGCAGAGAAATAATCTGCATCACCTTTTTCATTCATCAAATTTTTGAAATCCGCAATTTCAACGTAGTTGGCCGCATAACCGGGAACCAACCACCGAGGTATAAAGTAGATGCCGGCCGCGATTAACGCCAATACCGCGGCAGTAATCGGGTAGCGGTAGGCGACAATTTTTCTATTTAAGCCGCGCAAAAAATAATGCACGTGATCGCGCCAGCCAATGCCCGCGGGTTTAATTAAATACACACGTACCTTTTGCTGGATATTTTTCAGGGTTTGCGCGCCCAGGCGTTTGGCAGGTGATGAGAGGGTTAAGCGAATTTCATCGTATACCGCCTGGGAGATACATATGCCATCGGAAACAGCGAGCGGCTCCAGGCGTGCGGCAATGTTGACACTATCACCAAACACACCGCCGTCGCGCAACATCACTTCACCTTTATGCAAACCGATGCGTGTTTGCAAGCGTGGAAGTTTTTTATCGCGCGCTTCATTAAATCCGAGCAAGTGCTGCTGGATGGCTATAGCCGCCGCGACAGCAGAGGTTGCGGTATTGAAACGCGCAAAAATTGCGTCACCGACAAATTCCACTAATTTCCCGCCCTGGTCTTCAATATGCGATAACAGGATACTGCGGTAATCGCCCAGCATATCAACGGCCAGCGACTCGTTGCGCCCCATCAGGCGCGAGTAACCGACAATATCGGTGAACATTAATGTTTGTTCACAATGCTGAAAGGAATTAGCGACCATGGTGCAGTCGGCTCTCCGTGCGATAGCGTTGAATGGTTAGGATAAATTATGATCCTTGCCGTGCGAATCCGGGCAAAGCGAGGCGGGGATTATTGTGTGTTTTGATGACAATAACAACTAATCAACCATGAAGGCCCCGTAACGTGAGCCAATCCACAAGTTTTTGAAGACTTTGGCGCCAAAATTAACACCGTAATCCAGGCAGCGGTTATGATTGAACTCGCCAATCAACCCATTCCAAGAAGCATTGCCATGTTAGAGAGCGTCAGCCTGTTTGCCGATGTACCGCCCCATTACCTCGCAGAACTGGAAAAACTCAGTGTGCTGCGCAAATACACCAAAAATACGGTGTTGGTGACTGAAGGTGATGAATCTACCCATATGTATGTTATCCGGAAGGGCACTGTATGTTGCTACCTGAATAATGAAGACGGCCGCCAGGTAAACCTTAATTACATGCACGAAGGTGAATATTTTGGCGAACTGTCATTGATTGATGGCAAACCGCGCTCGGCATCTGTTATGACCATTTCAGACTGCGAAATTATTTTGGTATCGCGCGCCAGTGTGCAGAGTTTGATTGAAAAACATCCTGATTTCGCAATGCTTTTACTTACCGAGGTAACACGCCGTGTCCGCGAACTCACGGACAGCGTTAAAGATATGGCGTTACTGGATGTATATGGCCGCGTCAGTGCGGCATTGGAAAAACTTTGCGATGAAAATAAACGTATTCATAACCCCAAGGTTACGCATCAGGATATTGCGAATATGGTGGGTTCATCACGTGAAATGGTAAGCCGGATCATGAAGCAATTGTTAATTGGGGAATATATTGAACAATGCTCAGGTTACATTGAAATTAAAAAGCCACTACCCCGCTATTGGTAATCCTCGACAGGGATCAATATGAAAAAGTTGACGCGGTTTCAGCATACCAGAGTCACTTTGTTCCTCTTGATTGTGATTGCCAGCCTGATCGGCAACGGCGCGGGATATTGGTTATTTAAGCAAGAAAATAATTTACCGGAAAACTTTGCGGAAGAAGCGCTGGCAAAACTGGATAAACTCGAAAAAATGCAACGCGACCTGGAATATCGCAACGCGCGATTTGAACAAGCCAACAAGGAAAATCGACAATTGCACCAAGCATTGGAATTCCATCAACAGCTAATGGATAAAAGCAGTGCCCCCAGCGCTAAACTTAACTTGCAAGGTCAAAACCTATCCCCCAAATAAACCGGACCCATGCAACCAGCGCATCAATTCCGGCATTGGCAAGGCACCGGAAACGCGCTGCACTTCCCTTCCCCCTTTAAATAAAACCAAAGTAGGGATGCTGCGGATTCCCCAGGTTTGCGCGATGCCGGGTGCGGCCTCCGTATCAAGCTTGGCAAAACGGATGTAAGGCTCCATCCGTGCCGCCGCTTCCTCAAATACCGGCGCAAAGCCCTGGCACGGACCACACCAAGATGCCCAGCAATCCACCAATACCGGAATATCGTTTTTCTCCAATGTGTTAGCAACATTGTCCGACGTTAACTCCATAGGTTTGCCGACAAACAATGCCTGCTTGCATTTGCCGCAGTTCGGCTTGTCGTTTAAGCGCTCCGAAGGCAAACGGTTAATGGCAAAACAATGGGGACAATTAAGCTGGATGTTGTTCATAACAATTCCAAGAAGATGTTGATAAAAATAAGATGGACGCAGCTTATCAAAAGTTCACGCAAGATGAAAAAAAGCCCGCCTATGCACAGCCCAGGGGGGTAGGAGCGGCACAGCGGGCAAAAAGCAATCCTATATATGCCTGGACGATCAAACTAAACCATCATCAGGGATTTGCCGCAAGCTTGTTTTGTTGCAATTCCCAACCACCACCCAAGGCTTTATAAACGGCAACCAGATTTAATAATATTTGCATATCACTTTGCGCGAGTTGCGCGCTTACCTCCAGTTGTGAGCGTTCGGCATCCAACACGGAGAGGAAATCGCTGCTACCCACTTCAAATTTTTTACGCGCAAAAAATGCGGCTTGATTACTCGCTGCCAATGCACGCTGCAACCCCGCGCGGCGTTCTTCTTCGCGAGAAAAATTTTGCAGGGCGTTATCTGTTTCTTCCAATGCCACCAACACACGTTGCTCGAATTCCGCGATGCGTTGGCGTGTACGCGCATCCGCCGCATTTATTTGCGCATCTACCCTTGCCAGGTTAAAGGCCGCCCAATGAATTCGCGGTGAAAAGAAAAAAGTTTCAGTTTCCCCGTTGCCGAGTCGATCCCAATCGGTGGAGAGATAACCCAAGCCGCCGGTAAAACTGATACCCGGGTACAAGTCCGCCACGCGAATATTGTATTCGGCAACTGAACCTGCCAAGGCTTTCTCCGCGCGGCGGATGTCCGGGCGGCGTTTTAGCAAATCCGCCGGACTTCCCACAGCAAAGGATGCCGGAATTTCCGGTAAGGATCCTACTTTTGCCAAGGAAGTTTTTAATTGTTCCCCGGGCTTACCGGTTAATACGCCGATGCGATTGATCGCGCTATTAATTTGCGCGTGCAACACCGGGATGGTTGCGCGCGTCAATTCCAGTTGAGCTTCTGCGCGCGCAACATCCAATTTATCGCCGCGCCCCACTTCTTCAAAACGCTGCGTCAATTGTAAAGACTCCTGCTGGTTCTTTGCGTTACGTTCAGCAACATCCAATAAATATTGATTTCCGCGCAAGCTAATGTAAGCGCTCGCCACTTCGGCGGCAACAATGATTTGCACAGATTGCAAATCCGCTTCACGCGCCGCAACCTGCGCTTCGGATAATTTCACGCCATTGCGTACGCGGCCAAAAATATCCAGTTCCCAACTTGCATCGAAGCCTGCCTGAAAAGTTTCGTTGATGCGTGGAGCTGCGTTATTTGCAACATCCTCACTCTGCTTTTGGCGGGTACCACTCGCACTGGCTTCTATCGTCGGATACCGGTCCAGCTTGCTATTGCGCAAATACGCGCGCGATTCCTCCAGCGATGCCTGCGCAATACGAATGCTATGGTTGTGCTCCAGCGAATCACTCATTAATTGATTTAATTGCGTGTCCTGCAATTGTGCCCACCAGTCGGCAACCGGTTGCTGGATAGTTGCTGCCTGGGGAACTTTGAATGCGGCCGGTATCGCCGGCAGTTGCGCAAGTTGCTGCGCATTATCCACCGATTTAAATCCGCTGCATGCACTGGCCATTAATGGCAATAAAGCAATACCAAAAGTTTTTGCCAGCCCCCTGCGGATAGAAAGTCTTTTATTCATACTTTCACCTCGTGCTGATTGATTGTCGATTGCCGTGGATAATGGTCACCGGTTCTTTCCTGTCCATCCTCGCCATGCATTAGCTGTTGATGATATTTGCGCTTACCTTCCAGCTTGCGCAGCAATACGTAAAACATAGGTGTAAAGAACAAACCGAAGAATGTAACACCGAGCATCCCGGAGAATACTGCGATTCCCATGACGCTACGCATTTCAGCACCAGCACCGGTTGAGAACACCATGGGAATCACACCCATAATAAACGCGAAGGATGTCATTAATATCGGACGTAACCGCATACGGCTCGCCGTAATCGCCGCCTGATAGGTTTGCATACCGCGCATTTCCAATTCACGCGCAAATTCCACAATTAAAATGGCGTTTTTACTCGCAAGCCCGGCAAGTACAAACAAACTTATCTGGGTGAAAATATTATTATCACCTTTGCTTATCCACACACCAAAGAGCGCAGACAAAATTGAAAGTGGCACAATGGTTACCACTACCAACGGTAGCGCCAGGCTTTCGTATTGGGCGGCCAATACCAAAAACACCAGCAACAAACATAAAGGCAATATGTAAATGGCGGTATTGCCGGCAAGCACTTCCTGATAAGTCAAATCAGTCCATTCATACACAATTCCTGCGGGTAATACTTCCGCCAGGATTTCCGCGATTGCATCCTGTGCCTGGCCACTGGAATAACCCGGGGCCGCATTACCATTAATATCCGCCGCCAAATAACCGTTGTAATGCGCCGCACTTTCCGGACCGTAGCTTTCTTCCATGCGTAACACTGCCCCTAATGGCACCATGTCGCCCTGTGCATTGCGCACTTTTAAATTGAGCGCATCTTCCGGTGTGTTGCGATATTGCGCGTCCGCTTGTGCGATCACTTGATAGGTTCGCCCGAACTGATTGAAGTCATTCACATACAGCGAACCTAAATACACTTGCATGGTGTCAAAGATTTCTTTCACATCCAGCCCTAGCTGTTTTGCCTTGGTGCGATCCACATCGGCGTATAATTGCGGCACATTGATTTTGTAGTTGGAAAATACACTTGCCAATTCAGGTCGTTGCATCGCTTTTTGCTGCACCTGCGCCACCACCTCCGCCAGCTTCTCGTAACCCAAACCAGCGCGATCTTCTATTTGCAACTTAAAGCCACCGGTAGTTCCCAAACCACGCACGGGCGGTGGAGGAAAAATTGCAATGAACGCTTCTTCGATTCCCGCAAATTTCATTTGGAGCTTATGTGAAATTGCGGCCGCAGAAAGATCATCACTGGTACGCTGGTCAAAATCTTTTAATGGAAAAAACACAATCCCCGCACTGGAACTATTGGTAAAGCCGTTGATACTCAAGCCGGGAAACTGTACCGCATTTTCCACACCGGCCTCCGCCAAACCGATTTTACCCATTTCGCGAATTACTTTTTCTGTGCGATCCAGGGTTGCCCCATCGGGTAATTGCGCGAAGGCAATCAGGTATTGTTTATCCTGCGCCGGCACGAAGCCTTTGGGAATAATATTGAAGCCAACCACAGCGATACCAAGCAAAGCCGCATACACACCGACCGCTGCCATTTTGCGGCCGAGCAGTTTCCCAACTTGCGTGGAGTAATTACCGGATGCGCGCGCAAAGCTGCGGTTAAACCATGCGAAGAAACGACCAAAGATTTTATCCATCCCAATCGAGAGGCGATCCTTGGGCGCATCGTGACTTTTTAGTAACAACGCTGATAATGCCGGACTCAACGTCAGGGAATTAATGGCCGAAATCACGGTGGAGATTGCAATAGTCAACGCGAATTGCTTGTAAAACTGGCCAGTTAAACCACTGACAAAGGCGATCGGAACGAACACCGCGATTAACGTTAACGAAATTGCTATGATCGGACCGCTTACTTCTTGCATGGCTTTGTAGGTTGCCGCAACCGGCGACAATCCTTCTTCGATATTCCGTTCAACGTTTTCCACCACGACAATCGCATCGTCCACTACGATACCTATCGCCAACACCAAACCAAATAACGACAGTGTATTAATAGAAAATCCGAAAGCCCACATCAATGCGAAAGTACCGATGATTGAAACCGGAACCGCAAGCAACGGAATGATGGATGCACGCCAGGTTTGTAAAAACAGAATCACTACCACCACAACCAATGCGAGCGCTTCCAGCAGGGTTTTGATTACCGCTTTAATAGAACTTTTTACGAAGATAGTCGGATCATAAACAACGTGATAATCCACACCTTCCGGAAAACGTTTCTTTAATTCCGCCATGGTGGAGCGAACAGCATCGGATATTTGGATAGCGTTTGCGCCAGGCGATTGGAAAATCGGAATGGCAACCGCAGGTTGGCTATCCAGCATGGAATTCAGTGCAAACTCCGATGCCCCCATTTCCACACGGGCAACGTCTTTCAGTCGGGTAATCTCACCATTGCTGCCGGCGCGAATAATAATTTCGCCAAATTCCTCGGGGTTATCCAAACGGCCTTTTGCGTTTACGGGCAATTGCACGTCCACCGGACCGGCAATAGGAGCACCACCGATAATTCCCGCCGCAACCTGCACGTTTTGTTCACGAATCGCATTAACCACTTCATTAGCGGTGAGATTTTTCTCCGCAATTTTTTCGGGGTTTAACCAAATTCGCATAGCGTAATCACCCGAACCAAACAAGCGCACCATGCCAACACCGGGCACTTTTGCGAGTTCATCCTTGATATTCATTAACGCGTAGTTGCGCAGATAAAGCTCGTCATAACTCTTATCTGGCGAAATTAAATGCACCACCATGGTTAAATCTGGCGAACTTTTTACCACGGTCACGCCGCGTTGACGGGTTACATCCGGCAACCTGGGTAACGCTTGAGAAATGCGGTTTTGTACCATTTGCTGCGCAAGGTCGGGGTCGGTGCCGATTTTAAATGTTACCGTTAAGGTTAACCGACCATCGGTAGTGGCTTGCGAAAACATGTACAACATATTTTCAGTACCGGCGAGTTGTTCTTCCAACGGGGTCGCAACCGTTTCTGCAATGACTTTCGGGTTGGCGCCGGGGTAGGATGCATTGACAACCACCGAGGGCGGCGACACATCCGGGTATTCCGAAATAGGCAATTGAAACATGGCGATAAAACCGCCGATAAAAATCAGGAGTGAAATCACACCGGCAAAAATGGGGCGATCCACAAAAAATTTGGAGATATTCATAAGGGTACCTGCCAGCTTTTATGGCCGCGAGGTCATGACCTCGCGGCGTTAGCGGGATGAGTTTGGAGAGCACCGGTAAAAATTACCGGTGCATCCGGATGCGCTTAAAAGTAAATTACGTCAGATAAGGATCGGGTTAATGAACCGAGGCCAACCTGGTATCTTCATCGTCCGACTTATTGACAGTGGCAAGAGTAGGAGTCACGACGCTTTTCGGTCGCACATGGGATAGTCCATTAACGATAATTTTTTCACCGGCATTAACGCCGACTTGTACAATACGCTGGCCTTCATAATGATCACCGAGCATAACTTCGCGATAATTCGCCGTGTTATTTTCATCGACAACCAATACATATTTTTTACTTTGGTTAGTGCCAATCGCACGCTCCGGCACTAACAACACCTTAACTTTTTCAGCCGAACCCAAACGCACATTGGCAAACATACCCGCCGTTAACGCACCATCCTTATTATCAAAGATTGCGCGGGCGCGAATAGTGCCGCTGTTGGTATCCAGGCGGTTATCAAATGCGTAGATATTTCCTTCATAAGTGGCAGCTTCATCACCTGCCAGGCTCAACTCCACCGGCATGGATTGTATGTTTTGGTTGTTGCGCGCCAGTTGTACGTAGGTTGCTTCGTCCACATTGAATTCTGCATAGAGTTTGTCGTTGGCAACAATTTGGGTAAGCACGGGCGCGTTTACACCGGCTTCCACTACATTACCGACGGTGAGTTCTGCACGGCCAACACGACCGGAAATAGGTGCGGTGATATGCGCGTATTCCAAATCCAGTTTTGCCTGGTTCAATGCAGCCTCAGCTTGCTTTACATCAGCCTGGGCGACCTGGTGTGCGCTTAACGCCGAATCATAGACACTTTGCGAAACCAGCTTGGCGCCAATCAATTGCCTGGCGCGGGCGAGCTCATCCTGCGCCAGTTTTGCGCGTGATTGAGCGGTCGCCAATTGCGCTTGTGCCCGCTGCACCGAAGCCTGGTGCGGACGCGGATCAATGACAAATAAGGGTTGGCCTTTTTTTACCTGCTGGCCTTCGGTAAACAATACTTTTTGGATAGTACCGCTGACCAAGGGTTTGATTGCGGCACTCTCTACCGGGGCCAATCGGCCCGAGAATCCCGCCCATGTACGGACTTCCCTGGGCTGCAAAACGACAACCTCAACTGCTGGAGCAGGCGGTACGGTGGTGGGGGTTGCTGCAACAACTCCTGATACATAATACAGACTGGCAATACCTGTCAGTATGGCTATGGAGGCATAGGTTAAAACTTTACGAGAAAGGATTGTGCTAGTCATGATGGGCTCCTGTTGCTCTTTAGCAAATCAAATGGCGAGTTAACCCCCTTGGGGTAATAGACAGAAAGGATTTAACCAGACATTTCGGCAAACTATACATACCGGTTGGTATGTTGGTCAACAGGATTTTTATCGAACAAAGCCAAACGCTACTGTCACCTATTTAGGCGACCCCAAAATCCCAATAAAATCAATAGGATCTTCGGTTACAGAAATTTCACGAAGCTTGAAGCTTTTACATACCAAGAGTCTGGCATGGCTTTAGATGATTGAAAAACATACCACCCGGTATCATAATAACCACAACATTTTTAAGAGATTCCCGTTTATGAGCGCCCTCGATACCCGGACCCTGTTACTGGAAACTGCCCTGGACCTGATATGGAACAGCAATTACAGCGCAGTGGGTGTAAACGAAATCTGTAAGCAAGCTGGCGTGACCAAGGGAAGCTTCTACCACCACTTTGAATCCAAGGCCGAATTGTTCTGCGAAGCTACCAATCACCATTGGGAAAAAATTCGCCAGGACATGGATTGCATGCTCTCACCAATTAATACCCCGCTTGAACAGTTGGAAAATTGGTTGCAATTTATTTACGTCAATAAAGTAGGTGATGATAAAGACAATGTTCCCGGATGCGCATTTTTCAGTACAGGCATGCAAGCGGGATGCTGTGAGCCACGCATTACTGAAACCCTACAATTAATGACCGAGCGCGGCGCCAAATACAATCAGGCGCTCGTGCGTAGCTTGATGGGAGGGAATTATTTGTGCGAGCCAAAAGATGTGGAGCAAACCGCACGGCTGATGCAGCAATATGTGCAAGGCGTCATCACCCATGCGCGGGTGACGCGCAATATCGATAATGTAAAAAATGACCTACCTGTCGCTATTTATCGTTTGATTGGATTGAAACCGGAATTTTGGTTCAGCGCAAAACCAACCTGGCCATGCGCTAATACTTGACCTATCCCCGATATTCAGCAGGCCAAAAAAATGGAGTCCGGTATACCGGACTCCATTTTTTAAATAACCCCGCCAGTGATTTCCAACTTTTGGGGTAGCGCTCATTTATCCGGGCTTGCGGAACTTATTCTTCCGCAGGCTCAGCGGCAGGAGTTGAAGGTGCTACCGCACCTGACTCTTCTGCCACTGCTTCTTTAATTGAAAGCTTGATACGACCACGCTGGTCCACATCCAGGCACTTCACTTTAACAACCTGGCCTTCTTTCAAATAGTCGCTCACGTTATTCACGCGCTCTTCCGCAATCTGGGAAATATGGACCAAACCATCTTTACCCGGCAGGAAGTTTACAAATGCCCCGAAGTCCACAATGCGCACCACGGTCCCTTCATAGATCGCACCGATTTCCGCTTCAGCAACAATACCCTGGACGCGGTAGATAGCCGCTTGCAAAGCTTCGTTGTTGTCAGCATAGATTTTTACGGTGCCGTCATCATCGATATCGATGGAAGATTGGGTTTCTTCGGTAATTGCGCGAATCGTTGCACCGCCTTTACCGATGATGTCGCGGATTTTGTCCGGATGGATTTTAATGGTTTCAAAACGTGGGGCGTTTTCACTAACCGCAGTACGCGATTTCGCGAGTACCTTGTTCATTTCACCAAGGATATGTAACCGCGCAGCCAGGGCCTGCTTCAGCGCGATTTCCATAATCTCTTCGGTAATGCCTTCAATTTTGATGTCCATTTGCAACGCGGTGACACCGCTGGTGGTACCGGCCACTTTAAAATCCATATCGCCCAGGTGATCTTCATCGCCGAGGATATCAGTCAACACAGCAAACCCTTCTGCTTCCTTTACCAGGCCCATCGCAATGCCCGCCACTGGTGACTTGAGCGGCACACCGGCGTCCATCAATGCCAATGAAGAACCACAGACCGAGGCCATGGAACTGGAACCGTTGGATTCGGTAATTTCACTGACTACACGCAAGGTGTAGGGGAATTCAGCTTCCGCCGGTAACACCGCTTGTACGCCGCGCTTGGCCAAACGACCATGGCCGATTTCGCGGCGACCGGTTGATCCCATACGACCGCACTCACCTACCGAGAAGGGAGGGAAGTTGTAGTGCAGCATGAAAGCTTCTTTTTTCTCGCCTTCAAGGAAATCGATGATTTGCACATCGCGCGCGTTGCCCAAGGTGGCAACAACCAGCGCCTGGGTTTCGCCACGCGTAAATAATGCAGAACCATGGGCCTTCGGCAGCACACCCACCTCTACAGCAATGGGACGAACAGTTTTGTTGTCGCGACCGTCAATACGCGGCTCGTTAGCCACAATGCGCGAGCGGACCAAGCGGTATTCATAGTTGCCGAATTCGGATTTCACATCGTCGGCGCTGAAGCCGGTAGCTTCGGTGGCCAGCTCCACTACTGCCTGGTTGCGCAGGTCATCCAGGCGATCACGACGCTTGGCTTTATCGATGATGCGGTACGCCATGCCGATGGACTCGCCGAAATTGCTGGCCAATGCTTCCCTTAATGCCAGGTTGGGTGCTGGCGGTTGCCAATCCCAACGCGGCTTGCCCGCATCACGTGCCAGTTCCGCACAGGCTTGCACAACGGCTTGCATTTCCTGGTGAGCGTAAAGCACTGCACCGAGCATAATATCTTCCGGCAATTCTTTTGCCTCGGACTCCACCATCAGCACAGCATCTTTGGTACCGGCAACCACCATATCCAATTCGGAAGTGTCCAATTGCTTGTAGCTTGGGTTGAGGATGTAGCCTTCTTCCTGGGTATATCCCACACGCGCGGCACCAACCGGCCCATTAAACGGGATACCGGAAATTGCCAGCGCGGCCGAAGTACCGATCATGGCCACAATATCCGGATCGTATTTTTTATCGGTGGAAACCACAGTACAAATCACTTGTACTTCGTTCAAAAAACCTTCAGGGAATAATGGACGGATTGGCCTGTCAATCAATCGTGAAGTCAGGGTTTCCTTTTCAGATGGGCGACCTTCGCGCTTGAAGTAACCGCCCGGAATGCGACCGGCGGCGTAGGCCTTCTCTTGATAATGCACGGAGAGCGGGAAGAAGTCCTGGCCGGGCGATGCTTCTTTGGCGCCCACAACAGTACACAGAACAGAGACTTCACCCATGGTCGCCAGTACTGCACCTGTTGCCTGGCGGGCGATGCGGCCGGTTTCGAGGGTTACGGTTTGATTACCGTATTGGAATTTCTTAATAATCGGATTCACTCTTTTATCCTTTCATTTCAATTTAAATTGCGTTCGGCTTTTCATTACATGAACGCGCCTTCTTCATCACTTCATTTACTGCTTTAATTTTTTATCATCAACGCGGTAAACATACGTCCTGTCAGGGCGGTAATGTTTGCTTCTCAATACCGCTAACTTCCTAAAAAAATCTCGCGGCACAATCCTGCCGCCGGAAATAAAAGTGCCCGCCAATTGGCGGGCACAGTACACACTTAACGACGCAGACCCAATTTTTGGATCAGTGCAGTATAGCGTGAAGAGTCTTTACCTTTCAGGTAGTCCAACAGCTTACGACGGGAGTTAACCATACGGATCAAACCGCGACGTGAGTGGTGGTCAGCCTTGTGGTCAGCGAAGTGGCCTTGCAGCTTATTGATGTTTACAGTCAACAGAGCAACTTGAACCTCTGGCGAGCCGGTGTCGCCTTCCGCTTGTTGGTACTCTTTAACGATTGCAGCTTTTTCTTGAGCACTCAGTGCCATGATATTTTCCTCAATTAATATGCCAAAAAATTACAGCCCACCCGTGCATATTTACAGGTGGGTTGTTGCACTGCTTTTCCGCCAAGGGGGGAAGTCAGCGCGCCTTTTTACCCTGCCGATCACTCGGTGAGGTAAAGACGGTACCAATCATCAAATATTATTCACAGGACGATTGGCGATAATGCGTTTCGGGGCGACCCGACCGTCATCGGTAATCTCACCCAACCCCAGGAAGGCTCGGGGCGATTGATCGGTTTCTGCACAAAAGACGCGCACAATAGCAGCTTGGGGGGCAATCCGGTAGACCTGTGGGTGCATAACCGGGTTCCCCAAGCGAAAGTAGTACGCACTGTTGGCGGCCAGTTCCACTTTAGGCAAGCTGGCGACAGGAGTATCCGCCCCCAGCAGGTGGCGATCCAGCGCATGGTATGCGGCCTCGTCACCTCGCTCCGCCTGCATTGCTTCAAATTCGGTTTGCAATTCCTCCAGGGTGATGCATTTGCTTTCATCAAACAAACCGGCTAGCGAACGATGCAGGGTTTTTACATGGGCGCCGCATCCCAGCGCATTACCCAGATCTGCTGCAATGGAACGGATATAGGTACCCTTACTGCACCGGATATCCAGCTCCACCTCGGCGCGCTCCCCCGGGCGAAATGCGAGTAGCTCGATTTGGTGGATAGTCACCGGACGCGGCTCGCGCTCAACTTCAACACCCTGGCGCGCCATTTTGTAGAGTGGCTGGCCATTGAGCTTAAGTGCAGAGTACATGGGAGGCACTTGCAAAATATTACCGAGCAGGGGTTTCAATGCCGCTGCTATTTGCTCGCGAGTGACATTTTGAGCGGATTGCTGCGCAATGATTTCACCATCGGCGTCACAGGTATCGGTAGCTACACCGAATTGGATGCAAACACGATAGCCTTTGTCGGCATCAAGCAAAAATTGCGAGAATTTGGTGGCTTCGCCGAAGCACAAGGGCAAAACACCGGTAGCCAGCGGATCAAGGGCACCGGTATGACCTGCCTTCTCTACAAAAAACAAACGTTTGGCGCGTTGCAGGGCCTGGTTGGAGGTCATGCCTGCCGGTTTATTCAATAACAGTACCCCGTCCACCGGGCGGCCTTTTTTGCGCGCCATCAGTGTTGCTCGCCTTTGGGTTCATCATCCCCTGAAGCTTCTTCGTCTTGCGGATGCAATCGGTCTTCGGCGATGGCGCGATCAATCAATGAGGATAACGCCTGGCCTTTAACGGAGGTTTTATCATAGATAAATTGCAACTTGGGAACGGTACGCATGCTCAACTCTTTCGCCAGGAAAGTACGCAAAAAACCACTGGCTTTATTCAGGATGGCAGCGGCATCCTGGCTTTGCTTTTCGTCGTCCACTCCCACGAAAGTGACATAAACTTTGGCAAATGCCATATCGCGGGTAACGGTCACTTCATTAATATTGACCATACCGATACGCGGGTCGCGGATTTCAGCGGGGATCACCTGCGCCAGCAAACGCTGGATCGCATCGGAGACGCGGTCTGAACGGGTAAATTCTCTTGGCATGCAGCCAACCTCAACTTTAAAAATAACAAAGCCCCACCCCCATGGTAGGGGATGGGGCGTAGGTATGCGCCCGGCTTAGAGCTGGCGCGCAACCTCCTTCACTTCATACACTTCGATCTGGTCGCCTACTTTTACGTCGTAGTTCTTCACACCGATACCGCATTCGAAGCCGTTGCGGACTTCGCTGACGTCATCTTTGAAGCGACGGAGGGACTCCAATTCACCGGTAAAGATCACCACGTTGTCGCGCAAGACACGGATGGGTTTGTTGCGGGACACAGTACCTTCCACCACCATGCAACCCGCCACCTGGCCAAACTTGGGCGAGTTGAACACTTCGCGCACGTTGGCAATACCGACGATGGTTTCCACGCGTTCCGGGTCGAGCATGCCGCTCAGGGCCGCCTTTATTTCGTCCAGGAGTTGGTAAATGATGCTGTAGTAACGAATGTCCACACCTTCAGATTCCGCCAGGCGACGGGTAGCACCATCGGCGCGCACATTAAAGCCGACAATAATTGCCCCGGACGTCACCGCCAGGTTCACATCGTTTTCGGTGATGCCACCGATACCGGAAGAAATGATATTGACCTGGACTTCTTCGTTACCGATATCGGCAAGTGACGCCTGGATGGCTTCCAGTGAGCCACGGACATCGGCCTTGACCACCACGGTAAGGGTTTTCTTTTGGCCAGCCTCCATATTGGAGAACATATTTTCCAGCTTGGCCGCCTGGAAGCGCGCAAGTTTTTCTTTCCGCTCTTTCTCGGCACGGAAAGCGGCTACTTCACGTGCTTTGCGTTCATCGTCCAGCACAACAAAGTCATCACCGGCGCTGGGCGGGGTATCCAGGCCTAATATTTCAACCGGCGTTGATGGCCCAGCTTCTTTTACCTGCTCGCCGCGCTCGTTCATCATGGCGCGCACACGACCGTAACTTTGGCCCGCGAGCAACAAGTCGCCCTGCTTCAAGGTACCTTGTTGAACCAGTACAGTCGCTACGGTACCGCGCCCTTTATCAACACGCGATTCAATCACCACACCTTTAGCCGCCGCATTGGTAACCGCAGTCAACTCCAACACTTCCGCTTGCAGTGATATAGCTTCCAGCAGTTCATCGATACCTTGGCCGGTGTGGGCAGAAACCTGGATAAACTGGGTATCGCCACCATAATTTTCAGGGATAACCCCTTTAACCACCAATTCATTGGTTACACGATCCGGATCAGCCGAGGGCTTATCGCACTTGTTGATGGCAACAACAATCGGCACATTGGCCGCGCGGGCATGCATGATTGCTTCTTCGGTTTGCGGCATTACGCCATCATCCGCCGCCACTACCAGGATAACCACATCAGTCGCCTTGGCACCGCGTGCACGCATCGCCGTAAACGCCGCGTGGCCAGGGGTGTCGAGGAAGGTAATTTCACCGCGCGAAGTAGACACGCGATAAGCGCCGATATGCTGGGTAATACCGCCGGCTTCACCCGCAGCCACCTTAGCTTCGCGAATGTAATCGAGCAGCGAGGTTTTACCATGGTCAACGTGGCCCATTACGGTTACCACCGGCGCACGGGTAGTCAATTCACCTTCAGTTTCAAGCGATTTCTCGAGCGCGTGCTCAATATCGTTCTCGCTTACGAGATTAGCCTTATGCCCCAACTCTTCCACGACCAGCACAGCGGTGTCCTGGTCGATAGACTCGTTCATGGAGGCCATGACGCCCATTTTCATTAAACGCTTGATCAGCTCATTCACCTTAATGGTGAGGCGCTGCGCTAATTCTGTAACTGTAATAGTTTCCGGAACGTCAATTTCATGCACGATTTGTGTCGTCGGTTTCTTAAAGGCGTGTTTGTTGGTTTTCTTGTGGTGTGCACGGATATGGCTGCGACGTGCCAATACATCGCTGTCTTCACCGTCTTCGGCCACAAAATCGAGTAAATCAATCTTGGCCGCCTTTTTCGGGCCGGCAACGCCTTTTTTCACAGCTTTACCTGCTCCGCGCTTGTTACCGCGATCGCCGCTCTCATCATCATCGTCATCGCTGCGATGATGGTGTTTCTTGTGGCCGTGGCCATGGCGGGTATCTTCTTTTTCAGCAGGGGGTGCAACAACGGCCACCGCAGGTTTGCCTTTAGCCGGTTGGCGCGCATCCGGCTTGGCATTTTTGTTTGGCGCCTGCACAGCCGGTTTTTCTGCGGGTTTTTCATTACGTGGCTGGCGACGCGCTTCTTCGGCGGCGCGCTTGGCCTCTTCACGCGCTTTTAAATCCGCCTGGCGCGCAGCTTCCTCTGCCTGGCGACGCTCAATTGCGGCACGGCGCTTTTCTTCAATACCATCAGTAAAGGATATGCGGTGAGGCGACGCTGTTTCAGCAGCAGGAGCCTGCTCATCCGGTACAGGCTCAACGGTTGCCGCTGCTATGGGTTCCGGCTCTGCCGGAACCACCGGCTCCGGCTCCGCGACTGGTTCAGGCGCAACATCCACCGGGGTGGCTACCGGCTCGGGCGCCACCCATTCGACTACCGGCTCAACTTCCGGCTCTTGCAGTTCGGCAATGGCAGGTTCAGCCACTTCATCCTCGCGTTTGATGTAAGTGCGCTTTTTGCGTACTTCAACATTAACGGTTTTCTTAGCATTACCCGTACCGGTTTTAATGGTGGTCGTGGTTTTACGCTGCAATGTAATTTTTTTCGGTTCCAGGATGGCTTCGCCATGGCTGTTTTTCAGGAACGCCAGCAAGCGCTGCTTCTCGTCATCAGACACTCTCGCCTCGGCGCTTTTATGTTGCAAGCCGGCTTCCTGCATTTGCTTGAGCAAACGCTCGACCGGCGCACCTATAGATTTGGCGAGTTCATTAACGGTTACTTCTGCCATTGTTTTTCCTCAGGGATTCTGTTCGTTGCCTAGTTTTCGCTCTGTGGCTCACACTTAGGCAAACCAGGGCTCGCGCGCTTTCATAATCAGTGCAGCGGCACGAGTCGCATCAACACCTTGAATATCCACCAAATCATCAATGGATTGTTCTGCCAGATCTTCCATGGTCACAATGCCACGGCGCGCAAGCTCGCCCGCCAACGCATCATCCATACCTTCCATAGTTAACAAATCTTCTGCCGGCGCCACGCCTTCAATGCGCTCTTCCGATGCCAATGCCTGGGTTAACAAGGCGTCTTTAGCGCGTGCACGCAGCTCTTCGGCGATGTCCTGGTCAAAGCCATCAATCGCCAGCATTTCTTCCAGCGGAACGTAGGCAACTTCTTCGAGTGTGGTGAAACCTTCTTCCACCAACACACCGGCGATGTCACCGTCCACATCCAGCGCACTCATGAACATATTGATGTAACTACCGGATTCCGCCTGTTGCTTGGCTTGCCAATCGGCAACGCTCATTACATTGATGTTCCAGCCGGTTAATTCACACGCAAGCCGCACATTTTGACCACCGCGACCAATTGCCATCGCCAGGTTTTCCTCATTCACAGCGAGGTCCATTGACGCGGCATCTTCATCCACAACAATGGATTCGATTTCCGCCGGTGACATGGCATTGATAACAAATTGCGCCGGGTTATCGTCCCACAACACTATATCAACACGCTCACCACCCAATTCATTGGAAACCGCTTGTACACGTGAACCACGCATACCAACGCAAGCACCAACCGGATCAATGCGCCCATCGTTGGTTTTTACTGCAATTTTCGCGCGCAAGCCCGGGTCGCGCGCAGCGCCTTTAATTTCAATAACTTCTTCAGCGATTTCCGGCACTTCAATTTTGAACAGTTCTATCAACATTCTTGGATTGGAGCGGCTCAATAATAATTGCGGCCCGCGCGCTTCACTGCGCACTTCCAGCAGCAATGCACGAATGCGATCACCCATACGGAAAATTTCGCGGCCAATTAATTGATCGCGAGGCAACACACCTTCAGCGTTATTACCCAAATCAACAATGATGCTGTCACGCGTTACTTTTTTCACTGTACCGCTAATTAATTCGCCCATGCGATCACGGTATTCATCAACCATTTGCGCACGTTCGGCTTCACGCACCTTTTGCACAATGACTTGTTTGGCAGTTTGTGCAGCGATACGACCGAATTCCGCGTTTTCTATTTTTTCACGGTAGGTGTCGCCTACTTTTAACGAAGCTTCTTTTTCACGCGCTTCATCCAGATATAATTCGGTTCCCAATTCCGCCATGGCATCATCAGCAACCACTTCCCAACTGCGCCAGGTTTCGTAATCACCTGTAGTACGGTTAATTCTCACTTCAACATTGGAGTCTTCGTCGAAGCGTTTTTTAGTAGCGGTAGCGAGGGCAGTTTCAATTGCCTGGAAAATTAATTCTTTATCAACGCCTTTTTCATTGGATACCGCATCAGCGACCAGCAAAATTTCTTTATTCATTGGTTTGCCTCTGTTAACTCCTCTAGCCGGCGTTGAAAAGCAACGCACCGGATTGGTAAATTTTCCATTGCGATGCTGCGAATGCATGAAATCAATCAGGCACTACAGCGGTTGATTTAAAAACTAGCCTTTGTCGTTTTGCAGGTTATGTTGCCGCAAAATCTCATCGTAACGCGGCTCAACATTAGCTTTATCGATAACATCAATGGGCAACTGGATTTCCTGGTTATCGACCTGCAGAAATACTTCGCCGTTTTCCACTTTGGTGATCAGGCCTTTAAAACGGCGGCGACCATCGCGTGCAATGCGCAAACGAACATTAATGGTTTCACCAACAAAGCGCGCGTAATGTGATTCTTTATATAAAGGGCGATCCAGGCCCGGCGATGACACTTCCAATGTGTATTCATTATCAATCGGGTCTTCCACATCAAACACCGCACTCACTTGCCGACTAACGCGCTCGCAATCTTCCAGTGAAGCGCCGTTGGGGCCATCAATGTAAATGCGCACTGTGGTGTAACGCCCCTGGGTGAGATATTCCAATCCCCAGAGTTCGCACCCCAGGGATAGCGCCACCGGCTCAACCAGCCGCTCCAGAATTTCTTGCTTGGATGCCATGCTTTAATCCCATTGCCTCGTAATTTTTACAAAAACAAAGGCCTAAAAAACAAAAATGGGCACAAGGCCCATTCGAACGAAAACATTCAGTCACCCCGCAGGCCTGCGGGATGTGGGCCGAAACCCTGAACAGCGAATACAAAAAAGCCCCATAATGGGGCTTCTCGACCTGAATCCACCTGCGACAGTAGATTCGCTACAGCTGTCTGGCGAGAACCGGGAATTCCCTTTGTCTCCACCTGCTCCTGATGTACTGGAAAATACTCAAGAGGCAAAGAATTTGGTTGCGGGGGCTGGATTTGAACCAACGACCTTCGGGTTATGAGCCCGACGAGCTACCAAGCTGCTCCACCCCGCGACTGAAACTCAACTTGCTAACCGCTCAAGTGAGGCCGCGAATTATAGGGAGACAATTAGCAATGGTCAAGCATAATTTCCTGAACCATCAAACAGATAATCCTCTTTGGGTAACCAAAGGCGGATTAGTAATACGAGCAGATTAAGCGGAATTTATGACAACACCATTAAACAGTTCTATTCAAAAAACTGCCAATGGCGTTAGTGTCGGCAAAGACACCGATTTCAATCAGGCGACGATTAATATCTATATTGCGCCGGGTGGTTTCGTTGAATAAATCCGCGCGCGCCTGGCGCTGGTCCAACAAACGCTGCTCGGCCTCAAATTGTTCCTGTTCGCGCTGCAAGCGCTCCTCGTCATGCGCCACGCGCTCTTCTTCACGCTGCCGGCGAACCGCTCCACTTCCAGTTAATGCCTCCGAACCTTCCTGGTTTTCCCCGGGATGAAGCTCATCCTGTTCCCGAACTTCATTAATCTCCTGTTCGCGCAACTCTGCTCGCGCCTCCTGCTCCATTTGGGCAGCTTGCGCGGCCACACGACCATCCTGGGCGGAAGGCTCGGCGGGGGCATTGGCTGCGCGCCGCAATTGTTGCGCTTTACGTAACGTCGCTTCGGGATCACCCGGTATGGGACTGGTATCTATTTCAACCTCGCCACTAACGGCATAACTAATACCATCCGGGCCACGCACGAAGCTGTAAGTCGGGCTACCGCCATACTGACCGGCAACGGCCGCGTGGGCTTGCTCGTGGGCACGCACCTCGCGATCACGGGCAGCCAGGTCCTGGATTTGCTCCCGCTCAGCCTTGATTTCTTCTTCGGTGCGGCCGCCGTTGACACGCCGCTCTTCTGTTAGCGCGGTTTGGCGATCCCGCTCCACATCGTCATTGGGCCGCTCATCAGGCAGGCGACGGTTGTTGCCGCGCACCGCTTCCGCTAGCTGTTCGGTCGGCTTAAAGGTAGAAGATTTAAGTTCGGTATTTTCCTGCCCAACAGCTGCACGCCCCATCGGCGCAAACGGCGCGATGGTATTGGCATGGTTGGACGGGATAGTGTTAATCACTTAATAACCCCTTAGGCTTTAATATCCAGCAAGGTCCCTATGGCCTCGTCAGCGGATTTAACTACCCGCGCCGAACTGTCAAAGACCTGGCTTTGGATTTTAAGGTTGAGCAAAGGCTCGACCAAATCCACGGATTGCGTCGAAGCAGGGGCATCGGCACGCTGGGTATTACTCGCCTGGGCAATTTGCTGGGCCGATTGAGCCATGGATACCTGGCTCTTTTGCATTCCAATCAGCCCCTGGTTAACGACTGAACCTATGTCCATCACTTAACCCCTCGGTTATGTATGAAGCAATATTTATCTGGAAAGCAAAGTTTACGCCGCGGATGGCGCAAAAAATAGACATGATTGCGGCGGAAAAAAGTGTTTCTAAGACAAGTTGGAGTTAAAAAATAAAAATATATAACCGGATTATTTTGAAGATTCGTTGCGGTGGGCAAACTGGTATTCCGATATGGCCTTGGCCTGTTCAAATACACTTTTCGCTGTGAGCTGCATACGACTGCGCACCGGCAGCCCCGCCGCTTGCAAGGCACGCCCACTCCAGGTATTGCAATTGCTGAATAATCCGTATTGGCCCCGCGCCTGGTAAAAATGCCCAACCCCTTCACCATAGGCTGGCAAAGGGCGCAGTTGCTTGCCGGCCAACTCAAATGAATTATCGATGTAGCGGATTAACCGACGCAGGCCTTCATCGCTAACCGCCAGGGGCACCCAGGTTTCCTTTGGAATATCCTCGAAGGGATCCTGGGAATAAGGCAGGACCTGCAAAGCCGAATAGTGGGAAACAAATAGCGCGCGGGTCGCCGAGCCGATGCTCTTGCTCTTACCGGTAAAATAATCCCCGTCCCCCCAACCGACGCGAATAAATTGCTGGCCCATTGCTTCTTCTTGCATATACCGGCTGTGCACACGAACCGCATCTGCTGGCAATAAAATACTCGTATGCCATTCGCGATAAACAAAATAAATACGTTGCGAGGTATCCATTGCAGGGATTTTTTTTGCGTCAGGCAGCGAAGTACAACCTGAAAGTAAAATCGCAAAAAAACAAGCAAAACGCAGCACTGCACACATGGTAATTACAAAAGTATCTGGGTAAAAAGTTGTTCATCTATTGCAGCCGCAACCAGCTCGGGTTGTGGTGATGCCAGCCAGGGCACTACCCCCAAACAAGGCGCTGGAATGCGCGCTGCCAGGCTTTCGATATTTTCCTGCAACGCGGGCATATCCGCATCCACGCAATTGGCAACCCATCCCGCCAGGGGTAATCCATCATTGCGGATTGCCCCTGCGGTCAACAGCGCATGGTTTATGCAGCCCAGGCGCACAGCCACCACCAATATTACCGGCAACTGCAAAATTTGCGCGAGGTCGGCCATGGTTTCTCGCGGATTTAATGGCACTCGCCAGCCACCCGCCCCCTCGACCAAGGTGAAGTCGGCGTACGATAAACTGGCGCGACAAAAGCCTGCGATCCTATCGGCAGCAAGCACACGCTTTTCCTGTTGCGCGGCAATGTGCGGCGCAATAGCGGATTGCAACGCGACAGGATTAATTTGCTCGTAAGCCAGGGACTCCGTCATTACCGATTGCAGGAGCAGCGCATCTTCATTGCGCAAGCCCGACGCTGTTTTTTCACAACCGGCAGCGACCGGCTTTAGCGCCGCGGTGCGCAAGCCCTGGTTTTTTGCCACCCATAATAAACCGGCACACACCAATGTTTTACCGACATTGGTGTCAGTACCGGTAATAAAAAATTGTTTCTTAGCCATAAATTATTAAAGTCCGGTTACCTTTTTATGTACCGATAAATAAAAGACTTCATAGGTTGCAGGCAGACCACGCGCTTCGCGGTAATTTTCATAGGCCGCCCTAAACGCGGCAATCCTGCTGCGCCCGGTCAACCCCCCAGGCTTACCCGCATTGATATTGTGCGCGCCCAGCGATTTTAATTCACGGGTCAACTCCGTTAAGCGCTCAAAATAAATAACGCGTTGCTCAACAGCAAAATGATCAATGGCCAAATCGGCAGCGATAGCGGCGAGCCGCAAGCTGTCCTGGGGCTGGAACTGATTGACGTGGACATAATTATCCACCTGTTGCCACGCGGATTTTAATTCGTGCAAGGTATGGGGGCCGAGTGTTGCCAGCAGTAACTGGCCTCCGGGTTTTAGCGCCCTCGCCAACTCACGCATTAGCTGCGGTAAGTCAGGGCACCATTGGATAACCAGGCTTGAAAACACCAGATCGATACTCTGGTCTGCGAAGGGCAATTGCTCCGCATCGGCACAAAGCCAGTTGACCTGTTTTGCATCCGCGCGTTGCCGCGAAAAATGCAACATACCTTCGGCGATATCGAGTCCTACAATGTTGGCAGTTTCATACCGGGCGGCCACCTGCCGGGTAAAAAAACCGGTTCCCGATCCCAAATCAATGACAGTGGCCCCATCCGCTATTTGCACCGGAACATATTGCAATAAATGTTTGCCCACATCGCGCTGCAATTGCGCCACTGTGTCATAGGTTGTCGCTGCACGGCCAAATGATTGGGCAACTTTTTTCTTGTCCAGGGCAAAGCGGTCAACAGCCACACCCTGGACAAACCGCTGGATTTGTTCACTTACTGCCTCGGGTTTGCTCCAATGCAAGGCATGGGCAGCTTGCGAAATAATTGCAATTTTATGGGCTGGATTTAATTGCGCCAAGGACGCGGCGGCGGCGATTGGAACCAGCGCATCCTTTTCGGCTAACAGGTGCAGGCATGGTTGTTTGAGCGCGCTGAGGGCCGCACGGTTATCCAGTACGCTGAGCAATTCCAATGCTTGCAACCATTGGGGTGAAAATTCCGCCGGTATTTGCTGGCGCAATTTTTTTAATAGTTGGCGTTCATCGGCATCGCCCTGTGCCAGCAAACCTGAAAATAATTTAACCGAGGTATGGGATTCACGCGCAAATGCCAGATTAAATTCCCGGTTAACAGCCGCAGGCATTGCGCCGGGATAATCCTCGCTCGCTACAAATTTTGCATTGGCCGCCAGGGTAATTAATGCCCGGACCTTTTTAGGAAATTGCGCAGCCAATTGCACCGCCAACATACCCCCCAGGGACCAACCCACCACCACCGAGCCATCCGGAATATTTGCGGCAAGATCATTTAATACGTGCGGTACCGAAAATCCATTTAACGCAGGTGATTTACCGAAACCCGGCAAGTCCAGTGGTGTTACCCGTGCGATTTTTTCCAACGCAGGCAACAAAGGTTGCCAGGTACGGCTGTCACAACCCCAACCATGCAAGAGGATCAGGTTAATCATCCGCCACCTCGTTTAACGCTTCTGCGAGCGCCGTTAACAGCAAATCCACCTGTGCCACAGAATGCTGTGCGGAGAAAGTGATACGCAGGCGTGAGCTCCCTGCCGGAACCGTCGGCGGACGAATCGCAATAATTAAAATTCCCCGTGCCGCAAGGCGCTCGGCAACGGCCAGTGTTTTTGCTTCTCTACCGATAATGATGGGCTGGATGGGCGAAAAGGAATCCATCAATTGCAAACCCGCTTGCGCAGCACCGCGACGGAAATGGGCGATCAATTGTTGCAAATGTTGGCGCCGCCAATGTTCGGCCTGGATGATGCGTAAGCTCGCGCGCGTTGCGGCGGCAACGGCAGGAGGCATGGCGGTTGTGTAAATATAGGGACGCGCAAATTGGATGAGGCTTTCGATTAGCGTCTCACTGCCGGCAATGAAAGCGCCGAAGCTGCCCGCAGCCTTACCTAAGGTCCCCATCAAAACAGGCAGGTCGTTTTGGCTTAAACCAAAATGCTCCGCACTGCCCGCGCCGGTTTTTCCCAGGAAACCAAACCCGTGGGCATCATCAACCATCAACCAGGCGTTATATTTTTGCGCGAGCGCAGCAAGCTCTGGCAGGGGCGCGCAATCGCCATCCATGCTGAAAACCCCGTCCACTGCTATTAACTTGCGCGCAGCCCCGGTTTTTTCCAAACGGGTTTGCAAGTTATCCAGATCGTTGTGCAAAAAACGCTGGAAGCGTGCGCCGCTTGATAAACCGGCGTCCAACAAGCTGGCGTGGTTCAGGCGGTCCTCAAATACCGCGTCACCCTGCCCAACCAGGGCGTTAATCGCTCCCAGGTTCGCCATGTAGCCGGTGGAAAATAATAATGCGCGCTCGCGCCCGGTAAATGCGGCCAACTCCTCTTCGAGTGCGTGGTGTTCGCTGGAATGGCCTGCGACCAGGTGGGCAGCGCCGCTACCGACACCGAATTTTTGTGCGGCACTGATAAGCGCAGCGATGACATCCGGATGATTGGCAAGGCCGAGATAATCATTGCTGCAAAACGCGAGATAGTTTTTTCCGTCCACCATGACCTCCGGCATTGGCGGCGATTGCAAGGTTTTACGGGCGCGATACAAATGCGCAGCGCGGCGTTCGGCAAGTAATGGAGCGAGTGTTTGATCGAGATGAGAAGACATTGATAAGTACTTGTAAGGCGGGCTGGCAACGCAACCCGCCGGGAGGACATCATTGCAGGCTATGTCGCTGCGTTGTAGAACATCGAATCCAGTTGTGCTTCGTGTAATTGGTTGACTAGCGCCGCTTCCTGTTCGCTTTCATCTTCATGCACCTCATAAGCTTCAGGCTGAATACCGAGCTTCCTGAACAGTTGCATATCTTTATTGGCTTCCGGGTTCGGGGTGGTCAGTAGTTTTTCACCATAGAAAATCGAGTTGGCACCCGCCAGGAATGCCATAGCCTGGGTTTGCTCGTTCATCTGCTCGCGGCCGGCAGACAACCGCACATACGATTTGGGCATAAGGATACGCGCCACCGCAATGGTGCGGATAAAATCGATAGGGTCAAGGTCGGCCTGGTCCGCCAGCGGGGTTCCGCTGACTTTTACCAGCATATTGATAGGAACAGATTCCGGGTGCTCCGGCATGTTCGCCAATTGCTGCAATAGCCCCGCGCGATCAGTGACCTCTTCGCCCATGCCCACAATGCCACCGCAGCATACTTTCATACCCGCCTTGCGCACATTGGTGAGGGTTTCCAGGCGATCCTGGTAGGTGCGGGTGGTAATAATTTCGCCGTAGTATTCAGGCGAGGTATCCAGGTTGTGGTTGTAGTAATCAAGGCCAGCGTCAGCGAGTTCCTGTGCCTGGTGCTCATCCAGCATCCCCAGCGTCATGCAGGTTTCCAGACCCAGGGCTTTTACCCCTTTAACCATGTGGGTGACATAGGGCATGTCTTTGCCCTTGGGGGAGCGCCAGGCGGCGCCCATACAAAAACGGGTTGCACCCGAGGCTTTCGCCGCGCGGGCCTCTTCAATCACTTTTTCGACCGCCATCAATTTTTCGCGCTCAAGGCCGGTATCGTAGCGTGCGGACTGTGGGCAGTAAGCGCAGTCTTCAGGACAAGCGCCCGTTTTGATGGAGCAGAGCGTGCTGACTTGTACTTCATTGGGATTAAACCAGGCGCGGTGAACTGATTGGGCCTGGAACATCAAATCGCTGAAAGGCAGTGCAAAGAGTGCGGTGATTTCGGCGCGGGTCCAATCGTGGCGGATCGCAGGAGCAAAGCTGGCATTCATAACAAATCCCTGAAGGTTGTAGGAATTATGGGTTTTCCGCATCTTAACCGAGAGGAAATAGCTGTCAACCTTTGGAGCGATAAAAAGTTTACAACCGCTTTTGACACAGCCGTTTAAGCCGGTAGACTTGACGGGTTACTGATTTGGATGGTTACCCCACCTCTCGCAAGGACTGCCTATGACGTTTGCCCCCGGATTCTTTAGTCGTTTAATTAACCGGTTAATTCCCAACCATTGCTTACTTTGCGGCACTGCCTGCGGGACTCCACTTATTTGCAAGCATTGTTATGGAGCACTGCCGCACCTGGGTAAATTCCCTTACCTATGCCACTGTTGCGCCCTGCCGCTCAAAAGCCCCGCACCTCTTTGCGGCCAGTGCCTGGAGCGTCGGCCGGCCTTCACTCGCAGCCACATTGCTTTCAGTTATGAATACCCGCTGGATCACCTGATCCATCAATTCAAATATCGGCAGCAATTAACCAGTGGCAAAGCGCTCGGCACCCTGCTTGTCGAAACTTGCCGCCAGGCAAAACGCCCCGGCATGTTGGTGCCCGCCCCAATCCATTGGCGCAAACGCTGGCAGCGCGGGTTCAACCAAACCGAACTCCTCGCCCGTCAACTAGGTGCAGCACTGGATCTACCGGTTATCCCCGCCATTCGCCAAACACGCTATCACCCTGCGCAAAAAAGCCTTGGGCGACGCGAGCGACAAAAAAACCTGCGCGCCTCACTGGCGATAACCCACCACCACGCAGCAACCTTGCGCGGCGCGCATGTTGCGGTAGTGGATGATGTGGTGACGACTACCGCGACCGCCCGCGCAGTCAGTGAACTTCTTTTGAAGGCGGGCGCCCAACGGGTGGATATCTGGGCACTGGCGCGTACACCGGACCATTAAACCTGGCCGCGCGCGGTTGCATAGGCAAAACATTTTGCCGTAAACATTGGTAATTCTTCCTACCTAAGCCCCGCAATTGCCGCTAATATCCATGCACTATTTTTGTTAACCCAGCCGCAAGGACTTTCATGAAATTCCGTTCCCTTTTGTTGCCTTTAGCGATCAGCCTTGCTGGTGGCAGCAATGCGCAAGTGCTTAAACCCCAGCCGGGTGAATCCGCGCAAAAAACACCGGCATCAGTACAAGCGCCGTCATCTACCGCCCAACAACTTTATGCCGCCGCGCAACGGGATCTGCTCCAATTGCGCGTGCTAACCAAAAGCGGTAATAGCCAAAGTTCCGTGGGCTCAGGTTTCCTGATAGGTACATCGAACCTGGTCATTACCAACTATCACGTGGTATCCCAAATTGCCCTTGAGCCGGATATTTATTTCGGTGAATACAAGGATACGCAAGGCAAAAACGGATCCATCGAATTACTCGCGGTGGATGTGCTGCACGACCTGGCCGTGGTGCGCGTCAATTTACAGGGAACCGGGGTTTTCAATGTGCCGTTTGTTGCCGGCGATACCCCCCAACCGGCGTTAACACCGCTAAAACAGGGACAACATTTGTATTCGCTGGGCAACCCGCTGGATCTGGGCTTTACCATTTCCGAAGGTACCTACAACGGGGAAAGCCACCGCGGCTTTTCCGCGCAACTCATGTTTACCGGGCCGGTTAATCCCGGTATGAGCGGCGGCCCCAATGTTACTGCGGATGGCCAACTCGCCGGGGTAAACGTCGCCCACCGGCGCGATGGGGAACTGGTTAGTTTCCTGGTGCCCGCAATTTACGTCCAGCAACTGCTCGCCAGGGTCAGCGCCGATATGACGCCCCCAAAGGGTTTTAATCCGATCATTGGCGAACAGCTCCTGCAACACCAGGCGGCCATGGTGGATAAGCTGCTCGAAAAACCCTTCAGCATTAAACAACTGGGGCCTTACCGGGTGCCGGTACGCGAATCCGAACAAGTGCGCTGCTGGGGCAATACCGATAACAGTGATAAAAAGCCCTATTCCATCGACAGTATCAATTGCAACATGGAGTCAGCTATTTTCGTGTCAGGCGAATTGCAAACCGGCCATCTGAGCATGCATCACAAATTCGCCCGCAATAAAAAATTAAATGCGATGCAATTTGCGCAACTGGCCACCAACCTTTATGACGGACAGGTATTCAGCACCGCCAAAAGTGAAACCATTACGCCCGCGTACTGTACTGAGGATTTTGTGGGCAATAAAAACATTTCGGTGCGTGCGCTGGTATGCGCCGAGGCCTACCACAAATTCAAAGGCCTGTACGATTTCACGCTCATCACCGCCAGCACCGATGACAGCGACAAGAGTTTGCAAAGCATGATTAATATCCAGGGCGTGTCCTATGCCAATGGGGTAAAGCTGATTACCGAATTCTTGCAGGGCATTGATCGCGCATCGCTTAATGATTCCCCAGGAAATGCGGGGACCCAGCAATGAGCCAGCCTGTATTTATCGAACTCTTAACACCCGATGGCGAAGTAATTACCCGCACCCGGTGCATGCACCTTCCCATTCGCATCGGTCGCGCCTATGACAACGACATAATCCTGGATGACCAGCACACGGCGGCGCATCACGCGCAGATCGAATTAAACCAATTGGATGAATTGGTCATCAGCGATTTGGGGAGCCAAAACGGTATCTCATTCGGAAAGCAACGCAGTGATTTTTTTGTGGTGAATGGTGATGCGATATATCGCCTGGGCCACACGCGTTTGCGCATACGTACCGCGGATTACCCCGTGGCACCGGAAGTCAGCGATTCCACCAACCATCACTGGGAGGGGTGGCTGCCCGCTGTGCTCGGTGGTGCTTTACTGGTGTGCACAGGTTTGCTCAGCACCTGGCTGGGTGATTTGCAGCAGGGCACGCTGAGTAAATATTTGCTCGAATTGGTGGGAACCTTTGGCTTTGCATTGGGTTGGGCGGGCGTATGGGCCTTATTCAGCAAATTGTTCAACGGCCATGCGCGCTTCGGCCGCCATTTGTTCATTGTTTGTGCCGGCCTGGCTGTTGTTCAATTGTGGAAGTTTTCCAGCGGCGCCATCGCATATGCGTTCAGTGTAGAGTCGCTGGCGCGGTTTACCAGCCAACCGATAATCCTGCTCCTTGCCGTGGTGTTGTATTTCCATTTACTGACCGCCGGAAACAAACGCCCCGCGCGCTTGCGCGCTTACCTTGCAGGCCTCGCATTGCTTGCTATCGGCATTAATATGGCGAAGGAATACCAGGCGAGTAATTATTTATCCGATGAGCTTTACCTCAGCAAACTCTATCCACCGGCGTTGCGACTCAGTAATGACGTTCCTGTGGAAACTTTCACCAAAAATATTGAATCACTCAAAGCACGGGTGGACAGTGAACGCAAGGAAAAACCGGAAAAGGATAAAAACCTGATTCAAAAAATTATCGAAGATAAACCGGCTGATGACGACACAGGCACAGCCTCGCCGTCCCAATCATCCCTACCAACAATGAAGGAGTAAAACATGTTGAAAAGAACCATCGCACTCGTGGCGCTGTGCAGTGTTAGCGCCCTGGTACAAGCCTCCGGGTTCCAGTTATCCAGCCCTGCGATCAAACCTGAATCCACACTGGCAATGGATCAGGTTTTTAACGGTTTTGGTTGCACAGGCAACAATATTTCGCCCGAACTGGTCTGGAAAAATGCACCCGCCGGTACCAAGGGTTTTGCGCTTACCGTTTATGATCCGGATGCGCCCACCGGCTCCGGCTGGTGGCATTGGGTGGTGTACAACATCCCCGCCACCGCGAACAAAATCGATGCCGGCGCAGGTACCGCCGATGGTAAAAAACTCCCGGCGGGCAGCCAGCAAGGCCGCACAGACTTTGGGGCCCCGGGCTTTGGCGGCGCCTGTCCGCCGGTCGGCGATAAACCCCACCGCTACATTTTCACCCTGCATGCCCTCAAAACGGACAAGCTGGAAATCCCGGACGGCGCCACCGCGGCGCTGATCGGCTATATGATCAATGCAAATCTGATCGAAAAAACCGGTTTTACCGCTTATTACGGCCGCTAAACCAATCGCGATTGGACAGCACAGGGGCGCCCGCCTAAAATGGCGCCCCTTTTTGTTCACCCTCATTTGTTAACCTTCCAGCAGGTAATCCCATGGGCAATAAAACCGCTCTCTACGCCACCCACCAAGCCATGGGCGGCAAACTTGTGGACTTTGGTGGCTGGGACATGCCATTGCATTACGGCTCCCAAATTGAAGAACACCACAAAGTCCGCCAGCACGCCGGCATGTTTGATGTTTCGCACATGACGGTGGTGGATGTGACCGGCAAAGATGCCAAACCCTATTTGCAATACCTGCTGGCCAATGATGTCGCCAAGCTGGACACCCTGCTGGGCAAGGCGCTTTACAGCGGTATGCTCAACCACGAAGGCGGGGTCATTGATGATTTGATTGTCTACAACCTGGGCGACTGGTATCGCGTGGTAGTCAATTGCAGTACACGCGAGAAAGACCTCGCCTGGATGAATGAAATTGCGGCGGATTTTTCGGTATCCCTGCAAGAACGCGATGATTTGGCGATGATAGCCGTACAGGGCCCGCAGGCTATCAATATCAGCAAATCACTGGTTAGCAGTGAAAAAGCCGCGGTTATCGACCAACTGAAAGTATTCCAGGGCTTACCCGCGAATGACTGGTTCATTGGCCGCACCGGCTATACCGGCGAAGACGGCCTTGAAATCATGTTACCCAATGGGCAGGCAGTGGACTTCTGGAATGCACTGGCCAGGGCCGGTGTAGCGCCCTGCGGTTTAGGCGCGCGCGACACCCTGCGCCTGGAGGCGGGCATGAACCTCTACGGTCATGAGATGGACGAATCTGTCTCGCCGCTGGCTGCCAATATGGGCTGGACTATTGCGTGGCAGCCGGCCACGCGCAACTTTATTGGCCGCCCGGTATTGGAAGCACAAAAAGCCGAAGGCAAACAACATAAATTGGTGGGATTGGTGTTGCGCGAACGCGGCGTATTACGCGCGGAACAATGGGTGCTTATCCCTGGCAGCGATGAAAAAGGCGTTATCACCAGCGGGACATTTTCGCCCACCTTGGGCTATTCTATTGCCTTGGCACGTGTACCCGCCGGGATCGGTAATCAATGCCTGGTAGAAATGCGCGGCAAGCAAGTACAAGTCAATGTTGTTGCCCCCAATTTTGTGCGCAATGGCAAGCCTCTGATTTAACGTGGCCTTTTAAAAACTCAACTTTAAATACACGCGGGACCGCCCGCGCAGTTTCCAACAAATACAGGACAGCATCATGAGCGAAATTCGTAAAGAATTGAAATACCTGAGCAGCCACGAGTGGGCGCGCATTGAGGAAGATGGCACCGTCACTATCGGCATTACCGATCACGCGCAAGACGCATTGGGCGATGTGGTTTACGTAGAAACGCCCGAGGTAGGCTCTCGTGTTGCAGTCGGCGAAGAGGCCGGTGTGGTTGAGTCTGTGAAAGCCGCGTCGGATATTTACACCCTGGTCTCAGGCGAGGTGATCGCAGTCAATGAAGCCTTGCAGGACGCACCGGAAACGGTAAACGGCTCACCTTACGACGATGGCTGGTTCTTCCGCGTACAACCCGATGATTTATCCGAATTGGATGATGCGATGAACGCCGATGAATACCGCGAACTGTTGGAAAGCGAAGAATAAATCCCCAAAAAAAAACCTATAAAAAAACGCGGCAACCGCCGCGTTTTTTGCACACCATCGATTCATTACATCGCCGATTTAATTTCAGCCTGAATGGTTTTCACGTCGCGTGGCCAGGGACCTGCATCGCGCTGGGAAGCAGGCAATTTTGTAATGGCCTGGCGCGCCTCTGCGGAACTGGCAAAACGCCCCGTAATCACAACAAACCAATCCTTACCCTGCCGCTTGCTTTTAAACATTAGCAAATCACGTTTATTGGACTGTGTTGCAATAAAATCGCGCGCGGCGTTTTGATTGCTTACCCCCAATAATTGGATAGTGTATTCATTGGGTTTCCATCCCAAAATCTGTTGTTCCTGCGCACTGCCACTCGTTTGTTGCGGCGCGGACCTGGCAGTCGGCTTGGGGGTCGGTTCAGGTTTTACCGCGACAGGCGAAGATGTGGGCATAACCGGAGCTGTTGCCGCAACAGATGCGGGTTTTGGTTCAGCGATAACATTGGGTTGGCCCGCAGGTTTCGGGGGGGCCGTAGGCAGTTGCACCAAGGGAACAATTTCTTCTTTGGCAATATCACTGGTGGTTGATTCTGCAACTGGTGCGTTGTTGGTTTCTATCGTCGCAGCAGGCTCCGGCGTAGCCGGCTGCTGAAGCTGCGGCTGAACCTGGGTCAGCTGATAAGATGATTGTGGCTGCGGCAAACTCTGCATTAAAGGTTGCACTGGTGTCTGGGTAGACGTTAATTCCATCGCACTGGTTGGTGCGGACGTCGCAACCAATGCAGGCGCTGAATTTACCGCAGGGTTATTAGCAACTGCTACCGGGTTCGGTTCATCATCCCCCATGTACAGGAAAGCCACCCCAACCATTGCGATCAATAACGATATGGCAACAATGTGGATTACCGGCAAAGGCCGTTTGCTCGGGGTTCGCGCCGGTGTCACTGACTCCAGCAAGTGTTCCTCAGCGAGCCCATGAAGCACGGTTAATTGGCCCTGCGCCTGGCGCCACCAGGACTCCACTTTGGCTTCGGTAAAAATTTCCGGTCCGAGATAATCTGCCATTTCCATGCGGAAATTTAAGTAATCCACCGTTTCCTGCAAGGTGAAAGGCGGCAGGTTAAAATCGTTACACAATAAATTTTCCGGGCTCAATCGCTCAAGGCGACGCATCAACGATGGTTCGCCAAATAATGCAAAATGCAAACGATTTTGCTGTGGGAAATTATTGAGCAACGCAGTCAATACCGAGATCGATTGGTCATCCAATAAATGCGCATTATCCAGCACTACCACCGCCAAACCGTCATCTTCGGAAACGGCCTCTTCAGCAATGAACGCTTCTAATGCACCAAGTAAATTTTCGGTGGAGGGAACTTCTCCGGTCTGGATTCCAAAGGTTTGGTTAATGGCGAGCAATATTTGCTCTAACGTCTGGCCATTGCGCAGACTGAGGAAACATATTTGATCCTGGTCGGAGAGTGAATCCATGAATGCGTGGGCGATACGTGTTTTACCAACACCATAATCACCCAGCACAACCAATAGGCTATTGCTGAACTGGCATAAATGCAGCAATTGATCCAGCAGTTCACGGCGCCCGACACCGGTGAATAATGGGAACGAAAAATCGTGTGCAAACGGATCTTCGGATAAGCCATAACGCTGGCGATAATCCGCGAGCAACTGATCGTCCTTGTGCTCATCCCGATCATCAAATAAATACCCTTGCTGCGAATCCTGTTCCAGGATCCGACTGTCCGGCTGGGCGCGAAGTGGCGGCTCTCCAGTCATGGTTTCAATCTCTTTTAACCTGATTAATTAATCGGCCTTGCAGGCATCGAAAGTTTGCTGCAATAAATCGGTATCTATATCGCTGGTAACCATTGCCTTACCCATGGATTCCAATAGCACCAAACGCAAGCGACCATCCAATACTTTTTTATCGACGCCCATCAATTGTTCAAATTGCTCCGGTGCCATATCGGCAGGGGCTTTTGTGGGTAAACGAGCACGCCCTAATAACTGGATAATGCGATTAAGTTCGGGTTCACTGATGGCGCCGCGACGCCAGGATAAATCCGCGGCCATCGCCATCCCGGCCGCCACCGCTTCACCATGCAACCAATTGCCATAGCCCTGGGCAGTTTCAATCGCGTGGCCGAAGGTGTGGCCAAAATTCAAAATGGCACGCAAACCACCTTCACGTTCATCTTTGGCAACAACATCAGCCTTGTTTTCGCAGGAGCGCTTCACGGCATAGGCCAATGCCTCTTTGTCACCCGCCATTAACGCATCCATATTGTTTTCCAACCAGACAAAAAATTCGTAGTCGGAAATCAATCCATATTTAATAACTTCCGCAATACCCGCGGATAATTCGCGCGGCGGCAAACTGTCAAGCAGCGACGTATCAGCCAACACACATTGTGGCTGATAAAAAGCACCGATCATGTTTTTACCCAAAGGGTGGTTAACACCGGTTTTTCCGCCGACAGAAGAATCCACCATCGACAATAACGTGGTGGGTATCTGGATAAAATCCACGCCCCGTTGATAGCAAGCCGCCGCAAACCCGGTCATATCCCCCACCACACCGCCGCCCAACGCAATTAACGTTGTGGTACGGTTATGGCGAGCATCAAGTAATTTATCGAAAATACTTGCCCATACCTCCAGGGTTTTAAAACCCTCACCATCGGGCAAGACCACAGTATCAACTTGCACATTGCCTAAACTTTTAAGCAAAGAGCCAAGATATAAAGGTGCGATGGTTTCGTTGGTGACGATACAAACTTGCTTCCCGCGAATGTGGCGGGTAATTAACTCGGAACGGGATAAGAGCTGCTCGCCAATATAGATAGGATAACTACGATCATCCAGATTAACGGTTAAGACCTGCATAGCAAGGAACCTGTGGGGCAAAAAATCAGCCGGCACTTTATCACAAAGTGCCGGGATATTTCAGGAGAGGGTAATGATAACCGCGCGATAAAACGAGGAGAATAAAACACCAAATTAGATGTCAGGCATTCAGAACCAGAGAAGCGATTTCCTGCGCAACTGCCTTTGGCGACCTGCGATCAGTATTTACAATGAAATCTGCAGCCCCCTGATAGAGAGGGTCGCGTAAGGCCAATAAATCAATAATTTTCTGGCGTGGATTTTCTACCTGCAACAGCGGACGTTTTTTATCGCGTGCAGTGCGTTCCACCAATTGATCGATAGATGCCGTTAGGTAACACACAAAACCAGCCGACTTCATCACCGTACGATTTTGCTCACGTAACACTATACCGCCACCCGTGGCCACCACCGTATTCGTTTCACCGGCCAGTTCCTGGAGCACAGCAGATTCACGCTCCCGAAATCCTTCTTCCCCTTCCATATCAAAAATCCAGGGAATATCCGCACCTGTGCGCTCTTCGATTACCCGATCACTGTCGCGGAAATTAAAACCTAACTCTGTAGCCAGCAACCGGCCGATGGTAGATTTGCCGGCCCCCATGGGGCCGACAAGGAAAACGAGGGATTTACGCATTAATTTGACAAATTTTCCGACATCAATTTGGGGGTAACAAAGATAAGCAATTCGGTTTTGAATTGGTTATCAATAGTCTTTTTAAACAAACGCCCAAGGTACGGAATGTCTCCCAACACCGGAACCTTGTTTTCTGTTTTTGCTCCTTCAACGGAGAAGACCCCACCCAAGACAACCGTTTGGCCATTGTTAACCAGTACTTTAGTTTCCAGGCGTGTGATATCTACAGTGGGCACACCCGTTTCTGTCGTTTGACCGATAGAATCTTTCCAAACAATTAAATCCATAATAATACGATTGTCAGGTGTAATTTGCGGAGTTACCTCCAGCTTCAATACCGCTTCGCGGAATCCCGTTGTTGTACCGCCACTTGGAGCTGTTTCCTGATAACCAATTTCCTTACCGGATTTAATAACTGCCAATTGTTTATCACTGGTAATTACTTTTGGTTGGGAAACAATTTCTGCATAGCCAGAATTTTCCAACGCGCTTAATTCCAAATCCAGGTAAGTGCTATCTGTAAGGACTCCAATGGCCGCCGATGCGTACGGATTGGTAACGGCCAAATCAACAACGTTATTTTCCGTCAGGTTTAATGCCCCATTACCATTTGGCCCTTGGGTAAACCAATTGGCAGGACTCGTACCATTTTCATCATCCAGGCCATCCTGTGACCCCGCAAAATCTATTATGCGGCTGCGATTTGCGTTATACCCGGCCCCGCCCCAACGAATCCCCAACTCGCGCTGGAAATCAGTGTTAGCAATTACAATCCGAGCCTCAATCATTACCTGGCGGATAGGTATATCAATTTGATCAACCAAGCGCTTGAATGCTTCGATACGCTCTGCAGTATCGGTGATAATAATTGAGTTGGTGCGCTCGTCTACAACACCTTGCCCCCGCTCTGAAAGCACACTGCCAGTAGCACGGCTGCCACCTTGGCCGCCACCGCTACCACCGGAACCACCTTTACCACCGGCACCTTCACCACGGAACAACTCAAACATTTCCTTGGCATTGGCATATCGAACACGAATGTATTCCGTACGCAAAGGTGCCAGTTCCTCCAGTTGTTTCTTGGTGGTGATTTCCTGGCGCTCGCGCTCGGCAATTTCAGCGGCTGGCGCCACCATTAATACATTACCGACTTGGCGCTTATCCAATCCCTTGTTTTTCAATACCATTTCCAAAGCCTGGTCCCAAGGCACATTTTGCAGGCGCAACGTAATACGACCTTGAACCGTATCACTGGCAACCAGGTTTAAATCGGTAAAGTCCGCAATAATCTGCAACACCGCACGCACTTCAATGTCCTGGAAATCCAGCGAGAGCTTTTCACCGGTATATTCGAAATCTTTTTTCTTTTCCTTTTTTTCCTGCTCAGTCAGGGGCTTGATGCTCACGACATATTCGTTATCAGTTTGGTAAGCCAGGTAATCAAAATCGCCGCCGGCACTGATATTCAATACCGAGTTTTCACCTTCCTGACCGGCAGCAACAAGCGATACCGGCGTCGCAAAATCCACCACGTCCAGGCGGCGACGCAGCTCCGGAGGTAACCAGGCATTTTTAAATGACAAACGGACACCAGCGCCTGTACCCACCATATCCGCGCTGACTTTTGGATTGGACAGGGTCACAATAATTCGCCCTTCACCGGATGTTCCCCGCCTGAAATCAATGTTGGTAATGCGTGTTTGGTTACCAAAAGTGTCCCGCTCATTCATTGATGTCGCATTTACTTCAACAGACTGACTTGTTGCTCGAACTGACTCTCCGCCTTTTACCGCACCGACCTCTACTACGAAGTTATTGCCATCGACACGAGTGGTATAAGTTGCCAAATCATTCAAATTCAAAATAAGGCGGGTACGCCCCTCGCTGGTCAAAATCATTGCACTTTGACCGTTATCCACCGCCAATGGAAAGCGGCGCTCCTTGAGTCCGCTTACCACATCCGGAAAATCAAGGACAATGCGGGCAGGTTTTTCGATGGTATACCCCTTGGGTTCGGGGGGTGGCGCATCAAAGGCCATGCGCACCTCGAAACGCTCACCAGGTAACTGGGAAAAATCGATATCTTTGAGGGTATTGGCCCACAAGATGGGGGATGCAATTACACCTATCAATGCCAACGCAAATTTACGCATACTTAACCCCGGAGTGAATAGAGCACACATGTCCGCTTATTCCTTCTCTTCTAATTTAATAATTCTGGGACGTTCAACCCAACCATTCGAGCCATCACCTACAATTTCCATCACTTCGATTTGCGAAGGGTTGGTAGAGATGATTTTTCCATGGTTCATCCCCAGGTAATTTCCAACGGTTGCAGGCACCACACTATTTTGGCCGTTATCGATCAGCGCCCATAACTGACCGCCTTTCGATATAGTTCCTACCATTTTCAATGAAGTGATATTAAAACCTTCAAGGAATTCTTTCTCACGCGTTAAATCGGGTGCAACCGCACGACCGCCCTTTGCCGCTGATTCATCTACCGGAATCGGCTTATCAAACGGACTACGTAATGTCATCGCACTGTACGCAAAAGGCTGATAAGGACTAAACGTTGGTAATGGTTCAATCTGGCCTTTAGGACGACGCTTTGTTTCTTCCATAAAATCAATCAAATCCTGATGGGAGGATTGTCCGCACCCAACCAAACCAAACACACAAAACAATTGGAGAATGAAGAGTAACCGTTTCATTTAGCAGCGGCCTCCTGGGATTTGTAGCGATAGGTTTTGGCCGCAATTTTCATATTCAGCGCACGGTTTTCTTTAGAAGAAGTAATACTGAAATCATGCAAGGTAACGATCCGTGGCATCCCGGCAACACCGCTTACAAAGCCGCCCATATCATGGTAACCACCGTCCACAGAAATACTGATCGGCACCTCTATGTAATATTCAGCAACTACATCGGGCTGGAAATTGATATTTACATTGGTTAAACCACTTTCATTTCCCCGCGTACCTATATCTTCCAATAATCCCGGCACTTCCGTTTTGGCAGGCAACCGCGACAACAGGGATTCGAAGGTAACTTTCATCTCCTCCATTTGTGCTTTATAGGCATCCAGGTTTGCGGCTTCAAAACTACGCTTTTCAAATGTAGTGCGTAACGTTTGCTCCTGGGCAACTACAGATTCCAATTGTAAATTCAGATCGCTAATCTTGACGTAATAAGTGGCGATGAAAATGAGTGCAACCAGTAGCACACATACAAATACCTTTGCAGGCCAGGGCCAGACGCCGATTTTTTCGAAATCGATATTGTTTACATCGAATTCCTTAAGCTGGTCGAGTGTATCTTGGAAGGACATTATTTATTTCCTCCTGCTGCCTTGGCTGCTTCAGCAGCAGGATCTACCGGTGCAGAGGTCTCTACAGTCATTTTGAATGTACTGGCATCCTCTCCTTCATCAGGTGCGGCTTGCACTGAAGAAAGGTTGGGTGAGGCGTACCAGTCTGATGATTCGAGGTTACGCATAAAACTTGCGACACGGTTATAAGATTCGGCAACCCCTTCGATAGTCATCACATTCCCTTTGCGATCAACCGAAGTTATCCATACCCCATCAGGAATTGCCCTCGCCAACTCATCGAAATAACGGACGATTACCGGGCGAGTGCCCTCAAGATCGGTAATGACTTTAATGCGGGCCAACAAATCATCACGCACTTTTTTAATCTCGCTGATCTCCTTGACCTGCGCATCTAATTTGGCGATCTCCTGGTTGAGCAATTGATTGCGTGCGTTCTGGTTTTCAATCGCCGATTCCACACTCGACACCCATAAATAGGCGCCTAACGCAGCTACCAGGCCCACACCGAAAATAATGCCTAAAAATTCGCGCTTTTTCTCTTCGCGATAAACCTGGCGCCAGGGCAATAAGTTAATTTTGGCCATCAGTCAAAACTCCTCATTGCCAAACCGGTAACAATCATTAATGCAGGCGCATCATTCGCCAACGAAACTGCATTTACCCTGGAGGAAACAGACATACGCGCAAAGGGGTTAGCCACTACCGTCTGGGTACCTAGTTTTTCTTCAATCAATCCAACTAACCCCTCAAGCGAAGCTACACCGCCAGCGAGGATAATGTAGTCCACATCGTTATATTGGCTGGCGGAAAAGAAGAACTGTAAGGAACGGGTGACCTGTTGCACCACTGCATCCTTGAATGGGGTTAACACCTCCATTTCATAATCGTCCGGCAACCCGCCTTGCTTCTTGGCAAGTCCCGCCTCTTCCCGGGACAACCCATAGCGACGCTGGATTTCTTCCGTCAATTGGCGGCCGCCAAACAATTGCTCACGGGTATAAACTGTTTTTCCATCGACAAGTACGCTGAGGGTGGTCATGGTTGCGCCTATATCGATAATCGCAACCACCTGCCCCTCCTGATCTTCGAGTTGCTCAGCAATCAACTCAAAGGCGCGCTCCATACAATACGCTTCTATATCCACTTTTTCGGCAATCAAATCGGAATCAGCCAAAACCTGCTGGCGAACTTCCACATTTTCGCGCCGGCATGCCGCCAGGAGCACTTCGACCTGGTCCGGATTGCGCGGAGAAATCCCCTGGACTTCAAAATCCAGAGCAACCTCTTCAAGGGGAAAGGGAATATACTGGTCAGCTTCTGCAGCGATCTGGCTTTCCATGGCATCGTCATTCAAGTCCGCGGGCATATCGATCATCTTGGTGATTACCGCCGAACCAGCAACAGCCACCGCCGCATGCTTTAATTTGGTTTTAGACTGCTTGACCATAGAGCGGATGACTTCCGCAACGGCCACAGGGTCCGCAATATTTTTTTCAACAACCGCATTGGGCGGAAGCGCTTTTACGGTATAGGACTCGACCCGATAGCGATCGCCACTGCGGCTGAGTTCAAGCAATTTAACCGAGGTTGAACTGATATCCAGCCCAATTACCGGCTTTGCCTTCTTTTCGAGGAAACTTAAAATGCCCATTTTTCTATCTATATCCGTAACTTAGACGTTGTTTATGTTATAGCACTTTAACTTAAGCCTGCAACAAACCGATGAATATGTAAACAGGCAAAAAGCCCGTATAATGCACGCCTCTTTCCCGCGAATTCGCTAACTCATTAATTCACATAGAAAAAATGTTCAGTAAAAAATCCTTCTTCGGCATCATTTTCTGGCTGTTACTGGCTGGTACCAGTGTTACCCTGGTGACATTCGCGGGCCTTTATTTATATCTCAGCCCCAAACTACCTTCGGTCGACTCATTGAGGGAAGTTAAATTACAGACCCCATTACGGGTTTATTCAAGCGACGGCAAACTTATTGGTGAATTTGGCGAACAGCGTCGCACTCCGCTCACTTATAACCAGATCCCGCCTCTTTATATAAAAGCTCTCCTCTCCGCCGAAGATGCAGAGTTCTTTGAGCATCATGGAGTTTCCGTAAAAGGCATGTTGCGCGCCGCATCACAAATTCTAAAGTCCGGCGCCATCCAATCCGGCGGAAGCACTATTACTCAACAGTTGGCACGTGATTTCTTTCTCACTCGCAAGCAAATCTTCTCACGCAAGTTTAACGAAATCCTCTTATCCATTGAAATTGAAAGAAAATTCACCAAGGAAGAAATCCTCGAATTATTCAACAATAAGATGTTTTTCGGGAACCGCGCCTACGGCTTGCAAGCGGCCGCGCAAATTTATTACGGGAAGGATATTAAAGACCTTAGTGTCGCCCAGTACGCCATGATTGTCGGGGTATTGAAAGCGCCCTCCGCCTATAACCCCCTGGCCAACCTCAAACGGGCAATGATCCGTCGCAATTGGATTATCGGGCGGATGTACGAGCTGGGCCATATCGATCATACAACCTACGAGGCGGCAATCAACGAGCCCAACACCGCCAGTTACCATGGCACAACCCTGGATGTACAAGCGCCTTATATCGCGGAAATGGCCCGCCAGGAGGTGTTGGATAGATTTGGAGGCAAAGCCTACATTCAGGGTTACAAGGTTTACACCACAGTGGATAGCGCTATGCAAGCGACCGCCCAGACGGCCGTTTTAAAAGGCCTGATGGACTACGATAAGCGCCACGGTTATCGCGGCCCCGAACGCCACCTCAACCCTTCACAGGATAGTGATTTCACTGACTGGCTGGACGAATTGCAAACCATCCCGGTATTGGGCGGATTGGAACCTGCCGCCGTTGTGGACCTCACCAACAAGTCGGTTAAGGTTTTGACGAGTAACGGGGACTTTATTGACTTGGGATGGGAGCAAGGGCTTTCCAGTGTGCGGCCTTATATCACCGAAGACAGCCGCGGCGCAGCCTACACCGACGTGCGTGACTTTTTAAAGCCGGGCGATGTGGTCCGCATCACCAAAGACAATGATGACCAATGGCATTTCAGCCAAGTACCGGCGGCCCAGGCGGCACTGGTCTCCCTTGATCCTGCTGATGGAGCCATACGCTCACTGGTCGGTGGCTTTGATTTCAATCAGAGCCATTACAATCGCGCAACCCAGGGAGCCCGCCAACCGGGCTCCAGCTTCAAACCCCTGCTTTATACCGCCGCGCTGGAAAATGGCTTTACCCCGGCATCCATAATTAATGACGCCCCCATCGTCATCGAAAACACAAGTACGGGAATTGCCTGGCGCCCGGAAAATGATGACGGCAAATTCGCCGGCCCCATGCGAATGCGCCAGGCGCTCTATCGTTCGCGCAACCTGGTATCCATCCGCTTATTGCGCAGCATAGGTATGCAAACAGCATTGGATAGCCTTGCAAGGTTCGGCTTTAATCCCAGGGAATTTCCACGCGACCTGACCCTTGCACTGGGCTCCCATGCCCTCACCCCCATGCAAATGGCTACCGCCTATGCAAGCTTCGCCAACGGTGGCTTCAAGATAGACCCCTATCTCGTTACCCGGATTGAGGAGGATAACGGCAAGGTAGTTTACGAAGCCAAACCCAAGCGGGTATGCAAGGAATGCGAGAATCCCCAGTTACAGATAGGCGCTGATGGCTCGCTCATCCCCGCCTCCACCCTGGACGCCAGCGAGCGCGCCCCGCGGATCATTGACGCCCGTATCGCCTACCTGATTGATTCCATGTTGCGCGATGTGGTGGATAAAGGTACTGGCCGCCTCGCCAAGCAATTAGGGCGCAAGGACCTGGCCGGCAAAACCGGCACCACCAATGGCCCGCGTGATACCTGGTTTTCGGGTTATAACCCCAATATCACCACCACTGTATGGGTGGGCTTTGATGCGAATACACTCCTGGGCAGGAAGGAGTTTGGCACTTCTGCCGCACTGCCTATCTGGATTGATTTTATGCGAACCGCGCTGGAAGGCTTGCCGGATCAATTACCGCGTCAACCGGAGGGCATAGTGACTGTACGCATTAATCCGGACACCGGAAAACCCGCTATGCCCGGTGACCCGGATGCAATTTTTGAAGTATTCCTGGGGGAAGATACAGCGCGAACATCCGCCGCGGGCAACGAAACCAGTGAACAAGTCACCCTGCCGGAAGAGATTTTTTAGTCGCCTTTTACTACCTTCAAGGATGAAGGTGCGCGAACATCCATCATCAGCGATTTGAAACGACGTTTGCCGTTTTGCTTACCGCCCTGGCGGGCAGTAATCCAACCGCGGACTTCGAGGGTTTTACCGACCAACGCCTGCCAATCGGATGCCGAATAGCGGAACGGCCCCCAGTCAGACTTCTTAACCTGTGCAACCAGATCGCCGTCAAATTCAATCCATACTGATGAATTAACATCTACCCGGGTGACCCTGCCCCGCACCACACGAAAGCCGGTATCGGACAAGCCAAGCGCCGAGGCCGGATAAGCATTCCAATAAGTGTTGCGCCACACACCTGACGGATTTTTCCGCGCGCGCGTTTCTATGGCCAGCAGGCAGGATTCCTGGGTGCGATTTGGCGGAACGGAAATTTGAATGGCCATGCCCGCGCGAAGTTGTTCAACGGCCAGGCTGCGGCCGGATCTATCGTAAACATGCGCAAGCCAGCGCCCATAATGGTCGCGCTTTTCTGCCTCAAAACCCAGGCGCACTTCACCCCCCGAACGGGCCACAAACTGGCGCGCACTCACCAGCGACTCCCGCCCCAACGGCTGGCCGCGCTTTTGGCCCACCGTAATTTCCGGCGCATTGATACCCAGCACCCGCACTGAGCGGCCGTCGCTTAATTTGAGGGTATCACCATCCTGCACCCGATCCACACCAACAAGCGCGGTTTCAGGATAGCCGCAATCGGCCAATACCCCGACCACAGGTAACAGGCATAAAAAAACGCCAGCGATTTTGTGCGCTGGCGTTTTCAGGATTCGCGGCATCAGCTTAAGCTGCAAGGGACACCCAATTATTTCTTGGCAGTGCCGATACGGCTGCCGAAACGCTTGGTGAAACGATCGATACGGCCCCCGGTATCAACGATTTTTTGCTTGCCGGTATAGAACGGGTGGCACACGCCACACACATCAACATGGAAATCTTTACCCAGGGTTGAACGGGTTTTGAAAGTGTTGCCGCAGCTGCAGTTAACCGCCACTTCAACGTAATTTGGATGAATGTCTGCTTTCATGATGAATGCCTTCGTAAGCTGTGCCGCCACCGGGTCTATTGCCTGGCACCGCACATAGGTTAAAAAAAACGGCTGTTTTCAGGGAGCGGGGATACTATCAGAAAAAAATGCCAGCGCAACCGCAAAGCGGGATTTCGCCTGAAAAATAATCACTTGATGGAGATATTCCGGCCAATTACCAGGCAAATACACCAGCTCGCGATTTGGTGGGGTGAGATGAGGTATCCTGCCGCCAGGTGACCCCGGAACGATTCCAAAGATGCATGAAACCAGACTCCTCGAAATCGCACTGCCAGTTCCGCTAAGGCGCAATTTTGATTACTTACCACCAGTCGATTGGCCTTCCGCAATGGTAGATTCCCTGCAAGCGGGAACCCTGGTTCGAGCGCCCTTTGGCCGCCAGGAATTGGTTGGGGTGTTGGTTGCGATCAAATCAGTTAGCGCACACCAACTGGATAAGCTGCGCCCGGCTTACGGGATTATTGAACAACAGCCGGTGTTAGACCCGGAGCTATTGGCGCTGTGCCAATGGGCCGCGGACTATTATCAAGCTCCCCTGGGCGAGGCATTGCAGGCGGCTTTGCCGGTATTGTTGCGCCAGGGCGAGCCGGCGCGCATGCGCGGTGAACAGGCGTTTATGCTAACAACCGAGGGAAAGGGCTTACCGGAAGGTGCATTGAAACGCTCACCCAGGCAGGCAATGCTGGTCGCAGAGCTACAGAAACAACCCTATTTATTGCGGGATGCCCTGGAGCGGCTGGAGATACCACGCAGCATCGCCAGAGCGCTGATTGCCAAAGGACTGGTAAAAATGGAGGTAATATATCCCGTAGCTAACGAGCCATCATGCGGCCTTCTTAATGAGCGACCACTCACTCTCACCGACGAGCAAGAACAAGCCCTGGCCCAAATCGACCTCGCTGGATTCAAAACCTATTTATTAGATGGCGCCACCGGCAGTGGTAAAACCGAGATTTACTTGCAAGCCATTGAACACTGCCTCAACCAGGGCAAACAGGCCCTGGTGCTGGTGCCGGAAATTGGCCTGACACCCCAGACCATCCAGCGCTTCCAACGCCGGTTTGCTGTTCCGGTCGCGGCGCTCCACTCCGGATTAAATGATCGGGAGCGCCTGGATGCCTGGCTCCAGGCGCGCGCGGGTATAGCCCGCATTGTAATTGGTACCCGCTCGGCGCTGTTCACGCCTTTCCAATCATTGGGAATCATCATCATTGATGAAGAGCATGATGGATCGTTCAAGCAGCAGGATGGTTTCCGCTATTCGGCGCGCGACCTGGCGGCAGTGCGCGCGCACCGATTGAACATTCCGCTGATCCTCGGCTCAGCTACCCCGTCACTCGAAACCCTGCACAATGCGCTCCAGGGGCGCTATCAGCACCTGCAGTTGAAAGCACGTGCCGGTAGTGCCAAACCACCGCATATCCAACTGCTGGATATTCGCGGTGAAATACTCCACGAGGGCTTTGCCCAGGCCAGTATCGACGCAATTGGCGAAACCCTCGCGCAGGGCAACCAGGTGCTGGTGTTCCTTAATCGCCGCGGCTATGCCCCCACCCTGGAGTGCCACGACTGCGGCTGGCTCGCCAATTGCCATTTTTGCGATGCGCGCATGACCGTACACCAGACTCCGCGCCATTTGCATTGCCATCACTGCGATCACCAACGCGCCCTGCCGCGCCGCTGCCCGCAATGCAATTCAAGCCATCTGCAACCTATTGGCCAAGGCACCGAGCGCAGCGAGCTGGTGCTACAGGAATTGTTTCCGCAACAAAACATTATCCGCGTGGACCGCGATTCCACTCGCACTAGGAATGCCATGCAAAAGCTGCTGGAAGATGTGCACAAGGGTGCGCCCTGTATTTTAGTCGGTACGCAAATGCTCGCCAAAGGCCACCACTTTGCAGATGTCACACTGGTAGTCATTATTGATGCCGATGCCGGTTTATTCAGCACCGATTTTCGCGGCCCTGAACGTATGGGCCAATTGTTGCTGCAAGTTGCGGGGCGCGCAGGGCGTGCGGAAAAACCGGGGCGAGTCATTTTGCAAAGTAACCATACCGACCATCCGCTGGTGCAAACCCTGGTGACGCGCGGTTACCACGCGCTTGCTGGATTGATTTTGCATGAACGCCAGCTTACGGCATTACCGCCCTACCGCCATCTCGCGCTGATTCGCGCGGAAAGCAAAATCCCGCAAAAGGCGATTGACTTGCTCGCTTATGCCCGCCAGCAGGCGGAAGCCTTCGCGCCAGCCAGCCCGGCACTCGGTTATCTCGGCCCACTGCCCGCGCTTATGGAAAAACGCGGCGATAGGTTTCGCTATCAATTGCAAATCAGCAGTTCACAACGCAAACCCTTGCAGCAACTGCTAACTGAATTAGCCTTGCAACTTGAAGCCAGTTCGCTTGCCAAAGCAGTGCGCTGGTCGATAGATGTAGACCCTCAGGAAATGGGTTAACCGCTGCATAGCGAATAGAGCCATGCATTCTAGTGACTGGGCCTGCCAATCCCTTTACAATCGCGCCCTGATTTTTTAGCCAGTAACGATTCCATGAGCAGAGACTTCGCCAAAAAGGGCCGCACACCGGCCAAACGCAATAGCAGCAACGGCCAGACACCAGCCTGGTTATGGTTTGTGGCGGGCCTGGTGATGGGAGCGTTTGCGGCAAGTTATTATTTCATTAAGAATCCGGTGGAAGCGCCTGCGCCCAAGGAAGAACCCAAAGCGAAAGTCACGGAAAACAAAGCCCCCAAGCCCCGTTTCGACTTCTACAAATTGCTCCAGGAAAGCGAAACCATTGTTCCCGCCAGCGAGGCCAATGGCGAAGAAAAGCCCGCGCAGCAGGAAGCAGGCGTTGAATACCTGATCCAGGTAGGCTCCTTCCCCAAAGCGGAAGACGCCGATAAATTGCGCGCGCAACTTATCCTGTTAAATCTGGATGCCGGTATCGAAAGGGTGGAAATCCGCAAAGGCGAAATCTGGCACCGCGTCGTTGTTGGTCCTTTCGATAATCAAAATGCGCTCACCAGCGCCCGCTCGCAATTGGTGAAGAACGAGTACAACGCACTGGTTCTGAAACGCGCTAAAGCCAGGTAGCAGGCATTTCCATCCACACACCGCAAGAACAGCACCGCTTGAAAAAGCAGTGCCTGCCCCCACTTTGCTAATTCCCGAGACGATGCCGCACCTGACGCCGGTGTCGTTTGCATCTGAACTTATTTAAAGGAAGTCCTGTGACTACGATTCTCTCTGTTCGCCGCGAAGGCCAGGTGGTAATTGGTGGCGACGGCCAGGTATCCCTTGGCAATACCGTGATGAAAGGTAATGCGCGCAAAGTGCGCCGCCTGTACAAAAACCAGGTATTGGCCGGATTTGCCGGCGGCACCGCCGATGCATTCACCCTGTTCGAACGCTTTGAAGCCAAACTCGAAGCGCATAACGGGCAACTCACGCGCGCGGCCGTTGAATTGGCAAAAGATTGGCGAACGGATCGAAGCCTGCGACGACTGGAAGCATTGCTCGCTGTCGCCGATAAAGAAGCCTCGCTAATCATTACCGGTAACGGCGATGTTATCCAGCCCGAAGACGACCTGATTGCGATTGGCTCCGGTGGTAACTACGCCCAGGCGGCAGCGCGTGCACTGCTGGACAATACGTCCCTGGATGCGCGCAGCATTGTCGAAAAAGGCTTGAAGATTGCCGGCGATATTTGTGTGTTCACCAACCAGAATCACACCATCGAAATCCTTGATTATTAATTAATTATTAGCCCGGTGTTGTGGCGGGGCGCAGCCTCTGACAGCCCACACAGTCCCCGCCAACACAGCCATCAACGTACAAAGATACCAACGAGTTTTCTATGTCCTCTATGACCCCGCGCGAAATCGTGCACGAATTGGATAAACATATTATCGGCCAGGCAAATGCCAAACGCGCAGTTGCCATTGCCCTGCGCAACCGTTGGCGCCGTATGCAGGTGCCGATGGATATGCGCAATGAAATCACGCCCAAAAATATTTTGATGATCGGCCCCACCGGCGTGGGCAAAACGGAAATTGCGCGCCGCCTGGCGAAACTTGCCAATGCGCCGTTTATTAAGGTGGAAGCCACCAAATTTACCGAAGTCGGATATGTCGGCCGCGATGTCGAATCCATTATTCGCGATTTGGTAGATGTCGCGATAAAAATGCGCCGCGAGCAAGCGGTGAAATCGGTACAACATCGCGCAGCAGAAGCTGCTGAAGAGCGTATTCTGGATGTGCTGTTACCGCCAGCGCGGAATATATCTCCCGAAGAAAGCAAACATGAATCCGGTACACGCCAGGTATTTCGTAAAAAATTACGCGAAGGCGAACTGGACGATAAAGAAATTGAAATTGATCTTGCTGCCACTCCGGTGGGCGTGGAAATTATGGCACCACCCGGTATGGAAGAAATGACCAACCAATTACAAAGCATGTTTTCATCCCTCGGGCGCGAGAAATTTAAAAAAACCAAAATCACCGTAAAAAAAGCCTTCAAACAATTGCAGGATGAAGAAGCGGCAAAACTGGTCAGCGAAGACGATATCAAAGCCCAGGCCATTGAAGCTGCCGAACAAAACGGCATTGTCTTTATCGATGAAATCGACAAGGTTGCCCGTCGCGGAAACGTGAGCGGTGCCGATGTCTCGCGTGAAGGGGTGCAACGCGATTTATTACCCTTGATCGAAGGCTGCACCGTTTCAACCAAACACGGCATGATCAAAACCGACCATATCTTGTTTATCACCTCGGGCGCATTCCATTTAAGCAAACCCTCGGATTTGATTCCGGAATTGCAAGGCCGCTTGCCTATTCGCGTGGAATTGCAAGCCCTGACACCGGAAGATTTTGAACGCATCCTCACCGAACCCAAGGCATCACTCACGGAGCAGCAGCAAGCGTTGCTTAAAACAGAAGGCGTGGATATTTCGTTTACCAGGGAGGGCATCCGCCGCATTGCGGAAACCGCTTATGATGTAAATGAACGCACCGAAAATATCGGCGCACGCCGTTTGCATACGATTCTGGAAAGATTATTGGAAGATATTTCCTTCGACGCCGGCAATGGAAACAATTGCGTGGAAATTGATGCTGCCTATGTGGAAAAACACTTGGGTGAACTGGCAAAAAATGAAGACTTGAGCCGATATATCCTCTAATGAACCACATTCCCGCCAAAATCAAACTGCATAAGCAATCGCAACAACTGGAATTGTATTTTAGTGGCGAGCAATTTTTATTGCCCGCCGAATTCCTGCGGGTTTATTCCCCCAGCGCTGAAGTCAAAGGCCATGGTCCCGGGCAGGAGGTATTGCAGTTCGGCAAGAAGGATGTTGCGATCACCGACATTGAACGCGCCGGGAATTACGCGCTCAAAATAATTTTCAGCGATGGCCATGACACAGGTATTTACACCTGGAACTACCTTTACGAATTGGGGAAAAACCGGGAACAACTGTGGAATGATTATCTGCAAAAACTTCACGACGCCGGAAAAAGCCGTGAGAAAGATACCAGCGTCGTAAAGTTTATCAATTGAAATTATTCGACGCCGCTCCAGGTTACCACGCCGGTATAGGCGGTTATCAAAATGGCCAGCCCGAAGACAATTCGATACCAGGCGAACACTTCGTAAGTATGGTTAGCCACAAAACGCACCAGCGTCCTTACCGCCAGCCAGGCACTCAAAAATGCGGTAATAAATCCCGCGGCAAACATGGGCACATCGCCGGTGTGCAATAAGTCGCGGTGTTTATAAATATCGTAAAAGGTTGCGGCAAACATCGTAGGCACAGCGAGGAAGAATGAAAACTCCGCGGCAACCTTGCGGTCAAGGCCGATAAACAGGCCACCGATAATCGTCGCTCCCGAACGGGACGTACCCGGCACCATGGACACTACCTGGAACAACCCCACCTTAAGCGCATCCTTCCAGCTCATATCATCCACATTATGCACACGTACCTGATGTGTACGGCGTTCCGCCCAGAGGATCACTATGCCGCCCAAAATTAACATGGCGGCCACACTCAGCGGATTGAATAAATAGGTTTTGATAATAGAGATAAACATCACACCGATAATCGCGGCGGGTAAAAATGCAATGAGCAGGTTGGCAATAAACTTTTGCGCCTGTGTGTCGTTAAACATTCCCAGTGCCACACCGATAAATTTTTTCCGATATTCAACCACTACAGCAAGGATGGCGCCTAACTGGATAGCAATTTCAAACACACGGCCATCGTTATGGAAATTGATCACATCCGCGGCCACAATCAAATGGCCGGTACTGGAGATAGGTAAAAATTCAGTAAGGCCCTCAACTACACCTAATACAATCGCTTTGATAATCAGTAAAAAATCCACACTTAACTCCAGGATGAATTTAAAAACGCGGCGCAGTCTGCGCCAGTTCCACAGGGTTTGCAAACTCTATGCCCATTCACTTCGCAGGACTGGGTTATACTTCCTTCCACCACACCCGGAGGACAGATTCATGATGCCGAATATTTCCCGCTTGCTAGCATTTGCCACGCTCATCCTGCTGGGAGCTTGCACCAACACAAGATACGGCGGCGATTTTAAATCCGGCACCGATTTCAATAACCTCAAAACCTATCAATGGCGCGGGGTGACGGTGGATATCGCGGGCACCGATAAAGCCTTCCTGCAACGCCTGGCCGACGACCAAATGCGCGCGCAAGGTTTTGTGGCCTCGGATAATAACCCGGACTTGCTGCTGGACTTGCAGGTTTTTTCACGCGTGAGCAGCGGCGGCAATACCAGTATTGGCATTGGCATAGGTATGCCGGTTGGGCGCCACGGGAACATTGGCCTGGGCACAGGCCAAATATTAGGCAGGGGAAAGCAAGAGGGAGTTATGGTGATCGACATCACACAAACCAAATCCAATACGCTGATTTGGCGCGGCACCGCAGAAGGCATACCGCTGATTAATTTTTCACTCAAGGCGGAAAATAAATTGCGTGAAAGTTTTACGCAACTATTGCAACAGTTTCCACCCAACACACCAGCCAGGTAATTTTTTCATCGAGAGTCTATGATGTTAATGCGGGTTCCAATACGAGCCCGCCGAGCCTTTCCCTTCCCGGTGGTATTTTTCCTATCGTTTGTTAAGTGAGTGTCCATGCACAACGCTTCCTCTCGCCTTTCCGCGGAAGGCATTTTGTTACTACTGGGTTTAGCGATTGGATGGGGCATTAACTGGCCCATCATGAAATTTATTATCAGCGAAATTCCGCCGCTGAGCTTCCGTGGTTTTTGTTTACTGCTGGGAGGACTGGGAATTCTTGGCATTGCGCGCGCGTCCGGACTCGCGCTGCAAATACCCCGCGGTTATGTAAAAAAAATAATCTGGGTTTGTGTATTTAATATCATCGCCTGGAATGTACTGGCTACCTACGGATTAACTTTGTTGCCCGCCGGGCGTTCGGCATTATTGGGTTACACCATGCCGATCTGGACGGTGTTGCTTTCCATTTGGGTGTTACGCGATAAATTTACCGCGCGCGTCGGCATCGCCTTGTTATTGGGAACCGGCGGCGTGCTGGCGTTAATGAGCGAATCACTGCTGAGCTGGTTCGGTGGGCCGCTTAACCGGGACCTACTTGCCGGTGCCGCATTTATGATCATCGCCGCCTGGTGTTGGGCCGCCGGTACCGTGATGATGAAGCGTTGGCAAATTCCGATGAACGCAGTGGTACTGACCGGCTGGTTATTATTGCTGGCCAGTGTCCCGGTATTGATCGCTGCGATGTTTATTGATGGGCTTCCGCAAACAATGCCTTCAACATGGGCGCTCTGGGGAGTGGTCTACAACATCTTTATTGCATTTATGTTTTGTTACTGGGCGTGGGTTCGGCTGGTTAGCCTGGTCCCGGTCAGCGTATCTTCCCTTTCCTCATTAATTACGCCTTTAGTTGGTGTGGTGTCCGGCGTTTTATTGCTGGGCGAAGAACCCGGTTGGCCAGAATACAGTGCAACCTTGTTAATCCTGGGGGCGGTTGCCGTCATTAACTCCGGTAACAAAAAAGCACCGGCACTCCATCAAACCTCAACCGGTAAAGATTGAACCAGCGCTATGCGATGTTGATGCGGCACTATTTCCGCCGCATAGGCAATAGCTTCAACTCCGGCGGCTTTGGCCTCGCGCAAAATCGCACCATAGGTTTTATCGATATGGTCCGCCGGGCGAACCGTTTTAATACCGGTATGCTGCACACAAAACAGCAGGACCGCACGTTGCCCCTGCTGCGCCATCACCGTTAGTTCCCGGATATGCTTGCTACCGCGCGCACTGATTGCATCGGGGAAAAATCCCTCACCATCAGATTCCATCAGGGTCACATTCTTGACTTCCAGGTAGCATGCACGTGGATCAGCCGGGTTTCCGTCCAGGAGGAAATCAATACGCGATTTTTCGCGACCATACACCACCTCGCGCCTGAGTCCCTGATAGCCGCGCAATTCGGTGATAACACCGCTGGAAATGGCCTCCTCCACCAAAGCATTGGCACGCCCGGTGTTAATACCCGCCAGGTAACCGCCGGGAGTGGTCACAACTTCCAGCGTTTGCGGATATTTGCGCGTCTTGCTATCGCTAACCGAGTACCAACAGGGAGCTTCGGGTAGAACGCAATTTTTCATCGAACCGGTGTTCGGGCAGTGAATGGTAAACTCGCTGCCATCCGGCAAAACTATATCGGCGAGAAAGCGTTTATAACGGGTAAGCAACTTCGCGGGGTATAAGGGGATCATAACCAGGCTATCGACTCGGGAAACCAAGGGTGACATAGCGGCGAATTGAACCACAAACGCGCCATTTTAGGGCTATAGTTTTTGTTCGTGACCGAATCCCGACCGGAATTAACAAGCCCGCTTGTAATCCAACGGAATACCAATGAAAAAAACTGGCACTCCTATTTGTTATCTGATAGCTTGCTCCCCCTTCTAATTCTGCCCTCCCTTTGGTGCAGATGAATGCTGATCCAGGAAGTCTTACGAGGCGCTAACACTATGGCGAAAAAATCACCCTCTACTGAAACCTTCGCACTGCGTCCTTTTACTCCCTATGTGGAGAAAAAGGGTGAAGAATATATGAACGACAACCAGAAGCAGCATTTCAGAAACCTGTTGCTTAACTGGCGCTCAGAGCTGATGGAAGAAGTAGACCGTACCGTAAGCCACATGAAAGATGAAGCGGCTAACTTCCCCGACCCCGCCGACCGCGCCAGCCAGGAGGAAGAGTTCAGCCTGGAGCTGCGCACCCGCGACCGCGAGCGCAAGCTGATCAAGAAAATCGACAGCACCCTCGAGCTGATTGAAAACGACGATTATGGCTATTGCGATGCCTGCGGTGTGGAAATTGGTATCCGCCGTTTGGAAGCCCGTCCCACCGCCACACTCTGCGTCGATTGCAAAACCCTCGCGGAAATCAAAGAAAAGCAAATTGGCGGTTAACATCGCCCGGGGGTGGGCCAGCCCACCCCAACACTATGCCCTCCCTGCTCAACTCCGCTATTAATCCTCTTTATATAGGCAGATTTGCTCCCTCGCCGTCCGGCCCGTTGCACTTCGGTTCGCTGGTCACCGCACTGGCAAGTTACCTTGATGCCAAAGCCAACAACGGGCAATGGTTGGTCCGTATGGAAGACCTTGATCCACCGCGCGAGCAACCCGGCGCCGCCAATGCGATCCTGGAGTGCCTTGACGGGCATGGCCTGCAATGGGACGGTGAGGTTATGTACCAGAGCCAACGCCACCAGGCGTACCAGGACGGCATTGATTATTTGCTGGCGCGCCACTGGGTTTACCCCTGTAGCTGTTCGCGCCAGGATCTGGCCGCCATGGGCGGCATTTACAACGGGCATTGCCGCAACCGCAAGGTGGATTTGGCGCGCCCCCATTCACTGCGACTTAAACTCTACGATATTCCAGATCACGCAAGCGCCGACGAAATCCGGTTCCACGACCTGATCCAGGGCGCCCAGGCGCAAAACCTGCGCACCCGGGCGGGCGATCAAATAGTCAAGCGACGCGATGGCTTCTTCGCCTATCAATTGGCCGTTGTGCTGGACGATATTGCCCAGGGTATCACCCACGTAATTCGCGGTAGTGATTTGCTGGAAGTCACCGGCCGCCAATTGTTCCTGTTCGGATTGTTGGGCGCCCCGCTGCCGGCCTTTGGCCATCTACCCCTGGCTGTCCAGGCCAATGGCCAAAAGCTCAGCAAACAGAACCATGCCAAAGCGATAGACTATAAAGAAGCGAGCAGGAACCTGTGGCGTGGGCTAGAGTTTTTAGGGCAAAATCCGCCCGCCGGGTTGGCGGGTGCATCAACCCGGGAGATCCTGGACTGGGGATTGCATCATTGGCGCAGGGACAGAGTTAAAGGCCTCAGCCATTTATATAGCGATAATTAACAGGCATTGGAAAACAATAACATCAACCCGGTCGCGTACTTGCACCACCCAGGAAAGACAAATCATGAACAATCAACGCCTGGTCATATTACTGTTGCTGATTGCCTATATTTTTTCTCCCAGCCTGTTTAACTGGATTATCAACCCTGAAGGTGCCTGGTATCGGCCTTATATTGCATGGATCCTGGTGATCGGAATTGCGTTTGCGATCCAGTTGCGGCGCAAGAAGTACCACGACATTGATTGAACCCGTAAGGCAAACCTCCACGGTAAATAAGAACGCATAATGACTTTTGACCTCAGCCAAGTTGCACTCCTCGGAATCGGTTACCTGTTGCTATTGTTTGGTATCGCCTGGATTACCGAGCGCGGCTGGATTCCCGAATCAGTAACATCCCATCCCATTACCTATATTTTGTCCCTTGGGATTTTTGCCAGCGCCTGGGCCTTCTACGGGGTCATCGACCTTGCGTTCCAGTATGGCTATGGCGCCCTGGCGTATTACCTTGGCACCGGCGCACTCTTCCTGTTCGCACCCGTTGCCCTGGCACCGCTGGCCGAATTGGCGCGGCGCCACCAGGTACATTCATTGGCCGATTTGCTGGTATTCCGCTACCACAGCCACAGCGTGGGCGCGCTCACAACACTTTGTATGCTATGCGGGATCTTGCCGTTGCTCGCCCTGCAAATCCAGGCGATTGCCGATACCATGCATATCCTTACCGTCAGCAGTAACCCTTCGTTACCCCTCGCCGGAACCGGACTGACCTTTAAAGATGTAATGGCCCTTTGTTACTGCGCGATATTGGCGTTTTTTACCATTTCTTTCGGCGCCAACCGCGACCAGCATCGCGGGCTGATTACGGCGATGGCATTTGAGTCATTGTTAAAGGTTTGCGCCCTTTGCGCGGTTGGCCTGGTAGCGGTTTATGGGGTATTCGATGGTTTGGACGGCCTCGACCAATGGCTGCTCGACCACCCTGAAAACCTTGCACTCCTGCATACCCCTATTCATACCGATTCCGCACATACGCTGTTACTGGTGTTTGTCTCCACCGCGGTAACCATGCCGCATATCTTCCATCTGGGATTGGCGGAAAACCCGCTGATGCGTAACTCCCATACAGTAACCTGGGCCTTCCCGCTGTTCCTGTTGTTAATGGCACTGCCGATTTTCCCGATCCTGTGGGCGGGCACCGAACTGTCGGTCCCTTTACCGCCACAATACTATTCGCTGGGTGTTCCCATCCTGTTCGATTCACCAGGGCTAACCTTGCTGGCGTTCCTGGGTGGGCTTTCAGCCGCAACCGGGGCCATGGTGATTATTTCCCTCGCCCTCTCAACCATGGTGATGAACCATTGGTTATTGCCCAGCCTCAAGCTGCGCACCCGGACCGATCTCTACAGCCAATTGATCTGGTTGCGACGGGTGCTGATCGCCGCCATCTTCGCCGGCGGTTATGTGTTCTACTGGGTCTTGGACAACCGTTTCAGCCTCGCCCACCTGGCAATGACCGCGTTTATCGAAACCCTGCAATTCCTTCCCGCCACATTCGCCATTGTGTTTTGGAGCCGGGGCAACAAACGCGGCCTCATTACCGGCCTGTCCGTCGGTACCAGCATTTGGGCCCTTGGCTTATTGCTACCGATCCTGACCGGTATCGAATATCTCCAGCTACCCCTGGGTGAACTGAGAATTCCCGTTGGTATTGAATACTGGAGCCAGGTCACGCTCATTTCTCTTGGCCTCAATACCTTCTTCTTCGTGGTGATTTCATTGTGTACCCGGCAGACAGAGGATGAGCAATACAGTGCCGAGCTTTGTGCGGCGGATGAACTCAGCCATCCGGTACGCCAGGCACTGGATGTTCACTCCGCATCGGAATTCAAGCATCGCCTCGCTAAACCCCTGGGCAAGGTAACAGCGAGCCGCGAAGTGGATATCGCGCTCCAGGAACTCAATCTCACCATCGACGAGCGCCGCCCCTACGCCCTGCGCCGCCTGCGCGACCAGATTGAAGGCAACCTTTCCAGCCTGATGGGTATCCATGTGGCCAGTGAAATCATGGATAAATACATCCCCCACGTTATCGCCGAAACCCAGAGCACAGTGGATATCAACCTGATCGAAAACCGCCTGTCGGAATACCGAGATCACCTCACCGGCATGGCGGCAGAGCTTAATACCCTGCGCCTTTACCATCGCAAGACACTGGAAGAATTGCCTATGGCGGTCTGCTCGCTGGGCCGCGATATGGAGGTATTGATGTGGAACCGCGCCATGGCGAACCTGACCCGCATTCCTACGGAAGATGTGACCGGCTCCTACCTCGAAGATATCCCCGAACCCTGGTGCAGCCTGTTAATTGATTTCAGCCAAAGCAAAGAACCCCATTTCTACCGGCGAGAGATCGAGTTGAATAACGGCCCCCATTGGATCAGCCTGCATAAAGCCAACATTGAAGGACCAATCACCGCGGGGGTATATGACCAGGTCATGCTGCTGGAAGATGTCACTGAAACCCAATTGCTGGAACAGGAGCTGGTGCATTCAGAACGCCTCGCCTCAGTGGGCCGCCTGGCGGCGGGCGTCGCCCATGAAATCGGCAATCCGATTACTGGCATCGCCTGCCTCGCGCAAAACCTTAAATATGATTCCGAAGATCCGGAAATATTGGAAACTGCGGAACAGATCCTTAGCCAGACGGATAGGGTCGGGCGAATTGTGCAGTCATTGGTCAGCTTTTCCCATGCCGGTCACGCCAGTAAATCCGAATTCGAGGCTGTTTCCATTCGTGACTGCGCCAATGAAGCAATCCATCTCCTGTCACTGCAAAAAGATAAAAACCAGGTGCTGTTTTGCAATGACATCCCTAAAACGGCCATCATTGCCGGTGACGCGCAACGCATTATCCAGGTTTTTATAAATCTTTTATCTAATGCGCGGGATGCCAGCCCGGAGCAAGGGCGTGTTATGCTTGAAAGTAACGAAGATGAGGATTCGGTAACAGTTTCTGTTACCGACGAGGGGCACGGTATCCCCCCGGAGCTGATCGAGCGCATCCTGGAACCCTTCTTTACCACAAAGGAACCCGGTGAAGGCACAGGTTTGGGCCTGGCAATGGTTTACAGCATTATTGAAGACCACAGCGGCCATATGGATATTATTAGCCCCGCCGATCCGGTTCATAATCGCGGCGCCAGATTTGTGATAACGCTGCCGCGTCATCTTGATGCATTCATGGACGCCTGACAGAAAACTCGCGACCCGTGCGGCAATGCCCCGGGCCACACCAGTAAACATTAACACGCAAGACCCGGATAGCTATGAGTAAGATTCTGATTGTTGAAGACGAAACCATCATCCGTAACGCCCTGCGCAAGCTGCTAGAGCGCAACCAGTACGAGGTCAGCGAGGCCCCATCTGTCAAAGAGGCGACATCCAAATTCCAGCTCAAGGATTTTGACCTGATCATCAGTGACCTCCGCCTGCCCGGCGCCCCTGGTACAGACCTGATCAAACTGGCGGGGGATACGCCGGTACTGATCATGACCAGTTACGCCAGTTTACGTTCGGCAGTCGATTCCATGCGCATGGGTGCGGTGGACTATATCGCCAAGCCATTTGACCACGATGAAATGGTCAACGCCGTCAAACGCGTCATCGGTAAAGCCAAGGCCGCGAGTAAAGCAGCGGCATCCAGCCAGGCCGCCAGCAGTGCAATTGCCGGTATGATTGGTTCGAGCGATGTCATGCAAGACCTTTATAATCGCATCCATAAGGTTGCCCCAACCAATGCCACCGTGCTTATCCACGGGGAGACCGGAACCGGTAAAGAACTGGTGGCGCGCGCCCTGCACGAAGAAAGCAACCGCAACAATCACCTGATGATCTCGGTTAACTGTGCCGCCATTCCCGATACCTTGATTGAATCCGAACTTTTCGGTTATGAAAAAGGGGCATTTACCGGTGCCGCCAATAACCGCGAAGGCCTCGTGGCGGCAGCGGATGGCGGAACCCTGTTCCTCGATGAAATCGGCGAATTACCCCTGGAAGCACAAGCGCGCCTGTTGCGCGTATTGCAGGAAGGAGAGGTCCGTCCCCTCGGTTCGGTAGAGTCACGCAAAGTCGACGTACGCCTTGTGGCGGCTACCCATCGCGACCTGCGCAAATTGGCCAAAGAAGGCAAGTTCCGCGAAGACCTGTATTTCCGTATCAATGTCGTCCAACTGGAATTGCCGCCATTACGTGAGCGCGGCCGCGACATCATCAACATTGCCGAATCACTGTTGCAGCGTTACTGCGGCCAGTTCGGCAAACCGCAACTAAAACTGTCCTCCTCCGCGATAGATACCATCATGAGCTATAACTGGCCAGGGAATGTCCGGGAATTGGAAAATGCCATGCAACGCGCGGTAATCCTGTGTGAAGACGCCAACGAAATTGGCGACCATTTGCTTTCGATTGATATGGAAGCCCTTGATTTGGATGACAACACCGGCAGCTCATTAATTGAAGCCCCGCGCCTGGCTGGCCGGAGCAGCAGGCAGGACGTTGGCGAAGACCTGTCACTGGAAGATTATTTCCAACGCTTCGTCCTTGAACACCAGGACACCATGAGCGAAACCGAACTGGCGCGTAAACTCGGTGTGAGTCGCAAGTGCCTGTGGGAACGCCGTCAGCGGCTTGGTATTCCCCGTACCAAGGCCTCTGCCTCGGCGACAAGCGCCAAATAATTCCTTTTTACTTTTCGCACCCAGAAGAATCCCCGTTATGTGTAAAGCAGCGGGGATTTTTACTTTTAGCGACACGTTTATTAATAAATACGCCACAAATACCAATTTTAACGACAAACCGTTACCCCTAACCACAAGGGTGTTACCGTAAAAAAACTGTTACTTTCTCTACCCACCCGTAACAAACTCGCTACCATTCTGTAACTGTTCGAAATAACAAAAAGAAATAAACACCGCCTCAAAAAACATAAGCAATTGTTATTATTAGGATTTCTAAAAGTGGCACAAGAGATGCTCTATGTCGGCCATAACAAAAACAAATAATAAGAATTAGCTTACCCAATCTAATAACAACAACAAATAATAAGAAACTGATCAATTTTAAAATAACAACAATAGACAATAAGAAACTGAAGCAAATACATAACAACAACAAACAATAAGAAACTGAAAGATTAAACATAACAACAAGAAATAATAACAACAGAACATATATAACAATAACGAAAACAATAACTTAGATTGACCACGCTAGAAGACAAGAGCAATAAGACAGTAAAATAAAGCGGACTACTGACTAGGCACAGGATGGGATAGCACGCGAGATTGGATGTTTGCCATGGAGGCACCCATTGAGATGCCAATTTGCAGCACCTTGGTGCTACCCTCCAGCGGGAAAGCGAAAGCTTTCCCGTTTTGCTTTATGCAGATTCGCAAAATCGGCACAAATTTTCATGCCAACGCCAGGTTCAAATTCGGTCGGCTTTCCGCCATGTCGTAAAAAACCCCGATCATCTGCTAAACTCCCGCTTTCACGCAACTAACTACCCCATACACCATGCTCAAACGCTTGCTCAACTTATTTACCTCAAAGGATTCCGGCAAAGTAGCCGCTCGACGCACAAGCGATGGCGCCGTTACCATTCCACGAGACCAACATAATATTTCGCGCAAAAACATCAGCCAGGCAGCGATAAAGATCATTAAACAGTTGGAAGATGCGGGATATTCCGCTTACCTGGTTGGCGGCGGTGTACGCGACTTATTACTCGGCAACCACCCGAAAGATTTTGATGTGGCAACCAATGCCAAACCCGATGAGGTAAAACGCTTGTTTCGCAGCGCCCGGATTGTGGGGCGGCGCTTCCAGATTGTCCATGTGCGCATGGGGCGGGAGGTTATCGAAGTAACCACCTTTCGCGGCCATCACGACGATGCCTCCCATCATTCCGCGCGCAGCGAAGACGGCATGCTATTGCGAGACAATGTTTACGGCACCCTGGAAACCGATGCGATGCGGCGCGATTTTACTGTTAACGCGCTTTATTACACCCTGAAGGACTTTTCCGTCATTGATTACTGCAAGGGTATGGAAGACCTGAAAAACCGTACCCTGCGCATTATCGGCGACCCTGTAACGCGCTATAAGGAAGACCCGGTGCGTATACTGCGCGCATTGCGCTTTGCCGCCAAGCTCGGTTTTAGTATCGATCCGGCCACCGCCAAACCTATCCGCGAATTGGGCAACCTGTTGCTGAATGTGTCCGAGGCACGCCTGTTTGAAGAAGTGCTTAAATTGTTCCTGGGCGGCTCGGCAACGGCGACATTCAACCTGTTGCGTGAATATAACGTGTTATTGCATCTTTTCCCCGGTACGGACGCCGCCCTGAAAACAGCGGACGAATCAGGCGCGAACCTCATTGAGCAGTGCATGGTAAATACCGATAAGCGCATACGCTCCGATAAAACCGTTACCCCGGCATTTATTTACGCCGCACTGCTCTGGCCAGCGATGCAACAACGATTCCAGTTACTGGCCACCCAGATGACGCCGGTCCAGGCCTGGGCACAAGCCGGTACCGACATCATCAACCAGCAATTAACCCGCACCGCTATTCCCAAGCGCTTCCTGATTCCAATGCGTGAAATCTGGGATTTACAACAACGCCTGCCCAATCGCATGGGAATGCGCGCCCTGCGCACCCTGGATCATCCGCGCTTCCGTGCCGCCTACGACTTCCTGCTGATGCGCGAAGCAGCGGGCGAACCCCTGGAGGGTCTGGGTTTGTGGTGGACCCATTACCAAAGCGCTGGCGATGAAGAGCGCGAGCGCATGGTAAAAGAACTGGCCAAACAGGGCGGCGCCAAAGCCGGCAGTAAACCCCGCCGGCGCCGTGGCCCGCGGAAACCGAAAACCGATACCGGCAGCGGGAACGAATAACCCATGGTGTTTGCCTATATAGGCTTGGGTAGCAACCTGGAAGAGCCGCTTATCCAGGTCGGACGGGCTTTCGAGGAATTGAAAGCCATCGCAAAAACCCGCCTGGTAACGCGGTCGGCGCTCTACCAAAGCCGCGCTATAGGACCGGAACAACCAGACTATATCAATGCGGTCGCACGGGTGGAGACCGGCCTCGCCCCACTCGAATTACTGGATGCACTGCAAGCGATAGAGCAAGCTCATCGACGCCAGCGCCTCCAGCATTGGGGACCGCGTACCCTGGACCTGGACTTGCTCCTGTACGGCAATGAAACTATCCGGCACCAGCGCCTCCATGTGCCCCACCCTTACCTGACCCGGCGCAGTTTTGTGCTGTATCCGCTGGCCGATATAGACCCGAACTTACAACTACCGGATGGCCAATCACTGCAAGCCTTAATCAGCCAATGCCCGTTTGAGGGTTTGGTTCGCTTGCCCGAGAGTCGCTGACCGGCGCGAGGAGTTAATGTGGACGCTGTATTCGAAGAATTAGCCCTTGACCTGACTAATATTAAATTGCCGCGCTATATCGCTGTGGAAGGGTGTATCGGCGTGGGCAAAACGACCCTCGCGCGCAATATTGCCCGTTTGTTTAATTACGACATGCTGCTGGAACAACCGGAAGAGAATCCGTTTTTAGAGCGCTTCTACCGCGATCCGAAATCAACCGCGCTTCCTACGCAACTTTTCTTTTTATTCCAGCGCGCCAATCAATTACAAAGCTTGCGCCAGGATGACATGTTTGAACCAGTACGTGTCGCCGATTTCCTGATTGAAAAAGATCAATTATTCGCGCGCACAACCCTGGATGATGACGAATTGAATATTTATCGCCAGGTCTACGACAAACTCGTAATTAATGCGCCCAAGCCGGACCTGGTTATTTATTTGCAGGCACCACTCGATGTGTTACTGGAACGAATTCGCCAGCGCGGAATTAGCGCAGAGCAACATATCAGCGCCGACTATTTAAAAGCACTCAATGATGCCTATACGGAATTTTTTCATTTCTACGATGGGGCTCCGTTGCTGATCGTGAACGCCAAAGATTTAAATCTGGCAAAAAATCGTGATCACTTTAAACAATTGGTGGAATATATCCTTACCATTAAAAGTGGCCGCCACTATTACAACCCGGTGCCAGCACTTTAAATCCTTTGCCATGTGAGAGTTGCCATGCCCTACGGAACCATTAACAGCCCATCAGCCAACAGCACACCAACGGCGAACACTGCGCTCACCAAAAATGTCACCATCCATACCCTTAATAAATTAAAGAGTACAGGCGAAAAATTTGTGGTGATTTCTTTGTACGATGCCCATATGGCAGCCATGGCGCAACGATGCGGTGTCGAAGTCGTTTTGATTGGCGATTCGCTTGGCATGACAGTGCTGGGCTACGGCAGTACCGTTCCGGTCACTATGGAACAGATGATTTACCATGTGGAAGCTGTCGCACGCGGGAATAAAAAGTCACTCATAATCGGTGATTTACCCTTTATGACTTACGCGACCCCGGAAGATGCCATGCGCAATTGTATGCGTATCATGCAAGCCGGTGCGCACATGGTGAAACTTGAAGGCGGCGCCTGGCTGGCCGATACGGTCCGGATGCTTGCCGAACGCGGTGTACCTGTGTGTGCGCATTTGGGTTTAACACCGCAATCCGTTAATAAATTCGGTGGTTTCCGCGTGCAGGGGCGCGATCAGGAAAGTGCTGAAAAAATCCTCTCGGATGCCAAGCTCCTTGCCGGAGCCGGTGCAGATTTATTGGTGCTCGAGTGCATACCCGCAGCGCTGGGCGCGCGAATCACTCGCGAAATATCCATTCCTACTATAGGGATAGGCGCAGGTCGCGATACTGATGCGCAGGTATTGGTCATTAACGATATTCTCGGCCTTACCGAACAGCCGCCGAAATTTTCAAAAAACTTTTTACTGGAAGCCAATGATATTCCCGGCGCGATGCAAAAATATGTAGCCGACGTAAAAGCCGGCGTGTTTCCCGGTGACGATAATATTTTTAATTAGGAATGCCGACGGGCAATTACTGCCCGTCGCTGGACCAGACTTTCATACTCTGTACCGCTAACAACTTGCACTCACCTTCCATAGCCACATAGGTCCGCATAACCTGGTAGCGCGAAGTGCGGATGGTTTTGCCATCCGCATTCCATTTTTCCACACTGCTTAAACCCTCCACCACTGCCGTATTTTTTAATTGGCGCACACTCAAATCATGTGAGCGACGCGACCTGGGTTGTTCTTCCGGCTTTTGTATGCGCTCCAGCAATTGGGCTTTATTTTCTTTAAGGCTCGCCAGGTTGTGTACCCAATAGAACTCCTCGGCCAGCAACCCGCGCAGAAATTCCACATCTCCCTGTTGCATGGCAGACTCATAGCGCTGATCCAATTTAATTAATTCCTCGCTATCCAAACATGAATCCGCAAGGGCCGGCAGGGTGGCGGACAATAGCGATATAAATACCATCGTTTTCATCATTAACTTCACCAAATACTTTCCGAAATAATAAACAAAAAAAAGCCGACACCAAAACGATGCCGGCCAAGACCATACTAGATTACAAATAAAGGGGAGTTCCAAAACTGGGCTAAGAGAAAAACCCAACGGCAGCGTTAACCTCCCTAAATCGATAAGCCAACCAATCGCTACATCACCGTTGACTCACAGGGAGAAACCGTTACCGGTAGTTTCAGTATTGTTCAACTTTCGATCATTGCCAGTTTTTATATGACAATTTTTAAATTGTTTAGCAATAAACCGCTAAAACTGATTAGGAAAGGCTATAAAAAGTTAATTTGCAGTGCGTCCCATAAGTACCATTACCTCATTGATCAATTGATCCAGCCTGGTCGCCGTGGTGGAGCGCAAGGCGAAATCATCAATCAACTTTAACAAGCGCCCCAACTTGGGCCGTGCCGCGCGAAACTCTTCAGTTACCGGCTCATATAGCAAATCGTGATCCTGCACACTCAGCTTACCCAACTCTGCCAATTCCGCGTGCAGGGCACTAATGAGATCATAGAAAAAATCCTTGCGATCCAGGTTATTGGCTTCCCAATAAGCTTGATCCAACCCAGCCTGTAATCCTTCCAACACCGGGATTGCACTTGAAATACTATTACATGCCATAACCCACCTTTAATTAACCAAGCATTTAGCCCAAACCTGAGTATAGGAGACTTTACCGTCGCTGCCGGCGGCTCTGTTACACTGCGTGCCGATCCGGCTTGCCAGTACCTCCCCCATGTCGTTAGAACAACTTTGGCTATTTATAACGCTTACCTTCATTGTTTCCGCCAGCCCCGGCCCGGTTATGCTGTCATGTATGGCAGATGCGGGGCGCTTCGGTTTCGCCAAATCCATTTACACCATGCTCGGTGCCAGTACAGGCAATTTAGCGTTGATGCTGTTATCGGCGTTAGGGGTCGGGTTGCTGGTCGGGGAAGCGGAATGGGTTTTCCATACGATCAAATGGGTAGGCGCTGCTTATCTGGTTTACCTTGGCATACATTTATTCCGCGCCATTCCGCATGATTTCAACACCGATGTTCCATCAATTCGCAGCAGCCATTTGTTTTGGAAATCCCTTGTGGTCGCCATCACTAACCCCAAGGGATTAATTTATTTCGGCGCGCTCTTCCCCCAATTCATTGATATCAGGCAATCAATGACAGCGCAATTTGCGGTACTAACCCTCATATTCCTCGTCACAGATTTACTTTGGATGGCCATATATGCCATTGGCGGTAGCGCCATTATGCGCTGGCTGAAATCGCCACTCCACCAGCAATGGTTCAATCGTATTTCCGGTAGCGCATTGGTCGCCGCGGGCGTCGCATTGTTTTTCACCCAACTGTAAGTCAACGCAAGTTTGATATAAGCAAAGAAAAAACAATTCTTTTTCAAACCGGTAAATACTCCCTAAGCTGCGACAAAAATTTGTGGAGAACGCAGCATGGCCATTCCTGATTCCATTTATTTCCCTCAAGCATTGCGCGAACAACCGGTAGTGATTGTGCCGGGCTTGCACAATAGCGATGCGCGGCATTGGCAAACGCGCTGGCAAGAAAACTTGCCGGACAGCAAACGCATTGAACTTCCCGAGTGGGACACGCCTGATTTGGCAAAATGGAAACAGGGGATTATCCGGCAATTGCAAAATATTAATAAACCCGCTGTGTTAATCGCCCATAGCTTCGGGGCCCTGGCGAGCGCCAGTGTCGCGCAGGAATTCCCCGAAAAGATTGCTGCGCTATTTTTAGTTGCGCCAGCCGATCCTGATAAATTCCACATCGCACAACAATTGCCACAACAACCCTTGCCAGTACCTACGCAAATTATTGCCAGCAGTAATGATCCATGGCTTGCCGAAGCCAAAGCCGCCTATTGGGCACTGCTATGGGGTGCAGATTATTTTCGTTACAAAAATGTAGGGCATATCAATAGTGCATCAAACCTGGGGAACTGGCCTGAGGGAATTACCCACCTGCAAAGGTTGTTACGTAAGGCGAAGCCAAATCATCACCCACAGGCTGCAAAAAACAAATCGCAAGCAGCCTGAACAGTGGTATACCCAGGCCTCGGCAGGGTGACAGGCGAGCAATTTGGCTAAGCCTGTACCAATGAACAAATTCACAATTCTTGTATACATTTTTGCGGGGCAATACGAATTCCAGTACATTGTGTGCCGAGCAAGAACCGGCTCGGCATTCATTACTAACGCTAATAATAATTACCTGATCGCATCGCATCTCCATTGCTGTTCCTTAAGTTTCATATTATCCATGCGCACCCGCGCAATTTTACTGATAAACAGCGATACAACTCCTGACAAGTTAACAGCGGTAACATTAGCCTGGATGCGACAAGATCAGGCCTACAGGAATTTGCTATGAATAACGATAATCCTGCCTCGGCAAAAATAAATAATTTTGATACCGGCTTGTTTGCAAAAACAACCCATAACCCCTCTTTTGCAAGCCTGACCAAACAGTTCACGGAAATTAATGGATTACGTGATTATTGCATTCCGGTTAACCCTTATTTTCCGCCGCCAGCGGTGATGGAAAAACTACAGGAACGAATTGCTTTTGCATTAAAGTATTATCCCGGCTCCAATGAAAGTATTGCCGAAAATATTGCGCAATTTTCTGGTATCGATAACCCCGATACCATCATCGCCGGCAATGGCTCGACTGAAATTATTTCATGGTTAAATTCCCTGTTTATTAAGGGCAGCCTGTTTGTTCCTGTGCCATCCTTCGGACGCTGGATAGAAGAACCCCGGGGATTGGGCATTGAGTTACATACCTATCGCTACGAGGATGCGCAAAACCAATATGTGTCGCCGCAAAAACTGGTGGCCGAAGTAAACGCTTCCGGCGCGCGCAACCTGGTTATTTGCAATCCCAATAACCCCACTGGCTCGATATTTTTACGTGAACAGATTTTATGGATACTGGGAGAACTGGCGCACTTGGACAATATTATTGTGGACGAATCCTTCATCGATTTTTCCGGTGAGGAACCACCCAGCATCAAAAATGATGTTGCCAATTATCCCAATGCCTGGGTATTAAAAAGCCTGGGTAAAAATATTGGGTTACATGGCCTGCGCATGGGCTTCGCCATCAGCAACGTAAATAACATTGCCAAATTGCGCAAACACTTGCCCTATTGGAACGTAAATGGAATTACTGAAATGCTTCTGCATTTAATCAGGAATGAGCATGGGCATTATCACCAAAGTCGCATGATGACGATTGCCGATGCCATTTATTTGTCCGAACGCTTTGAGGAACTCCCGGAGTTTACCGTTTACCCAACCCATTCCAATTTTATTTTTGTCAAGCTGCGCGATGGCATTAACGGCACCGAGCTACGCGATCGGATGTTGCAAAACCATAGTTGTTTTATACGCAATTGCGGGAATAAATTGGGTTCAAGTGAGCAGTATTTTCGTATCGCGGCACGACCGACAGAGGATGTCAATTTTCTGGTGAAAGCACTTAGGCATGAACTATCCGCTATGCAAGATTCAAGTCGCCAGTTGCATGGCGAAGAGTCCGGCCTTTGTTAATCGGAAAACAAGCGCAACCATGGCTGCGCTTGTTTTTTTCAAACGATTATTGCGGCGTACTGGTGCGAATCAAATAATCAAATGCGCCCAGTGATGCCGTGGCACCTGCCCCCATGGCAACAATAATTTGCTTGTAGGGTACGTTGGTACAATCACCCGCGGCAAATACACCCGGCACAGAGGTTTCACCGCGTGCATTAATGTCAATTTCACCGCGATTGGTAAGCTGCACAGTGCCCTTGAGGAAATCGGTATTAGGCAGCAGGCCAATTTGCACAAAAATCCCATCGAGTTCCACGGTGGCGATATCATCTGTATTGCGGCTTTTGTATTTCAACGCCGTCACTTTTTGCCCATCGCCAATCACTTCTGTGGTCAGTGCCTCCGTAATCACAGTGACGTTAGGCAAACTAAATAACTTGCGTTGCAATACCGCATCGGCCCGCAACCTGGAATCGAATTCAAATAAGGTTACATGGGCAACAATTCCCGCCAGGTCAATTGCAGCTTCCACCCCGGAATTACCACCGCCGATAACGGCTACACGCTTGCCTTTAAATAAGGGGCCATCACAATGCGGACAGTATGCGACACCTTTACCGCGGTATTCTTTTTCACCGGGAACATTCATTTCCCTCCAGCGCGCACCCGTCGCAAGGATCACGCTTTTACTTTTTAAACTCGCGCCACTCGCAAGCTTTACCTCCACCCAATCGCCAGGAATGATTTCACTGGCTTTTTGCAGGCTCATGATATCCACATCGTATTCTTTTACATGCTGCTCCAGCGCCATTGCCAGCTTTGGGCCTTCCGTCGCTTTTACAGAGATAAAATTTTCGATCCCCACCGTATCCAATACCTGTCCCCCGAAACGCTCGGCAACTACGCCGGTGCGAATACCTTTGCGTGCAGAATAAATGGCAGCTGCCGCCCCCGCTGGTCCGCCACCGATAACCAACACCTCAAAAGGTGCCTTTTCACCAAGTAATTTTGCATCGCGCTCCGTCGCACCCGTATCAATTTTTGCGATGATTTCTTCCAGGCTCATCCGGCCTTGGCCAAAATGCTCGCCATTTAAATAAATACCGGGCACCGCCATGACCTGGCGCTTATCCACCTCATTTTGGAAAAGCGCACCATCAATCATGGTTGCGGAAAAATTCGAGTTAAGTGCGGCGAGTAGATTTACCGCTTGCACCACATCCGGACAGTTATGGCATGACAGGGAAACAAACACTTCAAAATGGAATTTGCCCTCAATCGCTTTAATTTTTTCAATGGTTTTTGCGTCGGTTTTTGGCGGATGGCCGCCGGTATGCAGGAGCGCCAGGACTAGCGACGTAAACTCATGCCCCATGGGGACTCCCGCAAACTCAATGCGTGGATTTTCACCGGGCACGGCAACAGAAAATGAAGGGCGATAGTGCGCATTCCCTTGATCGCTCACGCTGACCTTATCGGAAAGTGATGCGATATCGCGCAGAAGGTTATTTAATTCTTCGCTCTTTGCGCTGGTGTCCAGGCTAGCCACCAGTTGGATAGGATTGTGCAATTTTTCCAGATAGGCTTTGAGTTGGCCTTTGATGGCGGCATCTAGCATGGTGTGTGCTCCGTGAGGTTTTGGGTAAAGCCCCCCTTGTGAGCGGGCTTTAATCAATGCGAATTAAATGCAGGTTAGATTTTTCCAACCAAATCCAGCGAAGGGGCCAGTGTGGCTTCGCCTTCTTTCCATTTCGCCGGGCAAACTTCGCCAGGGTGCGCTGCCACATATTGCGCGGCTTTTACCTTGCGCAGCAGCTCGGAAGCATCACGGCCGATTCCACCCGCATTTATTTCAATAATTTGAACCTTGCCTTGGGGATCGATCACAAAAGTACCGCGCTCCGCCAGGCCTTCAGATTCAATCATTACCCCGAAATTACGGGTGATGGTGCCGGTTGGATCACCAATCATCGGATATTGGATTTTGCCGATGGTTTCAGAACTGTCGTGCCACGCCTTATGGGTGAAATGGGTATCGGTAGATACTGAATAAATCTCCACACCCAGCTTTTGGAACGCGGCGTAATTGTCTGCCAGGTCGCCCAATTCGGTGGGACACACAAAGGTAAAATCCGCAGGATAGAAAAACACTACGGACCATTTGCCTTTCAGGTCCGCATCCGAGACGGGGACAAACTGGCCCTGGTGATAAGCCTGGGCGCTGAATGGTTTGATTTCTGAATTGATAGTAGCCATGTGGTACTCCTGGTGTCTGTGGTTGATGTGTTTCGTTGGGCACAGATTAGGGAGCTAAAGGCGACGGGGCTAATTGAATGTCGCCATGCCATCGATATATAAATTTTATTGATTACAATAGATTTATTTTTATTGGCTATGAACGTGGTCCGCCAGCAACGGCGTTGACCAAAAACCTTATGGTTTGGCGGCGGCTTTCATTACATCTGCCATAACACCATAAACCTTGATCCAGGCGTCTTTCACTTCCTGGGTGAAACTGGAACCCAAACCTTGCCCCAGGGTTTTTACCAAAGCCGCGCCCACAGTATCGTAATGAGCATCCTTCACACCGTAACCCGCATGGCGCTTACCCAGGTTTTGCAGCACAGGAACAAGAACATCCAATTCCGTTAATTTGTTGACCGCAATAGTGATCATATCCAGGAGTTTTTTCCCCTGGGCCTGCATGTCACCGTTAAATAAGGATTTAAGGGCAGGATCAGTTTCAAACAGGTTTTGATAAAACAGGGCAGCCGCTTGCGGGCCTATAGCAACCACTTTTTGCCAGGAGTTTTGTACGAGTTGAATGGTTGAACTTTCCATAATTGCGCCTCATGTGCCAAACAAAGATAAAAAATGAAAGCCATCTCGCCTGCTATCGATTGCCTTTAACGGTTACCGAATTGTATCGGGTAGTGGAGTGGTGTGCAGTTGTGCCGCCCAAAATTAATTTAAAAAACCTGCTGGCAAATATTTTTGCACCGCCTAGGCTTAAAGCGCGGTTCCCACTTATACGCTGGAGGTGAGCAAGATGAGCAAATCTCAAGATAAACGCAAAGAAAGCAAAAAACCCGCTACACGCACAGCCAAAGAAAAACAGCAGATAAAAAAAGCCAAGCAGGCGGAGCATGCGCACCGCGAGTTTTAATGATGGTGCGATTTAGCCGCGCAATTTACTCAACGTAAAAATTAACAAGGGTGCAACCATTGCGCCCTTTTGCTACCCACCTATTTATTCGTTGCTGCGAGTTAGTTTCCTATCAATTCGCGCACACGCAATAATCCGCTCGCCACTTCTGACCCCTGGGGCGCAAACCGCAAGCCTTGCTGCACAAACATTTCAGCCTTTTGCGGTTGGTCTAGCTGGACGTACGACTGTGCCAGCACCAGGTATAAGTCCGCCGCTCGGCGCTCAATGCGCAAACCGCGCTCAGCGGTTGCAATCGCCCCTTGGTAATCCTGCGCCAGGTATTGGTTGCGCGCCTGCCTGGCGAGGCTGATAGCGGCTGGATTCAAGCTTACTGTTGGCGCGGGCCTGGGCACTGCGCCGGGCTGTGGTTGGACCACCGGGGGGACGGTTGGCCCGGTAACCGGGGGTTTGGAAGGCGCAGGCGCAGGATATTGCGGCTGCTGGCTATAGGGGGTACAGCCGATAAAAACCAGCACACTGCCTGCGAGCAGCAGGCGTTTAAATAAGTTGACCATGGGATATCCGCTTCGAGTTATTCAGCATCTTTGGTTGCGGCTTTCAGTAGCCGCGCGATTTCTTTCCACAAATCGATATAGGCCAGGGCCGCACGACTGCGCTGATTGTAACTGGTGAGCGGTGCACGGCGCAGCCCCATTTGTTCTACGGCTGAATCATTAGGCACATACGTCTTAAGCATGGGTACGGGCATTTTCTTGCTGTTTTCTACAGCCTCGCGATGCAGGCTGCGGCGCAAATCCACCAGGTTAAAGAAACCCATAATGCGTTTAGGGGCAGATTTTTTAGTATTCAGGAATTCAATGACCTGCTCCATTGCCCGAATGGAGAGGGGGCTGGGAATCATAGGGATCAACAAAATATCCACTTCCGTCAGCAGCAGTTCAACACTGGGCGACAATGTCGGCGGGCAATCAAAGATCAACACATCGGCTTTTTCACTCAGCGGCTTGAGCAGGTGTTTAAAAAATTTCTTATCCCGGCTCAGTTCATCAAATTCACTGTCCAGGCTGCGCAGGCTGAGGTCAGCGGGAATTAGCATCAACCGCGGATAAGGGCTGTAAAGCTCCATCTCGCCGATGGACTTTCCCTTGCTGAACAATTTAATCGCCTTGGCTGAATCCGGTTCCTGTTGGCAAAACCAACTGGCTGCCGCCTGTGGGTCAAGGTCCCAGAGGATCACATTCTTTTTGGCGGCCGCCGCCATATAGGCCATATTTACCGCCGTGGTAGTTTTACCCACGCCACCCTTGAGGTTATAGAAAGCGATTTTGATCATAACAGTCCTATGCGTAGTTGCCGGGCATGTTAGTGCCCGGTGTGCTGCGGCCGGTCTTATCGATGAATGAAATCTGGCCTGGGAGTTTTAACTTGTAGCATTTTTATCCAAATCCTTCAAAATTTATCCGCCAGCATCGCCAAATTTCTTGATTGGCGCCATAAGAGAGCAAGGCACCTGGGCAAGAACGGCCAGGGGCCTGGACCGGCAGACAGATAGGTGAGCAATCAAGGCGCGCGGCAGTTACAATCGCGCCCTCACCCGGCGAGTCAAGGTTATGAACCAGGCACATCCCTACGAACAACTTACACCTGATCTGGTACTGGATGCGATTGAAAGCACCGGACTGATCACCGATGCGCGCATACTGGCGCTTAACAGTTATGAAAATCGTGTTTACCAGGTGGGTATCGAGGGCGGTTCGCCGCTCATTGCCAAGTTCTACCGCCCAGCGCGCTGGAGCGACGCGCAAATCCTGGAGGAGCACCAGTTTACCCAGGCACTGAAGGCGCTGGAGATCTCCGTGGTGCCTCCAATCGTTGCTGAACAAGGCCAAAGCCTGCGTGATTTCAAGGGGTTTCGCTTTGCCCTTTATCCCCGCCAGGGCGGCCATGCCCCGAACCTGGATGACTTTGATGCGTTGCTATCGCTCGGCCGCACCCTGGGGCGCATCCATGCCCTCGGGCAAGCACGCCCATTTGCGCATCGCCCGGCATTGGATATCCAGACATTCGGGTATGAAAGTTATCACTATCTGCTCGAACATGATTTTCTTCCGGCAAGCTTGCGCGAGCCTTATCGCACCCTGGGAGCCGACTTGCTCGCCTGTTGCGAATCCCGCTTCCAGCGTGTGAGTTATCGCGCAATCCGCCTCCATGGCGATTGCCATCCGGGCAATATTTTATGGCGCGAGGAAGTACCGCATTTTGTGGACTTTGACGATGCGCGCATGGGCCCGGCGATCCAGGATTTGTGGATGTTGCTTTCCGGTGAGCGCGACCAGCAAACCGCGCAGCTCAGTGAGATCCTGGAAGGTTACCGCGAGTTTTGTGAGTTTGACCTTGCCGAATTACAACTGATTGAGGCGTTGCGCGCCCTGCGTATCATGCATTACAGCGCCTGGCTGGCACGCCGCTGGATCGACCCGGCATTTCCCAAACACTTCCCCTGGTTTAACACCGAACGTTATTGGGGTGAGCATATTCTGGAGTTGCGCGAACAATTGGCCGCGCTCAATGAACCGCCGCTGGTCATTTACTAACAGGCAAGTGTTGGAAAATTAACATTAACCCCTAATAATGCTTGTTCTGTTTCGCCGGTTCTTTGCTTTGCTGATTGATTCATAAGGAGTTCCCATGACTGTACCCGCCCCCGCCCTGGTTATCGATAGCGTATGGGAATCCATTCGCCTGCAAACCCGCAAGCAGGCCGAATCCGAACCGGTCCTGGCGAGCTTCCTGTATGCCACCATCCTCAACCATGATTCGCTCAGGGCTGCATTGAGCTTCCACCTGGCCAATAAACTGGATAGCCCTGCCCTTCCCGCCATGTTAATCCGCGAAGTCATTGAGGAAGCGCTGGTAAACGATGAAACCATTATTGAATCGGTGCGTGCGGATTTGCTTGCCGTCAGCGAGCGCGATTCGGCCTGCTGCTCTTTAGTTACCCCATTGCTGTATTTTAAAGGCTTCCACGCCCTGCAAGCCTATCGCGTGGCCCATTGGCTTTGGCAGCAGGGGCGCAACTCGCTGGCGTTGTTTTTACAGAACCGCATTTCGGCTGTGTTTGGAGTAGATATCCATCCGGCGGCACAAATTGGCAAAGGAATTATGTTTGATCACGCTACCGGCATAGTGATAGGTGAAACCGCCATTGTCGAAGACAATGTCTCCATCATGCAGTCGGTCACGCTCGGCGGTACAGGTAAGGAGGCCGGTGATCGCCATCCTAAAGTGCGCAGGGGAGTACTGATTGGCGCCGGAGCGAAAATCCTCGGCAATATCACCGTGGGCGAATGTGCCAAGATTGGTGCGGGAAGTGTGGTACTGAAAGATGTTCCGTCGCGAGCAACCGTTGCTGGCGTACCTGCGCAGATCATCGGCGAAACCCAATGTTCGCAGCCCGCGCGGGAAATGGACCACCTGATTCGCTGATGTGTACCGGAGTTATCCGGCATAGCTGCGCAAAATAATTCGCGGGCCCGGAAAAAATATCGGGGTAATGTATTAAGCGTTGCGGAATTTTGGAATTGGCGGGCGGGCATTTGATAACAGCCCGCCGCCAATTGGATAAATACAAATTTATTTTTGTTGCTGCTGTTTTAATAAATCGCGAATTTCTGTAAGCAAGACTTCTTCCTTTGAAGGCTCAGCGGGCTTTTGCTCTTCTTTTTTCTTCATGCGGTTAATAACTTTGACCATCATGAAAATAGCAAACGCCACTATGGTGAAATCCAGTACTGTTTGGATGAACTTGCCATATAAGATCGATACCGGACCTTTACCTTCGATCATTTCCGGCAATACGATCGCAAGATCGGAAAAATCGACGCCGCCGATAACCCAGCCCAGGGGCGGCATAACAACATCGCTCACCAGTGAGCTGACAATCTTGCCAAACGCGGCTCCGATAATGATACCCACAGCCATGTCCACCACATTGCCGCGCACGGCGAATTCTTTGAAATCTTTAAGGAAGCTCATTTCCATTCCCCTTATGGTAATTTGTCATAAGCGCGAACTGCGCTGTAAACTTTATAGCCGATTATCGGCAGAAAAACCAACATCAAAATGCAAAAACGCCAACCTGATCATTCATCCTCACGCTGGGCGTAAACACCGGGAACGCCCTCATTATCCACAGTTATATGCAACAACATGGGCCTGCAGCACACCTGGCAATCCTCCACATAAGTCTGTTCTTCGCACGAACAATCCACCAATACACTGATAGGCTCCCCGCAATAAGGACAATCAAGAAAACATTCTTCCAACATCCTATTTACCCCTTATGCTTTCAATAAGCGCCTGGCCGATCAATTCCCAAGGTATCCCAGATTTCATCCACGCGATTTTTTACTTGCTGATCCATCACAATGGGGGTTCCCCATTCGCGGGTAGTTTCCCCCGGCCATTTATTCGTTGCATCCAAACCCATTTTGGAACCAAGCCCCGATACCGGCGAGGCAAAATCCAGATAATCAATCGGTGTATTTTCCACGATCACCGTATCGCGCGCCGGGTCCATGCGTGTCGTCATCGCCCATATCACATCTTTCCAATCGCGCGCATTCACATCATCGTCGGTCACTATGACAAATTTGGTATACATGAATTGCCGTAAAAAACTCCACACTCCCATCATTACCCGTTTGGCATGGCCGGGATATTGTTTTTTCATCGTTACTACCGCCACGCGGTAAGAGCAACCTTCCGGTGGTAAATAAAAATCCACAATTTCCGGGAATTGCTTTTGCAAGATAGGCACGAACACTTCATTCAATGCCACCCCGAGGATTGCCGGCTCATCCGGCGGCCGGCCCGTGTAGGTACTGTGATAAATCGGATCGCGCCTGTGAGTAATACGCTCCACCGTGAATACGGGAAAATTATCCACTTCATTGTAATAACCGGTGTGATCGCCAAACGGGCCCTCGGGGGCCATATCGTTGGGCGCGATATAGCCCTCCAAAATAAATTCAGCTGAAGCGGGCACGTGCAAGTCGTTGCCGATACATTTCACGACTTCAGTTTTATCACCGCGCAACAAACCGGCAAACGCATATTCGGACAATGTATCCGGCACCGGCGTGACGGCACCGAGAATAGTTGCCGGGTCCGCACCCAACGCCACCGCAACCGGGAATGGTTTGCCCGGATGTTGGATCTGGAATTCGCGGAAATCCAACGCGCCGCCGCGATGGGAAAGCCAACGCATGATTAACCGGTTTTTACCGATTTTTTGCATCCGATAAATACCGAGGTTTTGCCGCTCCTTGTGTGGCCCGCGTGTCACAACTAACGGCCAGGTAACCAATGGTCCCGCATCGCCCGGCCAGCAGGTTTGGATGGGTAACCCATCCAGATCAACCGCATTTCCCTCAATCACAATGTCCTGGCTCGGTGCCTTACCCAATACTTTGGGAGCCATATTTAATACCTGCTTGAAAATCGGCAATTTCTCCCAGGCATCCTTAAAACCTTTTGGTGGTTCGGGTTCTTTTAGGAAGGCGAGTAATTTGCCAACTTCACGCAATGCATCAACCGATTCCTGCCCCATACCCAGGGCAACTCGTTCCGGCGTACCAAATAAATTTCCCAATACCGGAATCGAATATCCCTTGGGATTTTCAAATAGCAATGCGGGGCCGCCCGCACGCAAAGCGCGGTCGCATATTTCAGTCATTTCGAGATGGGGATCAACTTCCTGCGTTATGCGTTTTAATAAACCGCGCGCCTCCAGCAGGACGATAAATTCGCGGAGATCTTTATATTTCATTGATGGAAACTCACAGGGCGGAAAGTACAACGCCTTCCGCCATTATTAATATTGGCGGAAGGCGTTGTACTTTCCGCCCTGCAAAATTTTTGATCGAAACGATTAGCGTTCGCTGTTATTTACGTTTCATTGACTGGAAGAATTCATCGTTGGTTTTGAAGTCTTTCAGTTTGTCGAGCAAAAATTCGGTGGCCGGAACATCTTCCATATCATTCAACAGACGACGCAAAATCCACGCGCGTTGCAATTCATCCTCTTTCATTAACAAGTCTTCACGGCGAGTACCGGAGCGACGCACATTGATGGCAGGATAAATACGTTTTTCAGCGATCTTACGATCCAGGTGTAATTCCAGGTTACCGGTACCTTTAAATTCCTCGTAAATTACTTCATCCATTTTAGAGCCGGTATCTACCAACGCGGTGGCGATAATACTCAGGCTGCCGCCTTCTTCGATATTACGCGCAGCACCGAAGAAACGCTTTGGACGTTCGAGCGCATGGGCATCCACACCACCGGTCAATACTTTACCGGATGATGGAATTACGGTGTTATAGGCGCGCGCCAAACGGGTGATAGAGTCAAGCAGGATGACTACATCTTTTTTATGCTCCACCAAACGCTTGGCTTTTTCGATCACCATGTCAGCGACTTGTACGTGGCGTGCTGGCGGCTCGTCGAAGGTGGACGCAACCACTTCACCGCGCACGGAACGCTGCATTTCCGTTACTTCTTCCGGACGCTCGTCGATCAACAATACAATCAAATGACACTCGGGATTATTGCGCGTAATTGCCTGCGCAATATTTTGCATCATGATGGTTTTACCGGCTTTCGGTGGCGCAACGATCAAACCGCGCTGGCCTTTACCAATCGGAGCGATTAAATCGATGATACGGCCGGTAAGGTCTTCGGTAGAGCCGTTACCGGCTTCAAGCAGGAGGCGATCATTGGGAAAGAGCGGAGTGAGGTTTTCAAACAGGATTTTATTGCGGGAACTTTCCGGTTTGTCGAAGTTAATATCGTTAACCTTCAACAGGGCAAAATAACGTTCGCCTTCTTTTGGCGGGCGAATCTTACCGGAGATCGTATCGCCCGTACGTAAATTAAATCGGCGAATCTGGCTGGGAGAAACATAAATATCGTCCGGACCAGCGAGATAAGAACTGTCTGCGGAACGCAGGAATCCAAATCCATCTACCAAAATTTCCAATACACCATCGCCGTAAATATCCTCGCCGCCTTTAGCATGGCGCTTGAGGATATTAAAAATAATGTCCTGCTTGCGCGACCGGGCGATATTTTCCAAACCCATTTCGTGGGCGATATCAATTAATTCTTCAATGGGTTTCTTTTTAAGGTCGGTTAGATTCATAGGAGAGACTTTATGGATGGATGTGAGTTATTGCAGATTTAATGAGTTAAAAATCGGTCGGTTAAACGACTTGTTGTTTATGAAAATTGCACGTTGCTGTTATTGTCACGAGGAACCCGATATTCACGAACACAAGCTTGCCAGCCTGAGACCGCAGCTCAATTAACGTATCAATTATTTGTGTAGTGAATTGACGGGTTAATTGATTAATCCGGTAAATCCAGATTCCAGGGCAAGAAAACAGCAGAAGTTGAGGGTTTGTTCGTCTGTTTATTGTGAACCGGGAAGGTGATTCAGAGGAGGAACAAACATCAGACTGAGCGGAGTATAGCCATAAAAAACGCACAGTGCAAAAACAAATTGGGCCGTTTTGTCACGGCCCAACGAGCATTAGAGCGCAGAATTAATAAAATCAACCAACTGCGGCTTGCTCAATGCGCCCACTTTAGTCGCGTGAGCCGCGCCATTTTTGAAGATAATCAAGGTTGGAATGCCGCGAATACCGAATTTCGCCGGTGTGTCCTTATTGGCGTCCACATCCATTTTGGCAATTTTGATTTTGCCTTCAAACTGGTCGGCCAGGTCATCCAGAAGCGGGGCGATCATCTTACAGGGACCACACCAGGCGGCCCAGAAATCCACCAGCACCGGCAGATCGGCTTTCAGCACGTCTTGTTCAAAGCTGGTATCACTGACATGAACAATTGCATCGTTACTCATAAGAAACTCCATACCTCACGGTTTTAATGGCGGGATAATCCCAAGTGAATGAAGGGCATCATAAGGATTGCCCCAGGCACAGGCAAGGAGAAAAAACCAATTAGCGCTATAGGGGTGCCCTATGCGCCAGGAGCGGTTTGTTCACGCCCTACCAGGCCGGCGGCTTCAAACGCGCCATATAAATTGTCGAAGGTAATAGGTTTGGAAAGGTAATAATTCATACCGCTGGCGAAAACTGCTTCACGATGCTCCTGTAAGGCATGGGCGGTAAGTGCAATAATCGGGGTAACGGCAAGCCCTTCCCGTCGTTCGTAGTCGCGGATGCACTGAGTCGCCTCAAAGCCGTCCATTTCCGGCATTTCGCAGTCCATCAATATTAAATTGAAGCGCTCACGCGCATCTTTAACCGCTTGCAGCGCTTCCAGTCCATTTTCCGCAAATGCCGGGACTATGCTTAACTTTCCTAACAGGCCTTTGATAACCATGCGGTTAACAGGATTATCCTCAGCCACCAGTACACGCAAGTGCGCGAATTTTTCCGGTTCCAGGCTTTTACGTTCGACTTCCACCACCGGCGCCGCTTCGTGCCCCATCAACGCAATTAATTCCTGGTGCAATAATTTAATTGACACGGGTTTGCGCAATACCGAGTGAATACCCAGACGGCGGATGTGTACCTGGTCATGGTAAATATCCCCCGCACTGAACATAAACAGTGGCAATTCCCCCAACTCGGGAATTTCACGTATCGATTGCGCCAGTTCAAAGCCGGTAGCATCAGGCAACGCGTAATCGAAACCGACAAAATCGTAAGGCTCGCCGGAATGCACGGCATGCTTGATTTGCGCCACCGCCGCCTTGGCGGAGGCGACCGCATCCACCCAAAGGCCCCAGGCCACACAGTGATGGGTGAGGAAATCGGCCAGGGCACGACTGCTTTCAACCAACAACAATTTTTTTGCAATTAGGGATTCATATTTCGCCTGGTTACGGCTCGCATTCCAATCGCAAACATCTTCGATTTCCATGCAGGCGGTAAACCAAAAGGTTGCCCCCTGTCCCTTTTCACTTTCAACACCTATATCGCCACCCATTAATTCCGCCAGGCTTTTGCATATCGCCAGGCCCAACCCGGTGCCGCCGTATTTGCGGGTCGTCGATGCATCGGCCTGATTAAAGGAGTTAAATAAATCGGCGTTATCAGTATCCAGGCCGATACCGCTGTCCTGCACCAGAAACCTGAGTTTTACCTTGTGGTCCGCCGATTCTTCAAGCAATTGCACACGCAAGGACACAAATCCCTCGCTGGTAAATTTAAACGCGTTGCCGAGTAAATTGATAATAATTTGCCGCAACCGCGTCGGGTCACCGCGCAACCAGCGCGGCACGCCCGGTTCCAATCCACCAAATAATTCAATCTGGCGTTTGTTAGCCGTCGCACCAAATAATTGCACGCAATTTTCTACCAGCTCATCAAGCTCAAAAGTGGTTTCTTCGAGCCGCATTTTGCCCGCTTCAATTTTAGAGTAATCAAGAATATCGTTAATGATGCTTAGCAGTGTTTCACCTGAGCGGTGAATCACATCAATGTAATGTTTTTGGTTGTCGTCAAGCGGAGTGTCACGCAACATTTCCAGCATGCCGATAACACCGTTCATCGGTGTGCGGATTTCATGGCTCATGGTGGCGAGGAATTGGCTTTTTGCACGGCTTGCGTCCTCCGCTGCATTTTTTTGGCGGCGGGTTTCCAGCTTTTCTTCCTTTTCCGTTAGCAATGCCATCTCAATGGCATGGCGCTGTTCAATATCGTCCAATAGGGTTTCGCGCATATGGTTGATGGCATTGGCCACATTATCCAATTCATCCGATGCGGAATTTACTTTCAGGCGCTTTAATTTCAGTGGCTTGGTAAGCGTTTCCAAATTTAAATTGCGCGCATAATTCGCGATGGTTTTTATATGGCGGGTAAGCAACGTGTGCACCAGCCATACAATAAATAATGCGATGACCAGGGTTTTAGTGCCCTGTACCAGCGCGATAAAAAAAGCGCGCTCCCATAACTTGCCGTAAATGCTGCCCAGGCTGGCGGTGATGGTTAGCGTACCTAATTGCTGCTCAGGGGTGCTGGCATCCTCATACACCAGCGGATAGGAACGCACCAGGAATTGGCTGCGTTTGTTTTCCAGGTCTTTGGGGTCATAGTTGTAATTGCTCGCAACCAGGGTTTGCTCGGCATTATTCCAATCGTGCCAAACCACCTTGACCTGCACCACATCATCGACAGCCAACACACTGTTTATCTGGATATTTAATTGCTCTTGGTCAAACCCCCACAGGCTTTTGGTGATACTGGCGAGGGTGCTGATTCGCACCTGGTCCAGGCGCTTCTCCAAGGCGGCCACATCATCATTAAAATTACTGTGCAACTGAAGGAGGATGGCGATCAGGGTGATGATTGAGCTGCTGATAATAATCAGCCCAAGCAGGCGTGCCGCTATCGGATTTTCACGCATGTAGCGTCTCAAGTTGGGCATCTCGGGAAACCGCAGCAAGGATCGATTCAGTGGTTGGAGACAGGATGACCTGAGTGTAGCAGCAAAAAAAGCATTCCTTATGACGAATAGCGCACTGGCCAGGCAAAATGTGCGCTACAAAGTTTTCCCTTGCGTCAGTACCAAGGCGCAAGCGGGAGAATCTGCCTAAAAAAAGCCATCCAAGTCATGGTAAAACAAGCTATTTTTTACCGACAGATGTATTACAATGCGCCCGCTTCCTGCATATCCGTGGCAAGCCCTGCCAGATGTACCTTATGCAGCGAATGTATCTTCTGCCAAACACCATCCCTTTTATTTTTTGAAATGAACAGTCCGTATGTCGCTGAAACTTTTGGCGCGCGCGTAAACTGGCATCAGGAATCAAACGGGGCGGTTTGCAATCAAAGCGCTGGAGGCTGCATGCCCGGGAACCAAGCGCTCAAAAAATTGTGGATACCAGGGAGTACATAAAGGCCCACCCGGTACGCCCGGGCGGTTTTTTTATAGTTAACGAACGACCAATTCGACGCGGAGAAACACTGGATGAGCATGTTGTTTAACAACACTGGGCCTAAACGCAAAAGTAAAGCCGGCACCCGATTATTCCGTTGCTGCAGTTTGACCGCCCTGGTGTTAGGGTGCGCCCTGGGATTAGCTGCGCAAGCACAACCCGCAAGCCAGCCCAACGTGGCCCCTGCCTCGGCGACCGAGATTGCCCAGCCTGAACTGTTTGATGCCATTGCCTCCCGCGCCAAATTATTAGCCAGGCGCGAATTCAAGCCAATCCAGGCGAATATCCCGGAGGCACTGGCGAATATGAATTACGACCAATACCGCTCCATTCGCTTCCGCCCCGAGGCCTCGCTCTGGCATAACGAATCCCTGTTCGAGTTACAACTTTTCCACCCCGGGTTCCTTTATCGCGAACCGGTCATCCTGCATATGGCCACCGATGGCCCGGATTCCTACGTGCAATTCAAGCAGGAATATTTTAATTACGATGGTCCCGCTGCACCGCTTGCAGGGGTTGCACCCAATAACATCGGGTTTGCCGGCTTCCGCATCCATTACCCGCTGAACAGCAATGAATACAAAGATGAATTCGTGGTATTCCAGGGCGCTTCCTATTTCCGCATGGTTGGTCCCGGCCTGGCCTATGGTTTGTCCGCGCGCGGACTGGCGATTGATACGGCGGAGCCCAAAGGTGAGGAGTTCCCCGTGTTCCGCGAGTTCTGGCTGGTAAAGCCCAACCCGACCGATACGCGTATGGTGATGTACGCACTGCTGGATAGCCCATCGGTTACCGGCGCCTACCGTTTTGAAATTATCCCGGGCGCACCTACCGAAATGGCGGTGGAAGCCCGTATTTTCGCGCGCAATGATATTTTGAAAGTGGGCATCGCCCCGCTGACCAGTATGTATATGTGGGGCGAGAACCACACCCGTTTCGTCGATGATTTCCGCCCGGAAGTGCATGATTCCGATGGCCTGTTAATGGCGGCGGCCAATGGCGAGTGGATTTGGCGCCCGATCAGCAACCATCGCCAATTGCGTGTTTCTTCCATGATCGACGAAAACCCGCGCGGCTTTGGCCTGTTGCAACGCGACCGCGATTTTGACCATTACATGGATATGGAGTCCCGCTACGAAAAACGCCCGAGCATGTGGGTGATTCCTGAAGGAGACTGGGGCAAAGGGCGCGCAGAACTGGTGGAAATCCCCAGCGACAGTGAAACCAATGACAACATAGTGGCTTATTGGGTGCCGTCCAAAAGTATGAAAGCCGGCTCCAGCGCCATCTATAAATACCGCCTGCGCGCGACCGATGACCATATTGCGGAAAATACCGGTGCCAAGGTGATCCGCACCCGTATTGGTTGGGGCGCCAACCCTGGCCAAGCCAATCCGCCGCCGCCCAGCAAACGCAAATTCATTATCGATTTCCGTGGTGGCCAATTAGACACCCTTTCCGCCGACGCGCCACTGGTTGCCGAAATGCAAAAATCCGCCGGGACGGTGAGCGAGCTGGTGGTGCGCCAGTTACCTGACGGACGGACCTGGCGCGCATCCTTCAAGCTGGAACCGGAGGGCGACAAGGTCGCTGACATGCGCCTGTTCCTGAAACTGCGCGACCAACGTTTGAGCGAAGTCTGGAGCTATGTCTGGTATCCGGATGCCATTTGATATGACCAACATGCACACTCCCCTACCGGTCAGCCGCACTGTGGCTGACCTTTCCGCAGCGCCACAGGATGCCATCCAGATTCCGGCTAAATCCCTGCGCCGCTACTTTTATGTGCTGCTGAGCGTCGCGACTGCCGTCAGCGGCGTGTATATCATGTTCGATATTTTGAGTGCTAACGGGCTGACCCCGCTGGAAGCTTTCATTTTATTGTTGTTCGGTATTAGTTTTACCTGGCTCAGCCTGGCGTTCTGGAGCGGTTTTTTTGGATTTGTGCTGCAAATGTTGCGCATCGACCCGCTCACCCTTAAATCGACCAGGGGGATGACGGGGGATCTATCGCCCATTCGCACCCGCACTGCCGTGGTAATGCCCGTCTATAACGAAGACACCCACAGGGTTATCGCCGGATTTGAGGCCACCTTGCGCTCACTGGAGCAAACCGGTGAAATCGCCCACTTTGACTTTTTCCTGCTGAGCGACACCACCAATCCGGCCATCGCCCAAGCCGAACGCGACAATTGGCAGGAACTCCAAGCACGGCTGGGTGACCTGGGCCAACAAGCCTATTACCGCCGCCGCGAGAAAAATATCGGGCGCAAGGTAGGCAACCTCGCCGAGTTTTGCCAGCGCTGGGGTGCCAATTACGACCATATGATCGTGCTGGATGCCGACTCCATTATGACCGGCGAATGCCTGGTGAAAATGGTGCGCGCCATGCAAGCGAATCCGCGCACCGGCCTGATCCAGACCATTCCCATTCCCGTTCGCCAAACCACATTCTTCGGGCGCTTTGTACAGTTTGCGGCGGTGCTCTATAGCCCCATGCTTGCCACCGGCCTCGCCTTTTGGCAAACCGATGCCGCCAACTATTGGGGGCACAACGCCATTATTCGGATGCGCGCGTTTATGGACCATTGCGGCCTGCCCACCCTGCCCGGTAAAGCGCCCTTCGGGGGCGATATCCTCAGCCACGATTTTGTGGAGGCCGCCTTGTTGCGCCGTGCCGGTTGGGATGTGTTCCTGCTTGCAGACCTGGAAGGCAGTTATGAGGAAGTCCCCTGCAACATCATTGATTACGCCAAGCGCGACCGCCGCTGGGTACAGGGCAATATCCAGCATTTAGGTTTACTCGGAACCAAGGGTTTACACCCGATCAGCCGCATGCATTTCCTGCTGGGTGCCCTGGCCTACATCACTTCGTTTATCTGGTTGTTAATGCTGGTATTGAGCACCGCGGATGCGGTAATCCGCTCCATCAATTCAAACGTTTACTTTACCGAGACTTACCAGCTTTACCCTACCTGGCCGATCGCCAAAACCGAATTGATTATTTCGCTGATCATATTGACCACCATCTTATTGATGGGGCCGAAATTCCTCGGGGTACTGGTCGCTATCTTCCGGCGTCGCAAACAATTTGGCGGCACCTTTGCGATTATCAAAGGCGCGTTTGTTGAAACCATTTTTGCCGTGCTGATCGCCCCAATCATGATGGTTTACCACGCCTATTTTGTTATTTCGGTATTTTTGGGCTTTAAAGTGAATTGGGATTCACAAGATCGCGAAGGCCGTTTGCTACCCTGGAGCGAATGTTTCGCCCGCACCTCCAAAATGACTATTGCGGCAATCGCCTGGGGCACACTGACCTATTTCTACGCCCCGGTGTTTTTCTGGTGGTTGATCCCGGTGATTACCGGCTTGATCCTCGCTTCCGCACTGGTGCGTTATTCAAGCAGCCTGGGCCTGGGCGGCAGTGCTCGCAGGCACAACATCCTGGTGTGCCCAAGTGAAGCCATAGAAGAACCGGTATTAACCCACCTGGATCAATTGCTAGCACTCAAGCCTGCATCGCCCGATACACCCGCCCCCCTTCCGGGACTACCGGCAGATAATTGGCTGGATATGCCCCACGGGGATATTGACGAGTTCCGGCCGATTACTCGCTAGCGAACGATATGGACAGGCAAAACGGGGCGCGCAGGCGCCCCGTTTTGTTAACATCGGATGTCGGCAAGTATTGTCCCCAATAACCTTAATGACCGGGAACAAATTATGAAACAAATCCTTATTGGCTTGATGCTTATCGGCAGTTCGGTCCAGCTCAATGCCGGGACTCAAACCACACCACCCCATCGCGCCGCCGGTGACTACCAATTCACACGCGATTCACTGCAACAACCCGGCGTTCCTAACGGCACACTTAAGGGTCCCTATGAATTCCATAGCACTATTTTCAAAGGCACAGTGCGCCGCTATTGGATTTATTTGCCGGCAAATTATGAAACCCTGCACCAACGCCCCATGAATCTGCTGGTATTCCAGGACGGCCAGCGTGCGACCAACCCCGAAGGTTCGTTGCGCGTACCGGAAGTGCTGGATAACCTGATCCATCAGCAAGCGATTCCGCCCACGATAGGTTTATTTATTACCCCGGGAAACCGCAGCGAGGCCTATCCCGACAACCTGGGCATGTCCAACCCCGATCATCGCGCCCAGGAGTACGATGCGTTAAACGATACCTACGCACGAATGCTCACGGAGGAATTGCTTCCCGCTGTTGCAAAAACCTATGCCATCAGCAGTAAACCGGAACACCGGATTATCGGCGGCACCAGCAGTGGCGCGATTTGCGCCTTTACCGTGGCATGGCATAAGCCGGAGGCATTTCGCAATGTCATCAGTATTATCGGCAGCTATGTTTCCATTGGTTATTCGCCGGCTGCGGCGGGCAAACCAATGACGCCGGGAGGCGATCTCTATCCCGGACTCATTCGCAAATCCCCTATTCGCCCGCTGAAAATTTTCCTGCAAGATGGCAGCAATGACCTGGACAATGAGCACGGCAACTGGTTTTTAGCCAACCAGCAAATGCTCGCCGCCCTGCAATGGGCAAATACGAATGCGGATGAAAAAAATGATAAGGGACCGCGCTACGAAATGAGGCATACCTGGGGTGATGGCGATCACTCCGACAAACACGGCGGGGTCCTGTTGCCGGAAATATTGCGTTGGATGTGGGGAAAACAATAACTTGCAACCCTGTTTCATCGCCAGGGGTTGGGTTTTAGCGATACGCCTGCTCCACAATACCCACTGGTCATGCTGGCCTAATTAATATGCTGGCCTAAATAAATAGGCCAGCACTCACCGGTAAATGGAAATTGGTTTCCCTCCATCCCTACAGTCAGGCGAACTGCGCCTGGGTTTGATCCTGTGGGTGATAAACCAGCCGCGCCGGGGTTTGGTTGCACGGGGCTTTGTAGACAAAATTGCGTCGCAAACGGTGATAGTCGCTCTCCGGGTCATCGAAGCAGGCTTTCATATGGCGCAATTCCGCCTGGCGATAGGAGGCCAGCGATTGCACCGCCTCATCCGCCAGGCGTTGGGCGCGTTTATGAATCAGCAGAGGTTCAAGCATTTCCGGCTTGGCCAACTCCTGGCACACCTGGCGCAATTGGTGGTGATAGGTTTCCCAATCCTCCGCCAACACCTGATCCACCATACCCAAATCGGCCGCTTCGCGGGCCAATACCGGCAGGCACCCCTTAATCAGCCGTTGCGCCTGGGCCTGCCCTACCCGCCTGGGCAACAAATAGGTCCAATACTCGGAACCATAAAGCCCCATGGTAAGGTAATGGGGATTAAGCACCACTCCCTCACGCGCAATAACCTTGTCGCATGCCAACGGCATTATGGCGCCACCCGCGCCGGCGTTGCAGCGCAGCGCAGCCAGGGTGACCACATCCTCAAGGTGCAGCAGGGTTTCCACCAGGTCATCGATAGCGTTGATGTTGCGCCAGGATTCCAGTGCCGGATCAGCGGCAGCTTCGATGCAATTGAGGTGTATGCCATTGCTCCAGAAGTCCTCGCCACCCAGCAGTGCGATTACCCGTACCCCTTCGCGGCGGGCGACCTGGCGCACGCAGGCCTGCAAGGCCAGGCATTGTTCGGTGTTCATGGCGCCGTTATAAAAATCAAAGCTGATGTAAGCCACCGCCCCCTCAACCTCGACGCGAATATCTTCCTGTTCCCGGGAATCCAATACCGGCAACCCGGCAAAGGCGGGGACCTGGGGCATGAGTTGGGTTATTACCTGCCAGGCGGGCAACTTAAAGAAGTGTTTCTCCCCTTGCGGGGCCAGTTTGAGCTGGCGAACCCAGACGGCGCCATCGCGCGCGGCGAAACAAATCGCCCCCTGGCGATGGCCGAGCAGACTGCCGGGTGTCGCCTGGTGCCCACGGTTTTCCACCCGCGCACCATAGAGGTAGACACGCGTCCCCTCCAGGGTAACCAGTACGCCGGGAAAGCCGTCAGCGGCGTTGATAATCTGGGCGATCTCCGCCGCCGTGTGGTCCTGCCAGTTTATCTGCCGATCATCCTTGCGCATTAACGGCATAAGCCGTCCTTTAACCTCGGGACGGGAATAATCGAGCGGACGGGGTTCGCGCTGGGCCTGGTAAACCCAATCGGCCACCAGTTCGCGAATCATGTCCACGGCGGCGTTGATCACTTCGCGCCGGTACACACTGGCCTTGGCCGCATTGCGCAACGGAAACTCGCGGGTTGCCCAGATGGGCCCCGCGTCCATCTCCGCCTCGGCTTGCAGCAGGGTGACGCCCCAGTAATCCCAATTCCGGGTGATTGCCCAATCCAGCGAAGAGGGGCCCCGGTCGCCCTCAATGCCCGGATGCACAATCAAGCACAAATAATTGCGCCACACCGATTCGGGCACGGGATGCTTTAAAAAGGGACACAGGATCAAATCCGGCTGGAATGCCTGGACACTGGCGAGGATTTGTTCCTCGCCGGCACCCAGTTCAATGGACACCCGATGGCCGTCCGCTTCCAGTTCACGATGCACACGTTGGCACATGCCATTGTAGGCCGAAGCCAGCAACATAATATTCATAGGAACTCCTTGTTATTGGGGGTAGCGCCTGATGCCTTGAAAGCGCCGGTTGGGATTAGCTCAATGAACCGCCATTTCCTTCCAGGGATAAGGTCACTGCCCTACGTCGGCCATTTCCTCCTGCATGCGATGGCTGAGCTGGTTGAAAGACATAATCAAACAGATAACTAACAACAACATACTGGCGCAAAAAACAAACAAGCCCATCGTCATGGGACTCATGGAATTTTCGATAACCACCCCTTGCTGGCTGTGATCGTGGACCATGGTCATGGCGGCCATACCGGTGTAATGCATACCGCACACCGCCAGCGCCATGATCACCGCGCTGCCAAGCATGGGCATCGCGCCCTTGAGGTTAACGGCGAGCCACAAGGCCGCCGTGCCCGCCACTACCGCAATCACCACCGACACAGCCACGAGGGTGGGGTCGTAGGCCATGGTGCCGGCCATAACCATGGCTTTCATACCTATGTAATGCATGGAAGCTACTGCCAGCCCGGTAAACAAGCCCGCCCCCAGCAAACGGGCAATGGAAAAGTTTCCTTGCACGGCGATGTAAATCCCAATCCCTACCGCGACTACGGCAATTACCAGTGAAAGGAAGGTCAGCCCGGGCGAATAACCCATATCCATGGGCACCTGGTAAGCAAGCATTCCAATAAAATGCATGGTCCAGATTGCGCCGCCACCGATAGCCACAGCGGCGGTGGCAACCCACACCAGGGATACCTGGCCAGACGCTTTAATACCGTTGGTAATCTGCAAACCGGTAAAAGAACCGAATACCGAAACCAGGAACGACAACCCCACTAGAAACCCGTTGTAACTTGCTTCCATTTCCATATTTTTTGCCTCGTTAAAGTGTGTTCGAACATTAAAAAAAATGGCGTTTGTACTGTCGGACAAATGCGATTGACGGTTGAAGTCTAGTTATAAGCCAATCTTCCAGATAGATTTTTTATTTATAGTTTTTTAATAAAAATGAATTCAAAGACTTAAAAAAATTGGGCGCGAAAAAAAACAAAAATTTGTCTGAATAAATATCCAACCAAATGATTTTATTAAGAAAAACCATTTAAAAACATTTGCAAATTGGCGCCTCTGTTTTTTATTTGTCGCATCAAACATTATTTTTTTTGCGCGCCGAAATCAAAAAAAATGCGCCACTTTTTTCGTGGCGCATAAACAAACATTGTGAAAATAAAATCTCATCTAGACTTGCACTCTATCTCCAGCGAGGAAGCTAAGTCGATGAATGCCCCACAAACATCTGCCGCCAAACAGCCCGGCAGGGAGTTCTCGGTTGCGGTTATAGGTGCCAATAAAAACGACACGGATGTGTTGCAGAATATTTTTAAAATCACCCGTTACCGCCAGCGCAGTTACACCCTGGTTGCCGTGAATGAACTCACCTCCAAAAACCAATGGGCGAGTGCGCGCAACGCCGATATTTTTTTGGTTAACGCCAGTAATGCGCGGGCCGTGCTCTGTTGGCACAAATTAACCAATTACCGGGATAGCGACCGGCGCAAACCGGTGTTGCAATTGCGCGAGAAAACCCCGCAGGAACAACCGGCATCGGAGTTGATCATCAACTGCCCGATCAACCCCACCCGCCTGTTGCAAACCCTGGACAACTACACCATTCGCCACCTGGATTATTACCCCGAGCTGGAAATCGGTGAGGATACGGATTTACGTTTGCTCAAACCCCTGATGCAATCCAAATCCGCAATCGCATCGGACCTGCCCGCCCCCGGTATCGCCGCAAACAAGCAACCCGAAAGCAATAAATTGCGGATATTGGTGGCCGACGACAGCCTTGCGGTCCGGCGCCAGTTAACCTTGGAATTTGAAGCGATGAATGCCGAGCTGGATGCGGTAATCGATGGCGAAAGCGCCGTCAGCGCGGCGGAAGCCCGGCGTTACGACCTGATCTTTATGGATGTGGTTATGCCCGGCATGGACGGTTACAGCGCCTGTAAACAGATCCGCCGCTCGGCGTTTAACAAAAACACCCCGGTGGTCATGTTGACCAGCCGCTCCTCGCGTTTTGACAAACTCAAGGGAGTACTGGCCGGGTGCGACACCTACCTCACCAAACCGGTCAACCATAACGAATTCAAAGCCATTACCCAAAAGCACCTCGAACAACGCAAGGAGAAAAGAATATGAGAGCCAGTAAAGTCATGATCGTTGATGACTCACCGATCGAACTGCAACACCTGAAAACCATTGTGTCGGATGCCGGTTACCAGGTTATCACCGCCACCAACGGCCAGGACGCCTACCAAAAAGCCAAGACCTACCGGCCGGATGTCGTCCTCATGGACGTGGTCATGGATGGTGTCGATGGTTTCGAAGCCTGTCGCAATATCACTGCCGACAAGGACCTGGCCGGTACCCAGGTAGTGTTTGTCACCAGCAAGAACCAGCGCGCCGACAAGGTATGGGGGGAACTCCAGGGTGGCAAGGGATTGATTGCCAAACCTTATACCCAGGAACAAATCCTGGACACGCTGGCGTCGCTGTAAGTGCGAACCAAGGAGTGAATGGGCGTGAAGAATGCTGAGTGGGAACCCGGTACACAAGAAATCCCGCCCCCTGCTGGCGCCGGGGTTTCCACTTCCGGCGATTATCTAAGCTGTTTCCATTGTGTTATCGCCGGCCGCCAGTTTGCACTGGCAGCCAATTATTTTTGCGAGGTGATTAACCAGGCGGTTATAGCGCCGCTGCCAGGCACCGCCGAACATTTCCTGGGGCTATGCAACCTGCGCGGTGAACTGGTTCCCGTGTACCAGTTGCATGGCCTGCTGGCCAAGCCCCTGCCCTTGCAAAAGACTATCCTGGTCATCGGGCGCGGCGACAAATCCCTGGGCCTGGTCATCGACAAATTGCCCATGGCCATGGAACTTACCCCGGACCCGCACCAGGTATTTGACCCCACCCGCGATACCCCCCTGGCAGGTCTATTGCCACACCTGCCACACCGTATTGTTTTCCACCAGCAAAACCCAGTCTGCTGCCTGGACGCCGAAGGGCTGGGGACCGCCCTGCGTACCCTGGCGAGCGGAACAAAGGGTCCATTGATCCACCTTGCAACATCAGGAAATCACCATGAATAAAGTGTCCGGCATCAAGATTTCTCACAAGATCACCAGCCTCATGGTCGGCCTCATTGCCGGCTTTATGATCATGGGCGTGGCCTATTACGCGCAGATATCCACCGAGATCAAGCGGGAAAAAATACTCGCCGATTACACGGGCGCCGAAGAACACCTTAAACAGATGCATAACACCCGGACACAACTGGCGGAGGCGGTGCAACAGCCGGACCTTGGCGAAACTGCCAACGCCGGGGAGATCTCCGCCCGGCTGGGGGAGCAAATAGAGGGCTTGGGTAAACTGGCGTTCCAGTTCTACTCAGCACCGGACCAGCAGGCGCTACGCGACCTGCACCAAGCCGTTGTGGCGCAATTGCAAGCGCCGCGCGAAAGCCTTGCACTTCCGCCTGCGACACCCCTCGCCGGGCAAGGCGAGGACCAAACCGGTGACGAAACTACAACCGGTGAAGGAACCACAATGAGCGAAGAAACCATAACCGGCGCCGCTGAACCTGCAACCAGCCAGGAAAATTCCCGGGCGCAACTCACCGCAAGTGTCCAGGCCCTCGCCCAAGGCATAGAGGCCTACGAGCACACCATCGCGCAATCCTTCGACCGGCGCATTGCCAGTGTGGACAATGAAAAATCCGTCGCCCAATGGCTGTTCGCCGCCGCCCTCTTCCTGACTGCGGCGGGTACGGCGCTCGGGCTGTTCCTGATTTATCGCAGCATCGTATTACCGCTCTGGCACATGCAAGGTGTGATCGCGCAACAAAACCGGGGGAATGACAAGGCGCGGGTGCGCATCCAGGCGCGGGACGAACTGGGTGAACTGGGCGCCGCCTTCAACCGCCTGCTGGATGAGCGTATCCAGGTACTGCGCGAACAATCCGCGGAAAACGAACAGCTCAACAACTCAATCATCGGCCTGATCCGCGCGCTGGGCACCATTGCCAAAAAGGATTTGTCCATCAAAGTACCTGTGTCCGCCGACGTGACCGGTACCATCTCCGACGCGGTTAACCTGCTCACGTCGGAAACCGCGCGCACCCTGCACCAAATGCGCGGCTACGCCGAAAAGGTCAACCGGATTTCCGACCAGTTGCAACACCAGTCCCACCATGTGCTGGGGTTGTCCGAAGCCGAACGGCGCGAAGTCACCGAAACCCTGGCAGCCCTGGACCAGGCGGCGCGCGCCATGAACCATATTGCGCGGGAGGCGCGCATCACCAACTCCATCGCTTCCGCCGCCATCGACCACACCCTCAAGGCACGGACCTCGGTGGGCCAGACCCTGGAAGGTATCCAAACCATCCGCGGTACGCTGTCGGAAACCGAAAAACGGATAAAACGCCTGGGGGATCGCTCCCAGGAAATTACCGGTATCGTTAACCTGATCAACACCATCGCCGAGCGCACCCACATACTCGCCCTTAACGCCAGTATGCACGCCGCCTCCGCCGGTGAGGCGGGCAAGGGGTTTGCGGTGGTAGCCGAAGAGGTCCAGCGGCTGGCGGAAAACGCCCGCACCGCGACGTCTGAAATCGCTACCATGGTGAACAATATCCGCGTGGAAACCTCCGACGCCGCTGCGGTACTGAACAAACTCATCAGCCAGGTAGCCGAAGGAACGCGCATGGCGGAGGACTCGGGCCAGCGAATGCAGGATACCGAGGCCGCTACCCGCCAACTGGTAAACCACGTCAAATCCATTGCGGTCCACTCCGTCAACCAGGCCAAGGTATCCCAGCAATTGCACGAACGGGCCGAACACATCAACGCCTCCACCGAGGAAACTTCGCGCGAACTGGAAGCCCAACACCAGCAAACGGATGCACTCAAGGAATACGCCAAGTCGTTAATGGAACAGGTGATGGTGTTTACCCTGCCGGAATTCCGCGCCAGCGACCGTCCGACCGACATCAGGGAGCGCCAGGCCCAGGACGCCATTCCCATCCCCGGCCCGACCGCCATTGGCACTCACGAACAGGAATCCAATCTCATACCCATGGAATTACCGAGGGAGAAAGTCGCCAATGGCTAGCCTCAGCCGGGACCAACAGGAACTGCTTGAACTCCTGGCCGGTGAACTGCAAAACCAGTTGGAGCTAAGCCTGAGCCAAGGTGAAGCAGACCCCGATGCCGGGCAACTTGAAGCACAGGCCGACCAATGCGGGCATTTCGCTGAAGCCTGCGAGCAAATGGGTTTACCGGGGCTCGGGCTCGCGTGGCAACAGCTACATGGCCAACTGGCCGCGCTCGCCCGGGAGCCATCGGCAATTAACCCCGCCCGGCGGCAACTGCTGGACAGCTGGTTGATCTATTTCCTCGATTATGTGCAACAACTCGGCAGCAGCAATTCCACCCAGGTTGCCGCCGGGGGATTAAGCGAGTTCCTGGCTAATCCCGCCTGGCCGCAGCCGCTATCGCAACCCGACCAATTGACCGAGGCCCTGGCACGCATAGCACCGCCGCCCGCGCGCGAATCCGACCTGCCGCGCCAGGCCAATGCCACCATGCTCAGCCTGGCGTTAACGGAGGACGTCAACCCGGATCTGCTCGAAGGCCTGATGCTGGAACTTCCCCAGCAGGTCAACCAGTTTGCCGACCAGGTAAACCGCTACCTCGACCAAAGCGATAGCCAGGCGCTCGCCGCTGCCCAGCGTATTGCCCATACCATCAAAGGGGCTGCCAATGTGGTGGGAATCAGCGGCCTCGCCAACCTGATGCACCTCGGCGAAGACCTGTTGGAGGAACTGGGACGCCAACCCCGGCGACTCAACCCGCAGTTAGGCCAGCACCTGGTTGACCTGGGCGACGGCCTGGCCGCCATGCTGGATGCGCTGGTGGAAGGCCAAACCCAGGTCGCCGAAGCCCTGCCGCTGATGCAAACCCTGCTGGACGATTACCACTCGCTCAGGGATGGGGAAGCGCCCGAGGGTGACGCCACGGCCGCGCCGCTCGACCAATCGACACCCACAGCCGGTATTGATGGCGATTCAGCGGCGGAACCATCCGCTGCAACCAACCAACTGCAAGAAAACCTCGCCAGCCAATTGCGCGTCCGCGAAACCACCGCCCAGGAGCTCTTGCGCCTGGCGGGCACCAGCGCCATCAGTACCCACCGGTTGCAAACCCAGGTGGGCGGCCTGGAACTGCAATTGCGCCAGCTACAGCAGCTACAGCAACGCCTCGGCCAACTCACCGAAGAACTGGGCCAACAAATCGAACGCCAGGATTTTTTCCGTCGGCAACTGCACCGGCTGAAAGATGAGGAACTCGACCCCCTGGAGATGGATCGCTACAGCGAACTCCATAGTTTTTTCCATCAATTGCAGGAATACGCCACCGACAGCCGCGACAGCCTGGCCCAGGCGCGCCAGCAATTGCGCTCGGTGGAAGAAGAAACCTACGCCCAGCAACAGACCAACCGCGACGTGCAAAGCCTGCTGCTGGATATGCGCATGGTACCGGCCCGCAGCCTCGAACCCCGCTTCCAGCGCTGTGTGCGCCAAGCCTGCCGGCTGACCGGCAAGCAGGCGCGCCTGATCCTGGAAAACGGCGATACCCTGGTGGATAACGCCCTGCTGCAAGCCCTGCTCGATCCCATCATGCACTTGTTGCGCAACGCCGTGGACCACGGACTGGAAGACGACGAAACCCGCCTGGCCGCCGGCAAATCCCCCGAAGGCAATATTTGGCTAGGCTTTCGCAACCAGGGCCAATCGCTGGTCGTCAGCTTGCGCGACGATGGCGCCGGGCTCAATCGCGACAAAATCCTCGCGCGCGCCACGCAAATGGGCTTGATCGAGGAATCCGCCGCCATTCCCCACGAAGGCGAACTGCAACAATTGATCTTTACGCCCGGATTTTCCACCAGTGAACGGGTCAGCCACACCTCGGGGCGCGGTATCGGCCTGGATATGGTCGCCGACCGTGTCCACAGCCTCAAAGGCCGTATTAACCTCGAAAGTGAGGAGGGTGCGGGATGCCGCTTCCACCTTCGCCTCCCCATGACCCTGGTCGCCGAACAAGGGTTGCTGGTTAAACTGGGGGACCAATCCCTCGCGGTTTCCAGCCGGGGCGTGGTGCAACTCTTGTTTCTCGATTCCCAGGACCTGGAAGAAACCCCTGAAGGACTGGTCTATCCCTTTGGCACAGACCGGCTAAAAGTCCTACCCCTCGCCAGCCTGGCTCCCCTGCACGGAGCCAGCTTCCGCTCCGCCCGGGAGGCACAGGCATTGCTCATCGTCGAAAGCTTGCCGGGCCAACAACTGGCGGTAGCGGTAGACCGGGTAACCGCCAGCCGCGAAATGGTGGTCAAACCCCTGCCCGTCCATACTCCGCCCATCAGCGGCGTGATAGGCGCCACCATCCTCGGTGATGGACAGGTGGCACCGGTTGTCGACCTCCAACAACTCGCCATCGACCTGCTCACCGGCGACACCAGGGACCGCTGGGATCAAAGGCAGGCAAGCAGCGAAACCAGCATCACCCAGCCGCCGCTGGCGCTGATCGTGGATGACTCCCTCAGCACCCGTCGCTCCCTCAGCCAATTTGCCGCCGACCTGGGGCTGGATGTCGCCACCGCCAAAGACGGTTTCGAAGCCATCGAAGTCATCGACCAACGGCTGCCCGCACTGATGCTGGTGGATATGGAAATGCCGCGCATGAACGGCCTCGAACTCTGCGCCCACCTGCGCGCCCGCGAAGAAACCCGCCACTTGCCCATCATCATGATCACCTCCCGCAACAGCGACAAACACCGTCAACTGGCGCGGCAAGCAGGCGTAGACTATTACCTGTGCAAACCTTTTGCGGAAGACGAATTGCAAGCGTGCATCGACAAATGCTTCGATAATTCCCGTGCTGCGAAAACCGAGGCAGCACCCAGGAAATATGTTGAGGATCAGACGGCTTGAGTGGAGGTTGGGAAATCGTGCGAAGCGAAACAATTTGACAAGCATTCAGAATGGGACGCGGAAAAAATCCGCGTCTGTTTTTTTGTGCGGATATTTTATTTCACCGTTTGTTTCTCAAGGTGCACATCAATCCTATCGATGATTTTCGCAATACTACGGATCGCCTTCTGCGGCAGGCTCACCCTATCCTCCATTTGCTCAAACAACACTTCCAATAAACACGCCTGTCCCCACAACTGGATAATCGCATCATCCTCGGTCACGAGGTTTATATTCGTAGCAATTCTGGTAAGGAATTCGCCCTTGGGCGAATGAATTTCCAAGCGCGAATTTCGGTAGGCGGCGTATTGAATTTTATCGAGTTTGATAACGCAGGAATCGGGTGAGGTAATCGGGAAAATCGTATTATCCATAATAAAAATCTCGCGAGTTTTGGTATGAAGCCATCACAACAAGTTGAGATTTGTTGGGGGGCGGACTGAACAGGGTTCTCAACACCGGCCCAAAACCAACACCGGCCCGCCCGAAGGCAGCCCTGCCCAGCCGCCATAACAACAGGCAAAGCTGTAGCAGGACACAAAGAATGCTTTGTGTCAGTTTTGGATTGTGCGGGATTGAGAGGCCCGGCTGCGGGATTTACCACAGCGCAGGCAGGTTAGTGGATGAGTGCAGGACTGTCAACGCACTCACGGAATGGAAAAACAAAGCATCAATCACAACTTAACTTGTGCGTTAAAACCAAACATGCAGCGAACCACAATCGCATTCACAACAAGCAATTCCCAACAAGTAAAAGATGCAACACATCAGGGAGCATCCGTGGCTTTTCCTCTTTCGCAAATAAGTTGCGAGGGTACGTTTGGCCTAAGCCTATAAACAATAAGAAAATTAGCATGGAAATTTTCCGCCTTTCCACCCGCTACCCAACCAGATCCAAACCGGTAAAAGCCTGTAATGGCGCTTGCTTGATGGTTGTGCTATAAAACGGTATTCGAAAACTTAGCCGGAAAGTTTCCGGGAAGAAAGACGGAAACTTTCCGGCTAATAACATTGTTAAGTAAGAGCATCGCAAGGAAATATTATAGTGTTCAATGAAACATTTACAGCTTTGGTGAAAGAGGCACAATTTACTAAAGATATGTTGGGTGCTGGCGCAACACAAATAAGAAATGCAAATTACGCCGCAAAGGGCTTATATTTTCAATCATTCACAAGCTTGTCTACTGGACTGGAGCGAATAGGAAAGCTTTGCCTATTGCTAGACTATTACATTGATAATAATGGAAGCTTTCCCGACTTTAATTATCTAAAAAATGAAATAGGCCATCAAATCGACCTGTTGTATATAAAATCTATCGAGGTTAAAGCTAAAAGAAGTTTCAATTTTGCTTTTATGCAAAATTTAGATGGTGAAATACATCAGAACATAGTGAAAATATTGTCGTCTTTTGCGAAAGGAGATCGGTATTCAAATATCAATCTACTTACAAACAGTAGGCAGCAATCAGATCCAATTTCTGATTGGTATCAGAAAGTAGATTCTTTAATTTACAAGAATATTGTGAGCGATTCCAGAAAAAGAAAAATTGAAAATAATGCTGAAATAATCAGCAGGATGACGCAAGGTTTTACAATGGTATTGCACTCCTCTGAATCAGGAAGTGAAATAAATACAGTAAAGGAAGCGAGTTTCCGAACTGGAATGCAGAAAGCTGTTGCGCCATATAGGCAATTATATGTTATCCATATTATTCGTTTTTGGTATGAGTTACTAAGTAATTTACAATACAGCGCAATGAGTCTAAATAAACAGGATATTCCATTTTTCGGTGACATACTGGGCGGGTTTTACAACCCCGATTCATATATAAGAACGAGAAAAACGTGGGATACAATATAAATACTTAACAAAACGTTGCGCCTGACGCATTGTAAGTAGCGCTTTTGCAATATCGCTACGCGAAGTTTATCGCAACGCGCTACTTACAATCCGCTGGTGAACGCAACGTTATAAAGCGAAGTGTTTTGGTTGGTAGTATCGGAAGGTTTTTTCGCTGTAGAAATTAAGCGCTAAGCCAATTTTGGTAAAAACGTGGTTGCTTGAGAGCCTCTGGAATAGTCACGTTGAGGTTTTCAGTTCTTGGCTAGGGTGCTTTGAAGTGAATTGCAGTATGGCTCTGCAATTGAATAGTGCAGTTTCTGCGGCCTGAAATATTTTTAGTCAGTGCCAGGTTTTAGAAAATATGCGTAGTGTTATAACAAGGTGGTCAAACCTCGTTCCGCTTCGCTCCACTGGACAGTTAGTAAGTAGCGCATTTAGCGAATCGCTGCGCGAAGTTTATCGCAATGCGCTACTTACAAACTGCCGTTTACCACAATGTTAGGCTACCAGCTTACCCACAAGCACTTTAAAAAAATGAACCAAAAAATAGGAGTTAATTATGATTTCCGGTAAAAAAGTGTTGGCAGTTAAATTGTTAGTATATTTTGCCACATTATCATTTCCTTCCTTTGCGCAAATTGCACCTATTAATGGAATGGGAATGCCATTGTGCAAAAACCTGTATGCGGTCGATTTTAAAGTCGACGCTCCGGTTGGACAGTGGTTGTTAGGTTACTATTCAGGCGCTCTTTCTATGAATATGTCTTTCTCATTGTCTCAAGGAAAGTCCAGTGATGTCCCAAAAAGAGCTGAAAAATGGGATGACGAATCGTTGCTTGAGACAGCGCGGGTAAATTGTGCGAACCACCCAGAAAAGCACTTATACCAAGTGGCAAATATGGTCGTGACTATGGTGCTTGATTAATTAGCAGCTACGCTACAGCCTAACAAAGTGCTGCAACCCGCGCACTACGTGCGCTGGACAGTTTGTAAGTCGCAGCTTTGTGGTTTTGCTGCGCAAAAGTAACCCACAAAACCACGACTTACAAACTGCCGTTGAGCACGGCGTTAGGGCTACATCACGAGAAAAGATATGGATCAAATAATTAGTTTTTGGACTCAAAACTCCAGCAATATAGTTGTGTCGTTTGTAATCGGCTTCGTATTTTTTGTATTAGGCCCAATTGGTGTTTGGTTCTCCGGGCGAAAAATACGCCGAGAAAGAATCAAGAAAGCAAAAGAGCTGCTTATTGACCTGGCCGAGGGAATGATCGTATCTCATGAAGAAATTACATTAGAAAAGCTCAAAAAAATGTTTAGAGCAATAGAAAGAGAAGTTGATGTATCAATTGACAGCCATTATGACCTGGAGCGTCTTTTTGAAGATGTAATGCTGCGCTTTCAGCGCAGCAAGCATCTGGATTCAGAGCAAAAAGATGCTTATGCAAAAAAACTTTCCGAGTTAAATAGTTTTTTGGCGAAAAAAGATCAAGTAAAAGAAACAGTAAACATCCCAAAATCTTACGAAAAGCTATTCTCGGAACTGTCAAGCAACATAGAACGCAACGAAAAAGAAGCCATAAATGAAAACCTAGAAGAGCTTAAGAAAAAAGTAGCTAGACGTAATGGCATAAATGATCCAATACTAAATGTCTTTGGTTTTTACCTTAGGTTCCTGCAAGAGAAACCTGTTTTATTTATTGTGGCACTGATTCTCTCAATTTCTATATATATAGTCCTTCTGCAAGAGCTTGGGCTTATTAATATCCAAGTAAATCCCTAACAAAGTGCTCCAACCCGCGCACTGCGTGCGCTGGACAGTTTGTAAGTCGCGGCTTTGTGGTTTTGCTGCGCAAAAGTAACCCACAAAGCCACGACTTACAAACTGCCGTTGAGCACGGCGTTATGAGTATGTTAGCGGTTTAACGCAACGCGTCGGAAAGTTCGGGGAATTCACTTTTAATCTTCACCGTAAAATTCAAAGCTCGTAGCGTTGTTCCGGTGCTGTTAGAAAGTGTTGTAGCAACGCACTTCGCATTGTGGGTTGCCAGTAAGAAGGTTTGTTGCCAACATCGGCAACGGTAATTTAAACGGGTGCAAGGGAAAGGCAGTTTAGCTTCTAGCTACAGTTTTCCTTTCACTCATAACAAGTCGCAGCAGGTTCGCACGCGTTGCGTGCTGGACAGTTTGTAAGTCGCGTCTTTGCGGTTTTGCTTCGCAAAAGTAACCCGCAAAGCCACAACTTCCAAACTGCCCCTGTGCTCAGCGTTATAAAGAGTGGCCTTTTTTGGTTTGTGGTTTCGGAAAGTAATCGCGCTGTAGCAATATTTTAGTTTGTGCGTACGGTGAGTTTGATGTTCTAAATTGCTAAGCGAGTTTTGGTGGCAACGCAGTTCCGTTAGAGTCTCTGGAATAGTTCGAATTGGCATCTTCTGCACTTGGCAGCGGGTGTTCTAAAGTTCAGTTCCGCATGGTTTTGCAAATTGAATAATGCGGTTTGTGCGGCCTGAAATATTTTAGTCCGTGCTAAGTTTTAGCGAATGTGCGTAGTGTTATAACAAAGTATTCAAATCCGTTACGCTGCGCTCCACCGGACAGAATTTAAGTCGCTCTTTTGTGGTTTTGCTACGCAAAAAGTTTCCACAAAAGCCCGCCTTAAATTCTGCCGTTTAATACAACGTTAAGGAATAAATGAGCATAAACCAAATTTCAAATTACATTTTAATATGCACGGTTCTTGTTGTTTTTACCGGCGCAGGTATGTATTTATTGCACGAAAAGCACTATTCGGAACAATGGAGTCAGTTTTCCGGCTATGTAGTTGACGACGAAGAACTGATTGCCTTCTTCTCTTGTTCTGGGAGTGCTGGTATGAGTTTCACTGACATTGGTAATACAGGTATTTCAAAAAAGTATCGTCAGAGAAAAACGCAAATTCGTGAACCTATCTATGTAGAATTCATAGGTAGAATTGCAGGTCCCGGCGGGCCAGGTTGGGGTATGGCTGGCGAGCCATGGGAAGAGAATGTAGAAATTAAAAGCCTCACTAAAATTGAACGAACTTTTCCTGAAAATTGCAAAGCGAGAAAACCTACTGAAATTTCGGCTAGGTTTGAAGAAAATCCTTAACAAAGCAATCAAACGGATGGTTTTTAAGTTGCACTTTTTCCATTCCGCTTCGCTCCATTTTATGGAAAAAGTGCAACTTAAAAACCACCGTTTATCGCGGCGTTATAACGCGAAGTTTTTGGTTGGTTGTTGCTGAAAGTTTTCGCGCTGTAGCTGTTAAGTTATTAAGCGAGTTTTGGTGGCAGCGCAGTTCCGTTAAAATCTCTGGAATAGTTCGAATCGGCATCTTCAGCACTTGGCAGCCGGTGCTTTAAAAGAAACATCAGCATGGTTCTGCAATTCGTTAGTGCGGTTTGTGCGGCCTGAAATATTTTAGTCCGTGCTAGGTTTTAACAAATGCGCGTAGTGTTATAACAAAGTGTTCAAACGTCGTTACGCTGCGCTCCACTGGACAGAATTTAAGTCGCCCTTTTGTGGTTTTGCTTCGCAAAAAGTTTCCACAAAATCGCAACTTAAATTCTGCCGTTTAACACGGTGTTAAATTGAATCGGATGCAAAGATATGGCTCAAGACAATCCATATGAAAAGGTTCTCGTTGAAAGCTTTATTCCTAAAAGTACATCGGGAAAGCACGGAAAAGTTCATATCCGCCCTGTAGCAGGCCATAAATATCCACCCACATTGCATGTGGAGTGCTCTAAAAAATTAAGTAAAGATTATCCTGTTGGAACCAAGTTCATTTTAACCGCCAAGCTAACTGATAGAGAGGATGGTGGTGAGTATCTTTACAGCCATTTTGGCTGGAAGTATGAAGTGGTCTCATGAAGAAATTTAACAAGGTGTTCCAACACCGTTCCGGCGCTTCGCGCCTCCACTCGACAGTTCGTAAGTAGCGCATTTGGCGAATTGCTGCGCAAAGTTTATCACAATGCGCTACTTACAAACTGCGATTGAACACAACGTTAAATTGTCTGGTTAGGAAGTATGTGCCAACTGAAATATCTAAAAGCTCACAGAGTAAAATTGAATGCCGCCATTAGCTGAGACAATTTCAATTATTTCTGCATTAGTTGCAGTCTTGTCTGCCCTGTATGCGCGCTGGTCGGTCAAAGAGGCGCGCAAAGCAAATGATATTGGAAGGCTGAATTCTCTACTTGCTTTTCGTCAACATTATCTTGAGCTTATGGTTCATCAAGAAAAGCTTGCTCAAATAATGCCGTCATCATCAAGGGGCTTAGAGGCATGCCATAATGCATATGCTGATTTAGACTCTAAGCTTCGAGAAATAAATCAAGAAATAAGCAGTTACCATATAAAAGTAGTTGCAAACAAAATTTAACAAGGCGCAGCAACACGCCGCTACGCGGCTGGACAGTTTGTAAGTCGCGCTTTTGTGGTTTTGCTACGAAAAAGCATTCCACAACGCACAACTTACAAACTGCCGTTGTGCTTAACGTTAAACTCAAGGAAATATGAATGACACCTACAGATTTTGGTTTAAGTGTGATTGCTAGTTGGTTGGCCAACAAATTAAGCAATGCAGCCGAAACACCAAAAGAAATTGAACCGCCTCAAGAATTTTTAGATGCAAAAACCAACTCATCTTTGCTTGAAAAAAAAGTAAAACTATTTGAAGTGTACGATGTATTTAGGGATTTAGAAAAAATGTTACGCTACGTTCAAAATCCATGCGCGCACATCATTGTCGAAACTACGCCAAGTACGTTTTATCACCTTGCTGCTCTTGTTATCGAGGATAAAGACACTGGAATTTGGTTTGCATTCAACAGAGGAAGAATGTCGTTTCAGGGAACTGGAGGAGGAGCTCAGCAGGCTGATAGAGCGGTTTCTATACTCAAAAACGCTAGTATTCCTGTTGCACCTTGGGCCGTATCTCAAGAAATTCTTGATGAATTAGAACATGGATATCGACTATGGCCTAGCGTAAAAAATCATCTGATTCCGCTTTTATCTTCATGTCTAGATGAAACTAAGTGGCCGTGGATACAAATGCAAGCAAAAGAAGTTATTTATAACGAAGTACAATAGGTTTAACAAAGCAATCAAACGGATGGTTTTTAAATTGCACTTTTGCCATTCCGCTTCGCTCCATTTTATGGCAAAAGTGCAATTTAAAAACCACCATTTATTGCGGCGTTAGGTGAAAAATGAAAAAGTATCTCGCTATATTTACATTAATTTTTAACTCTGGGCTTGCGAGCGCTGATTGTGGGAAAGATTTAGAGATAGCTTTAAAAAGCTATCTTGAAGCAATTAATAATTCCAATTATCAGTATTTGTCGGAGTGCGCAAGCGCCGAAGCGCTAAACTCATATGTTCAGCAAGTTCAACACTTTGTCGAAAAATTTCCACCTCTTGCTCAAGCCAATCCGGCCTGGTCGGAGTCTTTGAGTATGTTAAAAGCCGGTAAAATCAATCATCAAGAGCTATTTATTAGAATCAAGACTGCTCAAAAAGAAAAACGAACAGCAGACCACACCGACATAAAGTCACTAGAATTTATTGGGTCTTTTAAAGAAGGTAATTACACACATGTTTTGTACAGAGTGGTGAACACGACAGATCCATTTCCTTCTGAGCAGCCTGAAGTTTTTAGCTTTGTGCAAGACGGCGAGCAATGGAAATATGCGTACTTTACCTATTTGTAAATCACCTAACAAAGTCATCAAGCGGATGGTGAACTTCCCCCGATTTAATGGACACTTTTCCTAACAAGAAGGTGTCCTTATGCCAAGGTACAAAAATCCACGTAAAACGTGGGCTTACTCAACAGAATTTAAAATTCGGGCGGTCAAACTTAGCAGTGACCCTGATTACAAAATCAGTGATGTAGCTGAAGGGCTCGGAATACATCCGTTCATGCTGTCTCGCTGGAGAAGGGAATATCAAGATGGTATTTTGCATGGAGATGGGAAGTTGAGAATAGGTATGACTAAAAAGAAAAAGTCTCCTCCTCGTAAAATGACGGAACTCGCGGCACTAAAAAAGAAGGTGGCTCGTCTTGAACAGGAGAATGAACTTCTAAAAAAGTGGCAACAGTATCTGGCGGAAGCACATCAGAACGATTTGGGTTCATCCACAGATACAAAGACACCTTTGGAGTAAGTACCTTGTGTGAATGGTTGTGCGTCTCACGCAGTGGTTATTATGCCTGGGCTGATCGAGTTGTTTCTGCGAGATCCATAGAAGATCTGGAACTGACGAGACTCATTCAGAAAATATATACAGAAAGTCATGGGCGCTATGGAAGTCCTCGTGTTCAAAAAGCACTAGGAAAACAGGGATATAGTGTTGGCAAAAAACGTGTAGAACGGCTTATGCGTGAGGCTGGGCTGGTCGCGAGAGTGAGTAAGGTAACTCGCCGCCATGTTGGAACCACTCGCTTCTACACAAGGAGTGAGAATGAGCTGCTTGATGTTAAACAAGTTGAAGCACTGAATACAGTATGGGTCACCGATGTAACGTTTATCCGTTACAAAGGGCAATGGCAATATCTAGCGACGGTGATGGATCGGTGTTCTCGCCGGATTATTGGTTGGTCGTTAGCAGCCAGGCGGAACATGAGTCTTACAGTAAACGCATTAAAATATGCATTGCGAGCGCGAAGCTATCCTTCAGGTGTTATTGTTCATTCAGATAGAGGGGTGGAATTTGTTGGACAGGAATTCCAGGCTGTGCTTAAGAGATATGGATTGGAGCACAGTGCGAATCGTGCCGGTTGCTGTACTGATAACGCACACATGGAATCGTTTTACCACACTTTAAAAACAGAATTAATTCGTGGGAGTACGTTTGGAAGCCTGAAGGAATTGCGTTCTACTATAGGGCAGTATATAAACCATTTTTACAATAAGGTTCGGTTGCATTCTGGTATTAACTACCAAAGTCCCGTTGAATATGAAGAGCGTTTAGCGTGTAACTGAGTGTGTCTATTTTATCGGGGGAAGATCATGGTTTTTAAGTTGCATTTTTGCCATTCCGCTTCGCTCCATTTTATGGCAAAAGTGCTGCTTAAAAACCACCGTTTATTGCGGCGTTATAAAAGCAACGAATAAAGCTATCGCCTGAAAATCATAAAGGAACTCCGATGAATAAATTACTACCCATAATTTTTCTGTTGCCATCTCTTGCTTTTGCTGACTCCAAATTTGATCTGTGTGAAATAACTGGGTATTTCCAAGGAAATCAAGAAAGGTTTCTGGAAGATTTGGCAAGTTTTCATCTATATGAAGATGGATTTATTGCCGATAGCCAGTGTGACATTCTGCGGCAGTCCGGGTTCAAGACTGGAAGCAAACAAAGTGGCCCTTGGTCAGAATCAGAGTTAAAAACAATACAGAAAGCCAACTACTTTAAAAAAAGAGTTTTGACTTCCACCCTAAAGTCATCAGGCATTGTTGTGAAATAAAATTTATAACAAGTCGTTCCAGCATCGTGCGCTTCGCACACTCGACAGTTTGTAAGTCGCCTTTTTGTGGTTTTGCTACGCAAAAGTATCCCACAAAAAACCAACTTACAAACTGCGGCTGAACTCGGCGTTAGATTATTGGAGACTGTACTTGCCAATCGAGAAAATCGGAAGCTTTTACCTTTCTCAAGATTTAGTTCGTGGGGTTCCATCAATTGGTATTGAATCTTCTGCGCTTAACGCAGCTCTCGAGGAAGCTAGAAACTATATAAGTGTTTTTGGCGCGGATTGCTTTGGATTCTTTGAAGAAGACATGAACTTTTTCGCGTATCTAAATCATCTGGAATATGTTTGGTTCTGGGGGGTTAACCTAAAATCTATTGAAGGAATATACTCACTTAGAAAATTACGCCGCATGGGTATTTTTGGAAAATTTCCTGCAATTGAATTCGCAAGACTTTCTAGTTTAGAAACCTTGGTCTGGGAATATCGAAAGAAAGACGCCGGAGTATCTGAGCTAACGAAACTAAAATCATTATATTTATGGCATTACAAGCCGGCTTCTAAATCATTCAGCGAATTACTTTTGCCTGCTAATATTGAAGCACTCTCTTTTAATTGGGCAAACCCATATAACCTTAGTGGGCTGCCTATGCTTCAAAACCTTAAAAAGCTAGAAATTCATCAGTCAAGAAATTTAAACTCTATGCAGGGCATTTCAGATATTGCTCCGAATCTGGAGGAAATTACTGTCACAACATCGAAGAAACTGACAGACCTAGAAGACCTTCAGAAGCTTAAAAATATAAAATCTGCACGGGTAAATGGAAACGTAGTAATCTAACAAGGCAATGAGCCGAATGATTTTTAAGTAGCACTTTTGCCATTCCGCTTCGCTGCATTTTACGGCAAAAGTGCTACTTAAAACCCACCGGTTATCGCAACGTTAAATAGCGAGTCATGAATGAAGGTAACATTTACTGCAAAAGATGACTGGTTTTTTTACGTAGGGATTATTGCATTTTTGACGAAAGCGGCAGATTCATATTTGAAAGATGAAAGTCCCATTATATATTTAATTGCGAGTGCAATGTTTTTCGTATTCTTGGTTCCTCTTTGGAAAGCTAGATGGTGCTCACGATGCGGTGTCAAATGTCAACGAGCGCCTCAATAAAACACTTTCATTAGCTATGAATGCCCAAAGTGTAAAACTATTTATACAACCAAAATATCTGGTGGTTAATAAAGAAAAATATTTAACAAACGGTTGCAGCGCCGCTCCAGCGCTTCGCGCTTACGCTCGACAGTTTGTAAACAGCGCATTTAGCGAATCGCTGCGCAAAGTTTATCGTAAATGCGCCGCTTACAAACTGCGGCTGAACCGAACGTTATGAAAACAAGTAGAGAGAAATATGGAAGGAATAATAGGTACAATAGTTGGCACGATGCTCGGCGGATTAATTACATGGTGGCACGGTCGAGATCAGCGCATCCATGAACTAAAGAAGGAAAAACGAGAGCTACTTCTTTCAAAATATGAAAAGCTCCATGAATTGTTGGGGCAGGCTCACACATATATGAATGAGTTAGCAATGCAAGTAATTTCAGATGCCGCATTTGACATAAAATTTGATCCTGCAAACATTAAATCAAAAATGCAGCATAGTGAAATTACTATGCTAATTGAATTTTATGTTCCCGAACTTAAAGAATACTTCTCTTACATTGACAAACAATCAAAATCTTTATCGGAAACTGCGGTTAAATATATTGCTGAAGAAAACAAAACGCAGGAGTTTAAAGTTGAGTCCATTGCTATGGCAAAGGAGTTAATGAAAGTAATCTCGAACACAATTACTGGCGCAAAGGAAAAACTAACAACCATTGCCTCTGAAACATTAAAAGCATCATAACAAAGTGCTCCAACTCGCGCACTGCGTGCGCTGGACTGATTGTAAGTCGCGGCTTTGTGGTTTTGCTGCGCAAAAGTATTCCACAAAATCACAATTTAAACACTGCCGCTTAGCTCGGCGTTATGCGAATCAAGATATGAAATTAATCTCTAGTGAAAATATACCGGGCAATATTTCTGATTCAGTACATTTTTTGAGGAGTAAAGGTATTTTAGTCAGTGGCACTGATAGCTATGCCAATATTCCTCGCTATAGCCATGCGGCAAAATCAATAAAGCAAGGTATTTGGGTTCACTTGAATAGCCAATACGCTGATGCAGTATTGCTACTTGCAAAGCCAAATGCAGAAATTAAAAGCGGTTTAACTGAAGAGCAAATGCTGGCAATCGAAACAGAAGCAAAATCTGCTCTATTCAAGGCATCAAGTTTGTTTTTTAGCCGGCTAGCTACTACTGTTCTAGTATTGTGTCTTATTTCTTTTGTAGCATATATTCTTTTTAATATTTACAAGGCATAACAAAGTGCTGCAACCCGCGCACTACGTGCGCTGGACAGTTTGTAAGTTGTGGTTTTGTGGTTTTGCTGCGCAAAAGTAATCCACAAAATCACAACTTACAAACTGCCGTTGAGCACGGCGTTATGCTAATTTTCTCATAAGGAGTTTACGGTATTAAACAGTGTCCTGATTGTGGAGGTAAAAAATGCTTGTACGGAAAGTTAATTCCTAGCGACAGTGACCGCTATTTCGATGGGAAATTTTACATTCCGGGCATAATGGTACACACCATTTGGTCGTCAAGCGATCCATCTGTAAGTATCGCAACGAAGGAAAAATTCTACGCGTGCGTTGATTGCTGTCATCTTTGGAGCAGTCTTGAAGCCCATGAGCTGAAAAAAGTACTAGAAAAAGCAAAATGGCAGGGTGCGGAACAGTTTGAGCAAGTGCCAAAGACAAATATACTAATATATATTTCTTCTATAATCATTGCCGGTTTTCTACTGCTGCTTCTTTTCACTTACTTAGACGAAAAATATTTTTCATAGATTTACTAAATGCATAACAATCAGCTCATAGGGACAATTTTTCCGTTACGCGTTTTGTGCTGTGTGGCACAAAACACTTCACCTCAAAATTGCCCCATAGCTGGACGTTAAGTGCAACCTGTAGCTAACTAATAACCAATGATCAATACCCTCTACCGCAAAATAAGGAATTACTCATGAATCTACCTAGAATCGCATTTTTTTTGTTCTGCCTATCATTAATATCAGGTTGCGCGACAACGATTCCAAAATCGCCTGCTGAATATTTATCAGGTTATACCTATATTCCCTTAGACCCATTTTCAGTGAAAACAAACCCTGGTGGATCTTGCGGTTTTAATGAGTCAAACGCAAGCTTGAATGGCGTCGACGTTGAGAAAGTACCATATAAGACTTTGTTGGAATCACTCCCTGATAACGCTGTGAGGGTATCTATTGAGCAATACTTAAAATCAGGTCAAGTGTCATATGGCGTTGGTAGTTTGAGCGGAGAGGCGCAATCGTACAAACTAACCGTCGACTACATTAACTCTGATACTGTAAATGAAAAATTTTGGGTCAGAAAATTCGCTGAAATTTACGACAAAGATGCAACCAAGCGGAAAGTTGTAGCCGTTAAGCTATCTGAACGAACAGATCGTGGAAATTATACCTACGGATCGGAGGTATTTGAAATCATACGGGCTGAAGAAAATGCTAAGAAACCGGAGGGCTTTGAAGAACTAAACGTACCTATTTATATAGGAATTGGACTCAGAGTTGCCGCAACCATAGAGTCTTCAAAGGGCAGCGGGAAAATTACTGGTTTGGGTTCTCTGAGTGCACAAGCAGATGCATCTGGTCTTCAGGGTTTTCTCGTAACGCAAACGCTTGGAATTAATGGTTCTGGTGTTGCCGCAGCTCTCCCAATACAGAGCGAGCTAAATCCAACTACTGCTCAGAATGCGATCGCATCGGTCGGTGCAATAAAAGCGTTACTTTATAAAGACGGAACAACTGTCTCTCCCAGAGTCGTTGGGCTGTACCTGCCGTTTCCAGGTGGGAAACCGTTAGTAAATGCCATTGTTTCTGAGTTGTCCAAGAAGCGTGTAGAGTGGAATCGTCCGTGTATATTAGAGCTCGACAGAAACGCCACTTAACAAGCAGCTGCACTGGACTCAATAAAATATGGATTGGAAAATATTAGTACCAACTACGATTGCTACTGTTGTGGCAGTTATTGGCTGGGTTGTGGCACACAAGTTTAATGCCGAGCGCGATATTAAAAATAAACAACGTGAAATTAGAATAAAATATCTTTCAGAGGCATATGATGTATTTATAGAGCTAGGGAGAAACGTTGATATCCTTGGGAATTATAGAGAAGTTGAGCGAGCAATTGGTTATATCTATCTATATGGGAACTCCAAGCAAATTGAATTGTGCGAGAAGTTCATAAGTGACTTAACCACGTCAGGAAATGCAAATCATACTGACTTGGTTATTGAAATAAGAAATTTCATTAGGTCGGAGCTTGGACTAAAAGTATTAAGTACAAAACTTAATTTGTTAAAAATTACCCCAAAAGAAAAACCAACAGCATAACAAAGTGCTCCAACGCGCGCACTGCGTGCGCTGGACAGTTTGTAAGTCGCGGCTTTGTGGTTTTGCTGCGCGAAATAATCCACAAAACCACCACTTACAAACTGCCGTTGATCACGGCGTTAGGCAGTAAGACCTATGAGCATCGTAGAAATTGAGAAAATTATTACAATAGCTGGAAGCTTCGGTGCTGGGGCCATTCTAGGTGGTGGCGTTTTATTCTACCTTGTTAAGTCTTACATACCAGCATACCTTTATGAAAAAGGAAAGAATCTTGCTACTAAAGAAGATATAGGAACAATAACAAACGAAGTAGAATTGGTGAAATCCGGTTATGCAGAAATACTCGAAGAAGTTAAGGTTAGTAACCAGATAAAAATATCCGCAATTGAACGCGAACAAAAAGCGAAAAAAGAAGTGTATATGGAGGCCGTTGAAGCAATTACTAAAATTCAGAATATGGTAGCTAGCTTTTCCAATCTAAATATATCCGAAGAGCAGATTACATCAGGGTTCTCTGAGCAGGCAGGTAAAATAGCAAAGGTTCAAATTGTCGGGTCCCGAGAGACTGTTCAGGCCGTAACTATATTTATGAGCGAGATCGGCACCGCTACTCTTAATTTGATGCTAGAGCGCATGCCCCTTATCAACAGAAAGAATGAAATTAAGATATCTGAAAATCTTCGAGATAAATATCAGAGCGAGGCTGAACGTTACATTGCAATAATGAAAAATTTAAATTTGGCCGGCAATCAAGATCAAGGTACGTGGGATTATGTGAATAAAAGCTTTGAATTTGAATGTGAGCAACGAGAAGAACACAATAAAGAAATTGACGAGTTGCGGGCTATACAAAACAGAGAGCATATTGTGTATGTGAAAAAATATATGGCTACGTTTTTCGAAATATCGGAGATACTCCCTCAATCTGTTTTGTCGGTTAGAAGCGAGCTTGGGCTAGAAATATCCCATGAAGATTATTTGGATATATTTAATAAAAATATTGAGAAAGGGAAAGCAGTTTTTGATACTTTTATTTCCAAGCTGGACCCCGAAAGTACCTAACAAAAAGTTGCACCTGACAAATATTGCTACGCTCGTTTTTTTGTGTATGCCGCGTAGCTCCATTTTACACAAAAATGCTCTCCGCAATATTTGCAGGTTAGCTTAAAGGAGATCGTCAGTTGACCCATCAAGAATTATCTGGACTTTATTTCTCTCTGTCGGGATTTGGCTTGGGAGCAATTTGTTCTGGCATAACTGTATATATTTTATTTCGCTACTTTCTTTCATCGTACCTAACAAAAAAAGGAGAGAATTTAGCCACAAAAGAAGACATAGAGGAAATTACTCACAAAGTTGAAGAAGTTAAACTTCAATACTCTTTGCTAACCGAAAGCTTAAAAGCCAAACACCAATTAAGACTTGGCGCGCTAGAAAAACGTCTGGAAGTTCACCAAACAGCATTTGTATTGTGGCGCAACCTTTATGGCTCAATACATTCAGAAAATATTGGCTCATCTGTTATAAAATGCCAAGAGTTTTGGGAACAAAATTGTGTATATCTTGAGCCAAATGTTAGAGAGGCTTTTGTTGCTGCTTATTCTTGCGCAAGCAGCCATAATGGTTTACTACAATCAGGATTGGACAACCAAGCTATTAAAGAAAACTGGCAGCAAATAATTTCTTTTCCAAACATATTGTTGAAATCTGTAGAGCTTCCGTCATTAACGGAAATTGAAAATAAATCTTTGGGTATCTCAAAGGAAAAAAGCTAACAAAGTGGTCAAACACCGTTCCGCTTCGCTCCACTGGACAGAATTTAAGTTGCATCTTTGTGGTTTTGCTACGCAAAAGTATTCCACAAAGCTGCAACTTACAAACTGCCGTTGTACGGGCCTTAGCTTAGAAAAATACATCAACGAGGAAAGTTATGAAGTTTGAATGGGATGAAAACAAAAACATCAAAAATATGGCAAAGCACGGAATTGACTTTAATGACGCACTAACTATCTTTGATGACGATGATAGGCTTGAAGCTGTAGACACAAGAAATGATTATGGAGAAGAGCGGATTCAGGTCATTGGCGAAGCTAAACCAGGGCTTTTAATGGTTGCTTATACATGGCGCCATAATGCAACTACCCGAAGAATAATTTCAGCGAGAACCGCTAGCGCTAAAGAGCGCGCGCTCTATAACAGCATGAAAGGTATGTAGGTGACATATGAGTAAAGAAATAAAAGTGGAGCGTAAAAAAGGCGATCCAACTCACGGTAAAACTGATTATGAGCGCCTAAAGAAAATGACCGAAGAAGAAATTAAACGTAATGCAGAGGAGGATGAAGATCTGCCATTGCAATCTGACGAAGATTTAAAGCGCTTTAAAAAAGTCACACCAAAAAAGGAATAAATCATGTCCAAAGTTACAACAGTAAATCACAGCAAAGGCCAAAAACACCCTGGAAGGTCTAATTGGTCAAAAGTTATTGCTAAAAAATCGCCAGAGATAGATGAAGACAACCCAGAGCTAGCAAAAAACCCAAAAATTAAATTTAAAAAACCTGAAAAAATAAAAAGCTAACAAGGCTTGCAACACGCGTCGCTGGACAATTTGTAGGTTGCGCGCCTTTGTGGTTTCGCTACGCAAAGTAATCCTGAAAGCCGCAAACTTACAAACTGCCATTGTGTAAGGCGCTATAAACCTAAGGATAAAGAATGAAGTACGATGATGCATCGTGGCATTTTGGAGCAAAAAATTTTGGCAATTTGCTAGAAATTAATGGTTATACCCATACCGGAACGTTCCTGGCTTGGACAATAATCAATGGTTTAGCTGGAGAGCCTCATGCAGAAGAATGGCCAGAAGAAATAGAAAAGTTAAAATTTAGGAAAGTTCACTCCAGCCGAATATTTCCGAAATACTGTGACGGAAAATTTACTGATAAAGACCAGAATGATCCTGGCAATAAATTCGCGCAGTCATTTTTTGAAGAGAAATATTTCGGGGCCTATGCAGAAGCCGTTGACCCTGAAGAGCAATTTAAGAACATATATGAAATCTCGAGTAGCTGGGAAACATACAACAAAGTAGCGCCCAAAATAGATCATGCTTTTAATCTTGGAAGAATGAAATTTTATAAAAGCAATCAAATCCCATCTATCAAGGAAAGAAAATAAATGTGCTTGTCATTCCATATAGATTTTAACGGCCGTTGCCATGGGAAATGATTACCGTTATTTACCGGTTAAGTAGATTGTTAACAGCAAACCCAACCAACCGTTAACGCGTCGGCTGGTTTAAGCGCTGGGTTTACCAAGCCCATTCCCAACTCAAAAAAGAGTCGTTCCAAGTATCAATCTAAAACCAAAACGAAAAATACAACCGGATCACATCCGCTTGCAGGCTGTAAAGCGGTTCTTGCCCGGCGGCGTATTCTGTGGGTGATACGCGGGCATCGCGGAAGTCGTCATAGTCTATGTTGAAGTGATCCCAATATAAATTAGCGGTACTTTTATCAAACCATGGGATGGTGCCCGGTGGGATTTTGTAGGTAACGCCCAAGCCGATAGTGGTAGATGAAAAAGGGCTTAGTTCTTTATCGCGGGCGAGGAAATTTTGTGCATCGCGATAGGGGAATAAATCCGAATAGAATTCCGCACCGGTTTGATCGTAGATACGGTATTTTATTTCGAATATAAATTCTTCGCCGTAGGGATGCAAATAACGCAATTCGATATTCTCTGCATCGATTCCCCAGCTATCGGAAAATTTCCTGACTTCACCACGAAGTGATGCGCGGTAGGGCAAATAATAAATCGCACGCAGGCCAAGGGCATCGCTGTTGCGTGTGTGCGGGTAACGTTCGCCCTGGTAGGAATAGCCTGTAGCACTCAGGTAACGTACCGAGCGATAGGGGTTATTCAAACAACTCTGTTCATCGGTTAGGTCTAAACATTGGTCCGTCATGCTATCGAAACTGAGCGAAGCCAATAGATTTTTGGTCACAATTTGCGATGCGTTCACGCTGTATTTGCGCCGTTGCAAATCGCGCTTATAGGTCGGGTCTGTGTTTTGCCCAACAACATCCTCGCCAAAACTTACACCAAAACCCAAGGTGGTTAGATCGCCAAAAAAACTTTGGTCGATACCGAACGTATAGGTTGTTGCATCGTAATCATTTTCCTTGCTTTGGGTATAACCAAATTTAAGCGTAGAGCGATCAATTAAATACTGCCCGCTGATGCCGCTCTCTTTGCGTTCCTCACTATAAGGGCTTGCCGTGGCCTCAACATCTATCGATGCACTACTCACCATATCGACATAATAATTAGCAGCAACTGAAACAGAAGCGCCGATATTTTTGCGCACCAGAATCGAAGGGCCGTCGATTTCCGCACCGCCACCATCGTAACCATGGTACATCACATCGATACGTTCATCCGGCAATACCGCAGCCAATGACGGCAGGGCAGCGAAGGCTAATAAAATAAATAAACGCTTAATTACAGCCACAGCCGCCTCCCGATGCGCCATCGCCACCGCGCGCGGCTTCGCGCGCGTCATACACGTGATGCAGGTAAGAATCCGCAACAGGATCACGCTCAAAGCTCATAATTTCATCCGCAATTTTTTGCCGCTCGTAGGGTTTTACCCATGGCTTTACCTGGCCGCAAGCGGCCACTGAAAAAATCAGCGATAAAAGGAAAACCCGGCGCAGTATCATTCTTTGATCAGCTCACGGATTTTATCGCGATAAATATTTTCGTCGCCCGCCTTGTAACCGCGGTGCACGTAGCGAACCTGGCCTTTTTTATCGATTAATACTGTGGTCGGCATGGAGTCTACATTGTATAAACTGCTCGCCTTGCTTTCGGTGTCGAACAGGATCGGGAAGGTTACACCCAGTTCTTTGATTAATTTTTTTGCACCTGCGTTATCTTCTTCCACATTTACACCGTAGATAACAAAACCGGCGCTGCTATAGCGTTGGTACATAGCTTCCAGCAGCGGCATTTCCGTGCGGCAGGGCCCGCACCAGGTAGCCCAGAAGTTCAACATAACCACCTGGCCGCGCGCTTCCGCCAAACGGATATTTTCGCCTGAGTTACTTTGCAGTGTGAAATCCGGGGCGGCATCGGCCGAGGCCTGGAGCGAACACAAGCCCAGGGAAATAATAGCGGCAAAGCGCAGCAGGTATTTTTGCAGTGACATAATCGAATCCACCCTAAACGTTAGAAAAAGAATGACAAGCCAATGCGCGTTTCCAAGTTGGTTATGCGCTTGCTTTCGCCGAATAACTCGTGCTCAAAACTATGGCCGCGTGTGCTTAAATCCAATGCCAGCCAATCCGTTGTGTAAAAGCGCAGGCCCGCGCCTATGCTGGTCGTAAAATGGTCTTTTGCGGCAAATTCTGTATTGCCGCCTCCCAGCATGAGGTAAAAGTGATTATTGAATGCCCATTTATCAGAAATAAACACTTGGCCGTGCAAAAAGTTGTAGCCCAGCGATAAATTGTAATAAGTGATATCGCGCTGGTCTTCCGTTAATAATTCAACGCCACCACTCAATAATTCGTAACTGGTTTTTTCAACCTTGCTGATTCCATAAGCGGCTTCCGCAAAAAAATCTTCGGTGATGTGATACGCAAAGGTAATTCCCTGGACGTCACTGGTACCGAAATCCTCCACACTGAGCAAACCGAAGAATGCGCCTATTTCAAAATCTTCACTGTCCAGGTTCTCTTCCTTAATGGTGCGACGTTTGATGTCGGGCGTGATGATTTGCTCCAGCTCATCCTCATTTTGTTCGTCATCCTCCTGCGCGATGGCAGTGCCGGTGGTAAAACCGGCAAGCAAGGCAATCAGAAAAAGACGTTGAAACCAAGTTTCCATTCGTTAACCTCTTCGTTGGTATTGCGGCTGGTAAGCACATAGTGATTAACGTATTCCATACGCATAAACAACCGGCCGGTAAGATGTATATAAGTGCCCAGGCTTGCTTGCAGCAAGTTGTCTTCGCGATCTTCAGTTTGCACCAGGGTCGCACTGGGGAATGTTTTTATTTTTCCGGCACCCACGCTAAAGAAAGGTGAAACGCGCCACTCGGGAAAAGGCTGGAATAGGAGCGCACCACCCAAAATCCGGCTATCGGAAAATTGCCCGGTGTTATCAGCAAAACGCAATTCTGCGGACAGGTTTTTAGTAAAGCGATACCCCAGGTTTACCGTCAGGCTATCAGCCCCGGCAAAATCGCCATAAGCCGCACCCATTTCAAAACGGTTCACCAGATAATCTGCCTGGGTGGTATCGGGAAACTCCGGCTTGCTGCCATCCAGCGCAAGCGTGAATTGCATATCCCCACGTTTGATCCAGCCGACAATGCCACGTTTGGTTTTTATTTTTATCCAATCGGTGCGACTTTTTATCAAGGTGATAATTTCCTCGCGCTCGACCACATGGAAAATCGGATAGCCGCGGCCGGGACCGGAGTACACATTAATAAATGCATCATCGACACTGACTTGCAAGGGCTCATCGGGCGCGAACCAATTGCTGCCAAACCACTGGGCTTGCGCCTGGGTTGCGCTAGCCCCGATAAAAAGGCCAAGCAACAAAACGTGACAGCGCAAGAAACGCGCCCCGGAAAAACTGGCAATCATGCCCTGATCTCTATTGTTGTATTAATTTTGAATCGCCATTTCAAATGGGTTGGTGTAATAGCGGCCATCGGTGTCGAGCCACTCTGACAAGAGTTTTAATTCGGCCGCGTTGAGCAAATTGGCGTGGTCCACCAGGTCGGAGATTTCACGCTGGCGCAATCGCTGCCATTCGTTGGTTTGACCCACGGCAGGATTGGGCGCAGCGCCGATGTTATCTACCCGCGCACGGAACGTCCAACCTAATTCAGCATCACCGGGCACCGGATCGTAGAACACTATAGTTCCTGTTTTGTATGCTTGCATGCCATCCCAACGCGGCGCAAAGCGATCAAAAAAGCGTGTGCTGCCATTGGCGCTGCCGCGGTTCATCGGCGGAGGTAAAAACGGGGTTTGCTCTTCGCGCGGAACCGGGTTGCCGGTTACCGGGTCAAGCTCCAGCTCACCGGTTAGTTCGTCCAGGACAACGAATGGGCAATCCGCGACACCATTGCAGGTTGGCTGTCCTTCAGCATCAAGCGTAACTACGCATTGGGGAATCCAATCGTAATTTTCTTCAAATTCGCACACCGGGACGAGCGTGGCGAGCGCACCTTCGTATTGATATTGGATTTGCCGTTGGTTGCCCTGGGTTAATTGCAAGTAGGAAAGCATACGCGCGTTGGCGGCGGCCTTGGTGCGCCCCAACTCCAATTGGCCAGAGGGCACGCGGGCGTTTGCATTTCCGGCCATGTCGCTATTGGTGTGGCAGCCCACACAGGTTGTGGAGGTAATGGCCAGCATGGTCGCGGGATCGGTTTCGGTTAGGGTTGTACGTTCGCGCTCCCAAAATGGCTGGATGTGGTATTCGTAGTTAATGACGACGCGGCAATTGGAGTTCCAACTGTTTTCCTCACGGCAGGCGACCGGGGTTGGGGCGGAAATTTCCTCTACAGGTGCATCTGATAACGCGTTATAGCTCCATAGCGTGTTCTGAGCGTCCCTTATACTTATGGTTTGAGATGACATCCATTCGTCAGTAAAATCCAAATCAACATTGGGTTTTCTTAGGCAAGCGTCCTCGCTGTTGCACTCAAGACTACGCCGTACTCCAGCATCATTCACTAATTTGTAATAACTGCGTGACGCGAACTCCGCCATCGTCTGGCCCATCTCGGGCACAACAGGCGCTCCCAAACGATCATACCGCCGGGTGTTGGGGAAACTGGCGGCGGTGACGGCGCCCGTGTTAAGCGCAGCGGGCGACTGAGGTAAATCATGGCGACCGTGGACCACATCGGTATTGGCGGGATTGTGGCAACCATTGCATTGCAGGGTTTCGCCGGGGCGAACTTGTAACCAGATATTGTGGTTAGCGCCGATCTGGCGACCATCCTTATCGAGGACTTCGATGGAAAAGGCAACATCCGCCGGCACTTTCACCATGACCGAGCCATCCGGCTCTACCGGGGCATAACCGAGGATTTCCTCGATACCTGTATTGTTGTTAAAGAGGTTGCCGTAGATATTGTCATCCTGGTCATCCAGGGTTTCGTTGTCCGCGACCGATACCGCTTTCACCAAGCGGATAAACCGCGCGGGGCGTTGTTCCGCCGGGCGTGCCGCCAGGGCAGCGAGGTTAGCCGCGCCGCTGCCCATGGGGTTAAATGCGCCGTCCATGTCATACAGGCTACGGATATGTAGCAAGCCCACATTTTCCATCGCCAAATCGGAATCGGTATTGGGGGCAATATACGCGGGGGGGCTGGATTGCACCGCCAGGGCAATCGCCTCGGTAAACAGCTTGCCATCTTCCGCCAGCACCACCGGCAATTGGGTCTGGTTATTTACGTCGTAAATCCAGATGCCGTAAAAGGGTTGGGCTTCCTCGTAGCCGTCAACGGGCTGCCCCTCAATTAACAGGTTCTCCAGGCACGGTTGCAAACGGGCGGTGGCGGTTTCCAGCAAGCGGCATTGGCTCCAACTTACGAGCAAGCGGTTGGTACCGTCGTGGAGGGGTGACAAGGAGGCAAAGCGACCGTGGAGGGACACATGGTCAGTAGAAATATCCACCGGCTTGATGGAAATGGAATCCACCCCGCCCTCCGCCGCCTGGCGACCATCCACCACCACCATATCCCCGCCCAGTTGCAGGGTGTTTTGCATATAGATAGCCGCTATCCGACCATCGGGCATAACTTGCGGATGGAACAGGCGGGGCGCTTCGGTGAGGTTTTCACCCGGCTCGGTATTCAGGCTTACATAACCAAAATAGCGCTGGATGTCCGTGCCATCGGGATTGGACGTGTAAAAACTCAGGCGATCCGGGTTATCGCCCTGCCAGCGCATAAACAGCAAACGCCCGTCGGCCAATACACCGGGCTGGATGTCATGGCTTTGGTTGTAGGTCAGTTGCTGAATATCCGTGCCGTCATCTTTGACGGTATGTAACAGGAAACTGGTGATGTTGTTGTCCTGGGTGGTGGTCGCACCGAACTGTGGCTTACCCTCGTCCAACAGGATTTCCTTGCTGCGTTTTTGGCGGTTGGAGGTAAACAGGATGCGGCCGTCGGGTAAATAATGCGGTGCCACGTCATGGCCTTTTTCCGCTTCGAAGTCGGCGCCGATCACCCGATGCAGCGCTTTGGTTTTGATGTTGTATTCCCAGATATTCCAGGTCGGCTGGCGCTCATCGTCCTCGTCCAGGTCCGGGTTCAGGGGCGCGCGCATGGAAAATAACAGGCGATTACCGTCGGGATGGACGGAAACATCCTTTACATCGTAGTTGGGGTTTTCGGCATCGAAGAATTCATGCTCGGCAAAGGCCGCGCGGGTGATATTGGTTACCGCAGCCTGGGCAGTAGCGCGGTCTTTCAGGTAGAGTTCGCCACCGGGATAAAAGGCATCGGGTTGGAATATATCCGGAAATAGCGGGTTGTCGTTCTCATCCACCGGTATGGGACGCTGGATATAAGCGATGGGAAGATCGACCACCACCGGGTCCGGGGCTTGCCCGGAATTGGAGCCGCCACCGCCACCCCCGCAGCCGGTCAGGACTGCGAATGTAAAAACTCCCACACCCAGGGTTTGGCGGGCGGGCAACGCAACCTTAAACGCCTTATAAGGAGAAACCAGAAAACCCAAAATGTGCTTCATAAATCCTGTTGCCGAAAAATGTGGGAGAGAAGTGGTCGTGGCTATTCAAAACCCACGCCAACCGTTTTTGCATCACCAATACTAGTCAAAGGCGCATCGTTCATCTGCTCCTGCCGCAATCAATGTGTACTGCGTCTCGCTTTGGCCTTTCGCTTGCGCATCACCTGGCCGGGAAAACATGTTTGAACCAGCTCTCATAGTGCCGATCCGTAAACTAAAGTGACAATTTATGCCAGTCAGCACCCGATCAGCGGCGAACCGATACACCGGTAAAAGCGCTAGAATCCACCCGCCTGCCCCCTGACTTTCGCAGCTTTCGGCAGGAATGGAGAACTGATTCTAATTCTGGAGGTATGGCCATCCCTACCGCCAGTTGCCGTATTTTTCGGCATATTCGCTGCATAGTGCGATAAAACGACAAAAAGAGAAGCCCAACCGTCAATTATCCGGCACCACCGGTGGATTGAACCTTGGCAGTCCGTTTCCCTTTTACCCCTAACAACCATAGTGCTGCACACGCAGTGTATTCACCGGGAGCCATCGTGACTATTTCGTCTACCCGCATTTTTCGCACGCTGGCCTTGCGCGTGCCCCGCGCAGGGCTGCTTGCCCTGGCGCTGTTCGCCGCCGGCAGCCTCGCCGGGCCGCGCGAACAGGCGCTGCAAATCCACAACCGGGTGGCGGGCGTCCCGCCGACCGAAGCGGTTTTGCAATCCATGGCAACACAAATCAGCGCCGGCAATATTACTGCCGCCGTGAATATCGCCATGGAAAACGAGGCCTTTTACAGCGTTACCCTGAAAAATATGGCCACGCCCTGGACCAACCGGGATAGGACCGTATTCGCCCCACTGAATGATTACACCGCTACGGTTATAGGCCTGGTGCGCGATGGCGCCGATTTTCGCACTGCGCTTTATGAGGATGTGATTTATACCAGCAACGCCGCCGGTTTACCCGCTTACTCCAACGGCAATAATGCCCATTACGAGGCCATGGAAACCCAGGGTATCAGCCTGAAAAATACCCTGGTCAGGCGCAACCAATCCGCAGTGAATGGTTTGCCTGCCGAGGCCACCTCGGGTGTTATTACCAGCCGTGCCGCGGCTAAAGCTTTCTTTATCGCCGGCACCAATCGCGCCATGTTCCGCTTCACCTTGCTAAACCATTTATGCCGGGACCTCGAACAGGTACACGATACCAGCCTTGTTCCCGATTTTATTCGCCAGGACGTTAGCCGTAGCCCCGGCGGTGACAGCCGCGTGTTCCTTAATAACTGCATCGGCTGCCACAACGGCATGGACCCTATGGCCAAGGCTTATGCCTACTATGACTTTGAATACGATGTGGATGCGGACCCCGAGGGTGTGAACGGCAGCATCCATTACAACACCGAGGGTACCCTCGACCCCGATACCAACAGCCGCGTGGAAAAGAAATACCGCATCAATGCCAATACCTTCAAATATGGCTATGTCACTACCAATGATGACTGGCAGAACTATTGGCGTTCCGGGATTAATAAATTCCTTGGCTGGGACGAATCCCTGCCCGGCCGGGGAACCGGGGCCAAATCTATGAACAGGGAGCTTGCCCATAGCCATGCCTTTGCCCAGTGCCAGGTTGAAAAAGTGTTCCAGAACGTTTGCCTGCGCAAACCGGCGGATGCGGGCGATAGAAGCAAGATCACGGAATTTACCGACAGTTTTGCAGCGTCCGGCTATCAACTGAAACAAGTCTTTATCGATACCGCCAACTACTGCAAGGGTGAATAACATGATGAATAAGCGCACTTATCCAGCATGTCTGGGCTTGCAACGGTTGGGGATGGTTATCCTGCTGGCGGGCGGTTTGTTGACCGGTTGCGGGTCAGGCAGTGGCAGCGAGGTAAAACCCAACAATCCGCCGCCGCCAAGTACCGGCGGGAGTGACTTTGCCTATAAGGGCGAAAAGCCCGCCGGCACGGCTGACATCCTTAAGTTCCAGACCGAATTCTGGATCAATATCGCCCGCCAGGACCGTTGCGGTGGCTGCCACCAAACCCAGGCGCCCACCTTTGCGCGCGGTGATGACATTAACCTTGCCTATGATGCGGTGGTAGAAAATGGCTTGGTCAACATGGCTGATCCGGCATCATCGCGTATCGTTACCAAAGTTGTCGGCGGCCATAATTGCTGGACCTCCGACCCGGGTGCCTGTGGTGACATCATCATCGGCTGGATCAATAAATGGGCCGGCCCACGGGAAACCACCGCAAACGATGTGGTATTGAAAGCCCCGGCTGACCGCACGATCAGCGATACCAAAAGCTTCCCGGTAAGTGCGGCCAATTTTGAAACGACGGTTTACCCGGTGCTAACCCAATATTGCGCCGGCTGCCATTCAGAATCCGCCGCCACGCGCCAGCAGCCCTACTTTGCCAGCGCCGAAGTGGAAGCCGCCTACCAGGCCGCCAAAAGCAAGATTCGCCTGGACAACCCCGCCCAATCCCGGCTGGTGCAACGCCTGCGCGTTGATGCGCACAATTGCTGGAGCGATTGTGCCGCCAATGCCACGGAAATGCAGGATGCCATCCAGGCATTTGCCGGCACGATTACCGCCGTTGAGGTAGATCCCGACCTGGTGGTGAGCAAAGCGGTAGGCCTGAGTGATGCCTTTGTGTTGAGCAGCGGCGGGCGCATCGACAGCGACATTATTGCCAAATACGAATTTAAAACCGGTAAAGGCACTATCGCCTTCGATACCTCGGGTATCGACCCGGTCGCCGACCTTAACCTGATCGGCAACGTCGCCTGGAGCAGCGCCTGGGGCATTAAGTTCGCGGATAGCGGCCGCGCCCAGGCCACCGTCAGCGGCAGTAAAAAACTCTTTGACGTATTGCGCGGTTCCGGTGAATACACGGTGGAAACCTGGATCATCCCCGATAACCTGGACCAGGGGGCGGATAACAATAATCCGGCGCGCATCGTCAGCTATTCGGGCAGCACGGCGGAGCGCAATTTCACCCTGGGCCAATACGATTACAACTACGTGGCGATGAACCGCACCGACCAAAGCGACGCCAACGGCGAAATGGTATTGGCAACCGATGACAACGACGAGCGCGCCCAGGCCTCGCTGCAACATGTCGTCATGACCTTCGACCCGATCCGTGGCCGTCGCCTTTACGTCAATGGTGAATTTACCGACGATGCGGATGCGCAAGCGGGCGCCTTCCTGAAAGATTGGGATAGCAGCTATGCGCTGGTGGTGGGCAATGAAGTATCCGGCAACCGACCCTGGGCGGGCAGTATCCGCTTCCTCGCGGTCCATAAACGTGCGATGAGCGCGGGCGACATCAAAACCAATTTTGATGTCGGTGTCGGGGCCCGCTACCTGTTGCTGTTCAACGTATCGGACCTCATTGGCCAACCGGCTTGCTTTACCGAAACAACCGAAGGCAATACCAGCAATTGCTTCATCGTCTTTGAAGTCCAGCAACTGGATGATTACGGTTATTTATTCGCGAACCCCTTCTTTACGGTGTTGGGTGGCGGCTCCCTGACCAGCCCGGTACCCATCCAGGGGATTCGTATCGGCGTCAACGGTACCGAGGCCATTTCCGGCCAGGTTTTTGCGAACTTCAATACCCAATTAAGTGCCGCCGCTGTAGTGGATGGCCGCCAGCCGTTATCGCCGCTCGGTACGGTTGTCGAGGCGAAAAGCGGGCCAGAGGATGATGTCTTTTTCCTGACCTTCGACCGCATAGGGGATAACCAATACAGCCGTCCGGTGCCGGTAATCGCACCCCCGGCCGAACCAGCCGATATTCCGGGCCAACCCACCCTGGGCTTGCGCGACTTCGCCGAGATCAATGCCAGCCTCGCGGTCATGACCGGTATCCCGGCAACCACACCACTGGTGGCAAACACCTACGAAAAAGTGAAGCAACAATTGCCGACACTGACCAACCTGGACAGCTTCCTGGCCGCGCAACAAATGGGTATCACCCAATTAACCGTCGCCTATTGCAATGCGCTGGTTGGCAATAGTGGCTCCGCCAATGCGCCCCGCGCAGCCGTATTCCCCGGCTTCGATTTCGCCGCGCCCGCAGGCACGGCGTTTGATAGCAGCGCCAAACGCGACATGGTTATCGAACCGCTATTAAAACGCTTGCTCGCGGCTGAAATGGCGGACGCATCCGGCCCGCATACCAGCCTGGAAAAACAAGCCGACCCCGCGGAACTGCGCCTGGAACTGAACCAACTTATCGACAACATGATCAGTTGCGGCAACAACTGCGCCGCGGATCGCACCCTGACCACCGTTAAAGCCACTTGCGCCGCCAGCCTGGGCAGCGCAGTGATGCTCTTGCAATAATTACGGAGTGACACCGATCATGGCTAAATTTAAAAAACCCTTGCACCCGGACGCTCCGCTTTACCTGAACAACCATCGTCGCCCTGTAACCCGGCGCGAGTTAATTGCCCAGGGGTTTAAAATCGGATCGGGAACCTTAATTGGCGGCTCCCTGCTTGGCATCCTCACCCGGCCCGGTTACGCGGCGGAAGTCGATCTCTCCGCCGACATCGCCCTGGTGCGCGACCAATGCGGTATAGCCGCACAAGGCGCGGGGAAAATCCCTTTTATTTGCTTTGACCTGGCCGGTGGCGCCAACTTTGCCGGCTCCAATGTTCTGGTCGGCCAGCGCGGCGGCCAGCGCGATTTCCTCAGCGCGGCCGGCTACCAAAAACAAGGCTTACCGGCGGATATGGCGCCCAGCGCATCGACTGCCGCAACCTTGATCGACAACAGCCTCGGCCTGCTCTTCCACGCCGATTCCGGCCTGTTAACCGGTATTAAATCCAAGGTACAGGCAACCACTGCCGCCAACACCAATGGTGCAGTGATTTCCGCACGTTCTGAAAACGACACCGGCAACAATCCGCACAACCCCATGTACGGCATTTATAAGGCAGGTGCTGCGGGTTCGCTGGTTGACCTTATCGGTTCGCGTAACAGTGATTCGGGTGGCAATTCCATGGCCCCGGCTT